>JBGVBS010000038.1:0-129808 GCA_045225715.1 Oscillospiraceae bacterium
TATGTGGTGGGTGTAGCTCAGTTGGTTAGAGCACCGGATTGTGGTTCCGGGTGTCGAGGGTTCGAGTCCCTTTACCCACCCCACAACAGGGGAGGGATCGGGTTCGTCCCGATCCCTCTTCCCCACACAGGGGTGTAGCCAAGCGGTAAGGCAAGGGACTTTGACTCCCTCATTCGCTGGTTCGAGTCCAGCCATCCCTGCCACGTTTTTTCACGGCCTCCGCCGTTCCTCATAAAAACGCTTCGTTAGCTCAGTCGGCAGAGCACCTGCCTTTTAAGCAGGGTGTCCGGGGTTCGAATCCCCGACGAGGCACCAAAAAACACCCGGAAACCTTTAGGTTCCCGGGTGTTTTTCTTACTTTTTGAGCGTCAGGGTGTACTCCCCGTCCGATTCGTCCACGGTCACGGCGTAGCCCTGCGAGGCGGCGTAGCGCGTGATGTTCTCTACGCAGACCATCGCGTCAACCTTGACCTGAAGCGTCGCGGGTTTGGTCTTTTTGACCTCGTTCTGCACCATCACGACGGGGATGGGGCAGCTCTGCCCTCTGGCGTCGATCATGTTACTTTGCCTCCTTCCTGAGCATGGTGGAGTTGAGCAGCGAGATGACCAGCAGCACGGCGAAGCCGATGAACACGGCCGCCTTGCCGGTGGCGCCGATGCCGCCCGCGGAATAGACGCCGTCCGTCAGCGAGGCGGCGGAGCCGGCGAGCTTGAAGTTGTGCGCGAACGCCGCGCCGACCAGCATGCCCAGCACGGTCACGGCGGAGTCGCCGTTGCCCTCGCCCGCGAGGATCAGCTGGCGCAGCGGGCAGCCGCCGAGCAGAACGCTGCCCCAGCCGACCAGCGTCATGCCCAGCAGGTTCCAGAGCTGGCTGGCGTGGGAGATGGGCTGCAGGTAGGTCGAGAAGCCCGTAAACTTGCCGAGGATGACGTTCCCCAGCAGCACGGTGACGAAGATCGCGGCGAAGCCGGAGAGCAGGTTGAAGTCGCGGAACATCACCGCGTCGCGCATACCGCCGACCATGCAGAGGCGGGACTTCTGCGCCAGCGCGCCCACGACGAGCGCGACGAGCAGCGAGACGAGCAGCGGCGCGTGCTTGGAGCCAGGCCCGCTCTCGGAGAAGGCGAACAGGTCGGGCGCCATGAGGAAGAGGAAGAACATCAGCAGGAGCAGCACCGGCAGAGACTTGCCCTCGAAGCGCGGCGCCTCATAGGCGCGCTTGAGCGTAAAGCCCTTCTTGAGGAAGAACACGCCGATCAGGATGCCGAGGAAAAAGCCCGCGAGACCCACGAAGGCGTTGAGGTCGCCGCCGCCCATGCGGATGACCATGCGCAGCGGGCAGCCGAGGAACACCAGCGCGCCGATCATGACGAAGGCGCCGATGAGGAAGCGCGTCGCGGGGGACGAGCCGGCTCTGGGCTTGAACTCCTTCGTGACGAGCGCCATGACCGTCGAGCCGAGTACCAACCCCACGATCTCCGGGCGGAAATACTGCACCGGCGCGGCGGTGTGGAGCTTCGTCGCGCCCGCGATGTCGCGGATGAAGCAGGCGATGCAGAAGCCCATGTTGGCGGGATTGCCGAGCGCCGTGAGCAGCACGGCGGCGACGCCGACGGCGACGCCGGCGGCAAGGACAAGGGGATTGATGCGTTTGGACATAGAGATGATCGCTTCCTTTCTATCATTCATCGTTGTTCATTCTAAAGTATCACGCTCGATCTGTCAAGGGGCAGTGTTTGGGACGCGATTTATCGCAAGAAGATGTGCTTCCCCCCGCGGTACGGCTCCGCCGTTCCGATCCGCTGCGCCGATGGCACGACGCCCTTCAGCTCCGCGAGCAGCGCGGCCGCGTCGGCGGGATCGACGGCGAGCAGCAGTCCGCCCGCGGTCTGCGGATCGTACAGCACGTCCTGCCGCGCCAGCTCCACGTCCCCCGCGTCCACCCACGGTTCGGCAAAGGAGCGGTTGCGGTACATGCCCTCCGGCAGGACGCCGATACGCGCCAGCTCCACCGCCTCGCCGATCAGGTCGATGTCGTCCACGTTCAGGTGCAGCTCGACGCCGCTGCCCTGCGCCATCTCCAGGCCGTGGCCCATGAGCGAGAAGCCGGTCACGTCCGTGCAGGCGTGGACGCGGTACTTCACCATTACGTCGCGCGCGGACTTGTTGAGCGTCGTCATGAGCCTCGTCGCCAGCGCGGCGCCTTCGGCGCTGGTCAGCTCCACCTTCGCCGCCGTGGTCAGAATGCCGATGCCGAGCGGCTTCGTGAGGATCAGCACATCGCCGGGCCTCGCGCCGCTGTTGGTCAGCACCCGGTCGGGATGGACGAAACCCGTCACGGCGAGGCCGTACTTCGGCTCGTCGTCGAGGATGCTGTGGCCGCCGGTGATGATGACGCCCGCCTCATACGCCTTGTCGTAGCCGCCGCGCAAAATCTCGTGCACGGTCTCCGGCGGCATGTCCTTCGGCACCGCCATGACGTTGAGCGCCAGCCTCGGCTCGCCGCCCATGGCGTAGACGTCCGAGAGCGCGTTGGTCGCGGCGATCTGCCCGAAGGTGTAGGGATCGTCGTGGATGGGCGGAAAGAAATCCACCGTCTGCACCAGCGCCAGCTCGTCCGTCACCTTGTAGACGCTGGCGTCGTCGCTCTTGTCGAAGCCGACGAGCAGGTTCGGGTCGCGCCGCACCTTCATGTCGACGAGCAGCTGCGCCAGCACGCCCGCGCCGACCTTCGCGCCGCAGCCCGCGCACTTGGCGAGCTTCGTGAGCTTGACTTCATTTTCCATGATTGCCTCCCAAATGCAATATTGCCTCCAGCACGCCGCCGCCGACGGCAAGCGCCTTGTCGGACGCGGTGCGGCAGTACGCCGCCTCGCCGCGGGGATCGACGTCGCCGGACTTCATGCCCCGCTTCACCGTCACGCCGTCCGCGATCAGCCCGCGCAGCACGCCGGAGATCGTCGCTTTCATCGGCACGCCCGCGACGATCCCGACGGTCTCTCCCGCCTCGACGCGGTCGCCGATCTGCCGCGTGCCGGTGAACACGCCGTCCGCGGGCGCGCGGAGCACGCGCTCCCCCGCAAAGCCGCCGATGAGGCCGGGGATGTTGGTGTTCGGCAGCGCGGAGCCCTCGTAATACACGCGTCCGAGCGTGTGCCCGCGCATGGTCTCCACCACCGCGTGGCAGTCCGCGCCCGCTGTGAAGCCGGGCCCGACGCCGACCACAGCCGGCGCGTCGCTGATGGATGTGCCGAGGTTGCGCTTGGCGAGGATCGCGTCCACCAGCGCGTCGGGCGCGAGCGCTGCGCGGCTCGCGCAGGCGGGATCGACCAGCACGGGCAGGATGCCCGCGCGGAGCAGCTCGCGCGCCTCGTCCGCGTCCGCCGCGCGCCGCGCCGTCACGTCCTCGACGGTCTGTTCGCCGCTGACCACCGCGTCGGAGAACGCGACGGTGCGGCGGATGGTGGTCGGGCGCTCGATCTCGGTCATCACGACCGCCATGCCCGCCCTCCACAGGCGCAGCGCGACGCCGCTGGCGATATCGCCAGCGCCGCGGATCAGGATAAGCATAAATCATCCTCCATGTGTTGTCCTAACGTAAATCGTTCGAATCATTCCCCGCACATGGAGGATGATTCGCCATGTTTCGCGGCTGCCGCGCAAGCGGCGCGCGAAACGGCATGATGATACGCACGCTAAAAGCGTGTGTATACCCCCTTGTGCAAGCTGCCCGCGACCACGGGGCAGTTCAAACGCTTCGCCAGCTCCGCCGCCGCCTCATACGCCGCGGCGGACTCCACTTTGTTTACATAACATCTGTCGCCAAACCCCTCGGCAGCGATGACGCGCGCCGCAAGCTCCGGCGTGACGAGGTCGCCGGTCCCCGCGCCCGCAAGCTCCGCCCAGCGTTCGGGACGGTGGCAGACGTCGCGGATCGGCCTGCCGAAGCCGTCCGCGCCGACGACCAGCACGGTGCGCCCCGCGTTCGCCGGGATCACCGGCTCATGCGGCGCGTGCGCCTTGAGCGGGAGCCGCTTCGCGCCGTCCGCCTCGACGAGCACGTAGTCCGCCAGCGCCGCCAGCGCCTCGAACGATATGCGCGGCGCGGTCAGCTTGCCTCCCTCCGCGGGCGTTCCCGCGCAGACCGCGCCGTGCGCCGTGAGCGCCGCCGCAAGCTCTTCCGCGCCGCCGGTGACAAGCGGGTACTGCTCCGGCGCGAGGATGTGCGTCGAGGTGCAGAGGATCACCGTCCCCTTTTTGCGCAGCTCTTCGGTCAGCGCGTACAGCAGCGTCGTCTTGCCGCCGCCGCCGATGAGCGCGGTCACGCCGCGCCCGATGTGAAGCAGGTCGGAAATGGTCATCTCACAGCTCCAGTTCGTACACGCCCGCGTACTCGATCCCCTCCGCGGCGAGCGCCGCTTCAAGCGCCGCGCGGGTCTCCGCCGCGCCGCGCCACGCGATGCCGCAGTCCGCCGACAGGGCGCGCGGCGCGGAGATCAGCTTCCCCGCAAGGCGTTTCGCCTGACACAGCTTTTCCGTCGCCATCGCCTCCGCCGTGGTGTGGAAGGTGACGACGACGCAGGGCTTTTTCTCTCTCATGCGCAAAACTCCCGAACGTTATTCTTTGCAAAGTATATCACATTTGCCGCGCTTTACAAGAGGCAGAAAAAAGCATATACTATACGCAAATCAACGAGAAAGGCGTGACGACGATGGCGAAGGAACTGCATCCCGTGATCTCGGCGCGCATCTTCGGCGCGCGCAAGTGCTTCGGCCCCGGCGTGGCGGAGCTGCTGCGCCGCGTGGATACGCACCGCTCCCTGCGCGCGGCGGCGCAGTCGATGGAGATGGCGTACTCCAAGGCGTGGATGATCACCAAGACCGCCGAGGCGGAGCTGGGCTTCAAGCTGCTCTCCTCCAGCACCGGCGGCAAAAACGGCGGCGGCGCGGCGCTGACCGACGACGCGCGGCGCCTGCTGGACGCCTACGACGCCTACTGCGCGGAGCTGCGCGCCTTCGGCGAGCGGCTGTTTGCGGAAAAATTCCCGTTTCTCGCGGAGACGGAGGGGCGCGACGCATGATCTACCTCGACAACGCGGCGACGACGCTGCGGAAGCCCCCGCAGGTGGCGGAGGCGGTCGTGCGCGCGCTCGGCAGCCTCGGAAACAGCGCGCGCGGCGCGCATGAGGGCGCGGCGGACGCCGGACGGACGATCTACGCCGCGCGCGAAAAGCTGGCGGCGCTCTTTGGCTGCAAGCGCCCCGACCACGTCGTGTTCACCGCAAACGTCACCGAGGCGCTGAACACCGCGATCTGCGGCCTCGTCCGCCCCGGCGACCGCGTGGTCGGCACCGACTGCGAGCACAACTCCGTCCTGCGTCCGCTCTACCGCATGGCATCGGAGCGCGGCGCGGAGATCAGCTTCGTTCCCGCCGACACGCGGGGGCGGCTGGACTATGGCGATTTTGAGCGCCTCGTCACGCCCGGCACGCGGCTCGTCGTCTGCACCCACGCCTCGAACCTGACGGGCAACGTGTTCGACGTGCGCCGCGTCGCGGAGATCGCGCACGCGCGCGGCGCGCTGGTCGTCGTGGACGCGGCGCAGACCGCGGGCGCGCGGCGCGTGGATATGGAGGAGCTCGGCGCGGACGTGCTCTGCTTCACGGGGCACAAGGCGCTGCTCGGCCCGCAGGGCACGGGCGGGCTTTGCGTCCGCGAGGGCGTGGAGATCGCGCCGCTCAAGGTCGGCGGCACCGGCGTGCAGACCTACCGCCGCGCGCAGCCGGAGCAGTATCCGACGCGGCTGGAGGCGGGCACGCTGAACGCTCACGGCATCGCCGGACTGTCCGCCGCCGCGGACTGGATCAACGAAACGGGGCTCGACGCGATCGAGGCGCGCGAAGCGGCGCTGACGCGGCGGTTTTACGAGGCCGTGCGCGCGATTCCCGGCGTGACGGTCTACGGCGACTTTTCCGGCGAACACGCCGCCATCGTGTCGCTCAACATCCGCGACATCGACTCCGGCGAGGTCGCGGACGCGCTGGCGGAGGACTACGGCGTCGCCGTCCGCGCGGGCGCCCACTGCGCGCCGCGGCTCCATGAGGCGCTGGGCACGAGGGCGCAGGGCGCGGTGCGCTTCAGCTTTTCGTATTTCACCACGGAGGACGAGATCGACGCGGCGGCCGCAGCGCTGCGGGAGCTTGCGGAACAGGGCTGAGATGGCCTGCCGGCAAGCCGAAATAATTTGATCGGGACATATACAAAGCGCCGGAGGCTGTGTTATAATGCTTCCGGCGCATTGTGACTGCGCCGGAAAAGGAGTAGCACCCATGAGTATTCATTTTGACAACCAGGCGAAGCTGCTGACGCTGACGACGGCGCGCAGCGACTATCAGATGCGGATCGACGGGCTGGGTGATCTGCTCCACCTGCACTACGGCGGGCGCGTCGGAGCGCAGGATATGTCCTTCCAGATCCGCGGGTACGACTGCGGCTTTTCCGGCAACCCCTACGAGCTGCGCCTCGACCGCGGCTATTCGCTCGACCGCCTGCCGCAGGAGTACAGCTCCTTCGGCGTGGGCGACTACCGCCTCCACAGCGTCGCCGCCGTCAACGGCGACGGGAGCCGCTGCGCGAGCTTCCGCTACGTCTCGCATGAGATCGCGCGGGGCAAGTACGCCATCCCCGGCCTGCCCGCCGTGTACGACAACGGCGGCGAGGCGGAGACGCTGACCGTCACGCTGCGCGACGACGCCACGGGGCTGACGCTGCTCCTGCGCTACGGCGTGTTTGCGGCGCTCGACGTTATCACCCGCTCGGCGGAATTCGTCAACGGCGGCGATCAGCCCATCACGCTGACCAAGGCGGCGTCCGTCTGCCTCGACCTGCCCGCGGGCGGCTGGGACCTGCTCCACTTCCACGGGCGGCACTGCCTCGAGCGCCAGCCGGAGCGCGCGCCCATCGGCCACTGTATCACGACCGTCGGCTCGAAGCGCGGCATGTCCAGCCACCACCACAACCCCTTCGTCATCGTCTGCGATCATGACGCGACGGAGGAACACGGCGACTGCTACGGACTGATGCTGATGTACTCCGGCGGCTTCCAGGCGGAGATCGAGCGCGCGCAGGGCGACGACGTGCGCGTCGTCATGGGCCTCGACGAGACGGGCTTTGCGTGGACGCTCGCGCCCGGCGAGCGCTTTTGCGCGCCCGAGGCGATCCTGAGCTACGCCGACGGCCTCACTCAGCTCAGCCACAACTACCACCGCGTCATCCGCCGCAACGTCTGCCGCGGCGTGCACCGCCTCGCCCGCCGCCCCGTGCTCATCAACAACTGGGAGGCAACGTACTTCGATCTGAACGAGGACAGGATCCTCGCGCTGGCGCAGGAGGCGAAGGCGCTGGGCGTCGAGCTGTTCGTGCTGGACGACGGCTGGTTCCGCGGGCGCAGGGACGACAACGCGGGCCTCGGCGACTGGTTCGAGAACCGCGACAAGCTGCCCGGTGGTTTACATAATCTTATCGAAAACATCACCGCCCTCGGCCTGCAATTCGGCATCTGGATTGAGCCGGAGATGGTCAACGAGGACTCCGACCTCTACCGCGCGCACCCCGACTGGGCGCTTGCCGCGCCGAACCGCCTGCCGACGATGTCGCGCAACCAGCTGGTGCTCGACCTCTCGCGTCAGGACGTGCGGGACTACCTCTTCGAGCGTTTTTCGGCGCTTTTGCGCGAGAACGATATTTCCTACGTCAAGTGGGACATGAACCGCGCCCTCAGCGACGTCTACTCCCACGCCCTCCCCGCGGAGCGGCAGGGCGAGGTCGCGCACCGCTGCGTGCTGGGCGTCTACGAGCTGCTGGAGCGTCTGACGGGCGCGTTCCCGCGCGTCCTGTTCGAGGGCTGCGCGGGCGGCGGCGGGCGCTTCGACGCGGGGATGCTCTACTACACGCCGCAGATCTGGTGCTCGGACGACACCGACCCCATCGAGCGCCTGCTCATTCAGGGCGGCACGTCCTACGGCTACCCCGTCAGCGCGATGGGCGCGCACGTCTCCGCCTCGCCGAACCATCAGACAGGGCGCAGCACCCCCATCGAGACGCGCGGCGTCGTGGCGATGTCCGGCGCGTTCGGCTACGAGCTGGACCTCACGAAGCTGCCGGCGGAGGACAAGGCGGAGATCAAACGCCAGATCGTCCAGTTCCACGAGGACGAGGACGTGCTCCGCGACGGGCTGTACTACCGCCTGACCGACGTGACGCAGGGCTGGTACGCCGCGTGGCAGATGGTGAGCGAGGACAAGTCCCGCAGCATCGTCAACCTCGTCGTCACCAGCCCGCAGCCCAACCGCGCGCCGCTGCGCCTGCGCCTGCGCGGGCTCGACCCCGACGCGCGCTACCGCATCGACGAGGACGTGCACGTCCTCACCGGCGCGGCGCTGATGAACGGCGGCTACACCTTCCCGCAGATGCTGGGCGACTACCCGTCCGCGCAGCTCCACCTGACGCGCGAAGCGTAAGGCGAGGGCAACGAAATCCGCAAAGGAGAACGATATGGAACACAACGATCTGTTGTCCGCGCTCCGTTCGGGCGCGTACGACGCCGCGCTCGCCGCGCTCTACGGCGACGCCGCGGCAGCGCGTGAGCGGGCGATCCGCATCGCGTCGGTTTTTGAAGAGACTTTCCCCCGCTTCGCCGACCGCTCGGCGCTGTTCAGCGCGCCGGGACGCACGGAGCTGGGCGGCAACCACACCGACCACCAGCGCGGGCACGTGCTCTGCGGCAGCGTGGACATGGACATGCTCGCCTGCGCCGCGCCGAACGGCACGCGCGCGATCCGCGTCTTTTCCGAGGGCTACGCGCCCTTGCAGGTGGAGCTGGAGCGGCTCGCGCCGCGCGAGAGCGAAAAAAACACCACCGCGTCCCTGGTGCGGGGCGTGGCGGCGAGGATCACGGAGCTGGGCTGGCCGGTGGGCGGCTTTGACGTCTGCATGACGTCGAACGTCCTCTCCGGCTCGGGGCTTTCGTCCTCGGCGGCGTTCGAGGTGCTGCTGTGCAACGTCGTCAACCGCTTCTTCTGCGGCGGCGCGCTGGACAGCGTTGAGATCGCGAAGATCAGCCAGTACGCCGAGAACGTCTACTTCGGCAAGCCCTGCGGCCTGATGGATCAGATGGGCTGCTCCGTGGGCGGCGCGATCTCCATCGACTTCAACGACCCCGCCTCCCCCGTCGTGAAAAAGGTTGACTACGACTTCTCCCGCTCGGGCCACGCGCTGTGCATCATCGACACCGGCTCCAGCCACGACGACCTGACCGGCGACTACGCCGCCATCCCGCAGGAGATGGGCGCCGTCGCGGCGTATTTCGGCAGGCGCTTCCTGCGCGAGGTGCCGGAGGCGGAGTTCCTCGCGGCGCTGCCCGCGCTGCGCGAGACCTGCGGCGACCGCGCCGTGCTGCGCGCCATGCACTTTTACGACGACGACCGCGCCGCGCAGGAGGAGGCGGACGCGCTGGCGGCGGGCGACTTCGACCGCTTCCTCGCGCTGGTCAGCGCCTCGGGCGAATCGTCCGCGCTGAAGCTGCAGAACCTCAGCCCCTTCGCCGATCCGAGGCGGCAGGCGGTGCTGCTGTCCGTCGCGCTGGCGAAAAAGCTGCTGCGCGGTTCCGGCGCGGTGCGCGTCCACGGCGGCGGCTTCGCGGGCACGATCCAGGCGTTCGTGCCGACGGAGCAGACGGCGGCGTTCAAGCGCGGCATGGAGCGCGTGCTCGGCGCGGGCAAGTGCCACGTCCTGCGCATCCGTCCGCAGGGCGGCTGCGCCATCGAGCCGTAAGCTGTCCCGATCGCAGAGCGTCCCCGTCGATCATCGCCGCGGCGTTGCTCCCGCGCGTTTCTGTCGCATACAATTATGCATGACAAACGCTTTCGTATCAAGACGGCAGATGCGGGAAATGCCGAAAAATGCGCGTCAAGGCTTACGATCCAATGATATGAGCGCCGCGCAGGCGGCGCGACTCTGCCAAGAAAAAAAGACACGCTTTCGCGTGTCTTTTTTGCTTGGTAGAGACTTGCAGATTCGAACTGCAGACCTCTCGCGTGTGAAGCGAGCGCTCTAACCAGCTGAGCTAAGCCTCCAAATCGCGGGGCGCGAACGCCCCGCATGGTGACCCGTACGGGATTCGAACCCATGTTACAGCCGTGAAAGGGCCGTGTCTTAACCACTTGACCAACGGGCCGCGTCGTCGGCACAAGCTTCATATCGCTCGTCCTCGCGCAAGCGCGAGGCCTCGTTCATTCCGCTGTGCCTCCTCTTCCTCGCACAAACGCTTCGCTGGTTTGTGCTCGGAGTTTACGAGGGTGTTTGGGAGAAAGTGCGGGACGCTCTTTCGAGCGTCCCGCAGCTCTCTGGTAGCGGCACCTGGATTCGAACCGGGGACACTGCGGGTATGAACCGCATGCTCTAGCCAACTGAGCTATGCCGCCAAATGCTCCCATCCGCGAGGACTTGGCTAGTATATCAAAGAGTTGTCCGGTTTGTCAATAACTTTTTTCGGGAATTTGGAAGAAAAAAGCATCCCGATACCCTGTTCGGGGTATCGGGATGCAGAGCGTCTGGCTTAGTACATGCCGTCCATGCCGCCCATGCCGGCGGGAGCCGCGGGCGCGGGGGGCTCGGGCTTGTCGGTGACGAGCGCTTCGGTGGTCAGCACCATGCCGCTGACGGAGGCGGCGTTCTCAAGGGCGCTGCGGGTGACCTTGGCGGGATCGACGATGCCCGCGGGGATCATGTCGCAGTACTCTTCCTTGTAGGCGTCGAAGCCGTAGCCGATCTTGCCGGAGGTCTTGACGCGCTCGAGCACGACGCTGCCGTCGATGCCCGCGTTCTTGGCGATCTGGCGCATCGGCTCCTGGAGCGCCTGCGCGATGATCTTGACGCCGGTCTTCTCATCGCCCTCGACCTCGCCGAGCAGCGCCTCGACGGAGGCGACCGCGTTGACGTAGGCGACGCCGCCGCCGGCGACGATGCCTTCCTCAACTGCCGCGCGGGTGGCGTTGAGCGCGTCCTCGATGCGGAGCTTCTTCTCCTTCATCTCGGTCTCGGTGGCAGCGCCGACCTTGATGACCGCGACGCCGCCGGCCAGCTTGGCAAGGCGCTCCTGCAGCTTCTCCTTGTCGTAGTCGGAGGTGGTCAGGCCGATCTGGTTGCGGATCTGCGCGACGCGGTCGGCGATCTTCTGCTTGTCGCCCTTGCCGCCGACGATGGTGGTGTTCTCCTTGGTGACCTTGATCTGGTTGGCGCGGCCGAGCATGGAGACGTCGGCGGTCTTGAGATCATAGCCCAGCTCCTCGCTGACGACCTGGCCGCCGGTGAGGATGGCGATATCCTGGAGCATCTCCTTGCGTCTGTCGCCGAAGCCGGGCGCCTTGACGCACACGACGTTGAGCGTGCCGCGCAGGCGGTTGACGATCAGGGTGGACAGCGCCTCGCCCTCGACGTCCTCGGCGATGATGACGAGCTTCTTGCCGCTCTGGACGAGCTGCTCGAGCAGCGGGAGGATGTCCGCGATGACGGAGATCTTCTTGTCGGTGATGAGGAGATAGGCGTCGTCCACGACGGCTTCCATCTTCTCGGTGTCGGTGACCATGTACGGGGTGATGTAGCCGCGGTCGAACATCATGCCCTCGACGACCTCGCTGTAGGTCTCGGCGGTCTTGCCCTCTTCGATGGTGATGACGCCGTCGGCGGAGACCTTCTCCATCGCCTCGGCGATCAGCTTGCCGATGAACTCGTCGCCGCTGGACACGGTGCCGACGCGGGCGATGTCCTCGGTGCCCTTGACCTTCTGGCTGTTCGCCTTGATGGTGGTCACGGCGGCCTCGACAGCCTTCTTCATGCCCTTCTTCATCACGATGGGGTTGGCGCCGGCGGCGAGGTTCTTCAGGCCCTCGCGGATCATGCTCTGCGCGAGCAGGGTCGCGGTGGTGGTGCCGTCGCCCGCGACGTCGTTGGTCTTGGTGGAGACCTCGCGCACGAGCTGCGCGCCCATGTTCTCAAACGGGTCGTCCAGCTCGATCTCCTTGGCGATGGTCACGCCGTCGTTGGTGATGAGCGGAGCGCCGAACTTCTTGTCGAGCACGACGTTGCGGCCCTTGGGGCCGAGGGTGATCTTGACGGTATCGGCGAGGGTATTGACGCCGGCTTCCAGCGCCTTGCGCGCCTCTTCGCCGGACTTGATGAGCTTAGCCATAATAGTTTGCCTCCATTCATGTGCTTTTCGCCGCAAGGCGAAAAAATTCAGATCGTGTTTTGCCGCGACATGCGCGTGGCAAAACACACTTTGCGGCTCGCAAACGTGCGAGCGCAGCGAGTGCGCTGCGGCGAGCCGTCCGGGGGATTCTCAAGGGGGAACCTGTTCCCCCTTGACTCATTCAACGATCGCGAGAATGTCAGACTGGCGGACGATGGTGTATTCGACGTCGTCGACCTTGACCTCGGTGCCGGAATACTTGCTGGTGATGACCTTGTCGCCGGGCTTGACGGTCATCACGACGTCATGGCCGTCCACCATGCCGCCGGGGCCGACGGCGATGACTTCCGCGACCTGCGGCTTCTCCTGCGCCTTGGGCGCGAGGATGATGCCGCCCTTGGTGGTCTCCTCGGCCTCGACGAGCTTGACCACGACACGGTCAGCAAGCGGTGTGAGTTTCATGGGTATTGCCTCCTTTATTGATACTAAAATGATAAAACAATCATCGTGGTTAGCACTCTTTTTATCCGAGTGCTAACCGACGTTGCTATGATAGCGCAGACACCGCGCAAATGCAAGAGAAAATTTGCAATATTTTGGATGATTTTTTGAAAATTCATAAATCGTTCAAAAAGAAAGCCGGGGACGCGGCCCCCGGGCTTTCGTCGGATATTCGACTGTGTCTTTACAAATGCCGGTCCCTCTCGATCCGGTCATAGTGCCTGATCAGCCACGGTTCGATGGCGGCGGTCAGCTTCATATCGAGGTTGAAGAAGTAGACCGTGAAGGTGACGGCGAAGATGCCGAGCAGGACAAGCAGCAGCTTCCACAGAAGCCTGCAACCGATTTTCATTTCCTGTGCCATTTGGAACCATAACAAACCGCTCCCCTAGGTAGTCGCATTCATCACAGCACCACTCACCCTCCCCTTTAGCAAGGCACGTCTTCCTATCTTCACACTCTTGGCACACCTTAGGTAATGGGTTAGATTCTATAAAATGCATAGTTCTCCTCCTCATAATATACCATATCGGGATAAAACTAGAATACCATTATGGGATAATTCTGTCAAGAAAGTACTTCTTGATGGGGTGATTCAAATTTTCAGATTAAAAGAATTACGAAAGAACCGCGGTGTTTCACAAGTAAAGCTTGCAATGGATTTAAGCATGGGTCAAAATACAATAAGCCGATATGAAAATGAAGTGCGCCAAGCAGACTATGAGACGCTGGTCCTGTTTGCAGATTACTTTAATGTATCCGTTGATTATCTTTTGGGACGGACAGATGATCCAACAGCTAAATGAAAAAGATGGTACTGTCCAGAACACTACCCCTAAACAGCACCACCTTTTCCCTTTTCGTCCCATTTACTCCCAACGTAGAAGCGGTAAAAATGCGGTACAGCCAAACAAGCTGTACCGCATTTTCTTCTAAAAAGTTCCGTTTTCTCAACTATTCGCCAGCATTTCCGCGTCTTTCCGCCGTCTTTCTTCGACCGCGTCCTTCAATACCATGTCCTTGACCTGCAAGAACGCCGCTTCAAAGTGATACCCAAACAGTCCCAAACAGCCCTGTTTATCACGGTTTTCCATCGCCCACAGTCCCAATTAGTCCCAGCTATCGCAACCAGTCCCAACCTGGAAGCGGTAAAATTGCGGTATTATTGCTCCAGCTTGGGGATTTCCGCCCCGCAAACGGCACAAAATCGGCTTTCCTCCCGCAGTCTTGCGCCACATTTATGGCAAAATCTCGCTTGTTGTTCTCCAGCGCCTGATTCTGTTTCATGATTCTGTACATGATCTGCTCCCGAAAATGCAACTGCCGTTTCCGGGACATCAATTACATCGGGCGAAGCCAAATTCTGCTCATTGAGCGGTTCACTCTGCGTCATGCCTGACGCAGAATTCTTGTAGCGCTTGATGGCAAGCGGTATTAAAACGCCAAGAATTACCACAAAACAAATTAGGGAAACGATATCCATATCAAGCGATTGTGCCCATATTTTTGGATTCCGCATCAAACCGCTCACCAATCCCAGCCATTGAAACGCGGTTAATCCCACTCCCAGTATGATCATTCCCGTAGGATTCTTACCTTTTCGCGCTTTCAGCAATCCGATGATGCCAAAAACAATGATCGCCCAATTCCGAACCAACGCTCCGGTGAAAAAATACATGATATAGAATCCCAAATCAGCGTCAAATATCTTGCTGCCCACAACATCTTGCACAGCTGGGTTGCTGTCTGTTTTCTGAATGCCGTTGTTAGCCTGCTGGGTTGTAGTCGCAGTCTTTTCGCTTTGATGCGTTAACTTGTCAACGGGTGAATAGTCCACCCTGCCGAGCATTGACTCAAACTCCCCAAAGTGTACGTTCCCAAGCTCTTCATACCACAAATACGCGAAGCAGAAGGCATACCCATAGTCGATATACTGATAAACTTCGGAATGCGTGGTAATGGTGCCGAAATCATAGGATGTCTCTTGTGTTACTTCATACTTATAATAAGTTCTGCCATTATAATCAGCTTTTGTATACTCCACATCGCCCATCAAAAACTGCTCATCCTCTTCAGACAGCAAATTTGTTTCCATTTCAGCCCGTGTCAGCCCGTTGCGCTCTCTGGCAGAAAGGTCACTCCAAACATCCTGGCACACAAAACCTATGATCGCGCACTGGTCATCCGATATATAAGCTATGTCGTAAAAATCACTGTAGTCTTTGTCGGACGGGATCTGCATCTCACTCCAACCGTCGGGCACGGTAAACGTGATACCCGTTTGAGCATCGGTATAGGTTTTGATCGCGTATATGTTCATTGAAAGAAGGCTCGCCGCCGTCATAAGTATCAGAATCCGTTTTATCTTCCTTACCATCTCTTCTCCTTCAATAAAGCTCCCGGAAAACTATAAGGGAGAGGGCACTATCCGGTTTGAACCCTAATAGTACCCTCTCTTTCTTTTGCCTCGGTTTTAGGAGCGATATCATTACGGTACAGCCACTTTACGCTTCGGATAAACTCGCTCAAAAAAGTTCTACTATTCAGCTATTCGCCAGCATTTCCGCGTCTTTACGCCGTCTTTCTTCGACCGCGTCCTTGAGCACCATGTCCTTGACCTTCATCAGGCGGATGGTGTTGGCGCGCTCGTTTTCGTCGAGCTTCATGGTGATGTACTTGATGCTCTCCTGCATCTCGGGGATCTTGACGTATTCCAGCGCGTTGACGCGGCGGCGGGTCTTTTCGATCTCCTCCGCCATGAGCTGCGCCGACTTCTCGATCTGCGCCAGCTTGAGCATCTTGCGGAACACGTGGCCGAGCGCGTCCACCGCCGCGTCCAGCTCGCCGCTCGTGGCGGCGAAGCCGTAGGGGTAGATATCCGCGTCCGACTTCGTCTTGGTCTGGAAGTCGTAGACCGGCACGTTGACCGACATGATGTTCCGGAACGTCATCGTCAGCTCGACGCTCTGCTTCGGGTACATGAGCGCCTGCTCCAGCGACTGCGCGCTCATCAGCGCGGAGGCGACGGTGAAGGAGCCGTGCACCTTCATCAGCTCCTCCTCCACCTCGGCGCGCAGAGAGCGCACCTCGCGCACGGTGTCGAGGAACTGCTTCATCAGCTCGTCGCGCTTGTCCTTGAGCAGCTTGTGCCCGCGCTGGGCGGTGCGGAGCTTCCCCTTGAGGCGGGTCAGCTCCATTCTGGTCGGGTTTACCGCTACACTTGGCATGGGTCGCCCTCCCCTCTTACGCCTTGTCCTTCGGCCAATACTTCTCGATGTACTCCGGCTTGATGCGCTTGAGCTCCGACTTGGGCAGGATGCTCAGCAGCTCCCAGCCGAGATTGAGCGTCTCCTCGATGGTGCGGTTCTGGTCGTAGCCCTGGTTGACATAACGTCGCTCGAACTCGTCCGCGAACTTCGCGTACTGGAGATCGACGGGCGTCAGCGCCGCCTCGCCGAGGATCGCCATGAGCTCCTTGTTCTCCTTGCCGGTGGAGTACGCGGCGAAGAGCTGGTTCATGGTGTTGGCGTGATCCTCGCGTGTCTTGCCGACGCCGATGCCCTTGTCCTTCAGACGGCTCAGCGACGGCATGACGTCCACGGGCGGCTCGATGCCCTGGCGGTACAGCGCGCGGGAGAGGATGATCTGCCCCTCGGTGATGTAGCCGGTCAGGTCGGGGATCGGGTGGGTCTTGTCGTCCTCGGGCATGGTGAGGATCGGGATCAGCGTGATGGAGCCGGGCTTGCCGAGCTGGCGGCCCGCGCGCTCATAGAGCGTGGCGAGGTCGGTATAGAGGTAGCCGGGGAAGCCGCGGCGGCCCGGGACCTCCTTCTTCGCCGCCGAGACCTCGCGCAGCGCCTCGGCGTAGTTGGTGATGTCGGTCATGATGACCAGCACGTGCATATTCTTCTCGAACGCCAGATACTCCGCGGCGGTCAGCGCCATGCGCGGCGTGGAAATACGCTCGACGGCGGGGTCGTTGGCGAGGTTGGAGAACAGAACCGTGCGGTCGATGGCGCCGGTGCGGCGGAATTCGCTGACGAAGAACTCGCTCTCCTCGAACGTGATGCCGATGGCGGCGAACACGACGGCGAAGTTGGACGCCGCGTCGCCCAGCACCTTCGCCTGACGCGCGATCTGCGCGGCGAGGTTGGCGTGGGGCAGGCCGGAGCCGGAGAAGATGGGCAGCTTCTGCCCGCGCACGAGGGTGTTCAGGCCGTCGATGGTGGACACGCCGGTCTGGATGAACTCGTTCGGATAGTCGCGCGCCGCCGGATTCATCGGCAGGCCGTTGATGTCCTTGTACGCCTCGGGCAGGATCTCGGGGCCGCCGTCGATGGGCTGGCCCATGCCGTTGAACACGCGGCCGAGCATATCGCCCGACACGCCGAGCTGGAGCGGGTGGCCGAGGAAACGCACCTTCGCGTCGGCGAGGTTGATGCCCGCGGCGGACTCGAAGAGCTGGACGACGGCGGTATCGCCGTTGACCTCCAGCACCTTGCCGCGGCGGATCGACCCGTTCGCCAGCTCGATCTCCACCAGCTCGTCGTAGGTGACGCCCTCGACCATGCGGACCATCATCAGAGGGCTTACGATCTCCTCCACGGTTTTGTATTCACGGATCATCAGTCCTCACCTCCCTCGGCAGCGATCTCGTCGATCTCACGCGCCATCGCCTGACGCATGGTCTCATAGGCTTCGGCGTACTCGTCCGCCGGCACGCTCTTGGCGCGGCCGATCGCCTCGCGCTGCCCGATGCCGAACAGCTTCGTGACGCTCGCGCCCTTGGCGATGGCGTCGCGGCAGCGGCGGTCGTATTCCAGAATAATGTCGAGCAGCTTGCCCTGCCGGTCGTAGCTGGAATAGCCGTCGATGTCGGTGAAGGCGTTCTGCTGCAGATAGTCCTCGCGGATCATGCGAGCGACCTCCAGCGTCAGCTGGTCGTTCGGGGACAGCGCGTCCTTGCCGACGAGCTGGACGATCTCGTTGAGGCTCGCCTCGCTCTGCAGGATGGACATCGCCTTGGTGCGGTTCCTGATGAAGCTTTCGCCCAGATTCTCGTCGAACCACGGCTTGAGCGAGTCGAGGTAGAGCGAGTAGGAGTTGAGCCAGTTGATCGCCGGGAAGTGGCGGCGGTACGCGAGCGACGCGTCCAGCGCCCAGAACACCTTGACGATACGCATGGTCGCCTGCGACACCGGCTCGGACAGGTCGCCGCCTGGGGGCGAGACCGCGCCGACCGCCGTCAGGCTGCCGCGGCGCTCGTCGGAGCCGATGCACTCCACGCTGCCCGCGCGCTCGTAGAACTGCGCGAGACGGGAGGCGAGGTACGCGGGGTAGCCCTCCTCGCCGGGCATCTCCTCCAGACGGCCGGACATCTCACGCAGCGCCTCCGCCCAACGGGAGGTGGAGTCCGCGATGACCGCCACGTCGTAGCCCATGTCGCGAAAATACTCCGCGATGGTGATGCCGGTGTAGACCGACGCCTCGCGCGCCGCGACGGGCATATCGGAGGTGTTGGCGATCAGCACCGTGCGCTTCATCAGGCTCTCGCCCGTGCGCGGGTCCTTCAGCTCCGGGAACTCGCGGAGCACGTCCGTCATCTCGTTGCCGCGCTCGCCGCAGCCGATGTAGATGACGATGTCCACGTCCGACCACTTCGCCAGCTGGTGCTGCACGACCGTCTTGCCCGAGCCGAAGGGGCCGGGGACCGCCGCCGTGCCGCCCTTGGCGATGGGGAACAGCGTGTCGATGATGCGCTGGCCCGACATGAGCGGGCGGCGGGGCGGATACTTTCTGGTGTAGGGGCGCCCGATACGGACGGGCCACTTCTGGAGCATCTGCAGGGGCACTTCCCTGCCGTCGTCGGTTTTGAGCGTGCCGAAGCGCTCGGTGACGGTGAAGCTGCCGCTGCGGATGTCGGTGACGACGCCCTTGACGTTGGGCGGCAGCATGATCTTGTGCAGCACGACGGCAGTCTCCGGCACGGTGCCGAGGACGTCGCCGCCGACGACGCGGTCGCCGACCTTCGCGGTGGCGGTGAATTCCCACTTCTTGTCGTGGTCGACGGCGGGGACCTCCACGCCGCGCGTGATGTTCGCGCCGACCTTCTCGACGATCTTCTCCAGCGGGCGCTGGATGCCGTCGTAGATGCCCTCGATCATGCCGGGGGCAAGCTCCACGCTCATCGGCGCGCCGGTGGTGACGACCTCCGCGCCCGGGCCGAGGCCCGAGGTCTCCTCATAGACCTGGATGGAGGCGGTATCGCCCTTCATGGTGAGGATCTCGCCGATCAGACGCTGCGGGCCGACGCGCACCACGTCGGACATATTCGCGTCGGACAGTCCGGTTGCGACGACCAGCGGTCCGGATACTTTCACGATTTTACCAGCCAAAGGTTGATCCCTTCTTTCTTACAGAATGTCGGCGCCTACCGCGCGCTCGATGGCTCTCTGGATGTTTTCCCTCCCGATGCCGAGCGAGCCTTCGCGCCCGGGGATCAGGATGATGGCGGGGCGCAGCTCGTCCTTGTACTTGTCCAGCACGTCGCCCAGCGCCTTCGCCAGCGTCTCGGTGAGGTAGATCACGGCGCAGTCCTCGTGGACGAGGCGGCGGATCTCCTCTCTCGCGTTCTCCGGCGTGGAGGCGGGGCAGGTCTCCAGCCCCAGCGCGCGGAAGCCCATCACGGACTCCCAGTCGCCCACGACGGCGATCTTATAAGTCGTTGCCATGCTCCCCCTCCTTACACGTAGAGCGCGCGCAGGCGCGAACGGATGACGTCGGCGGGAACGCCCGCCATGCGCCCCATCAGCACGATGCGGAGGTTGGTGTACTCCGTCTCCCGCGCCGCGAGGTAGGCGAGCACCGGCTCCTCGCCGAAGGGGATGAGCCGCGCCTCGTCGAGGTAGGCGGTCTGCGCGTCGTCGCAGAGCTTTTCAAACTCCGTCAGCGCTTCGCCCTTCGCCGCCTTCGCGCCCTCCGCCGCGGCGGCGGCAAGGCGCGTGGGCGCGTACAGCTCCGCGAGGCCGTTTCCTTTGTTCGCGCTGACGCGCAGCAGCTCCTCGGCGGAGACGTCGCCGCCCTTGAACAGTACGCCGCGCAAAAAATCTTCGTTCTTCCCCATGCGCAGCGTGCGCACCAGCGTGCGCAGGTTCGCCGCGTCGATCTGGAGCTTCACGTAGCCGACGAGGAACGCGCTCCCCGTCGCCTCCGCCGTTTCCAGCAGGTCGCGGAAGAACCACTTGTCCACCGCCACGTCCAGCAGCTGCGGGTCGCGGGTGGCGTTGAACACCTCGCGCGCCACGTACACCGCCGAGGCGAGACGCCCGGGCAGATTGCTGCCGTCGTTCTCGCGCTGGGCGACGAACAGCTCCTCGACGCTGATGCGGCCGAGGTCGGCGAGCATCGAGCCGGGGCTTGTGTTCATCGCCTCCGCCTTGAGCATCGCCTTGATGTTGTGGTAGTCGTACTTGATCTTGAACACGTCCAGCACGGCGGGGTCGGGCACCAGGCTGCCGAGTTCTTCGATCTCCTCCGCGCGTAAAAACGTCAGGTCGGCGTCGATCGCCTCGGGGTGCTTCGGCTCCAGCTCGCCGTAGCCGAAGGACTGGAGGAGCTTGACCTCCTCCTCATAGCTTTTGGCGGTGATGAGCTGTTCGAACTGCTCCGCCGTCAGCAGGCTGTTTTCCAGCGCGCGGACGTAGGCGGACACCGCCAGAAAGTCTGTATCCTTATACTTTTTCATTTCTTTAGCCAAGGCGTTTCCTCCTTGTCTAGTCACTGGAACAGTATCTTGGCGACCGCTCCCGCCGTCTCCGCCTTTTGCAGGCGCACCAGCGTCTCAAACGCGCAGTTGACCTCCACGTTCCGGTCCCGCAGGATGAAGCCCCCGCGGATCGGCGCGGCGTCGGAGGCGAGCGTCAGATTCCGGCCGGTCTTTGCGTTGACCGCCTCGACAGCCCTTGCGCCGTCCGCCCGGTCCACGGCGGCGAACAGCACCTCCTCCGAGCCGGTGGAGGACGCGCGGTCGAGCAGGGCGCAGAGCAGCGCCATCTTCTTGCTGCCCTCCAGCGCGCAGAGCTTGGCCAGCGCGCGCTCGTAAGCCGCCTCGACCATCTCCTGCTTGGCGGCAAGGACGGTCTTGCGGGCGTCCATACCGGCGGCGCTGATGAGGCGCTCCTCGCGCTCCGCCGCCGCCTTCTCGCCCCGGGCGTTCAGGTCGCGCGTCTCGGCGTCGATCCGCTCGCGCCATGCGCGGACGATGCGCTCCGCCTCGGCGCGGCCGGAATCGAGGACGCCGTCGATCTCGCTCTTCGCTTCCGCTTCGATACGGCTCGTGATCCGTTCGAGTCCGTTCATCGTCCGCCCTCCTTACTTCATGAAGAGCAGCATCAGCATGGACGCGAGCAGCGAAAGGATGGCGTAGAACTCAACGATACCGCAGAGGATCAGGCCCTTCGACCAGTCGTCGGGCTTCTTGGCGAGGATGTTGATGGAGCCCGCCGCGACGCGGCCCTGCGCGATGGCGGAGAGCAGGCCGCCGAGCGCCATCGGGAGGCAGGCGGCGAGGTACTTCATACCGTCGGCTGCGGTGGCGGGGACTTCGCCGCCGAGGATGCCGATGCGGGTCAGGCAGACGAAGAACACGACCAGGCCGTACAGGCCCTGCGTACCGGGGAGAAGCTGCAAGACCATGACCTTACCGGACTTGCTGGGGTCCTGGCTGAGAAGGCCCGTACCGGCTTCGCCGGCGATGCCCGTGCCCTTGGCGGAGCCGACGCAGGAGAGGCCGACCGCGAGACCGGCGCCGATCAGAGCCAGCGCCATGCCGCCCATTTGCTCAAAGATTCCCATGATACTTTTTCCTCCTAAATAAATAGTTTTTTCTTGTTATTTCACAATATCGACGTATTTCGTCCTCATCTCCAGCGGCCGGAACGGCTTGCCGCCGTCCTCGTAGAAGCGGTTGAAGAATTCGAGGCACTGGAGTCTCATGTCGTGGACGTAGCAGCCCAGCAGGTTCAGCGCGAAGTTGAGCGCGTTGCCCACGAGCGAGATGATGAAGAACGCCACGACGTTGCCGGTGATGGAGCCGATGGTGTTGAACACCTGCGCGATGACCGCGCCGGCGAGCATCAGCGCCATCAGGCGGGAGTAGGACAGGATGTCGGAGAAATAGCCCGTCACGTTGCTGTAGAGCGAGCCGAAGATGCCCATGAGCTTCCCGACGAGCCCCTGCTTCCCGTAGCCCTGCGTCAGCACCAGCAGGACGACGATCGCCCACAGGAACAGCTTGTTCCCCGTGACGATGCCGGCGCCGCCGAGGATGAACACGGCGTACCAGACGATCTCGTTGCACAGGGCGTCCATGACCTGTCCGCGCCGGAGCTTCATGCTGACGCTCACGCCCATGCCGAAGAAGATGTGCACGAGGCCCAGCGCCAGCGAGCCGATCAGCGCCGTGATGGCGTCGTCCAGCGGGTTGAACAGCGCGGGCATTTTGAACGTGCTCTCGGGGTTGATGAGCTTCAGAAGCTGCGGGATGAAATCTCCGAAGAATCCGCCCGTCAGCGCGCCCATGATAAACGTCGCAACGCCGCAGTAGAACATCAGCGGCATCATGTTGCGCATCGTGGGGCCGTTGGGCTTCGACTTTTTGATGACGACGAGGCTCAGCAGGATCATCACGAGCCCGTAGCCCATGTCCGCCATCATGACGCCGTAAAACAGGATGAAGAAGAACGACATCAGCGGGTTCGGATCGACGCCCGTGTAGCTCGGCAGCGAATACATATCCGTCACCATGTTCAGCGGGCGGGTGAACCAGTTGTTTTTGAGCGCCACCGGCACGTCGGGGATCTCCTCCTCCGTGGGGTCGCTCGCCTCCCAGGCGCAGCCGCAGCCGTCGAGCAGCGCGGCGACGTCGTCCATGCGCTCGGCGGGCGCCCAGCCCTCGAAGAAGAGGATGGTGCCGTCGGTCAGCAGCGCCTCGACGTTCTGTTCGCGCAGCGCCTCGGTTTCGAGCCGGTCGGCGTAGAGGCGCAGCTCGTCGCGGCTGCCCTCGCAGCCCCCCAGCGTCTGCACCACGTCCTTCTGCTGGGCGCGGCAGCGGGCGATGGACTCGTCCACGCGCGCGATGTTCTCCCGCGCCGTCCCCTCCACCGCGGAGAAGACCGTCACGGAAAAGCCGTGGCTGCGCAGGAGCTCCTGCGTCCGCTCCTCCTCGGAGCGAAGGCAGAGCAGATAGGTGTATTTCTGCTGCTTGTCGGCGCCGATCTCCCGCAGCTCCGCCGCAAGGCCGGCGGCGTCCAGCTCGGCGCGCACCGCGTCCAGATCGACGGCGGCGGGACAGACCTCCAGACGGCTGACGGTGTACGCCGTGCCGTGGTGGTCGAGCGGCACGTCCAGCGCCGCCCATGGCTCCAGGCTGGCGCGGAGCGCGGCCATGCGGTTCTCGTCCGTCCGGAGCTGGGAGAGGAACGCCAGCGTGTCGTTGATCTCGCGGCTCGCCTTCCCCGCGCGCTCGGCGGCGTCGTCGTTGAGGAAAACGTCCTCCGTCACCTCGGGCCGCAGGCGGAGCGCCTTCTCCTTCGTCCTGCCGTAGCGGGCGATGGCGTCGAGGGCGGCGTGCACCTCCGTCAGCTCGATGCGGCGCTGGGTCTGCGCGGAATTCTCCCGCCGCAGCAACGCCGACCATTCGGGATCGGCAAGCTTTTCCGTCGGCTCGCTGATCTCCAGACAGCCGAGGCGGAGCAGCCCGTCCATCAGGCGCTTTCTCTCGCCGGCCATGGCGATGACGCGGAGCTTTTTCATTTTAACGATCATTTCAGCTCTTCACGACCCTTCCGACGATGTAATCCGCCGCCTCGTCCAGACGGCCCTTGGCCGCGGCGCGGAGCTGGTTGCTCTCCTTCTCCGCGTCGGCGGCGATCTTCGCCGCGGCGGACGCGGCGCGCTCCTCCGCCTGACGGAGCAGCGTTTTGTTCCGTTCGGCGGCGTCGCCGCGCGCCTTCCGGAGCAGCGCCTCGCCTTCGCGCTCGGCGTCGGCAAGCGCCTTTTTGACGCGCGCCTCCGCCTCCGCCTTTTCGGCGCGGCCCTTCTCCTCGATCTCCGTGACCTTGCGAATGGCTTCCATTGACATATCATCACCACACTTTATCACAAATCTCAATGTTTATATTATAAGAGAAATCTCTTCGCTTTTCAACCTGTTTTTTGGGGAAACTTTCGCACGTTTTTGTCCGGATCGCACAAAGAAACCAGCATCCACACGTAGGGCGCGGTGATGCAGGTGGAGATGGAGAACCACGCCGCGGCCGCGTAGCACAGCAGCGCTGCGCCGAGGATGGCGTAGCGCGGCGAGCGCGCGGCGCAGAAGCAGCGGATGAGCGCCGCCGCCCCCAGCGCGAAATACGCGAGCAGGGCGAACGCCCCCTGATCGACGAGGACGTGCAGGTATTCGTTGTGCGCCGCCGTCACCTCGGAGGGCACCACGCTCCCGGACTGATACCAATCCAGCGGCTCCAGCCCCCGCAGCCACAGCGTTCCCGGCCCGCCGCCGAGCAGCGGGCGCTGCCGCGCGAGCGTCCAGCAGTCGCGCCAGATGCTCAGCCGCGCCGTGCCGAAGGAGGGATCGAACGCGCCGTGCAGCAGGCGGTGTGCCTGCGAAAGCGTCTCATTGCCGCCGCCGTCCCAGAAAAACACGAGCAGCAGCGCGCCCAGCGTCAGCGCCGCGGAGAGCGTCAGCATGGCGCGGCGTCTGCGCGGGAACAGCAGCGCAAGCCCCCACACGGCGGCAAAGCCGATCCCAACCCCCGCCGCCGCCACGTCCAGCCGCCACAGCGTCCACGCCGTCAGCGCCGCCGTCGGCGCGAGCGAAAACAGCCGCAGCCGGACGATCGCGGCGGCAAACGCGCAGAGCGCCAGCGCCAGCAGGAAGGCGGTGAAGTCGATGTTGCCCGACGTGCCGGCGTAAAAGCCGGGATACGCCGCGTCGCCGTCCCAGTAATTCAGTCCCTCCGGGTAGAGCCAAAGCGGGTTCCGCCCCGCGAGCTGGACAAGCGTCAGCGCGTCGCAGAGCGTGACGGACAGCGCCGCGAGATACAGCAGCCGCCGGTCGGCGCGGAGGTGCCGCGAGAGCAGCAGGAACACGGCGGCATAGAGCGCGAGCGTCAGCAGGCCGTCCCGCCGCGGACCGCCGAGCAGCGCCGCCGTCCCGTACGGCGAGCAGAGCGCCGAGAGCGCGCAGAACGCGAGCCAGGCGAGGGCGCAGATCCTCGGCGGCGTCAGGCGGAGCCGCCTGAGCGGCGCGGCGGCGCACATCGCCGCGAGATACCCCAGCGTCAGCGCGAGGAAGGCGTGGTACTTGCCCTCCATCATGCGTTCGTAGCCGCCGTAGGGCAGGAAGAGATAGAGCGCCGTCACAAGCGCGCAGGCGTACAGGTACGTCACGCGCTCCGCGAGCGCTTCCGAACGTTTGATGCGCGGCACCGTTCTCCCTCCCCCGCTCTTTTTTAGTTCAGTATAGCGCGCGCGGGAACATTTTGCAAATTTTTACGTCACAGATTACATAGAGGCTTGACATGAAGCCCCAACATCTTGTAGAATACTGTAGAAATGAACCACAAGGAGGATATGAAAAATGGAAGGACGTCGCGTCAGCCGCAGATCGCAGAAATACAATCCCCTGTTTCTCCTGTTCCTGGGGATGGTCGCTGCGGTCGTCGTTCTGCTGATCGTTTCGATCGTACTCGGCGCAAAACTCGGAAAGGCGAACAAGAGCCTCAAGACCGCTCAGGCGCAGGTCGCGGATCTGCAGCAGACGGTCGCCCAGCTGGAGGATGACCTCGCCACGGCGCGCAAGGGCGCGGGCAGCGGCGAAAGCAGCACGGTCTCTCCCACCGACGCCAACACCCCCGCCGGAACGGATACCACCGCTCCCGCAGGCAGCGACAAGATCTCCTGGCTCGATCTGACGGGCCACAACGAGGTCAAGGTCAAGCCCTCCTCGGTGCTGGACGGCTACAAGACCTACTACGCGCAGGAGACCGTCAACGTCCGCAGCGGACCGGGCACCTCTTATGACCGCATCGCGTCCGTGAGCCGCGGCGCCAAGGTGCAGGTCGCGGCGCAGGAGAACGGCTGGTCGTTCGTGAACCTCGGCAGCCAGTTCGGCTGGATCAGCTCAAGCTACCTCGCCACGACGCAGCCCGCCGCGCAGACGACGCAGAAGCCTGTGAACAACAGCGGCTCCGGCAGCGGCAGTTCGAGCTCGACGAAGCCCGTGGAGACGACCTCCGGCAGCCTGAAGACGCAGTAAAAACGGCAGAACGAAACCCGGACGGCGGCCGCCGTCCGGGTTTTGTCATGCCTGCTTCACCTTGCCGCACTCGTCCTTGAAGCCGCAGTAGTTGCAGTTGTTGGACGGGTCGCAGGCGATCGCCGCGCCGAGGTAGGCGAGCGCAGCCGCCTCCGCGTCCGCCGCCTGCGCCTGCGCGAGCAGCAGCCCCGACGCCGCCAGCTCGCGCCGCTCCGCGTCCGGCAGTTCGCCGCAGATCAGCACGTCCACGCCGCGGCGCTCGATGATCTCCAGTGCCGACTCCCCCACCGTGACGGGGACGGCGCCGCGCTTCGTGATCCTGCCGTGGTCGTCCTCGTAGAGCTTCACCTCCGTGCAGGCGGCAAGCCCCGCGCTGACGGCCTCTCCCGTGACCGGTACTGCGATGCGCATATGCGCTCCCTCCTCATCATTTTTCCCCATTTTACCACGCCAAATAGCCGTTTGCAACGCTTTCCCCCTGTTCAGACGGCGTGAATTGTGCGCTTTGCCCCTTGCTTTTTCCTGCGGAAGCGGCTAGAATACCGTGCTTGGAGCGGTAGCCGCTCCGCAGTATCATTATTGGAAAGAAGTCTTATCTCATGATCGCACTCCTCAATGTAGCTCTCGCGCTGCTCGCGGGCCTGATGATGACCCGCCTGTTCAGCAAATGGCGCCTGCCCGACGTGACGGCGTTTCTCGTCGCGGGCGTATTGATCGGCCCCTTCGTGCTGGGCCGGCTCGGCATCCCCGGACTCGGCTTCCCGACCTATGACGACGTGGCGGCGCTGAACGTCCTGTCCAACGTCGCGATGGGCTTCATCGCCTTCTCCATCGGCGACGAGTTCCGCCTCGAAGCCCTGCGCAAGACCGGCAAGCAGGCGCTGATCATCGGCGTGATCCAGGCGCTGGCCGCCTGCCTGCTGGTGGACGCGGCGCTGCTCCTGTTCCACATGGCGTTCCCCGAGCTGCTCTCGGCGAGCGCGGCGATCACCCTCGGCGCCATCGCCACGGCGACCGCCCCGGCGGCGACGCTGATGGTCGTGCGCCAGTACAAGGCGAAGGGCGAGCTGACGAGCCTGCTGCTCCCCATCGTCGCGCTGGACGACGCGGTAGGCCTGATCGCGTTCGCGGTCAGCTTCGGCGTCGCCCGCGCGCTCCAGACCGGCGCGGTGAGCCTGGTCAGCGTGATCGTCGAGCCGCTGCTGGAGATCGTGCTCTCGCTGCTGCTCGGCGCGGCGGCGGGCTACGTGCTGACCGAGCTGGAGCGCATGTTCCACTCGAACACCAACCGCACCAGCATGACCATCGGCTTCGTGTTCCTGACCGTCGGCCTCGCCTCGCTCAAGTTTGAGGTGGGCGGCGTCCATCTCGGCTTCTCGTCGCTGCTGGTGTGCATGATGCTCGGCACGGTGTTCTGCAACCTCTCCCCGCTCTCGGACGACCTGATGGGCCGCGCCGACCGCTGGTCGCAGCCGCTGCTGGCGGTGTTCTTCGTCGTCAGCGGCGCGGAGCTTCAGCTGGAGGTCTTCTCCCAGCCGATGCTGGTGCTGATCGGCGTGGTCTACATCCTGTTCCGCTCGCTCGGCAAGTACTTCGGCTCGGCGTTCTCCGCGAAGCTGGTGCATTGCAGCCCGAAGGTCGTGCGCTACCTCGGCATCACGCTGCTGCCGCAGGCGGGCGTCGCGCTGGGCATGTGCGTCACGGCGCGCCAGCTCGGCGACGTGGACGGCTCGCTGGTGCGGAACATCATCCTGTTCTCCGTGCTGATCTACGAGCTGGTCGGCCCGCTGATGACCAAGCAGGCGCTCAAGGCGGCGGGCGAGATCAGCGAGAAGCCGCCCGAGATCCTCAACCGCCGCGCCGTCGCCCTCGCCGCCGCCCCGAAAAAGGAGCTGGCGCAGAGGCACGAGGCAAGGCGCCAGAGACGGAGACGGTAAAAACGGGTTCAAACAAGAAGAAAGGACGCTTTTGCGAACTGCCGCAAAAGCGTCCTCTTTTTATGCGTATCATTCACGCCGCGTCTTTGGCGCGCACCGCGTCGAAGTAGGCGTTCCCGCGCAGGTCGTGGGCGACGCCCTGCAAGCCTTCGCGAAGGACGCAGCCCGAGCCGCCGAAGTACAGCGGCGAGAGCGCGGTGTCGCCCAGCAGGAGCTCCTCCGCGTCGTGGAGGATCGCCGCGCGGGCGGCGGTGTCGCGCGAGGTGCGCGCCACCGAGATCAGCAGGTCGTAGGGCTTGCTGACATAGTGCAGGGCGTTGGCGGCGTCCTGTCCCGCGAAGGGCGCGAGGAACGCCATCGCGTCGCTGCCGGAGGACGCGAACACGTCGGCGGCGACGTCATACTCCCCCGCCGCGACGCGCGCGTCGAACTCCTCGCGCTCCAGCGCCTCGGTCAGCACGGTGAGGCGGAGCACGTCGCGCCAGTTCGCCGCCGCTTCGGCGACCGCGCGCGCCAGCGCCGGTTCGCCCGCGGGGTAGATGAGCGTCGTCTCGGACAGCTCCGCGCCCTCCCAGTAACCGCTCAGGCGCAGCTCGTTCGCCGCCTCGGCACAGCGGCCGGCGTAGCCCTCGGCGTCCGCGCCGAGCAGGTCGCCGCCCGTATCGCGGAAATCCGCGCCGCCCTTCACCGGATCGTTCAGAACGCCGTGGGGCGCCAGCCCCGTCGCGCCCGTCATGGCGGAGCCTGCCGCCGCCGCGACGCCCTCGCGGTCGAGGGCAAGGTCGAAGGCGCGGCGCAGGTGCTCGTCGGAAAAGCTGTCGCTCATGTGGTTATAGAGCACGCAGGCGACGCTGCATCCGTCGAGGTGCGCAGCGTCGGGCGTGTCCTCCGGCACGGGCGCGACATAGTCCGCCTTGCCCTCGTCATAGTACTGCATGGCGCGCAGCGCGCTCTCGGCGAAGAGGAAGCGCAGCGTGTCCGCGGGGACGGCGGCGGCGCCGTAGTAATCCTCGTTGCGGTAGAGGTAGAGCGACTGCTGCTTCACCCAGGTGCTGATGCGGAACGCGCCGTTGCAGGGCAGGTCGCCCGACGTCGCCCAGTCGGGGTTTTTGCCCGCGGCATCGCTGCGCAGCGGCATCGTCGCCACGGCGGTGCAGACGTCGGCGAGGAAGAACGGGTCGGCGGCGCTCAGCGTGACGCGCAGCACCGAATCCTTCTCCGCGGTCACGGCGATCTGCGTCGCGTCGCCGGTCTCGCGCGCGGCGTCATAGCCGACGACGTTCGAGAGGATGGCGGCGTTGGGCGCCTCCGTGGCGGGGTTGACGAGCCTGCGCCAGGCGTAGACGAAATCGTCCGCCCGGACGCGCCTGCCGTCCGACCAGCGGGCGGAGGAGCGGAGCGTGAACACATAGTCCACCGTGCCGTCGTAGTTCTCCACGACCTCATACTCGCGCGCGACGGCGGGCAGAACGGCGGGGTTGCCGTCCTCGTCCGCGCCGAGGCGCATCAGGTTCTCGTAGATCGCGTGGAACACGGTCTCGGCGGCGGGATCGTCGCAGAGCGCCGGGTCGAGCGACGCGATCGGCGCGCAGACGCAGGCGCTCAGGGTGACGGTTCCCGCGCCGGCGCCGTCCGTCCGCTCCGAACAGCCGCAAAGCGCGCTCACGGTCAGGAGCGCGCCGAGCAGAAGGCTGATTGTTCTCTTTGTCAAACGCATCAAATGTGTTTCCGTTTCCTGTGTAGTTGCGTTGGGGAGGGGAAGGCTGTGGGTGTGTTCGCTCACCGCGGCAGCTCGCCCTCGACGAGCGTGCCGTCTTTTTCAAAGTGCGCGGTCAGGAGCGTGTTGCCCGTGACCTTCGCGATCTCGTCCAGCTTCATCTTGCTGGGATAGTCCGCCACGAGCGTGAAGGCGATGCCGCGGCGCTTCGCGCGGCCCGTGCGCCCGATGCGGTGGACGTAGTACTCGTTCTCCTGCGGCACGTCGTAGTTGAACACGGCGTCCACGTCGTCCACGTCGATGCCGCGCGCGGCGACGTCGGTGGCGATGAACACGGGCAGCTCGCCGCGGCGGAACCGCGCCATGACCTGCTCGCGCTTCTTCTGGGGGATGTCGCCGTGGATGCAGTCCACGTCCAGCCCCTCCAGCTCCAGATACTTTTTGAGCCGCTCGACCATGCCCTTCGTGTTGCAGAACACGATGACGCGCTCCAGCTCGCCCTGGCGGATGATGCGCGCCACGGCGGCGACCTTGTCGTTCTGGTCGACGTCGATGCGGTACTGCAGAATGTCGGGCTTGTTCTCCTCCTCGGCGGGGACGGTGACCTCCTCGGGGTCGCGCTGGTACATCCAGCTGATGTCCAGCACCTCGCGGGAGATGGTCGCGGAGAACATGCCGAGGTTTTTGCGCGACTTCATCTTGTCGAGCAGGCGCGTCACGTCGTGGACGAAGCCCATGTCGAGCATCCGGTCCGCCTCGTCGAGGATGACCGTCTGCACGTTGTCCAGCTTCGCCGTGCGGCGCTTTAAGTGGTCGCCCAGCCGGCCCGGCGTGGCGACGATGATCTGCGGCCGCTTCTTGAGCTGGTCGATCTGCTTGCCGATGGGCGCGCCGCCGTAGAGGCAGACCGTGCGCACGCCCGGCAGGAAGGTGCACAGCAGGCGCAGCTCGTCCGTGATCTGGAGCGCCAGCTCGCGCGTCGGCGCGAGGATGACCGCCTGCGTTTCCTCCGCGGCGGGGTCGATGTGTTCGATGATGGGGATGCCGAAGGCAAAGGTCTTGCCGGTGCCGGTGGGCGCCTTGGCGATGACGTCCTTCCACTCGCGCATCAGCGGGATGCAGCCCGCCTGGATGGGCGTGGAGGTCTCGATCCCCTTCTTTTCCAGCGCGCGCAGCATCTCCGGCAGGAGGTTCAGCGTATCGAAGCGCACGCCCGTAGTAAATTCCATGATACTGTTATCCTTTTGCGTAGTATGATACTGCCATTGCGAGCCGGCCGGCGGGCCGGCTCGCAATGACAGTGATGTGGTTCCTTACTTGTGATCCACGTGCCAGATGTTCTCCGCGTACTCCGCGACCGAGCGGTCGGCGGCGAAGATGCCGCTGCGCGCGATGTTGATCAGCGACATGCGGTTCCAGCGCTGCGGGTCGGCGTAGGCGACCGCGACGCGGCGCTCCGCCTCGCAGTAGGAGTCGAAGTCCGCGAGCAGCATGTACTCGTCGTTCGTCAGCAGACGGTTGGCAAGATCCTCGTAGCTCACGCCGTCACGGAAGCCGCGGCGGATCTGGTCGACGACGCGGCGGAGCGTGTCGTTCTGCGCGTAGATCAGGGAGGGCATATAGCCCTCGCGCCTGCGGCGCGCCACCTCGTCGGCGTGCATGCCGAAGAGGAACATATTCTCGTCGCCGAGCACCTCGTGCATCTCGACGTTGGCGCCGTCCAGCGTGCCGACGGTCAGCGCGCCGTTCATCATGAACTTCATGTTGCCCGTGCCGGACGCCTCCTTGCCCGCGAGCGAGATCTGCTGGCTCACCTCGGAGGCGGGCATCAGCAGCTCGGCGAGCGAGACACGGTAGTTCTCCAGGAACGCGACCTGCAGCTTGTCCTTGCAGATCGGGTCGTTGTTGATCTGGTCGGCGAGCGAGTTGATGAGGTGGATGATGCGCTTCGCCACGGCGTAGCCGGGCGCCGCCTTCGCGCCGAAGAGGAAGGTGTGCGGCTGCATCGCCATGTTGGGGTTATCCTGCAGCTTCTGGTACAGCGAGACGATGTGCAGCACGTTCAAAAGCTGGCGCTTGTACTCGTGCAGGCGCTTGGACTGCACGTCGAAGATGGCGTCGGGATTGAGCACGATACCGCTGGCGCGCTTGATGTGCCTGACAAGGTTCTCCTTGTTCGCGTGCTTGATCGCGGCAAGGCGCTCAAGCACCGCGGCGTCGTCCGCGTACTTCTCGATCTTCCTGAGGTCGAGCGGGGTCATCAGATAGCCGTCGTCGCCGTTCAGCTCCCTGATGAGGCTGTCGAGGCCGGGGTTGATCTCGCTGAGCCAGCGGCGGTGGTCGATGCCGTTCGTGACGTTCTGGAACTTCTCCGGGAACATGACGCAGGCGTCATGGAAGAGATCGTTGCGCAGGATGTCGGAGTGCAGGGCGCTGACGCCGTTGACCGCGGTGACGGTGGCGACGCAGAGATTCGCCATGCGCACCTGGCCGTCCCAGACGATCGCCATGGCGGCGGTCTTGGCGGGATCGTGGTAGTAATTCTCGACCTTCGCCTGCCAGCGGCGGGCGATCTCGTCGATGATCTCCCACACGCGCGGCAGCAGCGTCTGCATCAGGTTCTGCGGCCAGCGCTCCAGCGCCTCGGCAAGCACGGTGTGGTTGGTATACGCGACGGACTGGCGGGTGATCTCCCACGCCTCGTCCCACTCCAGCCCCGCGTCGTCCATGAAGATGCGCATCAGCTCGGGGATGACCAGCGCGGGGTGCGTATCGTTGATCTGGATGACGTGCTTCTCATGGAAGTTCATCACCGAGCCGCAGAGCTGGATGTGCTTGCGCACGATGGACTGCATGGTGGCGGAGACGAAGAAGTACTGCTGCTTCAGGCGAAGCAGCTTGCCCTCGACGTGGTTGTCCTCGGGATAGAGCACCTTGGCGATGGTTTCGACCATGGCGTGCTGCTCGACGGCGCGGAGGTATTCGCCCTTGGCGAACAGGCCCATGTCCATCGCGGTCGGGCTCTTGGCGTCCCAGAGGCGCAGGACGTTGACGTGCTCGGTGCCGTAGCCGGCGATCTCCATGTCGCAGGGGACGGCGAGCACCTGCGTCGCGCCCTCGTTGACGACGTGGAGCCGTCCGTTGTCGAGGAAGCGGCGGAGCGTGCCGCCGAAGGTGACCGTCTCGGTCTCCTGCGGCTTGGTGACGAGCCACGCCGAGCCGACGTCCTTCCAGACGTCGGGCAGCTCGACCTGCTCGCCGTTCTGGATCTTCTGCTTGAAGATGCCCAGCTCGTAGCAGATGGAGTAGCCCGTGGCGGGGATCTCCAGCGTGGTCATGGAGTCGAGATAGCAGGCGGCGAGACGGCCGAGGCCGCCGTTGCCGAGGCCCGCGTCCGGCTCAGACTCGAAGACGTCGGTCGCCTTGAAGCCCAGCTCCTCCAGCGCCTTGGTCAGCAGCTCGCTGAGACCGAGGTTGTAGGCGTTCTTCAGGAGGCTGCGCCCCATGAGGAACTCCATGGAGAGATAGTGCACCTGGCGCGCCTTCGACGCGCGCGCGGCGCGCTTCGACTCGACCTCGCGGTCCGCCATGATCTCGCGCAGCGCCAAAGCGCTGGCATAGAGCATCTGGCACTCGTCCGCTTCTTCCACGCCGCAGCCGAAGCGCAGCTTCAGCTTGTCGGTGATCGCCTGTTTCATTTGTTCAACGTTTTGAATTGGGGTCATAGATAGTTTCCAGTCCTTATTTGCAGATTGTTTCGTAAATGGTGTGGTAGTCCCGCGCGCTCCGCTTCCAGCTGAAGTCCTCCGTCATGCCGCGCTTTTGCAGCGTCCTGAACGCCTTGCGGTCGTTGTGATAGAGGTCGATCGCCTCGCAGACGACGTGGCACATGTCGTCCGCGTTGTAGTCGGCGAAGCTGAAGCCGTTGCCCTCGCCCGTCGGCGCCTCGTAGGCGCGGACGGTGTCCTTCAGGCCGCCGGTCTCGCGCACGATGGGCACCGTGCCGTAGCGCATGGCGATCATCTGCGAAAGCCCGCAGGGCTCGCTGCGCGACGGCATGAGGAAGAGGTCCGCGCCCGCGTACATCTGGCGGGACAGCGGCTCGGAATACCCGAGCCAGACCGCCACGCGGCCGGGATAGCGCTGCGCGGCGTAGTTGAAGAACGCCTCGTACTGCGCGTCGCCCTTGCCGAGGACGGCGAACTGAACGTCCTTTTCGAGGATGGCGTCCAGCGTCTCGCACACGAGGTCGAGCCCCTTGTGGGAGACGAGGCGCGTCACCATGGCGACGACGGGCACGTCGGGATCGACGTTCAGGCCCAGCGTCTGCTGCAGCGCCGCCTTGCACTTCGCCTTGCCGGCGAGGCGGGCGGGGCTGTAGGTCGCGGCGATCGCCTTGTCCGTATGCGGGTCATAGCCCTCGACGTCGATGCCGTTGAGCACGCCGTAGAGGCTGCCCTCGCGCATGGCGACGACGTTCTCCAGCCCGTGGGCGAACCAGGCGTTCTTCAGCTCCTGCGCGTAGGTCGGGCTGACCGCCGTCACCGCGTCGGCGTTGACGATGGCGCCCTTGAGCAGGTTGACGTCGCCCTCATAGGCGAGCGTGCCGCCGTCGTACCAGCCGCGGTCGAGTCCAAAGAGGTCTTCGAGCAGCTCGCGCCCGTAGCGCCCCTGGTACTCGATGTTGTGGACGGTGATGACGGTGCGGATGCACTTGTAGAAGTCGTCGCGCACCGCCTCGTCGTGGATGTAGATGGGCACGAGCGCGCTCTGCCAGTCGTTGCAGTGCACGACGTCCGGCTTTTCGGGCAGGTCGCGCAGCAGCTCCGTCACCGCGCGGGAGAAGAAGCCGAAGCGCTCCGCGTCGTCGTAGTAGCCGTACAGCTCCGGACGGCGGAAGTAGTACTCGTTGTCCACGAAGTACCAGGTCACGCCGTCGCGCTCGAGGCGGAACAGGCCGCAGTAGACGCTGCGCCACGCGAGGCGGACGTAGGTCCACTTGACGAACGTCAGCTCCTCGTGGAACTTGTCCGCGACGCTCTGGTAGAGCGGCAGGATGACGCCGACCGAGTCGCCGGCTTCGGCAAGCGCCTTCGGCAGGCTGCCCGCCACGTCCGCGAGCCCGCCGGTCTTGCAGAACGGGTAAGCCTCGCTGGTCACGTACAGTATATTCATACTGTTCTCACTTTCTTGCTGCACACGAACGTGTGCGAATCGTGTGGGGGCGCGTTTCCTCGGCTTCCCCTTGAGGGGAAGGCAATGGGCGCGCGGGAAGCGAAGCGAATCCTTTTCAAAAAAGCGTCTGCGCTTTTTTGAAGTCAGATGACGGTGCCCTTGCTGATCGCCATGGGATAGCTCTCATGGCCGACGAGCTTGCCGCCGCGGCGGATGGTCACGCCCTTGTCCGCGATGACATAGCTGACGCTGGCGCCCTCCTCAACGGTGACGCCCTTGAACAGCACGCTGTTCCTGACGGTCGCGCCCTTGGCGACGGTGACGCCCGGGAAGACGATGCAGTTCTCCACCGTGCCGGCGATGTCGCAGCCGTCGGCGATCAGGGAGTTGGTGCAGCGGCTCTCCGGCGCGATGTAGGTCGGGGTCTCGTCGTCCTCCTTGGCGCGGATGGGGCGCTTGGCGGTGGACAGCTCGCGGTACACGCGCGGCTGGAGCATGTCCATGCTGCGGTCGTAGTACTCCTTGACCGAGCGGATCTGCGCGGCGAGGCCGCGGAACACGTAGGCGCGGATGTCCAGCCTGTCCGCCATGCCGTTGAGCACGTCGCTGCGGAAGCTGACCTTCTCTTCCGCCTCGCACTCGTCGACGAGCCGGAGCAGCAGCTCCTTGCTCAGCACGTAGATCTCGAGGCAGTGGTAGCCCTCGGGCTTCTTGGGGTTGATGAGGGTCTTTTCGACCTTGTTATCCGCGCCGAGGAGGAAGAACGTGGCGTCGCTGGTCTGCTTGTAGTCGGGGGTGCAGACGCAGGTGACGTCCGCGCCGGAGGCGACGTGCTGCTCGTAGACCTCGGCGAGGTCGATGTTGACGATCAGGTCGCTGTCCGTCACGACGACGTAGTCCTGACGGATCTGCTCCAGATAGGTGCGCACGTTCGCCAGCGCCTGCATCTTGCCCTCGAACTCGTCGCCGCCGCGGTACTTGCGGTTGTCCGCGAACGGGGGCAGGATGCGCAGACCGCCGTACTTGCGGGACATATCCCAGGTCTTGCCGTTGCCGACGTGGTCGAGCAGGGACTGATAGTTGCCGTGCAGGACGATGCCGACGTCGGTCACGCCCGCGTTCTGCATATTGGAGAGCATAAAGTCAATGATGCGGTAGCGGCCGCCGAAGGGGATCGACGCGGGCATACGGTGCTCGATCAGCTCGCGCAGGCCGGGTTCCTTCTCATAGGAGAAAATGATGCCGTGCAGTCCGTTCATCTCACTACCTCCTTCATGTTCTTGCTGAGCATATGGTTCGCTTTGAGCTCATAGCCGTCGGGCACCTTGGTGTCGGGGCCGACGACGGTGATGCCCCAGCCCTCGCCGCCGTCGGGCAGGGAGCCGACGGTCGCGTTCTCGCCGATGACGACGTTCTCGCCGATGATGGCGTAGGCGACCTTCGCGCCCGCCTTCACGACCGCGCCGGGCATGAGGATGGAGTACTCGACGCTCGCGCCCTCCTCGATGCAGCTGTTCTCGGAGAGGACGGAGTTCTCCGCCGCGCCCTCGACCACGCAGCCGCGGGTGATGACGCTGTGCTCGGTGTGGGACGCCTTGCCGAGGAACGCCGGCGGCGCGGAGGTGCTGCGCCCGTAGATCGGCCACTCGCGCTCAAAGAGGTCGAGGCCGCTGCCGGTGGCGAGCATGTCCATGTTCGCGTCCCAGAGGGAGTCGAGCGTGCCGACGTCCTTCCAGTAGCCCGCGAAGCGGTAGGCGATCATCTTCTCGCCCGCGTTCAGCATGGACGGGATGATGTTCTTGCCGAAGTCGTTCTCGCTGTCGGGGTTGTTCTCGTCGGCGATCAGGAACTCGCGCATCTTGCTCCAGGAGAAGACGTAGATACCCATGGAGGCGAGGTTGCTCTTGGGCTCCTTCGGCTTCTCGGCAAACTCGGTGATGTTGTCCTCGCCGTCGACGCTCATGATGCCGAAGCGCGACGCCTCGCTCCAGGGCACCTCCATGACGGCGATGGTGCAGGCGGCGCCCGCCTTCTTGTGCGCGGCGATCATATCGGCGTAGTCCATCTTATAGATGTGGTCGCCGGAGAGCACGACGACGTACTCGGGATCGTACATATCGACAAAGCCGATGTTCTGGTAGATGGCGTTCGCCGTGCCCTTGTACCAGCTCGCGCCGGTCGCGCTCTGATACGGAGGCAGGATGTGGACGCCGCCGTCGTCGCGGTCGAGATCCCAGGGCTGGCCGGAGCCGATGTAGCTGTTCAGCTCCAGAGGGCGGTACTGGGTCAGGACGCCCACGGTGTCGATACCCGCGTTGGTGCAGTTGGAAAGGGGGAAGTCAATGATGCGGAATTTGCCGCCGAAGGGAACGGCGGGCTTTGCCATGTTCTCCGTCAGGACGTAGAGCCGGCTTCCCTGACCGCCGGCGAGCAGCATGGCGATGGCTTCTTTTTTCATGCTGGTGGCCCTCCTTATTATTATTGACTGCTTTATTCGGGGGTAACGGCGGACTTTTTGGGTCTGCCGGGCTTGCGCTTGGGCGCGGCCTCCGCCGCCTCGGTCTTTTTGGGTCTGCCGGGCTTGCGCTTGGGCGCGGCGTCCTTCGCGTCGGCGGCCTTCTTCGCCGCGGGCTTCTTCGCGGCGGGCTTCTTTGCCGCGGGCTTCTCCGCCGCGGCCGCCGCCTTGGCGGCTCTCGCCGCGGCTCTGGCTTCCTTCTCCGCCTTCTTCGCCAGCTCCTCCGCTGTGGGCAGCGTGCCCTTGCCGCGCAGATAGATCGCGCCGTAGGGCGGGAGCTTCACGGCGATGGACGCCTCGCGGCCGTGGGACTCGACGCGCTCGCAGGCCACGGTGCCGTTGAAGTTCCAGCCGCTGCCGCCGAACTCGGGACGGTCGGTGTTGAAGACCTCGACGTACTCCTTCTTCGACGGGACGCCGAAGCGGTAGCCCTCATAGTGGTTGGGCGAGAAGTTGATGGCGCAGATCAGCTCGTCGCCCTTCTTGTCCTTGCGGATGAAGACGACGACGTTGTTCTGGTTGTCGTCGGGCACGATCCACTCGAAGCCCTCCCAGCCGAAGTCGATCTCCCACAGCTCGGGCGAGTCGAGGTAGAACTTGTTGATCGCGCGGAAGAAGTCCTGCATCTGGCGGTTCTCGGGATTCTCACGCAGGAGATACCAGTCGATCTGGTTGGCGAAGTCCCACTCGTGCCACTGGCCCAGCTCCGCGCCCATGAAAGTGAGCTGCTTGCCGGGATGGGCGTAGAGGTACGCCGTGAAGCCGCGCACGCTGGCGAGCTGGCCCCAGTCGTCGCCGGGCATTTTGCCGCGCAGCGAGCCCTTCATGTGCACGACCTCGTCGTGGGAGATCGGCAGCACGAAGTTCTCGGAGAACGCGTACATGAACGAGAAGGTGATGTCCTTGTGGTGGAACTGGCGGAACCAGGGGTCGAGCTTGAGGTAGTGGCACATGTCGTTCATCCAGCCCATGTTCCACTTGAGGTTGAAGCCGAGGCCGCCCTCCTCCGTGGGCTTGGTGACGCCGGGCCACGCGGTGGACTCCTCCGCGACCATCATCAGGCCGGGGTCGATGGAGAACGCCATGCGGTTGAGCTCGCGCAGGAACTCGATCGCCTCGATGTTCTCGTGCCCGCCGTACACGTTGGGGCTCCACTCGCCGTCGCGGCGGTCGTAGTCGAGGTAGAGCATCGACGCCACGGCGTCCATGCGCAGGCCGTCGAGGTGGAACTCCTTGAGCCAGTACGCCGCCGAGGACAGCAGGAAGCTCTTGACCTCGCCGCGGCCGAAGTCGAACACGCGGGTGCCCCAGCTCAGGTGCTCGCGCTTGCGCGGGTCTTCGTACTCGTAGCAGCTCGTGCCGTCGAAGTCGCGCAGGCCGTGGGTGTCCTTGCAGAAGTGGGAGGGCACCCAGTCGAGGATGACGGAGATGCCCGCCTCGTGCATCTTGTCGATGAAGTACATGAAGTCCTTGGGCGTGCCGTAGCGGGAGGTCGCGGCGAAGTAGCCCGTGGCCTGATAGCCCCAGGAGGCGTCGAAGGGGTACTCGGTGATGGGCATCAGCTCCACGCAGTTGTAGCCGAGGTCCTTGCAGTAGGCGGAAAGCTCGTCCGCCGCGGTGCGGTAGTCGTAGACCGAGCCGTCGTCGTGCCTGCGCCAGGAGCCGAGGTGCACCTCGTAGATGTTGAGCGGGTGGTCGTAGACCAGTCTCTTCGCGCGCGAAGCCATCCACTTCTTGTCGTGCCACTCATATCCCCGGATGTCGTAGAGCTTGCTGGCGGTGTTCGGGCGCGTTTCGGCGTGGAAGGCGTAGGGATCCGCCTTGAGCACGACGTTGTCCTTCGTGTCGGTGACGGCGAACTTGTAGGCGTCGAACTCGGCGAGGCCGGGGATGAACGCCTCCCACATGCTCTTGTCGTTGCGGTACATGGGCCAGGCGTTCCTGTCCCAGGAGCAGAAGTCGCCAACCACGGCGACCGCCTTCGCGTTCGGCGCCCACGTGCGGAACACCCAGCCGGCCTGCCCGTCGCGCTCCGTCGGATGCGCGCCGAAGTAGTCGTAGCCGTCGTACAGATTGCCCCCGTAGAACGCCATGGAGTCGAGCTGTTTCATCTCTCCCATAAGAATCCTCCCTTATATGATAAACGTTTTCGGTGTATTCTCCCGTTCAGCCCTTCGGCTTGGGCATCGCCGCGGCTCCGCCGCCTGACAGCCATGTATTTCCGGTTGCCGCGCAAGCGGCGAGGAAATACGGCGATCCCGTTCAAATGACCGCCGCGCGGTCATTTGATTTTGGCTTGGGCGGCTCCGCCGCCTAAGCCGAAATCGCGCTCGACGCTGGAAAGGTCGCGGTCGAGCATGGATTCCATCACGCGGATGTCGGCGTCGACGTCCATCGCCTCGCTGCGGTACAGCTCGTCGAGCTGCTTTTCAAAGTTCTCCAGCAGCGTGTCCATGATGGACTCGATGCGGCTCTTTGCCTGGCGCAGGTTCTCGCCCTCGATGCCCGCCTCCTCGAACTCGGTGTAGGTGCCGAGCAGCTTGAGCGTGGTGGGCAGGTAGTAGTTGAAAAAGCTGGACGCCTGCTTCATCTTCTCGGGATGCGCCTCGACCTCGCGGAAGATCTTCCCCGCCAGCTCCTCCATGCGGTCGAGCTTTTCGGAGAACACGGGATCGGGGATGCGGTCGTTCGCCGCGCGGATGGCGCGCAGCGCGCCGGAGTAGCCCTCGTTCGCCTCCTTGGGCGTGACGTTCTGCCGCTTCGTCTGCTCCTCCAGATAACGCTGGTAGGCGTCGGCGCTGCGGAACAGGATGCCGTGGCCCGCGTCGAAGAACGCGCCGGTGCCGAGCAGGTTCTTCTGCACCATATAGTCGAAGTCCTTCTCGATGACGCTCTCCTTCTTCCCCGTCACCGCGGCAAGCTCCGCCACGGTGACGAAGTCGCGCGCGCCCAGCACGGCGCGGTAGCGCTCGATGCGGTTGCGGCGGGTCTTCATCCTCCTGCCGGAGAAGAACATCGCCGCGCCGCCCGCGGCAATGCCGAGACACTGGAACAGCCACGCCAGATCCGCCGTGCCGCCGAGCAGCGAGCCCAGCTCCGCCACGGCGAACACGCCGAACAGCCCCGCGAGGATGCCGCCGATGATCTGGAGCGCCCTGGCGCTTTTGTTCGTGTCGTCGGGCGTCTGCGTGACCTTCTTCGCCGCCTGCGAGACCTTCTCGGCGGGCTTTGCCGCCTGCGTCTGCTGCGCGGGCCTCTTCGCGGGCGCGGGCGCGTCCATCAGCTTCATGATGAGCAGGACCAGACCGATCGGCCAGAGCCCGAAGGCGAACAGGAACACGATGAGGCCCCAGCCTCCCCAGCCGTCCTTTTTCCTGCCGTTGTAGCGGTTGTAGCCGCCGTTGCCGTAGTCGTCGTAGCGGCGGAAGGAGCCGCTGTGTTCGTCGTATCTCCACTCGCTCATGCTTCGCCTCTCCCCTTGCGCGGCGCCAGCTTGCGCTTGTTGCCGTGTTCGTCCACGATATACGTATGGTCGAGCTGGGCGCGCAGGTTGCCGGTCACGGCGTCAATGTACTCGCGACGCAGCGCGTCGCGCTCGACGCGTTCTTCCTCCGTCAGCCCCTCCGGCGTCTTCGCCTTGTGCGCCAGAGCGTTGATGCGGTCGATCTTGCTTTGATCCATAGTGCTTGTCCTCTTTACAAATACCGCTTCACCAGTATCGCGGTCCTGCCCTTTTTGCTCAGGCCCCCGACCTCCGCGAGCTCGAACTTGCCGAGGCCCCGCGCGGAGACCACGTCGCCCTCGCGCATCGGCGCGTCGGGCTTCAGTACCTCGCGGTGGTTGAGCTGCACCCGCCCGGAGGCGATCAGCTCCGCCGCTTTCGCGCGGCTCATGCCGAAGCCGGTGGCCGCCACCGCGTCGAGCCGCAGCGTCGCCACGGTGTCGCGCAGCTCCTTCAGGCGCAGCTCCGGCACGTTCAGCGCGTCCAGCGCCGCGCGCTCCGCGCGCAGCTTTGCGCGTCCGGCGGTCGTCCACTCCCGCAGGAGGAAATCCGCCATATCCGCGCAGACGAGCACGTCCGCCGAGCGCTCCGAAACCAGGATGTCGCCGAGCTTTGCGCGCGTCACGCCCAGCGCCATGAGGCTGCCGAGCAGGTCGCGGTGCGTCAGCGTCTCCGTCTCGTGCCAATGCGCGCGCAGCGCGGCGAGGCACTCGTCCGCGTCCGGCTCCTCCTGCCAGTCGGGCAGGAAGCAGAGCATCTTCCGCTCCGCGCGCTCGTATCCGCCCAGCGCCGCCCAGCCGTCGTGTATCTTCGCGGCGTGGAGCAGCTCCTCGGCGCTGCGCAGCTCGGCGGGGCTGAGGAAGTCGGTGTGCGCGGGCACGTTCCGCGCGCGGCTCTGCTCGCAGCGATCCAGCACGTGGGAGAGCAGAACACGCTCCTCCGCGCCGTGCGCCGCGCGGTCGAGCAGGGTCTTCTTGTCCATATTACTCCCTTTTACATAATTGTACTAAAATACCATACCACAAACAAACCACACTTGCAAGGCAAAAAAAGAAACGGCTCACGAAAAATGAGCCGTTTCCGATTTGATAGCGTTTTATTTCACGTACACCGTGCAGGTCAGCTTCACTTCGCCGACGGTTGCGGTGATATTCGTCTTGCCTTTCGCGACGGGCGTCAGCTTACCGTTTGCGTCCACCTTGGCTACGGATGTGTCGTCGCTCTTCCACGCAGGCTTTGCGTCCGTTCCCGTGACGGAAAGCGTATATGACTCTTTCAAGCCGATGGTCATATCGTATACGCCGTCTTTGTTCTTAGCGATCGCGCCGATATTCGTACGCATCTTGAGCTGCGAGGCGTCTACTGTGGCAGAGGTCGTCGCGGGCGTCTCATTCGCGGGCGCGGTGGTCGTCGGCGTCGTCGGCGCGACGGGGGCGACGGGGGTGATCGGCTCCGCGATCATGGGCGCATCCGCCGCGGCGGCGTTCTTGCCGGTGCCGCGCACGCGCACGGTGCAGGTCAGCTCCTTCGCGCCCACCTTGCAGCGCACGGTCGTGTTTCCGTTGGCGACGGCGGTCACGGTGCCGTCGGCGGCGATCTTTGCGACGTTCGGGTTGTCGATGCTCCACGTCGGCGTCGCCTCGGTGCCGCTGAGCCGGATCGTGTACTTCTCACCCGCGTAGCCGAGGGTGAAGTCGCTCTTGTTGAGCTTGGCGTTGGACACGTCCACGTCCTCCGCGGGCGGCTCGTCCTGCCCCGTACCGTCTTCGGGGTCCGCCGCCTCATAGAACGGGTCGGTGTTCGACGCGGGCACGGACGGCTGCGTCGTCTCGGTATCCGTCTGAGCGTCGTCCCCGGACGGCTTCTTTCCGCCGAACAGGTACCAGCCCAGCAGCGCCAGCACCACGATCAGCACGGCGATCATCGCGCCGCGCGCGGACTGCGCCTGTTTGCGCGACGTCAGGCGGCGCTTGGTTTTGCGGGGCTTCATCTCCTCCTCGCAGAAGGGGCAGCGCAGATAGCTCGGTGAATATTCTTCCCCGCAGATCGGGCATTTGATCAGATCCATGGGTCTCTCCTTGTCATGCTGTTTTCTGTTGCCTTTACATAATATCACGATTTTCGCAAGCGTCAAGCCCTAGTCCGTCGCCGAGGCGAGGATGACGGCGAAGCGGTCGAGCGAGGGGTCGTAGACCGTGAGGCAGAGCGTGCCCCACCACTCGCGCCCGTCGTCGAAGTAGTCCGACCAGTCCGTCGTCCACGCGCAGGCCTCCAGCGCGTCCGTCCCGTTCGGGAACAGGGCGGCGTTGACGCGGTCGAAATCCCTGCCGGTGCAGCCGCTCCCGTGGGGCGGGTACAGAAACGCGCGGCGGTAGTTGAGCGCGCCCTTGGGGCAGTTCCCGGAAAACAGCTCCGCTGCGTCGATCCGCTTCCCCACGGCGAGCCGCGCGTCGCCGCTCCACCCCACGCCGCTCACCAGCCGCTCGCTCGCGCGCAGCAGCGCGCGGCGGTGCGACTCGTAGCCGAGATACGGCACGTCGGGCTTCACGATCGCGTACTCCGCGACGACGCCGGGGTACTGCGCAAGCAGCGCGTCGAGGGCGTCGTCGCCCGTCGCGGGCGACTGCGGTTCGTCCGCCGCGTCCCCGCCGTCGTCTGGGCGCTCCTCCGTCGGGGCGCCGGTCTGCGCCAGCGTGTCGCGCACGATGGTATCGACGAGCGCCTTGCGCCCGCCGCTGTCGGCGGGGACCGCCACGATGGTGTACCACTTGCCCGGATAGTCCCAGTGCTCCTGGAAATAGTCCTCGACGCCGTAGCGGTCGACGACCTCCGTGATGTCCGGGCGCGTGCGGCGCAGGATCGCCAGCGCGTCCCGATGCACGTCCTCGCGGAACTCCGCGGCATATCTGAGATCCTGTTCGCTGTACGTCGCCACGGCGCTTCCCTCCTGTTCCGTATCGTCTTTTCCCCACTGTACCACAGCGCGGGGCGCGGCGCAAGGCGGCGCGGCGGTTTTTCGCGCGGCTGTTGATTTTTCGCGCGCTTTCGCCTATACTGGAGAAAAATCGACCACGGGAGGGCAAGAGCGTCATGAGCGTCATGTTGATCGGCATCGCCGGAGGCACCGGCTCGGGCAAGACCACGCTGACCGAGCACCTCAAGCAGCACTTCGGCGAGGAGGTCTCCGTCATCCACCACGACAGCTATTACAAGAAGCAGGACATCCCCTTCGAGCAGCGCTGCAAGACCAACTACGACCACCCGGACGCCTTCGACACGGATATGCTGGTCGAGCACCTGCGCCGGCTCAAGGCGGGCAAGGCGGTGGACGTGCCCGTTTACTCCTACCCCGACCACCAGCGCACGGACGAGACGGAGCGCGTCGAGCCGTCGAAGGTCATCATCGTCGAGGGCATCCTCATCTTCCACGACCCCGCCCTGCGCCAGATGCTGGACATCAAGATCTTCGTCGAGACGGACGCCGACGTGCGCATCCTGCGCCGCGCCCTGCGCGACGTGCGCGACCGCGGCAGGACGCTGGAGAGCGTCATCACCCAGTACCTGACGACGGTCAAGCCGATGCACGAGCAGTTCGTCGAGCCGACGCGCAAGCACGCCGACATCATCGTGCTGGAGGGCGGGCGCAACCTCGTCGCGCTGGAGATGATCATGCAGCGCATCGCGAACCACATCGCAAGCGTCGAGGATTGAAAGCGGGGGATTCTGTCATGCTCAAAAACCTGCCGGAGCTTTTTTTCGCCTTCGCCAAGGTCGGCGTCATGACCTTCGGCGGAGGCTACGCCATGCTGCCCATTTTGCAGCGTGAGATCGTCGAAAACAAGGGCTGGGCGACGGAGGAGGAGCTTGCCGACTACTTCGCCATCGGCCAGTGCACCCCCGGCGTCATCGCCGTCAACACCGCGACCTTCATCGGGCGCAAGAAGGACGGCGTCCCCGGCGGGATCGCCGCGACGCTCGGCGTCGTGTTCCCGTCCATCGTCATCATCTCCCTGCTCGCGGGCGTCATCACGCAGTTCTCCGAGCTCGCGTGGGTCAAGGACGCCTTCGCGGGCATCCGCGTCTGCGTCTGCGCGCTGATCTTCAACGCCGTGTGGAAGCTCGGCAAAAAGTCCGTCATCGACGGCTGGACGGCGGGCATCTTCTGCCTCGTCGCCCTCGGCGCCGTCTTCACGAAGCTCTCGCCCGTGGTGTTCGTGCTGTTCGCGGGCGTGTGCGGCGTCGTGCTGCGGGTGCTGCTGAAGAAAGGGGGCGCGGCGAAATGATCTATCTGCGCCTGTTCTACGAGTTTTTCAAGACCGGGCTCTTCGCCGTCGGCGGCGGCATGGCGACGCTGCCCTTCCTCTACGACATCTCCGACCGCACCGGCTGGTTCACCCACGCCCAGCTCGCGGACATGGTGGCGGTGTCCGAGTCCACGCCCGGCCCCATCGGCGTCAACATGGCGACCTACGTCGGCTTCCTGACCGGCGGCCTCGGCGGCGCGGTCGTGGCGACGCTCGGCCTCGTCGCGCCCAGCATCCTCGTCATCCTCATCGTCTCCGCGTTTTTGCAGCGCTTCCGCGACAGCAAATACGTAAACGGCGCGTTCTACGGCCTGCGCCCCGCCTCCACCGCGATGATCCTCGCCGCTGGCGTGCTGGTGGTGAAGGCGACGTTCCTGCCCAACGGCTTCGCCGCGCTCGACTGGCGTCTGCTCGCGCTGGCGGCGGTGCTGCTGGTTCTGACGAACGTCGTCAAGCAGACGAAGAAATGGCACCCCATCGTCTTCATCCTCGCCTCCGCCGTCGTCGGCGTTACGCTGAAGCTGGCGGCGTGAGTGGCGCGTTTTCCACAGCCTTTCCTTTTCGGGGAAGGCTTTTTCTTGTGTGTGCGCTAGTACCGCCATCGTTTCCGCTGCTCAGGGAGGGGCGAGGCGTAGACCGTGCGCTCGCTCAGCGCGCGCGTGTCGTCCGGAAAATCGAAGACGCTTCCGGCGGAGCACACACGCTCGGTATAGGGTTTGGTTTCGGTCTTGGTTTCGGTTTCGGTTTTGGTTTCGGAGTCAAGATCGGTTTCGGTATCGGTATTGGTATCGTTCGTGTGTTGAGCGCCGTCAAACGCCGTTGAACACAGTTCATCACCGTTGAACAGCGTTGAACGCCGTTGAACACTGTTGAGCGCTGCTGAACGCTGCTGCCGCGCCAAAGCGCTCGCCTTGCCCGCGCGGCTCTTCGCGCCCGCCAGTTCCTCGTAGCTGCGGCGGTGGCGGTCTTCCTCCGCCATGACGCGCTGGACATAGAACTTCTCGTTGCCATGAAGCGCCATCGGCTCCCCCGTCCTGCTGTAGTTCAGCAGGGCGCGCATGAGACGACCGAACTCCACGTCGCTGAGCATCTGCATTTCCTCAAGATATTCATGGGGAACTGCCGCGTAATCTCTTGCCATCGCTGTTCACGCCGCGCCCAAAAGTAACTTTTTAAGTGTAATTTTGAGCGCAATATCTCCTTTCCTTCGGGTGTGCGCGGGAAGTTGGTCGACCTTTCCCTCCCCCGCAGGTTCATGCTGGTAGTATAGCACGCGGATTGTAACTTGTCAAGTGTTATTTCGGGAATACTTGTCCGACGCGCAAAAGTGTGGTACAATTATTTTATCTATGTAATACGTCGGGAGGCACGGAACGATGAGCAGGGATACGGTCTTGAAGCTGCTGCAATCGAGCGGCGGAGCGTACGTCTCCGGCGAGGCGGTCAGCGAGGCGCTGGGCGTGTCCCGCGCGGCGGTCTGGAAGGCGGTGGACGCCCTGCGGCGCGAGGGCTACGAGATCGAATCGCGCAAAAACCGCGGCTACCGCCTCGTCTCCGCGCCCGACAGCCTGAGCGAATCCGCGATCCGCGCCTGCCTCGGCGAGACGGCGCGCGTGGGTACGACGCTGCGCTGCTTTGAGCAGATCGACTCCACCAACGCGTATTTGAAGCGCGTCGCCGCCGACGGCGCGGCGGACGGTACGGTGGCAATTGCGGACGAGCAGACCGGCGGCAGGGGCCGCCGCGGGCGCGGCTTTCTGAGCCCCGCGGGCAAGGGCGTCTACCTCTCCGTGCTCCTGCGCCCCGAGGTGGAGCCGGCACGGCTGCTGCCGCTGACGGGCTTCGTCGCCGTGGCGACCTGCGACGCGGTGGAGCGCGTCGCGTCGGTGCGCCCGCAGATCAAGTGGACGAACGACCTGGTGCTGGGCGGCAAAAAGCTCTGCGGCATCCTGACCGAGCTGAGCGTCGAGGGCGAGAGCGGCGCGCTGCAATACGTGGTCGTCGGCATCGGCGTCAACGCATCGCACACGAAGGAGGATTTTGCGGGCGGTCTGGAGGACATCGCCACCTCGCTCGCCATCGAGACGGGAAAGAGCGTCTCCCGCGCGGCGCTGGCGGCGGCGATGATCGAGGAGCTGGACAGGCTCTACGCCGCGCTGCTGACCGGCGAGACGCAGCCGTATCTCGACGCCTACCGCCGGGACTGCCTGACCATCGGGCGCGAGGTGCAGCTTCTGTGGCAGGACACGCGCGAGCGCGTCCGCGCCGTGGACGTGGACGACGAGCTGGGGCTGGTGGTGATCCGCGGCGACGGACGCCGCGACGTGATCCGCACCGGCGAGGTCTCGGTGCGCGGGCTGTACGGCTATGTGGAATGAGGAGGCGTGAGGCTTGGAAACCGTTGTCACGATTCTGGGGGCGCGGGGCTCCGTGCCCGTCAGCGGGAGCGCGTACGCCCGTTACGGCGGCGCGACGACCTGCGTGCTGCTGCGCTTCGGCGCGGACTATATCGTTCTGGACGCGGGGACGGGGCTGATGTCCCTGCCCGCGGCGGCGCAGGAGCAAAGCGCCCTGCCGCTGCTGCTGACGCATCCCCACGCCGACCACCTGCTCGGCCTGCCGCTGTGTCCCTACGCGATGAAGCCGGGCGCGCGGCTGGATATCTACGCCGCGTCGCGCGGCGGTCTGGACGCCCGCGCGCAGGTCTGCCGCCTGCTCGCGCCGCCGCTCTGGCCCGTCGGGCCGGAGCAGCTGCCCGCCGACATCCGCTTCCACGAGCTGCCCGGAACGATGACGCTCGGCGGCGTCCGGGTCGACGCGATGGAGGGGCGGCACCCCGGCGGCGTATCGCTGCTGCGGCTGGAGGCGGACGGAACGCGCGTCGTGTTCGCGACGGACTGCACGATCGACGGCGCTCTCGCCCCCGCGCTGCGGGAATTCGCCCGCGGCTGCGACCTGCTGCTGTGCGACGGGCAGTACACGGACGAGGAGTGGCCGGAGCGCGCCGGCTTCGGGCACAACAGCTGGAGCGGCGCATTGGGCTTCGCCCGCTCCTGCGGGGCGAAGCGGCTGCGCGTCATCCACCACGATCCCTTCCGCACGGACGCGGAGCTGGACCGGGCGGCGGAGCGGCTGCGCGCGGCGGACTTTGACTGCGATTTTGCCAGAGAGGGGGAGGTGATCCGGCTGTGACGACCGAACGCTATCTGCGCACCTTTCTGGAGATGTGCCTCGCGCTGACCTCCGAGCATGACCGCCATCGACGAGCGCTCCCACTACAACGCCAACCACACGCGCAACATGGTGCGCGTGGGCGAAAATTTCCTCAACTGGCTGGACGCGACCGATCACCCGATGCGCTTCGACCGGAACCGGCGGCGCGCGTTCCTCATGAGCGTGTGGCTGCACGACGTGGGCAAGCTGGCGGTGCCGCTGGCGGTCATGGACAAGGACACGCGAGTACATGGCGGACGCCATCAGCTTCCTCAATTCCGATCCTGACAACCGCTCCGGCGTCACCGGCGTCTATCAGACGCCGCAGGGCTACTACGTGGACGACGCCGACGTGGAGGAATTTGATCAGTCCTTCCCGCCGAAGGAAAAGCTGCGCCTGCCGGGACAGATCTTCTGAAAACGTCAAAAGACGGACGATCTCACGCGAGACCGTCCGTCTTTTTGTCGATCGCCGTTATCCGTACAGCGCCGCGATTGCCTCGATATGCGTCTTCATCTGCGCGACGACGCTCTCCGGCGCGAGGATCTGCGCCTCGCCGCCGAAGCCGCAGACCCACGCGAAGAACTGGGGGCTGACGGCAACGTCCGCGCTGACGGTGAAATGCCCGTCGCCGCCCGGAACGATGCTGACGTCCTGCCCCAGCCTGTCCAGCACCGCGCCGACGAGGTGTTCGGCAAAGCGCAGCTTCACGCGCTGCTCCTCGCCGGAGAACATACCGAACACCTTGCGCGAGTACATCGCCATGTCCCGCTCGCGGTAGGCGTCCGCGCCGTCGCGCGGCTCGTCCAGCGCCGCGATGCTCGTCATCTTGTCCACGCGGTAGTGGCGGATGCTCGCGCTCTCTGTCTCGTAGGCGACCATGTAATAATTCTCGTCGTCCCACGTCAGCGCGTAGGGGCTGACGACGTAGTACGCGCCGTCCCTGCGGTAGCGCCGCTCCTTCGTGACCGTGTACTCGAAGTAGCGGAAGCGTATCTTTTTGTTCTCGCTGATGCCCGCGTGGATGGCGTCCACGTTGTAGTAGATGGACTCGTTCATCGTCTTGACGCGGTTGGCGACGTAGACCTGACGGTGGAGCCGCTGCGCGTCGTAGCTGCTCGCCAGCGTCTCGATCTTCCGGATGAGCGCGTTGGTCTTGCGCTGGGTGATGAATTTCGAGGACTGCACGCTGTCCACCAGCAGCTTCAGCTCCGGCAGCTCAAAGCGGCGCGAGGCAACGTAGTAGCCGTGATACGGCCCGCTCCCGGTCTCCTCGACGTCCAGCCCGTAGAGCCGCAGGGACTCGATGTCGTCGTAGACGCTCTTGCGCTCGGCGCCGATCCCGTGCGCGGCAAGGTGCGCGATGATCTGCTTTACGGTCACGGGATGCTCCGCGTCGGAGCTGCGGAGCAGATAATCCATCAGATAGAGCAGCTTGAGCTTTTGTCCCGTCGAACGCGGCATGGTTGCGCCTCCTCTCGCGTTTTGTCCAGTATAACCCGTTTTCCCGCGCCGCGCAAGGGCGGATCCTCGATCGGCCGGAGCGTGGAAAAAGGGACAGGGCAAGGCCCATCCGGCCATTGCCCTGTCCCAGGCTGTCGGGCGGCAAGGAGGGGAAACGCAGGCGCGGGAGCCCGCGTTGAAACGCCGCCGGACGGTTTCACGGTATCTCAGTGATTGCCGAACTCTCCCCTGCCCAGCGCGCGATAGACCTCCATGATGCGGCTGTGCAGGACGCTGCCCTCTTCGAGGCCGCTGTACTGGGTCAGCGCCTTCTCCGCGCCGACCTCCGCGATCTTCGCGAGCAGCTCGACGCTCTGCGGGTCGTCCGGGCAGTCGAAGCGCAGCGCGGCGGCGGCGCCGTAGACGAAGTGGTCGACGGGCAGGCCGTAGGACGCGGTGGTCGTCAGCGGCTTGATGAGGCGGTCGCCGGGGGTCAGCTTGCGGATCGGCTCGCGGCCGACGCGCTTGACCTCGTCCTTGAGCGTCGGGTTCTGGAGACGGCGGAAGATGCGCTCCACGTAGGCGTGGTGCGTGTCGGGATCGAAGCCGAACTCCTTGATGAGGCCCTCGCCGCTCTCCTGCATCGCCTTGTGGACGATGCGGCCGATCGCCTCGTCGCGGATGCTGTCGATGATGGTCTCATAGCCCTTGAGGCTGCCGAGGTAGGCGCAGATCGCGTGGCCGCTGTTGAGCGTGAAGAGCTTGCGCTCCAGGCACGCCATCAGGTTATCCGTGAAGGTCAGGCCCTCGACCTCGATCAGCGGGCCCTTCCACGCGGAGCGCTCCACGTCCCACTCGGTGTACTCCTCCACCGCCGCGTCCAGCGGGTTGTCGAACGGCGGCTTGGGGCAGATGCGGTCCACGGCGCAGTCGGCGAAGCCGATGTGCTCGTCGCAGAACGCGATCTCCTCCGGCGAGAGGTGCTTGAACGTCTCATTCTTGAGGCGCGTGGTGGTGCGCAGGCCGTTTTCGCAGCAGATGATGTTCAGCGGCTCGAGGTTGCCCGCCGCGATGCGCGCCTGAATGCCCTGCGCGATGGTCACGGCGATCTTGGGCAGCACCAGCGGGCCGACCGCAGTGGTGATCAGATCCGCCTTGGCGATGGCGGGCGCGATGTCCGGCCCCGCGGAGTTGACGGCGCTGATGTTGGTGATCTCCATCTCATAGCACTCATGGTCGAGCACATGGACGGTGTAGCGCTTCTGCGTGTTGATCGCGTCAACGATCGGCGCCACCACGTCGGCAAAGGTAACGTGCCAGCCGGCACGCTCCAGGATCGCGCCCATGAAGCCGCGGCCGATGTTGCCCGCGCCGAATTGGATTGCCTGTTTCATAGCATCTGTATCCTTTCTTCGTTGCTTTTACTCGACAAAAAGTGTTTCCGCCAGCTTTGGCAGCTCCCGAAGGCTGCGGATGATGCCGTCCGCGCCCTCGACGGCTCCGAAGCCGTAAGCCGCATGGACGAACGGAAGCCCCGCGTACCGCGCCGCCGCCTGATCCGACGCCGTGTCTCCCACGTAGATCGCGCGGCCGACGCCGTTGCGCTCCAGAATGAGGCGGATGTTCTCGCCCTTGGAAAGCCCCGTCCGCCCGGAGCATTCGTGATCCGCGAAGCGCGTTTCCAGACGGTGCGCCGCAAGGAACGCTTCGATGTACCCGCTCTGGCAGTTGCTGACGATCATGCAGGGGCAGGACAGCGCGTCAAGCGCGTCCTCCAGACCGTCGAACAGCCTGCCGCCGTTCCGGGCAAGGAAGGCGGTCTCCTCCTCCCCCAGCGCGTCCATCAGCGCCGCCTGCTCGGCGGGCGTGTTGTCCGGGAACACCAGCGCGCCGATCTCCTGCACGGTCTTTCCCATCAGGGAGCGGATCTCGCCGACCGTCACGCGGCGGGAGACGCGGAGCCGCGCAAGCGCGCGGTTCCACGCCTCGGTCACGGGCGCGCAGGTATCCCAGAGCGTACCGTCCAGATCAAAGACGACCGCCCGTTTCATGCCGCTGTGCAATCAGGCAAGCCCGTTGAGCTTTTTGTAGAGGGTGTCCACGTCGGCGTTCTTCACCAGCGCGTCCGTCGCCTCGTCGGAGTCGCAGGCCTCGGAGATGTAGCCCAGCACGTCGATGTGGTCGTTGCCGTCCTTGACCGCGATGCCGATGACCAGCTTCACGACGTCGTCCTCCCAGGGGATACCGTCGGGATAGGTCATGACCACAAGGCCGTTCTTCTTGATGAACTTGCGCGCCTCGTTCGTGCCGTGCGGGATGGCGACGTGGCAACCGATGGCGACGGGGAAGCTCTCGTTGCGCTCGATCATGCCCTGGATGTAGCCTTCCTCAACGATGCCCGCGTCGACCATCATGCGGCCGCAGTCCAGAATGACCTGCTCCGGCGTGACGGGCTTGAGGCCGAGACGGATGTTCTCCTTCTTGAGGATGATGTCGCCCTTCTTCAGGCGCTCGTCCTCGGGGGCGCTGACGCTGCCGGCGTTCTTGGCGCTCGCCGCGCCGCGGCCCTCGGCCAGCGTGGCGGTCAGGCCGTCATACTCCGGCGCGCCCATGAAGTTCTTGATGGGGATGATCTGCACGCCCGGATTGCCGGAGGCGGCGCGGGCGGCAAGCTCGTGGTGGGTGACGATGATCTGGCAGTCCTTGGGGACTTCGGAGACCGGCGCGTGGACGACCTCGATGTCGGTGATGCCGGCGGCCTTCAGCTTGTTGCGCAGCATCGTCGCGCCCATGGCGGAGGAGCCCATGCCGGCGTCGCAGGCGAAGACAATCTTCTTCACGGACTTGGGATCGGCGTGCGCAATGTCGGAGATGGTGCCGGGGATGGTGGTCGCGCCCTTGGAGGCGGCCTTCGCGGTGGCGACGGCGGCCTTGGCGGCCTCAAGATCGTTGTCGCCGTCCTTGACGAACGCCTTCATCAGGAAGAGCGTGACGACAAAGCTGACGGCGCAGCCGCCGAAGATGCCGACGATGTTGGCAAAGTAGCTGCCGCGCGGGGTCATGAGCAGCTCGGCGATGATGGAGCCGGGGGACGCGGGACCCTGCAGGCCGCCGCCGAGCATCTGGAGCAGGAAGATGGCGACGATGTTGCCGCTCATGGGGCCGAGGATCAGGATCGGGTTCATGAGGACATAGGGGAAGTAGATCTCGTGGATGCCGCCGACGAAGTGGATCAGCGCGGCGCCCGCGGCGGAGGAACGGGCGCTGCCCTTACCGGCAACGCAGTAAGCGAGCAGCAGGCCCATGCCGGGGCCGGGGTTGGACTCGATCATGAAGAGGATGGACTTGCCCGCCGTCGCGGCCTGCTCAAGGCCGATGGGCGAGAAAATGCCGTGGTTGATGGCGTTGTTCAGGAACAGCACCTTCGCCGGCTCGACCAGAATGGCGGTCAGCGGCAGCAGGTGGTTGTTGTAAAGGACCTCGACGCCCGCCGCCAGCACGTTGGTGATCGCGGAGCACGCGGGGCCGATGAACAGCAGGCCGAGGAGCGCGAGGATGCCGCCGATGATGCCGACGGAGAAGTTGTTGACCAGCATCTCGAAGCCGGCCTTGATGTGGCCGTCCACCGCCTGGTCAAACTTCTTGATGCACCAGCCGGCGAGGGGGCCGATGAGCATGGCGCCGATGAACATCGGCGTGCCGGGCACGCCGACCACGACGCCCATCGTGGCGATGGCGCCGGCGACGGCGCCCTTCTGATCCGCGACCATCTTACCGCCGGTATAACCGATCAGGGCGGTCAGCAGGTATTGGAGCATCGGGTCGACCAGCGCGGCAAAGCGCTCGTTGGGCAGCCAGCCCGCGGGAATGAACAGGGCCGTGATCAGGCCCCACGCGATGAATGCGCCGATGTTCGGCATGACCATGCCGCTGAGGAAACGCCCGAATTTCTGGATGCGTTCTTTCATGGTTTTCTCCCTTCTTATCACAGATGTATTGTTTCGTTCTCGTTTTGTCCGAACGGCGCGTATCTTCGGTTCATCAGCAGTTTCGAGCCCTCCTCTCTCTTCATTCTGATTCGCTCGCGCCATCTTGACTACCTTATCATCATAACATCACAAACAATCACTTTCAATCACAATATCACGAAAAAATATACAAATAATTCTCGTTAATTTTATTAAAGTTAGTTAATGGCAATAAAATTTCGTCAAATCGCGGCAATCTCTTCGACCGATTATGATTGTTTGTGATTGTTTTAACGATCCTTGCCGCCGATCCGGCCAAAGAAAAACACCGCGGAACAGTCCGCGGTGTTTTGTGTCGTGGCGTCAGATCACTTCGATCTTGGTGTATTCGGCGTATCTCGGGTCGCTCAGCCGGTCGGTGATGATGGTCGCTTCCTCGATCTGGAGCGCCGTGGACGCCGTCACCTTGCCGAACTTGCTGGAATCCGCCAGCACATAGGTGCGCGCCGCGCGGGACGCGGCGAGCGCCTTGAGCGACGCCGCCTCCGGGTCGGGCGTCGTGAAGCCCTGCGTGACGGTGATGCCCGTTACGCCGAGAAACGCCTTTGTGAAGTTGTAGCGGCGCAGGGAGTCCATCATCTGCGCGCCGCTGGTGGACATGGTCCTGGGGTCCACGTCCCCGCCGAGCATATAGGGCTGCGCGCCGCCGTCCGCGAGGCGGAAGGCGCATTCCATGTTGTTGGTGACAAACAGCGCGTGGGACTGGCGCAAAAACGCCGCCATTTCCAGCACGGTGGTACCCGCGTCCAGGAAAACCACGTCGTCATCCCGGATCAGGCTCGCCGCGTAGCGCGCGATGCGGCGCTTTTCCTCGGTATAGAGCCGGCGCTTCACATCCATCGCCGGCTCGGCGATCCGGAATTCGCCCTCGACGGCGACCGCGCCGCCGTGGACCTTGCGCAGCCTGCGCTGCTCGTCCAGCGTGTTGAGGTCGCGCCGGATCGTCGCCTCCGACGCGCCGGTCATGCGGCAGATGTCCGCAACGCTCAGGGCGCGGCGGTTTTCCAGCTCCCGCAGGATCAGTTCCACTCTCTGTTCGGCCAGCATAGGCATCCCCCTTTCCCCGCGTTATCCTCAGCGGCTTCCTTATGATAGCACATCATTCGCGGTCTGTCTATAGCGCCGATCCCGCGAAACGGAACAGCAGAAAGAGGCTGTGAAGTCCGGGAGAGCTGACCTCTCCTTTTCTTCACAGCCTCTTTTTCGTGCTTTATGAACTTATCCGCGGCTCACGGGAGCAACGTGGCGCTCCTGCTCGCGGCCGCCGGTCGGCGCGATCTGGCGCGGCACGGGCGGGGTCCTGAGGTTGCGCTTCTTGATGAAGTTCGGGGCGACCTGCGGGAACAGCGCCAGCGAGAGGATGTCCTCCGTGCTCTGCGCGATGCCCGCGTACTCCTCGCTGTACTTCCCCAGCTCGGGTTCGAGCAGATCGGCGGGGCGGCAGGTGATGACCTCCTCCGGCTTGATGCCCGCCTTCTCGCGCACCGCCTCGTTGACGGTGCCGGGGAGCTTGCCGTACTCGCCCTTGAGCATGGCGCGGGACTCCTTCGGGAACATCTTGTAGCGCTCGCCCATGACGACGTTCAGCACCGCCTGCGTGCCGACGATCTGGCTCGACGGCGTGACCAGCGGCGGGAAGCCGAAGTCCTCGCGCACGCGCGGGATCTCCGCGAGCACGTCGTAGTACTTGTTCTCGGCGTTCGCCTGCTTGAGCTGGGAGATCAGGTTGGAGAGCATGCCGCCCGGCACCTGATAGAGCAGCGTGTTGGTGTCGACGTTCAGCACCTTCGGGTCAAGCGCGCCGGTGCTCTTGAGGCGCTCGGCGACCTTGCGGAAGTGCACCGCCGCCTCGCTCATCTTGTTGAGGTCGAGGCCGGTATCGCGCACGGTGCCCTTGAGCGTCGCGACGAGCGACTCGGTGGCGGGCTGGCTCGTGCCGTTGGCGAGCGGCGAGAGCGCGCAGTCAACGATGTCCACGCCGGCATACGCCGCCATGAGGTTGACCATGTCGCCCGTGCCGGTGGTGTTGTGGGTGTGGAGGTGGATCGGCATCTTGACCGTCTCCTTCAGGCGCTTGACGAGGGAGTAAGCGTCCATCGGGAGCAGCAGGTTCGCCATATCCTTGATGCAGAGGGAGTCGGCGCCCATCTGCTCCAGCTCCTGCGCCAGCTTGACGAAGTAATCCTCGTTGTGGATCGGGGAGATGGTGTAGGACAGAGTCGCCTCGACCTGTCCGCCGTACTTCTTGGTGGACTTGATCGCCTGCTCGAGGTTGCGGATGTCGTTGAGTGCGTCGAAGATGCGGATGATGTCGATGCCGTTCTCAATGGACTTGGCGCAGAACATATCCACCACGTCGTCGGCATAGTGCTTGTAGCCGAGGATGTTCTGGCCGCGGAAGAGCATTTGCAGCTTGGTGTGCGGCAGATGCGCGCGCAGCGTACGCAAGCGCACCCACGGGTCCTCGTCGAGGAAGCGCATGCAGGAGTCGAAGGTCGCGCCGCCCCAGCACTCCAGCGAGTAGTAGCCGATGGAGTCCAGCACCTCGCACGCCGGAAGCATATCCTCCAGCGTCATGCGAGTCGCCGCCTGAGACTGGTGCGCGTCACGCAGGATGGTATCGGTGATGAGCAAGGGCTTATTCGAAAGGAATTCCATAAAACTTCCCGTCCTTTCCGACAGATTTTCTTTATTTTAGCATAGCCTCTCCCTCTTTGCAAGGGGCGATTGCGCAAGTTTATCAAGGAATCTCCCCGCCGCCCCCGTTTTGTGCGAAGCAGAAAGTATGTCGGCGGATGAACGGTTTTTTGTCTGGTATCAACAATCGCATTTTGCACTGTTCTCACGATATGCAGCGATTATTATACAGACTTTATTCTATACATCATTCTGTATTTACGTCCGGTTTTTTCTGTGTTATACTGCGCGGCGGCAATCAGGGGCCGCGCAAAGCGGCTCCCAAATCAAAGAGGTGGAAAATCATGTTCAATCTGGAAAGCATTATCTTTGTCATCTATCTTGTCTGTATGCTGGGCATCGGCGTGTATTTCTTCTTCCGCGACCGCGACGGCGGCGAGAAGACCTACTTCCTCGGCGGCCGCAGGATGGGGCCGTGGGTGTCGGCGCTCTCCGCCGGCGCGTCGGATATGAGCGCGTGGGTGCTCATGGGCCTGCCGACCTCGGTCTACGCGCTCGGCATCGGTCAGCTCTGGATCCCCATCGGACTGTTTATCGGCTATACGATCAGCTGGCTGGTCGAGGCGCCGCGTCTGCGCCGCTTCTCCATCGTGGCGAAGGACTCCATCACCATCCCGCAGTACCTGACCAACCGCTTCCTCTCCAAGTCCAAGGCGCTGCAGATCATCTGCGCGATCATCTTCCTCGTGGCGTACACGATCTACGCCGCCAGCTCCATCAAGGCTTGCGGCACGCTGTTCAACACGGTCATCGGCATCAACGCGACCACCGCCATGTATATCGCGGCGTTCATCATCATCAGCTACACCTTCCTCGGCGGCTTCTCCGCCGTGTGCTGGACGGACTTCTTCCAGGGCATGCTGATGCTCGGCGCGCTGCTGATCGCCCCGATCTTTGCCGCCGCGACCCTGAACGGCGCGACGGGCGCGGAGCTCGGCGCGGATTACTGGAGCGTGGGAAGCTGGCAGGATATCGTCTCCGGCCTCGGCTGGGGCCTCGGCTATTTCGGCATGCCCCACATCATCATCCGCTTCATGTCCGTCGAGTCGCAGAAGTCCATCAGGAAATCCGCGCGGATCGGCATCGCGTGGACCTTCCTCATCCTTGCGTTCGCGACCGCCGTCGGCATCGTGGGCCGTATGTTCCTCGGCTATGACGATGCGATCAACAGCAACTCCCTCGTGTTCATCACGATGGTGCGCAAGCTCTTCCCCGCCGTCATCTCCGGCGTCCTGCTCTCCGCGGTGCTCGCGGCGTCCATGTCCACGGCGGACAGCCAGCTCCTCGCCGCCGCTTCCGCCTTCGCCAGCGACGTCTACAAGCCCGTCGTCCGCAAGGGCAAGGCGAGCGAGAAGGAGATGCTCTGGGCGGGCCGCTTTGTGGTGCTTGCCATCGCGCTGGTCGCGCTGTTCATCGCCGCCAACCCCAACGCCGGCTCCATCATGAGCCTCGTGTCCAACGCATGGGGCGTGTTCGGCGCGGCGTTCGGCCCCGCCATCCTGCTCAGCCTGTTCTGGAAGCGCTTCACCTTTGAGGGCGCGGTCGCGGGCATCGTGGCCGGCGCGGTGATCGACATCGCGTGGCTGACCTGCCTCGCCTCCACCGGCGTCTATGAGATCATCCCCGGCTTCCTCTGCGGCCTGATCGCCGCGGTCGTCGTCTCCAAGCTCTCCAAGGCTCCCTCCGCCGAGGTCGAGGCGCTCTTCGACCGCGCGGTCGCCACGCTGGACGAGTAAGTTCCTTGCCTTCCCCTCAAGGGGAAGTTGTCCCGAACCGTACAACAAAGCCCCCTTTCGCCCGCATGGGTGAAAGGGGGTCTTTTTGATGACCAATACAGCGAATTATGATCTGCCTCAGTGGGAGGCGAGCGACCGCGTGAAGCGGAGCGATTTCAACGCCGCGATGCAGCGCCATCGACACGGCGCTGCATCCCGGCGAAGATCGCGACGGGGAGCTACACGGGCACGGGAGAGTACGGCAGCTCGAACCCGACGTCGATCACTTTTACCGCCGCGCCGAAGCTCATCATCCTGTTCCGTCCGCCGTCCTTGCCTTCGGGCGTCCCTTCCGTTCCGCCGTCCGGTTCGTCCGACGTCCGGCGCGGTCAGCAGGCCGCGTTTGCGGATTGACACATTTGTCGTTTTCTGGTATCATATATAGACTTGACAGCGAACAGCGGCGAAAGGAAAGGATAACTCTCATGATCTCTCAGAAAAGCAGCATCAAGGTATTCAGCGGAAACGCCAATCCCAAACTCGCGGAAGACATCTGCAAGTCGATCGGCATCACGCTCGGCCAGAACGAGGTCAAGGGCTTTGCCGACGGCGAGGTCTCCTGCTCCATCTATGAATCCGTGCGCGGCAGCGACGTGTTCATCGTCCAGTCCACCTGCAAACCGGTCAACGACAACCTGATGGAACTGCTCATCATGATCGACGCCTGCCGCCGCGCCTCCGCGGGGCGCATCACGGCGGTCATCCCCTACTTCGGCTACGCGCGCCAGGATCGCAAATCCCGCTCCCGCGACCCCATCAGCGCGAAGCTGGTGGCGAATATGCTCGCCGCCGCGGGCGCCGACCGCGTGCTGACGATGGATCTCCACGCCTCGCAGATCCAGGGCTTCTTCGACATTCCCGCGGACAATCTGCTCAGCCAGCCCATCCTCGCCGACTACTATGCCAGGAAGTTCGGCGACGCCGTGCATGATATGGTCGTCGTCTCCCCCAGCGTCGGCCCCATCGCCCGCGCGCGCAAATTCGCGGAGAAGCTGGAAACCGGCCTCGCCATCGTGGACCGCCGGCACGACGAGCCCACGGCGCTTGAATCGCTGAACGTCATCGGCGACGTGAAGGGCAAGGATTGCATCCTGCTCGCGGACATCGTGGACACGGGCGTGACGATCGTCACCGCCGCGAAGGCGCTGACCGAGGTCGGCGGCGCGAAGAAGGTCTACGCCTGCGCGACGCACGGCGTGCTCGCCGGCGAGGCGATCGATCTGCTGGAGAAGAGCTGCATCGAGGAAGTGGCGCTGCTCGACACCATCCCCGCCCACCCCGAGGCGAAGCGGGCAAGGCTCAAATACCTGACCGTCGCGCCGATGTTCGGCGAGGCGATCGAGCGTACCTATCAGGAAATTTCGATCACCAAGTTCGTGTTCTGATCACAGGTTTTGAAAAGGCGCCGCGTCCGCGGCGTCTTTTTCGTCGGAAACGAGACTATACTGCATCGAGGAGATGATGACGATGCCGCCCCATGCCGTGATCGACCTGCACTGCGACACTCTGACCAATATGGCGCGCAGCGGCCGCGCCGACACGCTGGACGACCCCGCGAAGGCGCTCTCCCTTTCCGCGCTGCCGGAAAACGTCCGCTGGGCGCAGTGCTTTGCCATTTTCATTCCCGACGGGCTGCGTGGGCAGGCCGCCGTCGATTTCTACGACCGCTGGCGCGGGGAGTTCGCGCGGCAGACGGCGAAATTCTCCGACCGCGTCCTGCCCTGCCGCGGCGCGGCGGACATGGAGCGGGCGTGGGAAGGAGGAAAGACCGCCGCGTTTCTCACGGTGGAAAACGGCAGCGTGCTCGCCGGAGCGCTTGACCGCGTCGCCCTGCTGGCAAAGCAGGGCGTCCGCGCGGTCACGCTGACGTGGAACGGTGAAAACGAGCTCGGCTCGGGGCACGAAACGGATCACGGCCTGAGCGCGTTCGGCGTCCGCGCCGTGCGGGAGATGGAACGCCGCGGCGTCCTCGTCGACGCCTCGCACCTCAATGACCGCGGTTTTTACGATCTGCTGGACACGGCGGAGAAGCCCTTCCTCGTCACCCATTCCAACGCCCGATCCGTCTGCGCGCACAAGCGCAATCTGACGGACGGCATGATCCGCGAACTGGCGCGGCGCGGCTGCCTCATCGGCCTGAACTACTACGTCCGCTTTCTCCGCGACGATGAACGCCCCGTCACGCTCGACGACCTGTACCGCCACGCGATGCGCTTCTTCGAGCTGGGCGCGGGGCGCTGCCTCGCCCTCGGCTCCGACTTTGACGGCGCGGAGGTGCCGGACTGTCTCGCCTCCCCCGCGCGGGTATTGGAGTTCTACGACTATCTGCTCGCGCGCGGCGTCTCGCGGGAGGACGCCGACGGGATCTTCTGGCAGAACGCGCGCTCGTTCCTGCGGAAAAATTTGCCTTGACAGGCGCGCGGATGCTCCTTATAATCCAAAGTGTGAGAAGTCAGAACGCTTTTGTTTGAGATTGCCACCGCCCTTGCCGGGACGGTGGCTTTTTTAGGAGGTTTTCTTATGTGGCATATGCTTTGGCCGGTGCTGCTCGTCGTCGGCTCCAACTGCTTCTATCACATCTGCGCCAAATCCACGCCGGAGCGGGTCAACGCCTTCGGCGCGCTGACCGTCACCTACCTGATCGGCGCCGCGGTCTCCGCCGCCATTTTCCTTTGGAGCGTCAGACCCGCGAACGCGCTGAGCGAGCTGCGCAACGTCAACTGGACGTCGTTCGTCCTCGGCTTCGCCATTGTCGGGCTGGAGGCGGGCAACGTGTTCCTCTACCGCGCGGGCTGGAAGATCAGCGCGGGCAGCGTGACGACCAACATCACGCTCGCCGTCGCGCTGCTGTTCATCGGTTACTTTCTGTTCCATGAGAGCATCTCCGCGCGCCAGCTCCTCGGCGTCGCGGTCTGCGCGCTGGGGCTGTTCCTGATCACGAAGTAAAGGAGACGCGCCATGAAAGACGGAATCCGCCCCGATCCCAATACGATCCACCCCATCGCGGGCTATGAAAACGAGATCTACATCAAGCCGACGCTGACGAATCCCAACATCATCGTGGGCGAGTTCTCCTACATCGCCGACCCGGCGTTCGAGAGCCGCGTCACGCACCACTATCCGTGGAACGGCGACAAGCTCATCATCGGCAGGTTCTGCCAGATCGGGCACGGCGTCGAATTCGTCATGAACGGCGCGAACCACCAGATGAACGCCGTTTCCACCTTCCCGTTCTACACGCTGCCCGGCTGGGACATGGCGCCGCCCGCCATGGACGACCTGCCGCTCAAGGGCGACACCGTGATCGGCAACGACGTCTGGATCGGGCAGAACGCCGTGATCCTGCCCGGCGTCCGCATCGGCGACGGCGCGATCATCGGGGCAAGCAGCGTCGTCGGGAGCGACGTGCCGCCCTATACCATCGTCGCGGGCAACCCCGCGCGGACGCTGCGCGAGCGCTTCGACGAGGAACTGACCGCCCTGCTGCTGGAGCTTCGCTGGTGGGACAAGAGCGTTGAGGAGATCAACGCGCTCATCCCGCTGCTGACCTGCGGCGATCTGAACAAGGTCAAATCAGAGCTGAAGGCGCTGCTCGGAACATAAAAAATCGGACGGGATCGCTCCCGTCCGATTTTTTCTCTCAAATTGTCTCTTACAGCTTCTCGCGGATCTTGGCAGCCTTGCCGACGCGGCCACGCAGATAGTACAGCTTGGCGCGGCGGACGAAGCCCTTGCGCACGGTCTCGATCTTCTCGATCGAGGGGCTGTGGATGGGGAACACCTTCTCCACGCCGACGCCATAGGCGAGACGGCGCACGGTGATGGTCTCCTCGATGCCGCCGTGCTTCTTGGCGATCACGATGCCCTCGAAGACCTGGATACGCTCGCGGGAGCCTTCCTTGATGCGCACGTGCACGCGGACGGTATCACCGACGTTGGCGACGGGCACTTCGGCCTTCAACTGCTGCTTTTCGAGTTCCTTGATGAGATCCATGGATATTTCCTCCTGTATGATAGGCGTTCATGGTCGTTTTGGATGTACGCCCATCGCGCACACGGCAGAGGACCGCCCTTTTTTCAAGCCTTGATAGGATACCACAGCATTTTGGAAATTGCAAGTGTTTTTTGAATAATTTGCGCCCCGGCCGTTCTTTTCGCGTTGACTCCGAAGCGCAGCGGCGGTCGGGCCGCAAAAGCCGGGCAATCGCAAAGCGAAAGACTCGGATTTGCCCGGCCGGCAAGGCCTCAGCCCGGAGGCCAGGTCATGTCGCGGCCCGCGAGGACGTGGAAGTGCAGGTGCGGCACGCTCTGCCCCGCCTGAACGCCCGTGTTCGACACGACGCGATAGCTCTCGACGCCCTGCTCGCGCGTCACCCTGGCGATGACCTCAAAGATATGCGCGACGGTCGCGCTGTTCTCCGCGCCCACCCCGGCGACGGAGCCGATGTGCGCCTTGGGGATCACAAGGAAATGCACCGGCGCCTGCGGCTCGATGTCCTTGAACGCGAGGCAGACGTCGTCCTCGTAGACCTTCGCGCTGGGGATCTCTCCCGCAGCGATCTTGCAGAATAAGCAATCCATCGTATTCTCCCCTTATCCGACGATTTTCTCGACGAAGGGCTTCACCGCGGCGAGCGCGTCCTTGACCTTGGCAGCGTCGCTGCCGCCGCCCATGGCGCTGTCCGGCTTGCCGCCGCCCTTGCCGCCGACGATGGGCGCAATGGACTTGATGATGTCGCCCGCCTTGACGCCCTTTGCCACGGCGTCCTTGCCGCAGACTGCCAGCAGCGTGACCTTCTCGCCCGCGAGCGCAATGACCGCGACGACGGAGGCGTCCTTGTCGCGCAGCACGTCGCCCATCCGGCGCAGGCTGTTCGGGTCGCCGGAGGCGACGGTCGTGGTGACGACGTGCAGTCCGCCGACGTCGGCGGCGTCCCTGAGCAGATCGCCCGCGCTGCCCGCGCTCTCCTTCGCCTTGTACTGCTCGATCAGGCGCTTCGCCTCCTTCAGCTCGGCAAGCGTCTGCTCGATGCGCGCGCCCAGCTCCGCGGGCGTGGTCTTGAGCAGCGCCGCGGCGGAGCGCAGCGCGTCGCGCTCGCCGTTCGCGCCCTCATAGCTCGCGACGCCGGTGGTCGCCTCGATGCGGCGCACGCCGGAGGCGACGCTGCCCTCGCTGCGGATGCGGAACGTGCCCGCCTTGGCGGTGTTGTCCAGATGCGTGCCGCCGCAGAACTCCATGGAAACGGAGCCGTTCTCGCCCATCTCGACCACGCGCACCACGTCGCCGTACTTCTCGCCGAACATGGCGACGGCGCCCTTCTTCTTCGCCTCCTCGATGGGAAGCTCCTCGGTGACGACGCCGTAGCCCGCGAGGATCCACTCGTTGACCAGCGCCTCGATGCGGCGCAGTTCCTCCGCCGTGACCGCCTCAAAGTGGGAGAAGTCGAAGCGCAGGCTGTCCGGCTCGACCAGAGAGCCCGCCTGATGGACGTGCTCGCCGAGCACGGTCTTGAGCGCGGCGTCCAGCAGATGCGTCGCGCTGTGGGCGCGGCGGATGGCGCCGCGGCGCTCCGTGTCGATCCTCGCCGTGACGGCGTCGCCCACCTTCAGCCCGCCGGAAACCAGCTTGCCGGTGTGGAGGTACTTGCCGCCCTTGTTCTTCTGCACGTCGGAGACCTCGAAGTGCATATCGCCGCGCTCGATGACGCCGTGGTCGGCGACCTGGCCGCCCATCTCGGCATAGAACGGAGTCTTGTCCAGCACGACGATGGCGTCCGCGCCCGCGGCGATCTCGTCGCGCAGCTCGCCGTCGGCGACGATGGCGAGCACCTTGGCGTCGATCACGTCGTGGTCGTAGCCCGCGAACTCGGTAGCGGGGATCTCCTTGCCGAGGTCGACGCCCGCCCAGCCGAGGTCGCCGAGCGCCTTGCGCGCCTCGCGCGCGCGCTCCTTCTGCTCCTGCATGAGCGTCTTGAACGCGTCCTCGTCCACGCTCAGTCCCTCGTCCTTCGCCATCTCGATGGTCAGGTCGATGGGGAAGCCGTAGGTGTCGTACAGCTTGAACGCGTCCGCGCCGGAGAAGGTCGTCTCGCCCTTCGCCTTGTGCTCCGCGAGCATGTCGGAGAAGATGCGCATGCCGCCGTCGATGGTCTTGTTGAAATTCTCTTCCTCGGTGCGGATGACCTTGGTGATGTACGCCTGCTTTTCGCGGATGTCCTTGTATTCGCCCTCGTTGACGGCGACGACGGTATCCACGATGGAATAGAGGAACGGCTCGTTGACGCCCAGCAGCTTGCCGTGGCGCGCCGCGCGGCGGAGCAGACGGCGCAGAACGTAGCCGCGGCCCTCGTTGCTCGGCAGCACGCCGTCGCAGATCATGAAGCTGGCGGAGCGGATGTGGTCGGTGATGACGCGCAGGGACACGTCCTTCGCCGTGGTCTCGCCGTAGTGCGCGCCGGTGATCTCGCTGACCTTGTTCGTGATGTGCATGACCGTGTCCACGTCGAACAGGGAGTCCACGTCCTGACTCACGACGGCGAGGCGCTCAAGGCCCATACCGGTGTCGATGTTCTTCTGCTTCAGCTCGGTATAGTTGTTGTGGCCGTCGTTGTCGAACTGGGAGAACACGACGTTCCAGACCTCCATATAGCGGTCGCAGTCGCAGCCGACGGTGCAGCCGGGCTTGCCGCAGCCGTACTTCTCGCCGCGGTCATAGTAGATCTCGGAGCAGGGGCCGCAGGGGCCGGAGCCGTGCTCCCAGAAGTTGTCCGCCTTGCCGAACTTGAAGATGCGGTTCGCGGGGATGCCGATCTCCTTGTTCCAGATGTCAAACGCCTCGTCGTCGGCGGGTGTCGTCTCGTTGCCCTCGAACACGGAGGGATAGAGGCGGTCGGGCTCCAGGCCCGCCCACTCGGGGCTGGTCAGGAACTCCCACGCCCAGTGGATGGCGTCGCGCTTGAAATAGTCGCCGAAGGAGAAGTTGCCCAGCATCTCGAAGTAGGTGCCGTGGCGCGCGGTGTGGCCCACGTTGTCGATGTCGCCGGTGCGGATGCACTTCTGGCAGGTGGTCACGCGGCGGCGCGGCGGCTCCTCCTCGCCCTTGAACCAGGGCTTCATCGGCGTCATGCCGGCGTTGATGAGCAGGACGGATTTATCGTTCTGCGGCACGAGGGAAAAGCTGGGCAGGCGCAGGTGCTCCTTGCTCTCGAAGAAGGTCAGGAACTTCTCACGCAGCTCGTTGAGGCTGTAACTGGGATGTGCCATGTGATGATTCTCCTTTTATGTGAAAGTGTTTTTCTCAACAGTCAGATTATTTTATAGAGTTGTCGCCCGTTTGTCAATTCCGAAAAAGCCGACAGTTGCAAATTTCGGAGAAAGCGTATATACTTTCCGTGTTTCGGAGGGACTTATCATGAAAAAGTTCAACGTCGGTTACGTCTATATCATTCTCTGCGCGACGATCTTCAGTTTCATGGAGGTCGTGCTCAAATTCACGAGCGGCCTGTTCTATCCCATGCAGGTCACGGTATTGCGTTTCCTCATCGGCGGGACGGTGCTGCTGCCCTTCGCGCTGCGTTCGATCCGCGCGCACAACGGGCGCTTCACCAAACGTGACGTGGGCTTCTTCGCGCTGCTGGGCTTTCTGTTCGTCTGCGTCGCCATGACGTTTTACCAGATGTCGGTGGTCCATGCGCCGGCGTCGGTGGTGGCGGTGCTGTTTTCCTGCAATCCGATCTTCATCACCGTGCTGGCCGGGCTGATCCTGCGTGAGCCGATCCGCAGGAACCACATTCTGGCGCTGTGTCTGGAGATCGTCGCGGTGTTCATCATCGTCGACCCGCTCCACGCGCGGCTGGACGGGCGCGGCGTCGTGTTCGCCCTGCTCTCGGCGGCGCTGTTCGCGCTCTACAGCGTGTTCGGCAAAAAGCGCGCTGCGCGCTTCGGCGGCATCGCCGTCACGAGCTTCTGCTCCCTCTTCGGCGGCGCGGAGCTGCTGTTGCTTCTCCTGCTGGGGCACACGGGCGCGGGCGCGGCGCTGTTCGGCTCTCTGGGGCTGTCGCTCTATGTGGACGTGCCGATCCTCTCCTCGCTGAGCGCGGCGTCGCTGCCGTGGCTGCTCTACCTCGGCGCGGTCAACACAGGGCTGGGCTTCGTGTTCCATATGCTGGCGATGGAAAAGACCAGCGCGCAGACCGCGTCGCTGATCTTCTTCCTCAAGCCCATGCTCGCGCCGCTGTTCGCGCTGGCGTTCCTGCGCGAGGAGATCCGGCTCAATATGTGGCTCGGCATCCTCTGCTTCCTCGTCGGCTCGGGCATTGCGATCATACCCGGCATCCTCGAAGCGAACCGAAAAAAGAAAGAAACGGCTGCGTAAAGCAGCCGTTTTCGTTATTTTCCGCTCAGCTCCACCTTGTGCCGCACGAAGGAAAGGGGCGGCACGGGGCGGGGCAGCTTCATCCGAAATACGGTCTGGGGCGTGCGCACCTCGTTCTGTTCCACGCCGTCCACGTACATCACCGGCGCGGTCAGCGTGAACGGGCGGCAATCGGGGCCGACGATCTCCACCTCGTCGCCCGCGGCAAACTTGTTGCGCAGCGACAGCGTCGCGTCCCCGTCCGCGTCGCAGGCTTCCACGACGGCGACCACCTGCCACTCGCGCAGGTAGCGGGCGTTGTCCGTGTACTGCCCCGGCTCGCCGTAGTAGAAGCCGGTGGAGTAGTGGCGGTGGCTGACGTGCTCCACCTCGTCGCGCCACGCGGGATCGATGGGCTCGCCCGCCCACACCTCGTCGAGGACGTGGCGGTACGCGCCGGTGACGATGGCGGCGTAGTATTCGCTCTTCGCCCTGCCCTCCAGCTTGATGCAGTCCACGCCCGCGTCCATGAGGTCGCCCAGATGGTCGATCATGCACATATCGCGGGAGTTCATGATGTAAGTGCCCTTCTCGTCCTCAAAGACGGGGAAATATTCGCCGGGGCGTTTCTCCTCCATCAGCGCGTATTGATAGCGGCAGGGCTGGGCGCAGGCCCCGCGGTTGGAGTCGCGGCCCGTCATGTAGTTCGAGAGCAGGCATCGCCCGCTGTAGCTGACGCACATCGCGCCGTGGGCAAAGGTCTCAAGCTCCAGCTCCGGCGAGACCGCCTCGCGGATGGCGCGGATCTCGTCAAGCGAGACCTCCCGCGCCAGCACGACGCGCTTCGCGCCGAGATCGTGCCACGCCTGCGCGCACTCGGCGTTGGCGACGCTTTGCTGGGTGGAGATGTGGCGCTCGCAGTTCGGCGCGTACTTCCCCGCCATCGTGAACACGCCGAGGTCGGCGACGATCAGCGCGTCCACGCCCGCGTCGTTGAGGTTTTCCAGATGCGCCGGAAGCTCGCGCAGCTCGTCGCCGCGCGGCATCGTATTGACCGTGGTATGGACGCGCACGCCGTGCGCGTGGGCGAAACGCACCGCCTCGCGCAGCTCATCGGGCGTGAAGTTGCCCGCAAAGGCGCGCATTCCGAAGCTCGTGCCCGCGAGGTACACGGCGTCCGCTCCGTAGAGCACCGCCATCTTCAGTTTTTCCATATCGCCCGCCGGAGCGAGCAGTTCCGGTTTCTTTCTCTGTATCATCCTTTGTATTCGCTGCTGTTAACGAAGTTCAGGAACTTCGCGTAGGTCTCAAAGAAGTGATGCGCGCCGTCCTTGCCGAGAGCGTAGAAGAAGTAGCCCGTCTGCGCCGGCTCCAGCGCCGCCTTGATGGAGGCGATGCCGGGGTTCGCGATCGGCGTCGGCGGCAGGCCCTGATGGATGTGCGTATTGTAGGGCGTGTCGATGTCCAGATCCGCCTGCGTCAGCGTGCCGGTGTACCGGTCGCCGAGGCCGTAGATCTGCGAGGCGTCGATCTGGAGCAGGTACGCCGTCTCGCCCGCGCGGCTGAGACGGTTGTAGATGACCGAAGCGATGTTCGCGCGGTCGTGTCCGTCCGTCTCCTTCTCGATCAGGGAGGCGACGGTGATGATCTCCTTGAGCGTATAGCCGGAGCTTTCGACCTTCTCCATCAGGTCTTCGTCCATCTTGTTGCCGAAGTTGTTGAGCATCCTGCCGAGCGCCGTCGCGGGATTGCCGCCGACGTAGAACTCGTAGGTGTCCGGGAACAGGTAACCCTCCAGGCGGGTGATGTCGCCCTTCTCGCCCGTGATGAACTCGTGAGTGAAGTCGTAATTCGCCGCCGCGTCGAGCAGCTCCTCCTCGGTGTTGACGCCGTACTTCACCATCTGGTCGATGACCTGCCGCACCGACATACCCTCCTTGAAGGTGACGCGGACGGTTTCGGACGAGAGCGAACCGGCGCTGGAACGCATCCCGTTGATGAGCGCGTTGTAATCCATCTGCGAGTTCAGCTCATGGTCGCCGATGCCGATCTTGCCCTCGGCGTGGGAAACCTTGCCGAAGAGCTTGAAGAACCACTTGTATTCGATCAGCCCCTCGTCCTTGAGCTTATCGGCAACCGTATCAAGATCGTCGTCCTTCGTGATCGTCACCGTTGCGGTCAGCGGCTCCTTGTTGAGGGCGGCAAAATCGTTGGCCAGCAGCCAGCCCACGCCGGAGATCGCCAGCGACGCGGCGGCGACGAACAAAACCCAAAGGAAGGTGTGCAGAAAGAACCGCCCCGCGCTGCGTCTGCGTCTTCTCCGCGGCGGCTCGCTCAGGCGCCGTCCGCCCGAAGGCGCGGCGCGCCGCGCCGTCTCAGCCTGACGGACGCGCTGCGTGTCGTATCGCGCGGTATCGTAACGTCTATCTTCGCTCATAATCCGGTCTCCTAAAAATTTTCAGACGGTCAAGCCCCGATTTTGATTTCCTCACATAGAATGGAAGCAGAATCCGAAAAAGGGGGTAAACCGATCGTGTGCTTCAGCAACAATAACTGCTCCTGCGTGATCATTCTGCTGATCATCCTGCTGCTGTTCTGCGGTAACGGCTGCGGCTGCGGCTGCGGCAACGGCAGCGTGGGCGGCGCCAGCGACAGCTCCTGCGGCTGCTGCTGATCCGTTTCCGCAATCTCCGTGAAGAGTCGGGACGCGCGGCGTCCCCTTTTCACTGTCCAAAATGCGGACAAGCCTTACAGCAGCGCCTTCGCGCGGCGCCAGATCTCCTCGCGGATGTCCTCAACGCTCCGCATCTCACCGCCGCGGGAGCAGTCGACATGCAGCCAGCCGTAGTCCGCGACAAGCTGCTCCCCCGCCTCGCGGCAGGCGCGCAGGTATTGCTCGTCCCGTTCGTGGATGTCCGCCGCGGTCCGCGTCTGCGCCTCGCGCGCGCGCATCATGCGCCCGGTCAGCTCCGTCGGCACGTCGAGGTAGAACACCGCCGTCGGCTCCGGCAGGCCGAGCAGGCCGTACTCAAAACCGAACAACCAGTCGAGGTACGCCTTGCGCTCCCCCTTCGGCAGCTTTGACGCCTGATGCACGGCGTTGGAGGTCGTGTAGCGGTCGGCGATCAGTACGCCGCCCCGCTCATAGAACCCGCCCCAGTCCTGCTTGTAGGAGCAGTAGCGGTCCACCGCGTAAAAGGTCGAGGCGGCATAGGCGTTCACGTCGCCGGGTTTATCGCCCAGCTCGCCGCGGAGATACAGCTCCACCGCCGCCGCGGAGGGTTCGCCGTAGCGGGGAAAGGTCAGCGGCCGGCAATCGACGCCCTCGCGCCGCAGGCGCTCCAGCAGCAGCTTGGACTGCGTCGCCTTGCCGGAGCCGTCCGTGCCCTCAAATACAATCAGTTTGCCCTGTGCCATCGTATCTCAGCCCTTCCCGCTTCCCGCGACGTGTATCAGAAACAGCGGCAGCTTCATCATGCGGCCCACGCGGGAGGGGTTCTTGATGAGGCGATAGAACCATTCGAGGTTGTGCTTCACGTAGAAGTCCGGCGCGCGCCGCGCAACGCCCGCGAACACATCCAGCGATCCGCCGAGGCCGAGCAGCAGCTTCGCGCCCGTCGCCTCGCCGTATTTCGCCATGAACTTCTCCTGCTTCGGCGCGCCGAGACAGATCAGCGCCATCTCCGCGCCGCTGTCTTTGATCGCGGCGGCCGCGGCCGCGTCGTCCTTGAAGTAACCGTCCTTCGTGCCCGCGACGCTCAGGCCGGGGAAACGCGCTTGCAGATTCTTTGCCGCCTGCTCTGCCACGCCCGGCTTCGCGCCGAGGAAAAAGACGCTCTTGCCGCTCTTCGCGCAGTATTCGAGCATCGCCGTGCCGAATTCGATGCCCGGCACGCGCTCCTTGAGCGGGGTCTTGAGCATCCGCGCGCCGTAGATGACGCCGATGCCGTCCGGCAGGACGAGATCGGCGCCGTTGACCGCCGCCATCGCGTCCGCGTCCGCGCGGCACGCCTCCACGATCTCGGGGTTGGGCGTCACAACGTAGTGCGCGCCGTCCGCGTCCAGCAGCTCGCGCCCGCGCGCGACCGCCTCCGCCATGGTCACGTTGTCAAACCCCACGCCTAATATATTGATCCGCATCGTATCGTCCTCTGTCGGTAGAATTCTAAATGGTTATTTTACCACATTCCGCCGGTCAGGTCAACCGATCGGAGCTCTTTTTCCTGTTCGTGTGAGTGTTCCGTCCGTTTTCCGGCATGGGATCCCCCCACTCGCTAACTTGTTTCAGCAGGGTCTTCTTCTCAGAACCGCCGCGCTTTTCGATCTTCTGATCAAGTAGACATTACTACAATCCCGAAAAAGCGTCAAGAGGCCGCAAGCTATGATCCGTCGAGGGCTCTCTCCGAACCGACAAACCCGGAACGAGACAGCCCGGCGTCAGGCTCGGCAAGCATTTTGCCGCAGAATACCGCCATCAGCGTCGGCCTGTCTCCCGTGGCGCTTCACGCCGTTTGTAAAGGACGGGCAGGGATCCGTTGGGCTTGTTACGCGCTGATATACGCCTGCGCCGCATAGCCCACAGCGTCGCCGTAGTGGATCACATACCACCCCTGCCATGCGCCATAGATCTCCACCGGCGCGCCGTTCGGCAGCATAACGAGCACCTTGCCGTTCGTGCCGGGATAATCCCGCAGCCGAAGCGGGCTGCCGCCTGTGGTGACGACGCCCGTCTGCACCGGCTGCGGTTCGATGAACGGCAGGCCGAAAAACTCCGTCAGCCCCATCCCCAGCGCGCGCGCGATCTGCGGGCGGTTCGACTCGATCCACCGCGCGTCCTCATAGTTGTCGTGGTAGCCGATCTCAATGAGATTGGACGGGAAGCGCGGCTGGCGCACCTCGCCGAGCGTGGTGGTGGATTGGGTACGCACAAGATCGGGCAGCGGATAGACCGCGCGGAGCTGCCCGGCAAAGATCTCCGCCGCCTGCTTTCCCGGAACGCTTGAGGGATAGTAGAACGCGATGATCCCGCGGTTCTGCCCCTCGCTCCCCACGCCGGAGGCGTTGGAGTGCAGCGCGAGGTAGAAGTCGAAGCCGCCGATGGTATTCGCCTGCCGGATCGAGCTTGCGGCGGTCATGTCCGGCGTGTTGCGCACCCATCGGATGCCGTTGGAAAGCAGATACGGCTCCAATGCGTCGGCGAGCAGGTTCATGTTGTACTCCTCGCTGCCGCTGCCGGTGACATAGGGGTTCCAGTCCTGTGTGGACGGGCTGAGATAGAGTTTGGGCATCGGATCAAACCTCCGTTTTTCCCATCCTATGCGCAGAAAAAGAGAACGGTTCACCGCGAACCGTTCTCTTTTATACTCTGTGCGCGTTACGCCTTTTTCTTGGCAAGCTCCATCTTCTCGACGAGGAAGACGGCCACGAGGATCGCAATGCCGATCAGGTCGGTCACGGTGCCCGGATAGATCATCAGCAGGCCGCCCGCCACGCAGAGGATGCGGAAGGGCCACGCCATATCCTTGAGGAAGTAACCGATCATGCCCAGCGAGATGGACAGCATACCGAGCGTCGAGGTGATGACGACCAGGACGACGTCCAGCACGGTGGTGTTGATGAAGAGCATCGCGGGGTTGAACGCGAAGATGTAGGGGATGATGAACGCCGCGATGGCGAGGCGCGTCGCGTTGAACGCGGTCTTCATCGGGGGCGCCTTCGCGATGGCGGAGCCGGCGTAGGCGGCGAGCGCCACCGGCGGCGTGATGTCCGCGACGATGCCGAAGTAGAAGCAGAACATATGAGCCGCCATCAGCTCAAGGCCCATGCCTGCGGGGCCGAGGATCGGCGCGCAGGTGGTCGCCATGATGATGTAGTTCGCGGTGGTCGGAACGCCCATGCCAAGCACGATGCAGCAGAACATCGTCAGCACCAGCGCGATGAGGATGCGGCCGTTCGCCATCTTGACGATGGCGCTGATGAGCACCTGACCGAGACCGGTCATGGTGACGACGCCGGCGATGATGCCCGCCATGCCGCAGGCGACCGCGACGGAGAGGGCGTTCTTGCCGCCGTTCTCAAAGGCGTCGAAGATCATCGGGAAGCTCTCTTTGTTGGGCTTGCTGATGAGGTAGTTGACGATCATGATCGCGACGGCGATGCCGACGCAGAGCTTGGTGCCGTTCTGGCCCATGAAGCTGTTGACCTCCCACTTGCGGGCGAACAGCGTCATGTAGAGCATCGGAATCAGCGGCAGCGCCATGACGAGCGCCTTCGTGCCCTTCTCGCGGCTGATCATCGAAACGACCAGGCAGTAGAGGATGGCGTAGACCGCGGCGGTCGCCATCGTGAAGCCGACCATGATCATGTAGACCAGGACGACCAGCGGGAGGATCAGGTAGATCTTCGGGAGCACGTCCTTGCCCTTGGGGAGCTGCTCGCGGGGAATGCCGTGCAGCTTCAGCTTCTTCGCCATGAAGTGGACCATGAGGAAGATGCCGAGGAAGTACAGGAACGCCGGCAGGATCGCGCGGACGATGATGTCCTTATACGGAACGCCGACCATTTCCGCCATCAGGAACGCCGCGGCGCCCATGATCGGCGGCATGATCTGGCCGCCCGTGGAGGACGCCGCCTCGACCGCGCCCGCGAACTCGGGCGGATAGCCGGTCTTCTTCATCATCGGGATCGTCACCGAGCCGGTGGTCACGGTGTTGCCGACGGAGGAGCCGGACACCATGCCGCACAGCGCGGAGGAGATGACCGCCACCTTCGCGGGGCCGCCGCTCGCCCAGCCGGCGAGGGTGTTCGCGCAGTCAATGAAGAAGTTCGCGACGCCGGTCGCTTCCAGGAACGCGCCGAAGATGACGAACAGCGCAATGTAGGTCGAGCAGACGCCGATCGGCGTGCCGAGGATGCCCGTCGTGGTGTAGAACAGGTTGTAGACGACGGTCTTGAGATCCTTGCCCGCGCCGGCGAAGGCGTAGATGACGAAGACGCTCGCCACGCAGATGATCGGGATACCGACCACGCGGCGGCAGGCTTCGACCAGCACCAGCGTACCGACGATACCGAATACGATCAGGATCGGAATGCTGAGGCTGCCGACGTTGAGCGTCAGCTTCTGGATACGGGTACCGAGATTGACGATCTTGGAAAGATTCAGCGGATAGTAGAAATAGCAGATCGCGCTGACGACCATCAGCACGACGTCGTACCAGGGCATATGGTTGACCTTCTGGCTGCCCTTTTTAATGGGATAGTAGATGAACACCAGGATCAGCACAAGGCCGAGGAACAGCGGACGGCGCGCGCGCTCGTCCATCTTGAGGAACATGTTCATCACGATCATGAAAATGCCGAACGCCACCGTGAGCCAGCGAACGACCTGCTTGGGAGCGCCCTCCCAGATTCTGGTATTGGACTCGCGGTCATATTTTTTCATGATCGCGTCGACGTCTTCCATCGTGCCGACGTCAGCGTCCGGAGCTGTTTTTTTGATTTCTTCTTCAGACATGCTTTCTCCCCCTTTTACAAAAAACTATTGCGAAGCGGCGGCGATTACCACGGGAAAAACTCATAGTTGAAACGCACCGCCGCGTTTCTTCCGCACATATCACGCAGGCTCACGTCCTGCCCGTTCACCGTCAGCACATGGTCGGAGACCGTTCCGACGATGTACCCCACGTTGTTCCGAAGCTGATGGATGTTGCGAATGACCATCGCCCAGCCCTGATAGTCGGGCCGGTCGACGTAGACCTTGTCCAGCACCTCGCCCGGGTTCAGTTCTGTCTGCACGCCGGCGCCGAAGGAGCAGTAGACCGTCTCCTCGACGTAGATGCTGCCGTTTTCGATCTCGTAGGTATCCGTCAGCGGGTAATTGTTGACGGAGTGGACGAAGGTGACGGAAAACCGATCGCCCTCCCCCATGCGATACCGCGCATACAGCTCTCCGGTATCGCGGCTGCGCACCGTCAGATAATGTCCCGTGCGCGAGCCCAGGAAAACGGCCGCCGCAATAATCAGTATTATTGCGGCGGCCGTCGCCATTACTTGTTTCCTGTTGAACCGCACGTTCTCAATTACAGAACGCCGATCTCCTTGTAGTACTTCTCAGCGCCGGGATGCAGGGGCACAGTGCCGACGGAAGCGACCTTGGCATCCAGGAAGCCGAACTTGGCGTGACCGGCCTCGAGGTCGGCCTTGTTGTCGAACATGCCCTTGGTGATCTCATAGACGACGTCCTCGCTCAGCTCCTTGGAAGCGACGAGCGCAGCCTGGACGGCGACGCAGACGGTCTCCTTATCCTGACCGGTGTAGGTGCCGGCGGGCAGGTTGTCCTGAACGAGGAACGGATACTCGGCGCGGATGGCGGCGAGCTCGTCATCGGACAGGGAGACGAGGTTCAGCTCGTTGGTGGTGGCATAGTCGACGATGGCGGTCGTGGGAGCGCCGGCGACGGTGAACGCCGCGTCGATCTTGCCGTCCTTGAGCTGGTCAACGCCGTCCTGGAAGGAGCCGTTGACGACGTTGAGGTCATCCTTGGTCAGGCCGGCAGCGCCGAGCACCTGCCAGGCGTTGACTTCGGTGCCGGAACCGACGTCGCCGACGCAGACGGTCTTGCCCTTGAGGTCAGAGACATGCTCGATGCCCGGCTTGGCAAGGATCTGCACGGTCTCGTTGTAGATGCCGGCGATCCACAGGGCGTTGTCCTCGACCTCGCCCGCGAAGGTGTTGGTGCCGTTGTGCGCATAGTTGATGACGTCGGACTGGAGGATCGCCATCTGGGCCTCGCCGTCGGTGATCATGTTGACGTTCGCCTTGGACGCGCCGGTGGACTCAACGCTGAGCGAGCTGAGCGTCAGCTTCGGGCCGAGGACGGTGCCGAGAACGCCGCCGACAGCATAATAGGTGCCGGAGGTGCCGCCGGTCGCGAGGGTGATCTTGACGGGATCAGCGGCGGGCGCGGCAGGGGTGGTCTCCGCCGGAGCGGGGGTGGTGGTCTCCGTCGCGGCGGGAGTGGTCTCCGCCGGAGCGGGGGTGCTGGTGGTGCTGCCGCCGCCGCAGGCGACGAGCGCGAATACCATCACGGCTGCAAGAATGAGAGCTACGATCTTTTTCATTTCACAATCTCCTTATTGATAGATTATCCCTCTCACAGGATAGTCATATTCTAACGATTATTCAGCTCACATGCAATACTTTTTTGTGATTTTCGATGATATGGCTAAAATACAGCTTTGTTTTTTGTGGAATATTGATGAGGTTCTCTAGTATTTTTTATGATGGTCTCTCATACTGATTTCATAAAATTACGCTCCGCCGACAGACGGAGCGTAATTTTATAATGAATTAACGAAAACTGTATCACGTCTTTATTTCTGCGATTTGCTTGCCACGGCTTCGCCGAGCAGCCTGGTAAAGTCGTCACGGCTCATGGCGCCGAGGTCGCCGTCCGCGCGGTGGCGCGGAGAGACCGTGCCGTTCTCCATGTCGCGGTCGCCGACGATGAGCATATAGGGCACCTTTTCCAGCTGCGCCTCGCGGATCTTCTTGCCGATCTTCTCGTTGCGCTCGTCCACCTCGGCGCGGAAGCCCATGTCGTTGAGCTGATCCGCGTAAGCGAGGCAGTATTCGTTGGCGCGGTCGGTGACGGGCAGCAGCTTGACCTGCACGGGCGCGAGCCAGGCCGGGAACGCGCCCATGGTCTCCTCGATCAGGTACGCCATGAAGCGGTCGAGGGAGCCGAGGATCGCGCGGTGCAGCACGACGGGCGTCTTCTCGCTGCCGTCGGCGTCGATATACTTGAGGTCGAACTTCATCGGCAGGCAGAAGTCGAGCTGGCAGGTGGAGAGCGTGTACTCCGCGCCGACGGCGGGCACGACGTTGACGTCCAGCTTCGGGCCGTAGAACGCCGCCTCGCCGATCTCCTCGGTGAAGTCGATGCCCAGCTCGACGAGCACCTCGCGGAGCGCCGCCTCGGCGGTGTTCCACATCTCGTCGTCCTGATGGTACTTTTCGGTGTCCGCGGGATCGCGCAGGCTGAGGACGCAGCGATAGTCGGTGATGCCGAAATCCTTGTAGGTGGCGAAGATCAGGTCGCAGACCTTGCTGACCTCGTCCTTGATCTGCTCCGGCGTGACGAACAGGTGCGCGTCGTTCTGGCAGAAATGCCTGCCGCGCTCGATGCCCTTGAGCGTGCCGGACGCCTCAAAGCGGAAATCGTGCGCGATCTCGCCGATGCGGATCGGCAGGTCGCGGTAGGAGTGCGGGCGATTGGCGTAGATGCGCATGTGGTGCGGGCAGTTCATCGGGCGCAGGACGTACGTCTCGTCCTCGACCTCCATCGCGGGGAACATATTCTTCTGATAGTGATCCCAGTGGCCGGAGGTCTTGTAGAGATCGACCGTGCCGACGCAGGGCGTCAGAACGTGCTGATAGCCGAGCTTGAGTTCCTTGTCGCGGATGTAGTTCTCCAGGATGCGCCAGACGGTGTAGCCCTTGGGCAGGAACATCGGCATACCGCGGCCGACCAGCTCGTCGGTCATGAACAGGCCCAGCTCGCGGCCCAGCTTGCGGTGGTCGCGCGCCTTCGCCTCTTCGAGCTTCTTGAGGTATTCGTCCAGCTGCTCCTTCTTCGGGAATGCCACGCCGTAGATGCGCTGGAGGCTCTTGTTCTTCGCGTCGCCGCGCCAATAGGAGGCGTTGCAGGCGGTCAGCTTGAGGGCGTTGCCCTTGATGCGGCCGGTGGAGTCGATGTGCGGGCCGGCGCAGAGGTCGGTGAACTCGCCCTGCTTGTAGAAGCTGATGACGGCGTCCTCCGGCAGGTCGTTGATGAGCTCGACCTTGAAGGGCTCCTCCTTCTCCGCCATGAATTTGACCGCGTCCTCGCGGGGCAGCTCAAAGCGCTCCAGCTTGAGCTTTTCCTTGCAGATCTTGCGCATCTCGTCCTCGATCTTGTCCATGATCTCGGGCGTGAACGCGAAGGGCGAGTCCATATCATAATAGAAGCCGTTGTCGATGCTCGGCCCGATGGCGAGCTTGACCTCGGGATAGAGGCGCTTCACCGCCTGCGCGAGCACGTGCGAGCAGGTGTGCCAATAGGTTTTGCGGTATTCGGGGTTTTCCCAGCTGTACGCGAAGTTTTCGTCTGCCATGATGATTGTCTCCTTTTTGATTTGGGGCAAGAAAATCCCACCCCTGATGTGATGTCAGGGGTGGGATGCAGTCACATTCCACGGTTCCACCCTGCTTACGGCCTGCGCCGTCGCTCGTGTCCCCTGTAACGGGAGGGCCCGTCCCGCTCGTCGCGGGCCGCTCGGGAGTGGTACGGCCGGTCTGTCCGCAGGACGCTCGCACCAAACGCGTCCCTCTCTGCGCGGCTTTCGCGGTTTCTTCTCCGTCGTCGCATTTCAACGGGGCAAAGTGTATCACTGCGCAAGATGATTGTCAAGTGGGAAAAAGCGGCTCGGATCGAGCCGCTTTTTCGTTTAAAACGTACCGTAACTGCTGTTTTCGCCGTCGAGCAGGAAGCCGTCCGTGTCGTGGACGCGGCCGTTTTCCAGCATCCGCGCGTAGCGGTCGCCCGCCGCCTGCGCGTCGCGCTCTCCGCGGCTCATACCGCCGGCGTTCCGCGCGGCGTAAACGCTGCTGTTGGGGCCGCCGATCCCGTAGGCCGCGTCGTCATCCTCGGCGTAGCCGCGTCCTGCTCCGGCGAAGCGTGTGGAATCGCGTCCGCGCACGACCGCGCCTGCCACGCTGCCGATGCCGCCGTCCGTTTCGCCGCCGTTCGGGCCGGTCATGCCGCCGTCCGCGCGCTCCGCGCCGCAGGCCGCGAGCGAAAGCGCCAGCAGCGCCGTGGCCGCCGTGATCGCAAGGGTTCTTTTCATCGCGAAAGTCTCCTTACCTCTTCTTTGCAATACCCGACGGATAGTATGCGGCGAAACAGCAAAAATACGCAGGAAAAAAGCGGCGGAAACAGCAGTTTCCGCCGCTTTTTTAAGAAATCTTACTTCGCAGCCTTGGCAGCCTTGAACGCCTCGGTCAGCATCGGGGTGACCTTGAACAGGTCGCCGCAGATGCCGTAGTCCGCGATCTCGAAGATCGGCGCGTTCTCGTTCTTGTTGACGGCGATGATGCACTCGGACTCGCTCATACCGGCCTTGTGCTGGATGGAGCCGGAGATGCCCAGCGCGATGTAGACCTTCGGATGCACGGTCTTGCCGGTCTGGCCGACCTGATGATCCTGGGTGAGCCAGCCGCTGTCGATGGCGACACGGGAGCCGCCGACGACGCCGCCGAGCACCGCAGCCAGCTCCTCCGCCAGCTTGATGCCGCCCTCAACGTCCTTGCTGATGCCGCGGCCGACGGAGACGATGTAGTCCGCGCCGATCAGATCGACGAGCTTCTTCGCCGCCTTGACGACCTCGATGACCTCGGTCGCCATGTCGTCCTGGCTGAGCTGGACGTTGTACTTGACGAGCTGGCAGGCGTCCGCCTTCGCCTGATCGAACGGGTTCTTCTTCATAACGCCGGGACGCACCGTCGCCATGGCGGGACGGAAGCGCGGGCAGACGATGGAGGCCATCAGGTTGCCGCCGAACGCCGGACGGGTCATCTTCAGGCCGCGGGTGACGTCGTGCTGCTCCATCTTGCCGGTCTCGTTGTTCTTGAGCATGATCATGCCGAGCTTCTCGATACGATCCTCGGGCAGCGTGGAGGCGCCGCGCAGGAAGTCCTTGTAGGCGGGCATATCGACGTCGAGGTGCGTGCAGTCGGCGCAGAGGCCGGTGTGCAGACGCGCCGCGCAGCGCGGGCCGAGGTCACGGCCGATGTTGGTCGCCGCGATCAGGAACGCCTCGGGCTTGTACTCGGAGATGGCGTCGCAGATGACCTTCGCGTAAGCGTCGGTGGTGTAGGTCTTGAGCAGGGGATGATCGCAGACGATGACCTCGTCGGCGCCGTAGCCGCCGAGCTCCTTGGCGATGCCTTCGATGTTGTCGCCGAGCAGAAGGCCGCAGAGCTTGACGCCCAGCTCGTTGGCGAGCTTGCGGCCCTCGGAGATCAGCTCGAAGCTGGTGGGCATCATTTTGCCCTCGCGCTGCTCGCAGAAGACCCAGACGTTTTTGAATTCGGCAATCTTGGAGCTGTCGAATTCCTTATTGGCAAGTTGAACTTTCGTACGCATTGTTTCGCTCCCCTTTCCTTAAATGATGTGTTTCGCGGCGAGAATACCGGCGAGCTCTTCGCAGGTCTTCATGTCGTTGCCCTCGAGCATCTTGCCCGGCTCCTTCTGCGGGGGCGTGAAGGACGTCAGGATGTTGGTCGGGGAGCCGCTGAGGCCGATGGTGGACTTGTCGATCAGGGGATTGTCCTTCAGAGCGTTGTAGTCGAGCACCGTCATGGGCTTGGAATAGGTCTCGAAGATGCCGGAAACGCTCATGTAACGCGGGGTATTGAGTTCCTTGATGCAGGTGACCATGCAGGGGGTCTTTTCCTTGATCATCATGTAGCCGTCTTCCAGCACGCGCTTGACGGTCACAGTGTCGCCGTCCTTGTGGATCTCGGCGGCGTAGGTGATCTGCGGCAGGTTCAGCTTTTCCGCGATCTGCGGGCCGACCTGGGCGGTATCGCCGTCGATGGCCTGGCGGCCGCAGAAGACGAGGTCGTCGTCCTCAATGCCGATGGTGTCGAGACCGGCGGCAATGATCTGGGAGGTAGCGAAGGTATCGGAGCCGCCGAACTCGCGGCCGGAAATCAGGTAGGACTCATCGCAGCCCATGGCCATCAGCTCGCGGAGCATGCCCTCTGCCGGGGGCGGGCCCATCGTGACGGCGACGACTTTGCAGCCGGTCTCGTCCTTGAGCTTGAGCGCGGCCTCGACGGCGTTCATGTCGTCGGGGTTGATGATGGTCTGCATGAGCGCGCGGTTGAGGGTGCCGTCCGGGTTGACAGCGAGTCTGCCGGAGGTATCGGGGACCTGCTTGACGCAAACGAGAATCTTCATTGTATCTTACCTCCCTCTCTTAGTTCACACCGAGGTACTTGGCGATGACCATGCGCTGGACTTCGCTGGTGCCCTCGTAGATCTCCGTGATCTTCGCGTCGCGCATCATGCGCTCGACGGGATACTCACGGGTGTAGCCGTAACCGCCGAAGAGCTGGACGGCGCGGCGCGTCACGTCGGACGCGGACTCCGCCGCGAACAGCTTCGCCATGGAAGCGTCCTTGCTGTAATCCTCGTGGTTCTGCTTCTTCATCGCGGCGGCGTAGACCAGATACTGCGCAGCCTGCATGCGGCACGCCATGTCGGCGAGCTGGAACTGGGTGTTCTGGAACTGGCTGAGGCGGCGCTTGAACTGCACGCGCTCCTTGGTGTACTTGACCGCCTCGTCGATCGCGCCCTCGCCAAGGCCGAGCGCCTGGGAGGCGATACCGATACGGCCGCCGTCGAGCGTCTTCATCGCGATCTTGAAGCCCTCGCCCTCCTTGCCGAGCAGGTTCTCCTTCGGAACGATGCAATCTTCAAAGACCAGGTCTGTCGTGGAGGAGCCGCGGATACCCATCTTCTTCTCATGCTTGCCGCTGGAGAAGCCGGGGAACGCGCGCTCGACGATGAAAGCGGAGATGCCGTGGTTGCCCTTCTTCGGGTCGGTCATCGCGAACACGACGAAGGTGTCGGCGACGGAGCCGTTGGTGATGAAGCACTTCGAGCCGTTCAGCACGTAGTGGTCGCCCTCAAGCACGGCAGTGGTCTGCTGGCCGGAGGCGTCGGTGCCGGCGTTGGGCTCGGTCAGGCCGAAGGCGCCGATCTTTCTGCCGGACAGAAGGTCGGGCAGATACTTCATCTTCTGCTCCTCGGTGCCGTTCTCGAAGATCGGCGCGCAGCAGAGGGAGGTGTGGGCCGAAACGATGACCGCGGTGGTGCCGCAGACCTTCGCCAGCTCCTCGACGCACATGGCGTAAGCAAGGACGTCGCCGCCCGCGCCGCCATACTGCTTCGGGAAGTAGATACCCATCATGCCGAGCTTTGCCATCTTCTCGACGGTCTCCATGGGGAAGCGCTCTTCCTCATCGATTTCCTCGGCTAAGGGCTTGACTTCGGTCTCCGCAAATTCGCGGTACATCTTTCGAGCCAGCTCATGCTCTTTGGACAGATGAAAATCCATACTCTTTTGCTCCTTCGCTATAAATTTGGTGGTTCGTCATTTTTTTAACAAACCTGTCTTATGCATTCATTATTATATTCTTGGCTATTCCAATACGCAAGAAAAACATCTTCCAAAAAAGGAATTTAGCTTATTTGACAAAAGGCGTCTGCGTTTTTTGTTCGTTTTGCCTTTTCCATGAAAGATTACCGTCATTTCACACCTGCTATGCGGTGTAGGCTTGCATTGCGGCATACTGTATCTTGCGGTTTTTCCAAATATTTTTAAAATTATGTCTACCATTTTGTGAATTCGTATGATATACTCTGTGAAATAGCTGAAACTCGGAAACAAAATCAGGAAATGAAGAGGTGGCCCCTATGAAGTGTCCGTATTGCGGTCATGGCGAGAGCAAAGTCGTCGATTCCCGTCCCGCCGACGAGGGCAGCAGCATCCGCCGCCGCCGCGAATGTCTGAGCTGCGCAAAACGTTTCACGACCTATGAGACGGTCGAGAGTTTGCCGATGGTCGTCGTAAAGAAGGACGGCAGCCGTCAGAGCTTTGCCCGCGAGAAGGTGACGGAAAGCATGATCCGCGCCTGCGAGAAGCGCCGCGTCTCCCTCAGCGCCATCGAGCGTCTGAGCGAGGAGATCGAGCAGACCTTGCAGAATTCACTTGTCCGCGAGATCTCCAGCGACTACATCGGCGAACTGGTCATGTCAAAGCTGCGCCCGATCGACGAGGTCGCCTACATCCGCTTTGCGTCCGTGCATCGCCACTTCAAGAGCATCGAGGACTTCACGCATGAGCTGAACAAGCTCAAGGAAGAGAAATAAGTGCCCTATACCCTCGACGATATCCGCTGTGAGTACGGCCGGCTCGACGCTTTGTGCGGCGTCGATACGGGCGCGGTTGTTCTGCGCGTTTCCACCCGTGCGTCAAAGCGGCTCGGAAGCTGCAAATACGTCGGCGACAAAGTGGAAAGCATCACGATCTCCGACTTTGTGCTGGACGCTCCGGCGGACGTGTTCTATGACACGATACGGCATGAGTATGCCCACGCCCTCGTCAAGCTGCGCCATCCCCGCGAGAAGCACGGGCACGACGCAGCGTGGAGATCCGCCTGCCGCGAGGTGGGCTGCTCCGGCGAACGCTGCTGCGATCCCGCGCTCCTCCCCTCGCTTCCCCGCCGCCGGCAGGAGGCGTATCGCTACCGCCTCCGCTGTCTGGACTGCGGCGCGATCTGGGACTACAAGCGCATGACGAAGGTGATCCGTCTGGTCGAGCGCGGCGGCGCAAGGCTCTGCGCCTGTCCGCATTGCAAAGGGCACCGGTTTTCCGTGGAACATCTGTCAACATACTGCTAAAGGCTGCGACCGTCCCGGTCGCAGCCTTTCCTCACAGCACATTCCGCAGCGAGAGCTGCTGCGTCTCCGCCACAACGCGAAGCTGTACGATCAGTTTCGCCGCTTCCGCCCGGAACTCCGCCTCGTCCCGCTCCGCCGCATAGGTTTCCGCCGACGCAAAGAGCGTGTCCGCCGCCTCCAATTCATCGTGGGTTACGACGATGTGCAGCCACTCGCGCCGCGCCTCCCACGCCGCCCGCGTTTCGCGGACAAGGCGGGCGGCCGCGTCCCACTCCCCCCTCGCCGCGGCGTCACTCGCCTCCGTCAGTGTCTCGCACCACGGCGCGACGTCCCGTTCGATCCGCGCGGCGTTCCACAGCGACGCCGCGAGCAGCAGCGTCAGCACGGCGGCAGGCGCCCAGAAGTACTTCACCGCGCCCCCTCCTTCCCGACGCAGACCACCTTGCCCGCGTCGTCCACCGTCAGCAGCAGCACCTCGCGCGCGCTGCGGAACCCGTGCGCACGGAGCGTTTTGTTGAGCCACGCCTCATTCAGCGCGCGGTCGCGGAGGGCGTTCTTCATCACGCGCCCGTCGTTGACAAGTACGACGGGGAGGAACACGTCGTCTTTGACCGGTCTGCCCAGCTGCCGCGGCGTCGCCGGCGCCTCATCGGGGAAAAGCAGCACGGAAAGCTGCCCGTTCGTCTCCAGCACGGCGTATTTGACCGTCTTCAGGTCGGTCACGCCCTGCGCGCGTAGCTCGTCGATCAGTTCGTCCAGCGTGAAGCGGTTGCGGCGCATTGCGTCCTGACGGATGACGCCGTCCTGAATGAGCGTTGTGGGATTGCCGCAGATCAGGCGGTGGAAGCGCACGCTGCGCATGGAGAAAAAGGAGAGCAGCATCGACAGCGACAGCAGCGTGACGATGGGCAGCGCGCCGTTGAGCAGCGGAATGCCGAAATCCTGCATCGGCACCGCGGCGAGATCGGAGACGAGCAGCATCAGCACCAGCTCGACCGGCTCCAGCTCCCCGATCTGCCGCTTCCCCATCGCGCGGATACCGACGATGAGGAACCCATATAATAGTATTGTTCGCGCGAAAGCGGTTCCCATGGCAAACCTCCTCAGTTTTGAGCAGTTTGCCCCGATCGTGCCGAAACTATAAAATCGCCGTCCGCAGCGGACGGCGATTTTGCGTGTTGCATTATGTAAACTTATCTGACCCAGTGTGTCGCAGGGATAATTTTATCGTCCTCGAAGATCAGCGTGCCATAGGTAGAGCGGCGTCCGTTGCCGACGGTGCCCGGGTTGAGCATCACGACGCCCCGGACGATGTCCACATAGGGCTTGTGCGTATGGCCGAAGAGCACCGCGTCCGCCTCCTTCTCCAGCGCGGCGTAGAGCAGGCGGTTCAGATCGTACTTGACGCCGAGCGTATGTCCGTGGCAGAGCATGATCTTCTTCCCCGCGATCAGGATGACGCGCACGGCGCTTTCTCCGGCGCGGAAATCACAGTTGCCCGGCACCTGCTCGATCGGCAGATCCGGAAAACGGCGGCGCACCTCGTCCACGTCGCGCCAGCCATCGCCGAGGTGCAGCATCATGCGCGGCTGCTCGCGCGCGATGGCGCGGCACATATTCTCATAATCCCCGTGAGAGTCGGACACGACCAGGACCTTCATAGCAGTTTCTCCATTGATCCACACAGTTGCCGGCTAGGTGTGAGGATTATATAGAATGCACGGCGAAAGCGCAAGTGCTTTCGCCGTGTTTTTTTATAAAATCTTTATTTGTCGTTCTGGTTCTGCTGATCCTGGCTGTTATGGGAGCTCTGGTTGCTGTTCTGGTTGTTGCCCTTCATGCCGCAAGCCTCCTTTCAGACGTTCTGCTACGGGCATAGTATGGACGGCGGAGAGAAAAAATATGCAAAGGCCCCAAAAATTGTGCTTGACAATCAGGGTCCCGCGTGGTAGAGTACCTCTGCAAAACAAAGAAGGGCGGCGCATCCGTTCTCACCCCCAGCGAAGCGAAGGGGTCAATAAGAGGTCAAAGAAGCTGTAGGCTGCTTTGTGTTTCTTGTTGCGGGTGCATTTCTGCATCCGTTTTTTCTTTGTCAAAACCATTTTGGAGGTGCTTCGGTATTAGCAGCAATGTGCATCAGCTCAACGAGGAGATCCGCGACAGCGAGATTCGTCTGATCGGCTCCACGGGCGAGCAGCTCGGCATCATGTCCGCCGCGCAGGCGCTCACCATCGCCGACGAACAGGGGCTTGATCTCGTGAAGATCTCTCCGCAGGCAAAACCGCCCGTCTGCAAGCTCATGGACTACGGCAAGTTCCGTTTCGAGCAGAGCAAGCGCGAGAAGGAAGCCCGCAAGAATCAGCATATCGTCGAGATCAAGGAAGTGCGCATGTCGCCCGGCATTGACGTCGGCGACTTCAATACCAAGCTCAAAAACGCCCAGAAGTTCCTTTCCGAGGGGAATCGCGTCAAGGTCTCCGTCCGCTTCCGCGGCCGCGAAATGGCGCACACGGAGATCGGCCGCGACCTGCTGCTCAAATTTGCGGAGCAGGCGCAGGACATCGCCAACCTCGAAAAGGAGCCCAAGATGGAAGGACGCAGCATGTCCATCTTCCTCGCCCCAAAGGCGAAGTAACCTAAACGAAAAGGAGAACAACACCATGCCCAAGCTGAAGACCCACAGCGGCGCGAAGAAGCGCTTCAACAAGACCAAGACCGGCAAGATCAAGATCGCCAAGGCATTCAAGAGCCACATCCTCACGAAGAAGCCCACCAAGCGTACCCGCAAGCTGCGTCAGGGCGGCTATGCCGACGTGACGAAGCAGAAGACCATCGAAAAGATGATCCCCTACAAATAATTTGAGAACAGTACGCTGAAAGGAGCTTAATCGATATGGCACGTGTAAAAGGCGCGATGATGACGCGCAAAAGAAGAAACAAGACCCTGAAGCTCGCCAAGGGTTACTGGGGCAACAAATCCCGTCACTATAAGATGGCCAATGAGCAGGTCATGAAGTCCCTGACCTACGCTTATGTCGGCCGTCGCCTGAAGAAGCGCGACTTCCGCTCCCTGTGGATCACCCGCATTTCCGCGGCGTGCAAGGCGAACGGCATGAACTACTCCACGTTCATGCACGGCCTGAAGCAGGCGAACATCGCGATCAACCGCAAGATGCTCAGCGAGATGGCGATCGGCGATCCCGCCGCGTTCGCGAAGCTGGTCGAGGTTGCGAAGGGCTAAGACATTCCCCGAAGCAGAGGACAAACGTCCTCTGCTTCTTTTTTCTGCTCAGTGATTTTGCAGCAGCCGCTTTGCCTCCGCCGCCGCGAGAGCGTACACGCCGTCGAAGTCGACGCAGGGGTTGTACGCCGCCTCCAGCGCGTCGTGCGCCCGTTTCGCGCGGGACAGCGCCTCCGCCGCTTCCTCTCGCAGGCTGCCGCCGATGCGCGCCGTAAGCCGCAGGTTTGCTTTCTGCTCGCGCGTCAGTCCCTTTGCCGCCAAAGCGTCCGCGCGCACGCGGCGATACGCCTCGCCCGTATACGGCATCCGCGCCGTCGAGGTGACGAACGCCAAAGCCGCGCCGGGAATCAGCACGTGATGCAGCTCACGCGGGCGTCCCGGGTTCGGGCAGGCCAGCACATCGTATCCCGCCTCCGCAGCCTCGCCGCAGATACGCGCCAGCGTGTCCGCCGCGAGGCCGAAGCTGTCGTCAACGGCAACGATCCGGCCGCACAGCGCCTCCGCCGTGTCAAAGCGGCACAGCTCGCCCTTGTGCGTCATGCCGCCGAGGAATGCGCGATCCACGCGGCCGCGCCCCGTTTTCCCGCCTCTCAGTTCGCGGCGCAGGAGCGAATCGAGGCGGCGCGCCGGCTTGTCGAAATCCACTGCGGCACGGACGGCGGCGCGGCGCTCGTCCTCCAGCGCGTCCGCCGCGCGCAGGATGCGATATGCCTCCGCGTAGGCGGCGCGATAAGCGTCGGAGTGCAACACGATCTCGTCGCGCCGCGCCTTGGTCCCCTCCACGTCATAGAACCGCGTCAGATCGAGGTATCGCTCCGACGCCACGGCATAGGTCGGCTCCAGGACGTGCGGCGCCGTGCCGTCCACCAGTCCAATCTTCTGTGCCGGAAACAGTACGCCGTCCAGCGAGTCCGGGTCTCCGGAGCAGTTGACCAGCACCGGCTCCCAGCCCTCCGCCGCCAGCTCCTTCGCCACTGTCCGCATAAAGCCGGACTTGCCGCACCCCGGGCCGCCCTTGATGATGAGCAGATCGTCCAGTCTTCCGTTCAGCAGCTGATCGTACAGCGAATAAAAGCCCCCGCCGCTGTTCGCGCCGAGGAAAATATGCGCAGCGTTCTCCATGAAAAAGCCTCCCAAAACAGATCAGATTTCTCCTCAGACTATGCGCTTGGGCGCGTCTGTGACAGAAAAAATGCCGCAAGGCTTGACTTGCGGCGCGGAATATGGTATAAAATGCAAGAACTTTTTTAGGGAGGATACCACCATGGAACTGAAGCACATTGTAACTCTCGAAACGCGCGACCTCTGCGCGAGCGCCAAGAACGGCGGCTGCGGCGAGTGCCAGACCTCCTGCCAGAGCGCCTGCAAGACCAGCTGCGGCATCGCGAACCAGCAGTGCGAGAATCAGAATCGCTGAAAAACACGAGTAAAAGCGCCGCCGTATGGCGGCGCTTTTCCATGTAAGGAGTCTCTATGATACATCAATACAAATTAAACGGATACAACATCGTGCTGGACGTCTGCTCCGGCTCCATCCATGCCGTCGATGAACCGACCTATGACATGATCGCCCGATTCGAGGGCGGCGCGCGCGATGACGTGATCCGCGCCGTCGCCGAAAAGCACCCCGACGTGCCGGCGGCCGAATTGGGCGAGGTCTATGACGCGCTCGTCTCGCTCCGTGACGCGGGCAGGCTGTTTGCGCCGGACGCCTTCGCGCCGATGGCGGGCAGGCTCAAGGAAAAGAGCGCGGGCGTGGTCAAGGCGCTGTGCCTGCACGTCGCCCACACCTGCAATCTCAACTGCGCCTACTGCTTCGCCAGCCAGGGCAAGTACCACGGCGAGCGCGCGGTGATGTCCCTCGACGTAGGCAAGCGCGCGCTGGACTTCCTCATTGAGAACTCCGGTACGCGCCGCAACCTGGAGGTCGATTTCTTCGGCGGCGAGCCGCTGATGAACTGGGAGGTCTGCAAGGAGCTGGTGCGCTACGCCCGCGAACGCGAGAAGGAAACGGGCAAGCATTTCCGCTTCACGCTCACCACCAACGGGATGCTGATCGACGACGACGTGATCGACTTTGCCAACCGCGAAATGCACAACGTCGTCCTGAGCCTTGACGGACGCAAGGAGATCCACGACCGCTGGCGCGTGGACTACGCCGGCAACGGGAGCTGGGAGCGCATCGTGCCGAAGTTTCAGAAGCTGGTTCAGGCGCGCGGCGGCAAGGGCTACTATATGCGCGGCACCTTCACCCACAACAACCCCGACTTTTTGAAGGACGTCCAGACCATGCTTGACCTCGGCTTCACGGAGCTGAGCATGGAGCCGGTCGTCGCCGCGCCGGACGATCCGAACGCGCTGACCGCCGAGGACATCCCCGTCGTCATGGAGCAGTACGAGGAGCTGGCAAAGCTGATGCTCCGGCGCGAAAAGGAGGGCAAGCCCTTCACCTTCTACCACTACATGATCGACCTCACGGGCGGCCCGTGCATCTACAAGCGCATCTCCGGCTGCGGCAGCGGCACGGAGTACATGGCGGTCACTCCCTGGGGCGACCTCTATCCCTGCCACCAGTTCGTCGGTGAGGATGCGTTCAAGCTCGGCGACATCTGGAGCGGCGTGACGAACGCCCCCGCGCAGGAGCAGTTCGCCGCGTGCAATGTCTACGCCAAGCCGGAGTGCCGCGACTGCTGGGCGCGGCTCTACTGCTCCGGCGGCTGCGCGGCGAACGCGTTCCACGCCACCGGCAGCGTGACCGGCGTGTACGAGACCGGCTGCGAGCTGTTCAAAAAGCGCATGGAGTGCGCCATTATGATGGCGGTCGCGCGGCAGATGGAGCGCTGAGATGGACACGCCGATCTGCGACTTCGTTCGCGCCTATGCCGCGAAGCGTCCTCTGCGCCTTCATATGCCCGGGCACAAGGGCGTCGGGCCGCTCGGCGTCGAGGCGCTGGACGTCACCGAGGTGCCGGGCGCGGACGTGCTGTACGCGCCGGAGGGGATCATCGCGCAAAGCGAGGCGAACGCCGCCGCGCTGTTCGGCAGCGCAAAAACCGTGTATTCCGCCGAGGGCTCGTCGCTGTGCATCCGCGCGATGCTCTACCTTGCGCAGCTCTGGGCGAAGGCGAACGGGCGCAGGCCGCTCGTCCTCGCGGGGCGCAACGCGCATCAGACGTTTCTTTCCGCAGCCGCTCTGCTGGACGTCGAGGCAGATTGGCTGTGCGGCACAGGGCTGCTTTCCTGCCCCATCGACGCGGCAGCGCTGGACGCGCGGCTGTCCGCCATGGCGGAAGCGCCCGCCGCTGTTTACATAACATCCCCCGACTATCTGGGGAACGTCGCGGACGTCGCGGCGCTCGCCGCCGTCTGCCACGCTCACGGCGCGCTGCTGCTGGTCGACAACGCGCATGGGGCGTATTTAAGATTTATGTCAACCTCGCGGCATTCGCTCGACCTTGGCGCCGACCTCTGCTGCGACAGTGCGCACAAGACGCTTGGCGTGCTGACCGGCGGGGCGTACCTGCACCTTGCCGCCTCCGCGCCCTCCATGCTCCGTGACGCGGCGAACCGCGCCATGTCGCTCTTCGCGTCCACCAGCCCGTCGTATCTGATCCTGCAATCGCTCGACGCGGCAAACGCAGCGCTGGCGGATGGCTTCGCGGATAATGTTATGTCAACTGCAATGCGCGTCGCTGCCCTGCGCGAAGCGCTGACGGCGGAGGGTTGGGACACGCTGGGCGACGAGCCGCTGAAGCTGACGATTTGCCCGAAAAATCGTGGTTATACCGGCGTTGAGATCGCGGAGATCCTCGCCGGGCGGAACATCGTCTGCGAGTTCGCCGACCCCGATTACGTTGTTGTTATGTTTACTCCTTACCTCCCCGCCTCCGCGTATGACGCGCTGTCGGACGCCCTGCGTCAAATCGCGCCGCGCCCCGCCCTGACAGAGCGCCCGCCCGCGCCGGGCACAGCGCGCCGCGTCCTCTCCCCGCGTGAGGCGATGCTCGCGCCGTCGGAGACGATACCGGTGGAGCGAGCCTTGGGCCGCGTCCTCGCCTCCCCCTGCGTCAGCTGTCCCCCCGCCGTGCCGATCCTCGTCTGCGGCGAGGCCATTGACGAAGCCGCGATCCGCGCGTTCCGGTACTATGGGGTGGAACAAGTGGAAATTGTCCGATAAAAAAAGAACGGCTCGAAGCCGTTCTTTTTTATGTCAACTTATTGTTCAGTGGATGAAGTGCGTCCATGCGTGTTCTTCCTTCGCGGGGAGGCCGTATTTCTCCCTGCCCAGCGCGATGGACTTCATCAGGAACGCCATGTTCCGCGCCAGCGTACGCATGGTTTGCAGGCCCTCGGCGTCCTGCTCCGCCTCGCCGGGGGCGCGGCCGTGGACGCTGTTCCAGTACTGGCTGGACGCGACGGGCATATTGCTGATGGTGAAATACTTGTTCAGCGCGTCGAAGGTCGCGCTCGCGCCGCCGCGGCGGCACACCGCCACCGACGCGCCGACCTTCATCGTCTTGTCGAAGGGCGTCGAGCAGAACAGGCGGTCAAGGAACGACTCCACCGTGCCGTTGGGCGAGGCGTAGTACACCGGCGAGGCGACGACCAGCCCGTCCGCCTCGCGGAACTTCTCCGCCGCGGCGTTCACCGCGTCGTCAAAGACGCACTTTCCGGTCTGCGCGCAGGAATAGCACGCAACGCAGCCGCGGATCGCCTCGCTGCCGATGCGCATGGTATCGACCTCGATCCCCTCCTCGGCGAAGGTCTTTTCCAGCTCGCGCACGGCAATGCTCGTGTTGCCGTTGGGCCGCGGGCTGCCGTTGATGATCAGAACCTTCATGTCAGCGCACTCCCAGCACCTTGTAATCCTGCGCCTCGACCGCCGCTTTGAGCGCGGCGGAGTCCACCTTGCCGTTGGTCTCGACGACAGCGGTGTTGCTTTCGTGGCTTGCGACGGCGGAGACGACGCCCTCGACCGCTTCCAGCGCCTTCCTGACGCGCGCCTCGCAGTGCATGCACATCATGCCCTCAACGTCCAGCGTGATCTTGTTGTTCACAATCGTTCCTCCTTTTTCGGCAGGATCTGCCTGCATGTTATACGAACCATTTGGTTTCAGCCCTGCGTGTATAATCGCGCTCCAGCATCGCCCTGTGCGAGAGGAACGCAGGATCGTCAAAATACTTCGCGCCCATCGGACACTCGCGCACGCAGGCGTGGCACTTGATGCAAAGGCCGGGCACGCTGGTCACATCGGCGGGATCGATCGAACCCATCGGGCAAACGGCGGCACAGACGCCGCAGTTGATGCAGTCCCCGCCTGTTTTGGGCTTTGCCTTGAGAAATGCCTTCGGCTCGCCGTCCAGTCCCATGGGAACGTAGTACGGCGCGGCGGCGTCACCCGGCACGGCGGGCGGAGCGGGTATGTCGTTTGCTTTTGCAACGCGCGTCGCGACGGCGGCGCCCAGCTTGGCAAGCTCCGCGAAGTCATCCTTGTCCGGCCGCCCCTCCGCCAGCGTGTCGGAGAACACGTGGCGGCAGGCGAACGCGCCCGCGCCGACGATATGGAAGCCATCGCCGTCCAGGCAGGCGCACAGCTCGGCAAGCGAGTTGTCGAACGCGCGGTTGCCGAAGGTCACGAGCGCCACCGCCATCGCGCCGCCGCCCGTCAGGCCGTCTTTCCACCAGGGCAGCAGCTTGTTCGGCAGCTTGCCCGCGTAGGTCGGGCTGCCGCAAATGACGAGGTCGCCCTCCGCGAAAGCGCGCGTCTCCTCGCGCGAGGCGGGCAGCGTAACGTCCACAGTCTCCATCGGCACGGAAAAGCTCTCCGCCAGCGCCGCGGCGAGCGTCGTGACCAGCCTGCGCGTCGCGCCCGCGGGGCTGAAATAAACGGCGTAGACTCTGTTGATGTTCATAGTCTGAAATCCTCCGCGGTATATTTTTCTGTCTTGAGAACCGCGGGACGCGGCGGGACGCGCCTGAGCGGGTCGTAGGCAAAGCGGCGGCAGTGGTCGGCGGCGTCCATGACGCCCTTGCGCTCGCAGACGATCTGCGTTTCGCTGATGGCGCGGCCATAGGCGCAGTAGGCGCAGCGCTTCTCCATATCCTTTCGAAACAGCTTCATGCTCCGCTCTCTCCTTTACATGGTCAGCAGCGTCAGGCCGTCGTTCTCCATCACAGCCTTGAGCTGTGTGATCGGGTTTTCATACGAGTCGATGATCTTCGCCGCCATGACGTCCTCCAGCTCCTTCTGGATGGTGCGGCGCAGGTTCCGCGCGCCGTAGGTCGTTGAGAACGACTTTTTCACAAGATACTCCACCACCGCGTCGTCGTAGCTGAAGCTCAGGCCCTTGTCGCGCAGGCTCGCCTTCAGCTCGTCGAGCATGATGCGCGCGATGTCGCTGAAGTTCGCCTCGTCGAGACGGTTGAAGCAGATGATCTCATCCACGCGGTTGATGAACTCGGGGCGCAGGAACTCGCCCAGCGCCTTGAGCGCGCGCTCCCTGTTCTGCTCGTTGATCGTCATGCCGAAGCCCAGCGAGCCGCCCTTGCGGTCGGAGCCGGCGTTGGAGGTCATGACGATGACCGTGTTCTCAAAGTTGACCTTTCTGCCGTGGGCGTCTGTGATCTCGCCGTCGTCCAGGATCTGCAGCAGGATGTTCAGCACGTCGGGGTGCGCCTTTTCGATCTCGTCGAAGAGGATAACGGCGTAGGGCTTGCGGCGGATCTTTTCGGTGAGCTGTCCCGCCTCGTCGTATCCGACATAGCCCGGCGGCGAGCCGACGATGCGCGAAACGGAATGCTTCTCCATAAACTCGGACATGTCGAGCCGGATCAGCGAATCGGGAGAGTTGAACAGGTCCTGCGCGAGCTGCTTGACCAGCTCGGTCTTGCCGACGCCGGTGGGCCCGACGAAGATGAAGGACACCGGCTTGCGCTTCGGCGAAATGCCGACACGGTTGCGGCGGATGGCGGCGCTGACCGCGTCGATCGCTTCATCCTGTCCGACGACGTGAGCGCGCAGGCGCTCATCCAGCTCGGAGAGGCGTTTGAATTCGTCCTCGCGGATGCGGCTGGCGGGGATCTTGGTCCACAGCTCGATGACGCGGGCGAGATTGTCCATTGTCAGCGTCGGATCGCCGTCCCTGCACAGGCCGTCGAACTCGGCGTTCAACTGGATCTCCTTGCTGCGGATCTCGGCAAGGCGCGCGAAATCCGTGTGCTCGGTGTCGCTTTCCAGCAGCTCGCGCTCCTTTTGCAGATCGTCCAGCTCGCGGCGCAGTTCCATACGCCGGTTGATGTTCTGATCGTGCAGGTTGAGGTCGGAGCAGGCCTCGTCAATGAGGTCGATCGCCTTGTCGGGCAGGAAACGGTCGGTGATGTAGCGCTCGGAAAGCAGCACCGCCTGTCGCAGGATGCCGTCCGGGATCTTCACGCCATGGTAGTTCTCGTAGTAATGGGCGATGCCCTTGAGGATCAGGATGGTGTCCGCCTCGTTCGGCTCATTCACCGTGACGGGCTGGAAACGGCGCTCCAGCGCGGTATCCTTCTCGATGTGCTTGCGGTACTCGGTGAAGGTGGTCGCGCCGATGACCTGGATCTCGCCGCGGGACAGCGCGGGCTTCAAAATGTTGGCGGCGTTCATGCTGCCCTCGGCGTCGCCCGCGCCGACGATGTTGTGCACCTCGTCGATGACGAGGATGACGTTGCCGGTCTTGCGGATCTCTTCAATGAGCCCTTTCATGCGGCTCTCGAACTGGCCGCGGAACTGCGTGCCGGCAACAAGAGCCGTGAGGTCGAGCAGATAGACCTCCTTGCTGCGCAGTTTGAACGGCACCTCGCCCGCGGCGATGCGCTGGGCGAGCCCTTCGGCGATGGCGGTCTTGCCGACGCCCGGCTCGCCGATGAGGCAGGGATTGTTCTTCTGGCGGCGGTTCAGGATCTGCACGACGCGCTCGATCTCCTCCGCGCGCCCGATGACCGCGTCCAGCTCGCCCTTGCGGGCGCGCTCGGAAAGATTGATGCAATAGCTGTCGAGGAATTTACGGCGTTTGTCGTTTTTCTTCTCGCTGCGCGCAGGACGCTGCTGCGCCTCTCCGCCGTCGTTCGATTCATTCTGGGCGGGTTGCTGCCCGCCGCCGAAGAAACGGTTCAAAAACGGGAAGGTGGCGGTTTTGCCCTCCTCCTCGTCGATGTCGTCGTCGTCGATATTTTGCAGATTCTCCGCGCCGCCGAAGGCGCCGAGCATCTCGTTGGAGATGGCGTCAAGATCCTCGTCCGTGATGCCCATTCGGCGCATCACCTCATCCACCTGCGGCAGACCGAGCTTCTTGGCACAGCCGAGGCAAAGCCCCTCGTTGATGTTCTGGCCGTTCTCCATGCGGGTGAGGAACACGACCGCGACGTTTTTCTTGCACTTGGAACAAAGTTGTGGCTGCATATAGGTAAAACCTCCGTTGGGTTCAGTTGATGGTCGGAAGGACGCCGAATGACTTGCGCAGCAGGAAGAACGGCAGCAAGCGGCATTCGTCCGCGAGCTCCGTGATCTGCGTCATGCCGAAGCGCGTGGCGAAAAAGAGCAGTACGAAAATCGTAGCGCCCGCCTCGAGGATGCCCATCATCGCGCCGCCGACGGCATTGGTCATATCCAGCAGCGGCAGATCAAACACCTTATCAAGCACCTTGGCAAGCAGCGTCAGCACAACGAACAGCACGAGATAAAACACCAGCACCAGCACCGTATGCACCGTGCCGCGCACAAAGGCCCGTATTCCCGTCGACGCCGCGCTGCGGAAGGATTCCGCCACGGTTCCCTCCGATTCCGCGACGGCACTGAATACGGTGGACGCAAAGGAACTGAGATAGGGTTCGAGGACTTCCTCATTGACGCCGTATTTCTCCAGCAGCTCCCACACGCCGCTCCGTTCCGTCGCGCCCTCCGACTCAAGCGCCTCCGAAAACTGTTCGACAATGTTGTTTTCAATTTTCGGCGCAACGATGTCGGCGACCGGCTCGGTCAGCATATCCGCCAGCATTTGCGCGCCGATCAGCGCGCCGATCACCACGAACACGCCCATCAGGCTCTTGATCAGGCCCCGTTTCGCGCCGACAACCGCGCCCACCAGCAGGATGAGTACGATCACGCTGTCGGCAATAAAAGCATTATTCATGTTTTCACCCTTAATTTCAAGTATCAATAATTGCGGTTTTTGGATATTTACGGAATGTTCATATATTATCCCGGGATAAACAGCCATGCGCGGGATGCGCCGACCAGAAGCGCCGTGCCGTCCGGGCGCATGATCGTCAGCTTGGCGAAATCCGTACCGTTCAGCGCCGCGCACACGCTCAGGTCACGGTTATAGATCGTCAGGCTGTCCGTGTAAAGCACCGCGACATAGGCTCCCGCCGCCGAAATGTCCACGATCTCGCGCTGCTCGTCCAGCGTGCCGAGCACGTTCCCCTCCGCGTCTGCCGTCATGAGGCGCAGCGCGCTGCCCGAACGATAGCGGGAGAGCAGCAGCACGGCATAACCGTCGCCGTCCATGGACGCCGCGCGCAGATACGGATAGTCGAAGCGGCAGCTTCCCGCCAGCGAACCGTCCGGCCCGAACAGTGTCAGCCGGTCATCCTCCAGCGCCGCGAGCTTGCCGCCCACACCGCCGAGCGCGAGTATCATTGAGCCGCTGAACGTCGCTTCGTCCAGCTTCTGCTCGCTGTCAAGCGCGTAAAAGGTCAATGTGCTGGCATACACGCCGTCCGACTCTCCCGGCGTTACCGCCGCAAGATGGCGGTTATCGTCAAGAACCCGCGCGTCCGTAACGTAGCGCTCCGAGGAGTTGAAGGTAAAGACCGCGGTCCCCGAAGGGTCATACACCGTCACGGCGGCGCGGTAACCGCTCTTCAGCGTGGTCAGGGCGAGGTAGCCCGAGGCATTGAGCGACGCGGCGATGACGCCGTTGCCGCTCTCCCCGCTCATGTCGCGCAGCAGGCCGCGCTCGTCCAGCAAAAACAGCGTCTTCCCGCCCACGTCGTAGACGGCGGCGGTTTTCCCGCCCCGCGCAACGGCGGGATTGTCGAAGCCCACCGTCCGCGTCCAAAGCTCCTGCCCCATGCTGTCGAGCAGCTGGACGCGCGTTGTGGAAACGATGAGCAGATCGTCGCCCAGCATCGTATAGTCGGCGCTGCGGTCGCTGCTGTAGCGGAACAGCTCCGCTTTGCCGTCCGCGTCCTGCTCCACCTTGTTGTAGGAGAGCCTGCGCCGCAGGCTGTCCATGCTGTCCAGGTTCCGGTACGCGGCATAGCCCACGGCGCCGAGCACCGCCAGCATGACCAGCAGCAGCGGGAGCATCCGTCCCCTGCCGCTCTTTTTCCTGCGCTTTGGCAGCTTCTTTGACCGCTTGATCTCCGCGCGGATCTCCTGTTTGATAAGTTCGTTCTGATCAGCCATTGAGCCGCTCATCCTCATACCATAGTCTTGTCAGGTACAGGCCGCCCGGCGGCACCGTCGGCCCTGCCAGCGTGCGGTTGCCGGAGTCAAGGATGATGGGGATATCCTCCGCCGTCAGCTTCCCTTCCGCCGCATAAAGCACGGTGCCCGTAATGGCGCGTACCATATTATACAAAAAGCCGTTCGCGCAGACCTTGAGTTCGAGCAGGTCTCCGCTTCTGTTTACATAACAATAGTATATCGTCCGCACGGTCGTCCTGGTCTCCGTGCCGACGCTGCGCACGGCGCGGAAGTCGTGCGTCCCTTCAAACGCCCGCGCCGCGCGATCCATAACCGTTTCGTCGAGATGCTTGGGATAGAAATACGCTCGGTTTACATAAAATGGATTTTTGATCCGCGAATTGAAAATGCGATAGGTATATTCCTTCTTGATGCACGAACCGATGGCGTTGAAATCCTCCGCGACCTCAAACGCCTCGCTGACCACGATGTCCTCCGGCGTGTGGGTGTTGACGGCGAAGGGCAGGCGGTCGATGGGGATGCGGGAGTCCGTGCGGAAATTGGCGATGTAATGTTCGGCGTGGACGCCCGCGTCGGTGCGTCCGCAGCCGGTGAGCTTGACGCTGCCGCCGCAGACTTTGGAGAGCGCCTTTTGCAGCGTTTCGCAGACGCTGACGGCGTTCTTCTGCACCTGCCAGCCATGATAGGCGGTGCCGTTGTACATCAGTTTTAAGGCAATATTTCTCATAAATCAGTCCAATACGATCATACCGACCGCCAGCGCCAGATAGAGCGCGAGCACCGCGTAGTCCCGCGCGGCAAAGCGCAGGACGTGCAGCTTCGTGCGTCCCTCGCCGCCGTGGTAGCAGCGGCACTCCATCGCCGTCGCAAGCTCGTCGGCGCGGCGGAACGCGCTGACAAACAGCGGCACCAAAAGCGGGATCAGCGCCTTGGCGCGCTGCACCAGCCCGCCGCTCTCAAAGTCCGCGCCGCGCGCCTTCTGCGCGCTCATGATCTTGTCCGTCTCCTCGATCAGCGTCGGGATGAAGCGCAGCGCGATGGACATCATCATCGCCAGCTCATGCACCGGCACGCGCAGCTTTTTGAGCGGATTGAGCAGCGCCTCCAGCCCATCCGTCAGCTGGATCGGACTGGTGGTGTAGGTCAGCAGGAAGGTTCCCGTGATGAGCAGGGTGATGCGCGCCATCATGGCGGCGGCGGTAAAGACGCCCTGCTTCGTGACCTTCAGCACCCACCACGACCAGATCACGTCGCCGGGAGTATAGAACAGGTTCAGCACCGCGGTGAACGCGATGATGAACAGCACGGGCTTCAGGCCTCGGAACAGCGCTTTGGCGCTGACCTTCGACACCGTCGCGGAAACGACGAGCGTCAGCACCATGATGCCGTAGCCCCAAACGGAGTGCGCGTTGAAGATGGCGACGATGTAACACACGACCGCCAGCAGCTTCGTGCGCGGGTCGAGCCGGTGCGCCAGCGTCGTGCCGGGGAAATACTGGCCGAGCGTGATATCTTTCAGCATCCGCGCGCGCCTCCCTTCCGCAGGGCGAGCAGCGCGTCGCGCAGCTCCTCCGTGGTATAGACGGCAGCGTCGATGGGCAGGCCGCGCCTCCGCAGCTCCATGGCGAGGCGCGTCGTCTGCGGCACGTCCAGTCCCGCGCGCGTCAGTTCTGTGCCGCGGGAAAACACCTCGCGCGGCGTTCCGCTCATGAGCGTCCTGCCGCGGGAGAGGACAACGATCCGGTCGGCGCAGCGCGCGATCTCCTCCATGCTGTGGCTGACGAGCACGACGGTGTTGCCGCGCTCGGTGTGATAGGCGCGGATGTGCTCAAGCAGCTCCTCGCGGCCGCGCGGATCGAGGCCCGCGCCCGGCTCGTCGAGCACCAGCACCTCCGGCTCCATGGCGATGACGCCTGCGATGGCGACACGGCGCTTTTGTCCGCCGGAGAGCGCGAAGGGCGATTTGTTCAGCAGGCTCTCGTCCAGTCCCGCAAAACGCGCCGCCGCGCGGACGCGGTTGTCCAGCTCGTCTCCTTTCAGTCCCATGTTCGTGGGGCCGAAGGCGATATCTTGATAGACCGTCTCCTCAAAGAGCTGGTACTCCGGATACTGAAACACCAGCCCGACGCGAAAGCGCACGTCGCGGATCTTTTTCGGCTCCGCCCAGATGTCCTTCCCGTCCAGCAGGATGCGTCCCCCGGTGGGCTTGAGCAGTCCGTTGAGGTGCTGGATCAGCGTGGACTTGCCGCTGCCCGTATGGCCGATCAGGCCCAGCAGCTCGCCGCGGTACACCGACAGGCTCATGTCCTTGACAGCACTGCGCTCAAACGGCGTGCCGATGCCGTAGGTGTGGGTCAGATTTTCAACTTTGATGATCTCTTCCAAGGTGTTGTCCTCGTTATCCTAAAGCGTTCATGATCGCGTCCGCACAGTCGCGCACGGTGATGGCGTCGATGGGCACGTCCACGCCGTTTGCCTTCAGCTCGCGCAGCAGCGCCACCGTGTCCGGCACGGCAAGTCCGATCTCGCGCAGCTCCTCCGCGCGGGAGAACACCTCCTTGGGCGTACCGTCCATGACCAGACGCCCGTCGTTCATCACGATCACACGGTCGGCGTTCTCCGCCTCGTTCATATGGTGCGTGATCAGCACGACCGTGATGTTCTTCTCACGGTGAAGCCCCTCCACGACGTTGAGCACCTCGCGCCGTCCCATGGGGTCGAGCATCGCCGTGGATTCGTCCAGCACGATGCACTCCGGCAGCATCGCCAGCACGCCCGCAATGGCGATGCGCTGCTTCTGCCCGCCGGAGAGCAGGTGCGGCGCGTGAAGCGTGAACTCCGTCATACCCACCGCCTCCAGCGCGTCGTCCACGCGCTGGCGGATCTCGTCCGTCGGTACGCCGAGATTCTCCGGCGCGAACGCGACGTCCTCCTCGACCACATTGGCGACGATCTGGTTGTCGGGATTCTGAAACACCATGCCGATGCGGCGGCGGATCTCCAGCAAAAGCTCCTCGTTTTTCGTGTCCATGCCGTCCACGTACATCGTGCCGCCGCCGGGCAGCAGGACGGCGTTGAAGGTCTTGGCAAGCGTTGATTTTCCGCTGCCGTTGTGCCCCAGCACGACGACGAAGCTGCCGCGCTCGATTGAAAGGTTCACGCCGTCCAGCGCGACGGTCGCGGCGTTGTCCTCATCGCCGGGGTAGGTAAAGCTCAGGTCTTGCGCCTGCAAAATAGTTGACATAATATTCTCTTTCTATTCGCTGTACCAGCGTCCCGTAGCGCCGCAGGGCAGGGCGAGGCCACTGTCCGTCACCGGCAGGCCAAGCTCGTCCCAGGTCACCTTGCCGCCGTATTTCTCCGCGACCAGCAGATGCAGCATATAGCCCAGCACCGAGGGCGCGAGTCCGGTCGTGTAGGAATTGAGGATCACAAACAGGGGTTTATCCGAAAGCACCTGCGCGCAGAGCTTGAGGAACGGGAACAGATTGTCCTCCAGCTTCCAGACCTCGCCGTTCGGCCCACGCCCGTAGCTCGGCGGATCGAGGATGATGGCGTCATAGGTCTTGCCCCGTCGGATCTCCCGCTCAACGAACTTGCCGCAGTCGTCGATGATCCATCGGATCGGCGCGTCGGCAAGGCCGCTGGCTTTCGCGTTCTCTCTCGCCCAGGACACCATGCCCTTCGCCGCGTCCACATGGCAGACCTGCGCGCCCGCGGCGGCGCAGGCGACCGTCGCCCCGCCGGTGTAGGCGAACAGGTTGAGCACCTTGATCGGCCGTCCGGCAGCTTTGATCTTTTCCCGCGCAAAATCCCAGTTGACCGCCTGCTCGGGAAACAGCCCCGTGTGCTTGAAATTCATCGGCTTAACGTTGAACGTCAGGTCGCGGTATCTGACCTGCCACTGCTCGGGCAGCTTATCCTTTTCCCAGTGCCCGCCGCCCTCGCTGGAGCGGTAATAACGGCCCTGCGCCCGCTTCCAGCCGGGGTTCTCGCGTTTTGACTCCCAGATCGCCTGCGGGTCGGGGCGCACCAGGATCTGCCGTCCCCAGCGTTCCAGCTTTTCGCCGCCGCCGCAGTCCAGCAGCTCATAATCTTTCCATCCATCCGCGATCCACATAGGCAAGTCTCCGTCAGTACATGAAGTTCATAATAAATCAAGGTATTATACTCCGGCAGCGCCGTGTAGTCAACCAAAATAAAATCGTTGTAAATATCCGCCCGGAGTGATATAGTTTTTTATCATCCATCAGGCAGGAGGGATGCGCTTTGGAAAGCGTTCTGCTGCATTCCTGCTGCGCGCCCTGCTCGGTGTACTGCATCGACACGCTGCGCGCGGAAGGCGTCGAACCGACCTCACTCTGGTTCAACCCCAATATCCACCCCTATCAGGAGTACAAGGCGCGGCGCGACACGCTGATCGACTACGGCGCAGGCGTCGGGATGGAGGTTCGCGTGCTGGACAACTACGGCCTGCGCGACTTCGTCCGCGCTGTGGCAAGCGACATCGACCACCGCTGCGCCCACTGCTACACGATCCGCCTCGGCACGGCGGCGAAATATGCCTCTGAAAACGGATTTTCGGCATTCACCTCGTCGCTGCTGATCTCGCCGTACCAGAACCACGAGCTGCTGCGGCAGGTCGGCGAGGCGATGGCGCGGCAGTACGGCGTCGAGTTCCTGTACCGCGACTTCCGTCCCGGTTTCCGGCAGGGGCAGGCAAAGGCGCGGGAGCTCGGCCTCTATATGCAGAAATACTGCGGCTGCGTGTTCTCGGAGGAGGAGCGCTACGCCAAGCAGATCCGGAAGGACAAAGAGCGCTTCGGGGGTGGAGCATGAATCTTGATTTCATCAGCCGCTTCGCCGTCTATCCCCTCGTTGCTCTCATCGGCTACCTGATCGGCACGTCCAACATGGCGGTCTATCTCGCCAGACTGCGCGGCGTCGATCTCGCCCACGCGGGCGGGACGGGCAATCCCGGCGCGTCGAACGCGCTGATCCTCATGGGCTGGAAGGCAGCCGTGCTGGTCGGCGTCCACGACATCGGCAAGGCTGTGCTTGCCGTATGGCTGGCAAAGCTGCTCTTTCCCGCCGTCCCGCTCTGCGGAACGGTGGCGGGCGTCGCCTGCGTCATCGGGCATATGTTTCCGTTCTATCTGCGCTTCCGCGGCGGCAAGGGCTTTGCGGCGTATCTCGGCATGACGCTGGCGCTGAACTGGAAGTTTGCGCTGTGCCTGTGCGCCGCCATCCTGATCCTGCTGCTGGTCACGGACTACATCGTGATCGGCACGATGACGACGGTGATCTCCTTCCCCGCCTATTGCGCGGTTACGGGGCAGCTTGCCATGGCCGCGCTGCTGTGCGTTGCATCGGTCATCATGATCTGGAAACACCGCGCCAACCTCGTCCGCATCGCCAACGGCACGGAGATCGGATTCCGCTCCGCGGGCCGCGGCGACCATCGCGTAAAGTAAAAACGAGTCGTTTGCAGGCGACTTTCCGGGCGCTCCGGGAAGTCGCCTGTTTTGCTGCGCCTGAGGCAAGCAACCGGGCGCTCCGATCACCGGAAATAAAAGCAAAATCTTTGCGGCTTTTTCGCTTGTTAGCATTGACAAACACCTCCGCATATCCTATAATCAGTGACACCCTGTCATAACATGACAATCTGTCACTTGGAGGTCAGTCATGCCGACACAAACCTTTTTCCGGCTGCCGGAGCAAAAGCGCGAGCGTCTGATCGAGGCGGCATGGAAAGAATTTTCCGCCGTGCGCTTTGCCGAGGCGTCGATCAACCGTATCGTGCAGAGCGCGCTGATCCCGCGCGGCAGCTTTTATCAGTACTTCGAAGATAAGGAAGACGTCTTTTTTCTTCTGCTCGGCTCGCTGCGGGAGGAGGCGTTCGGTTTGATGACCGGCGCGCTCGCGGACGCCGGCGGCGATCCTTTCCGCGCCTCGCTGCGGCTGTTTGACGATGTGTTCCAGCGCGACGGCTCGATACGTCCGTCCATGAAGCGCGTGGTCGGCGTCCTGCGGCTGAACCAGAATTTGGATATGTCGCAGATGGTGCTTGGCCGCATGCGTTCCGACGAGGGGATCCGGGAGATCGAAAAGGGCATCAACTGGACGATGTTCCGGCAATCTGATCCGGATTTTCTGCACAACGTCGCGGCGCTGCTGGTGTTCAGCTTTGCCAGTGCCGTGCGAAGCATCCTGATTGACGGCGCCGCGGTGCCGGAGGAACGCTCAAAGCTCTCTTCCCGCCTGGATATTATCCGGCGCGGCAGTATGAAGGAGGAAATGGCATCATGAACAGAAAGATGATCGCTCTGATGTTGGCGCTGGCTATGCTGTTCGCCCTCGGCGCCAACGCGGCAGACGGAGGCGGCAGCGCCGCGCAGAGCGCAGCAGCCGCCGAAAATGCCGCAGCGGAAGCGGAGACCGAAGTGAGAGAAGACGCCGCCGCGGACGCGGAGGCTCCCGCGGCGCCCGAGCCGGACGCGGAGGGAACGCTCTCCTTCGCGAACCTGCGCGGGCGGATGCTGGAAAACTACTATCCCCTGCTGGCGCTGGAGGAGAATATTCAGACGCTGGAAAGCTGGGACTACCAGCGCACCGAGGACGAGCTGCGCGACAAGCTGAACGAAACGGCGAACAAGCAGTGGGCATATCTCTCCGTGCCGGGTATGGGGTCGATGCTCTCCGCCTCGCTCCAGCCGCAGTACGACGCCTACCGCGAAGCGTTCGATCAGGTGCGCGACGGCAAAATGCAGGCGGACAACGAGGGCGTAAAGCGCCAGCTCCGCAATCTGCAGGATCAGACGGTCATCGTCGCGGAGTCGCTTTACATCACCTATAAGGGGCTTGAAGCCCAGAACAGCGCCCTGACGCGCACCGTTGCGTCTTTGAAACGCGCGGAAAAGGAGATGACGCTGCGGCAGGAGCTCGGTCAGATCTCCGAGCTGACGCTGCAGCAGGTGCGCTCCGGCGCGGTTCAGGCAGAGAGCGGTCAAAAAACGCTGCGTATGAATATGGAAAACATCCTGCTCCAGCTCAAGGCCATGACCGGCGTGGAACTGGACGCGGCGTTCACGCTCGGCGCGCTGCCGCAGGTCACGGCGGAGCAGCTCGCGTCGATGGATCCGGAAAAGGATCTCGCCTCTGCGCAGGAAACAAGCTATGAGCTGTATGACGCCAAAAAGACTTTGGACAACGCAAAAGACGCGTATAACGACGCGCGCAAGGAATACGGCGAGTACTCCAAAAAGAACGAGTGGATGCAGGCGAAGCACACCTGGCAGGCTGCCCAGTACACCTACGAAAACGCCGCGCTCAGCTTTGAGCTGAAATTCCGCACGCTGTTCGCGCAGGTCAAAGATGCGGCGCAGGTGCTGGACGCCAAGCGCGCCGCTCTGACACTGGAAGAGAAAAACTATGCGGCCTCCGCGCTCAAATATGAGCAGGGCAGCATTTCCGCCAACGCGCTTGCCGACGCGAAGGACGCGCTTGCCGACGCGAAGGATGCCGTGGCGGGCGCGGAACGCGAGCTGTTTACGCAGTATCGCAGTTATGATTGGGCCGTGACATACGGCATTCTGAACGGTTGAGGAGGCAGAGAGATGAAACGGTTTCTGACAGTATCATTCACCCTGCTTTTCGTATTTCTTCTGACTGCCTGTGCCGGCAATCAGGTTGAGGCCCCCGCATTGCCCGCCGGTGTCGCCGTGCAGGTCAGCACGGTCGAGCGGCGCGACGTGGCAACCGAAAACCGAGTCTCCGGCAGCGTGACCAGCGACGATGAAACGTCCATTTACGTCGCCGCGACCGCCAAATGCACCGCCGTCTACTGCGAGGCGGGCGACACGGTGGAGGCGGGAGACGTCATCTGCACGCTCGACCTCGGATCGACCGTCGCAAGCTACAACGCGGCGAAGATCAGCTACGACAGCGCGGCGACCGGCTACAGCCAGCAGAAGGAATACTTTGACAAGCAGATGGCGCTGGCGGAGAAGAACGTGAACGACGCCCGCGCGCTCTACGACATCGGCGCGGCGTCGCAGCTCGAGATCGATCAGGCGGAGCTGCAGCTCCTGCAGCTCCGGGCAACGCGCGATTCGACGCTCTCCCAGCTTCGCGCGGGCATGGAGAGCTACCGCTCCAATCTGGAGCAGCTCAACCTCATTATGGACGATGTGGATTCCAAGGGCAACGTCATCGCGCCGGTAAGCGGGATCCTCGCCTCGCTCACCGCGACGGAGGGCGGGTTCGTCTCCTCGAACTATCCCGTCGCCGTGATCAGCGGCGCGGAGCAGATGAAGGTCACGGTCTATGTGTCCGAGTCTCTGGTGCCCAAGCTCGCCATCGGCGATGCTGCGCACATCAGCGTCAGCTCGGCGGGCGCGGAATTCACCGGCGTCGTGCGCTCTGTCGAACAGACGGCGAATCTGCAGACCAAGCTCTATTCCGTCGTGCTGAGCGTTCCCTCCGATGTGGAGGGCTTGATCTCCGGCATGTTCGCGGATGTGACGTTCTACACCGAGACGGCGGCGGGCGCGCTCGCCGTTCCGTCCGAGGCGATCCTCACGGCAAACGGGGAACAGTACGTTTACGTCGTAGAAGACGGTTTCGCCGCACGCACCCCCGTGACCGTCGGCCTCGCCGGCGACGGCGTGACCGAGATCCTGTCCGGCCTCTCCGCGGGGCAGCAGCTGGTCGTCGTCGGCCAGCAGTATCTGGGCGACGGAGACGCCGTGCGCGTGGTCGGAGGCTGAGCCATGGGCGGAACGATTGCAAAATTCTGCATCCGGCACCGGGTCACGACGATCCTCGCGTTCGTCATCATCTCGATCTTCGGCGTGGTCTATCTGCGGGAGCTTCAGCTCGCGCTGCTGCCGAACATGGAATACCCCGCCGCAGTCGTTTACTGCTATTACAACGGCGCGGCCCCGGAGGACATGGAGCAGCTGGTCACGCGCCCGCTGGAATCCGCGATCATGTCCGTTCCGGGCGTGGATGAGGTGTCCTCCACGTCGGCGGACAGTCTGTCCACGATCACGATCATGTATGTTCAGGACACGGATCTGGACATCGCGGCGACCAAGCTGCGCGAAAAATTCGACGCGCTGACCCTGCCGGAGGACTGCACCAAGCCGGTCATCATGAACATCAACGTCAGCGACCTGATGCCGACCGCCATCATTGCGCTGATGGGCGAGGATCTGTCCGGCGTACAGACGCTGGCGGAGGACATCGTCGTTCCCGCGCTGGAGCGCATCGACGGCGTGGCGTCGGTCAGCTGCTATGGCGGATACGATCAGCAGATCGCGGTGGAGGTCGACGCGGCAAAGGCGCGCGGGCTGGGCCTTTCCAACAGCTATATCTCGCAGATCCTCGTCGCCGAAAACCTGCTCTATCCGGGCGGCGATCTGGAAAACGGCAGCCAGAAGCTGACCGTCTCCACCGACGCCCAGCTGCGCACGGTCGAGGAGGTCAGAAACGTCATCATCCCCCTGCAGACCGGCGGCACAGTGCGTCTCGGCAACGTGGCGAACGTCGTTCTTGAAACGACGGAGCAGCGCGACATCAGCAGGATGAACAACATCCCCGCGGTGTTTTTGCAGGTCTCCAAGCAGTCCGGCGCCAATGAGGCGGCGGTGGCCGACGCGGCGGCGGCAAAGATGGCGGAGCTTGCGGAGAAGAACAGCTCCGTGGTGTTTGAGACGCCCTACCTCGCCAGCGAATACATCAACATCGTCGTCAATGCGGCGATCGAGAACATCATCCTCGGCGTCGGCCTTGCCGCCATCGTCGTGTTCCTGTTTCTGCGGCGCTTCGGCGCGACGCTCGCCATCGCCGTTTCGATGCCCGTCTGTATCCTGACGGTATTCGTGCTGATGTACGTCTGCGACCTGACGATGAACATGCTCTCGCTCGGCGGCGTCGCCATGGGCGTTGGCATGATCGTGGACAACTCCATCGTCGTGCTGGAAAACATCTATCGTTACGCCGCCGAGGGGCACGACCGCTACACCAGCTGCGTCGAGGGCACAAAGGAGGTCATGCTTTCTCTGACCGCCTCGACGCTGACGACCGTGGCGGTGTTCCTGCCGCTGGGCGTGGCGGACGGCCTGGCCGGCATGATCTTCAAAGACTTCTGCCTGACGATCTCGTTCCTGATCCTCGGTTCGCTCGCCATCGCGGTGACGCTGGTGCCCCTGCTCTGCTACTTCCTGCTTGATGAGAAGAAAGTCCATGCGCATCACATGAAACGCAGCGCAATACGGAACGGCAGCAGCTTCGGCGAACGCTTCCTCGCCGGTTACCGCAGGGTATTGGCGTACTTTGTGAAGCACCTCGGCCTCGGCGTCGCTGTCTCTGCGGCGCTGGTGGCGGTGTTCGTCGCCGCCTGCCTCTCCACGAAGCAGGTGCTGCTGCCCGCGATGGATATGAACATCATTCAGGGCACCATCTCGATGCCCATCGGCTCAAACGCGGAGGATACCTCCGTCATCGCCCAGCAGATGATCGACATCATCGAAGCGCGCGTCCCCGAGGCGGAGGGCAGCTGGTACAGCGTCGGCGAAACGGAAAACGAGGTCGGCGTCATTCTAGTCCCGAAGAAAGACCGCGAGCGGGACGCAACGGAGATCGCCAACGATCTGCGCGTGGCGTTTGCGGACATCGCGGGCTGCGAGTACACGATCAGCGCGATGGATATGAGCCAGATGATGACCGGCAGCGATATTTCGGTGCAGGTCACGGGCACGGATTACAACACGCTGACCATGATCGCGAACGATCTTATGGCACCCATCGCGGCGCTGCCCGACGCCATTGACGTCAGATCCACGGTCAGCGACGACATCCCGCAGGTCAAGGTGACGATGAAGCGAGACGCGGCGTCGCAATACGGGCTTACCGCCGCGCAGATCGGCCAGGCGGTGCGTTCTGAGCTGACCGGCGCGACGGCGACGACGGTCAACCTCAACAACAAGGAGATCGACGTTGTCGTGCGCGGCGACGGCGCGGCGTCCGCCAGTCTGGACGCGCTGCGCTCCATGCCCGTCGTGACGCCCTACGGCGGCACGGTGGCGCTCTCCTCCGTGGCGCAGGTCGATATGGAATTGGCGCCCGCGTCGATCTCGCGCGTCAATCAGTCCCGCGCGGTGACGATCACAGGCTCCAGCCTCAGCGGCGATACGAACGCCATCACGGAACAGATCCGCGCGATCCTCGACAACTATACGATGCCGGACGGTTACGAGGCGACCATCGGCGGCGGTTACGAGCAGATGGCGGACAACTTCCACGACCTGACGCTGGCGCTGATCGTCGCAATGGGGCTTGTCTACTTTGTCCTTGCCTCGCAGTTTGAGTCCTTCGTCATGCCGGTCATCGTCATGATGATCCTGCCGGTAGCCTTCTCCGGCGCGCTGTTCGCTCTGCCGCTGACGGGGCGCGACCTGTCCATGATCTCCATGGTGGCGCTCATCATGCTCGCCGGCACGGTGGTCAACGCTTCGATCATCCTGATCGACTACATCAAGCAGCGCCGCGAGCGCGGCGAGGACCGCACGACCGCCATCCTCAACGCCTGTCCGCTGCGCATCCGCCCCGTGCTGATGACCACGCTGACGACGATCCTCGCCATCATGCCGCTGGCGCTCGGCATCGGTCAGAGCAACGAGATGATGAGCGACATGGGCGTGACGATGGTCAGCGGTATGCTGATCTCGACGGTCATCACGCTGCTGTTCACGCCGGTGTATTACTGCGTCATCGACAACATCGGCAAAAAGAACAAGGGTTTGCCCCCTGAGACAACGCAGGCCGTTTGAGAAGCGGCGCAAATTCCACTCCGCCGTCTTGTGTTTCGGCGAAAAATGCGGTACAATCTCGCAATCTTGAAAGCAAAGTGGTGATACAGATGAAAGTGACCATCAAAGTCGGCACCTCCACCCTGACCCACCCCACCGGTCGCCTGGACATCCGGCACGTAGAGCATCTGTGCAAGGTGCTCAGCGACGTAAAGAACGCCGGTCACGAGGTCGTGCTGGTATCTTCCGGCGCCATCGGCATGGGCGTGGGCAAGCTCAACCTGTCAAGCCGCCCCTCGGACATGCCCACCAAGCAGGCAGCGGCCGCCGTCGGCCAGTGCGAGCTGATGTATATTTACGACAAGCTGTTCCAGGAATACAACCACACCGTCGCCCAGATCCTGCTCACCGGCGAGGATCTGCGCGACGGGCGGCGCTACGGCAATTTCTCCAACACGCTGAACCGCCTGCTGGAGCTGGGCGCCCTGCCCATCATCAACGAGAACGACACGGTTTCCACCGAGGAGATCGCCGTCGGCGACAACGACACGCTCTCCGCCATGGTTGCGACGAGCGTGAAGGCGGATCTGCTCATCGTGCTGACGGACATCGACGGGCTGTACACCGCCGATCCGCGCCGCGACCCCGACGCGACGCTCATCCGCGAGGTGCGCGAGATCACGCCCGAGATGCTGGCGGGCGCGGGCGGCGGCGGCACCATGCTCTCCACCGGCGGCATGGCCACGAAGCTCACCGCCGCGAAGCTCTGCATGGACGCCGGGACGGATATGGTCATCGTCAACAGCGCGCGCGCGGAGATCATTTACGACGTACTGGCGGGCAAGTCCGTCGGAACACGGTTCATCGGGAGGAAGCAGGCATGAAGAGCACGCACGACGTTCTTGCGGAAACCCGCGCGGCGCTGGGCGCGCTCACCGGCGCGCAGCAGAAGAAAAACGCCGCGCTGCTTGCCATTGCGGAGCGGCTTCTCTCCGAGACGGACAGCATCCTTGCCGCCAACCGCGAGGACGTGGAGGCGGCGCGTGAGAAATACGGCAGCGTGATGATCGACCGACTCACCCTCACCGCCGCGCGCATCGCGGACATGGCGAAGGGCGTGCGCGAGGTCGCGGCGCTGCCCGACCCCGAGGGGCGTGTCATCACACGAGTCGAGCGTCCGAACGGGCTGGTCATTGAGAAAACCTCCGCGCCGCTGGGCGTGGTGGCGATCATCTACGAGAGCCGCCCCAACGTCACCTCCGACGCGGCGGTGCTGGCGCTCAAATCCGGCAACGCCGTGGTGCTGCGCGGCGGACGCGAGGCGTTCCGCTCCAATGCCGCCATCGTGCGCGCCATCCGCATGGGGCTGGAGGACGCGGGCCTTCCGGCGGAGCTGGTGGGTTTTGTGGAGGACACGGATCACCGCAGCGCCGACGAACTGATGAAGGCGGCCGGGCTGGTCGACCTGCTGATCCCCCGCGGCGGCGCGGGTCTGATCCGCCGCTGCGTCGAAAACGCCAAGGTGCCCTGCATCCAGACCGGCACCGGCATCTGCCACGTCTTCGTGGATGCGGGCGCCGATCAGGACATGGCGCTGAACATCATCGAAAACGCGAAAACCAGCCGCCCCTCCGTCTGCAACGCAGAGGAGGTGCTGCTGGTGCATGAGGCGATCGCCGCGGAATTCCTGCCCAAACTGCGCGCGCGTCTGGTGACGGAGCGCGAGGCGGCGGGACTGGTTCCTGTGGAGCTGCGGCTCGATCCCCGCGCGGCGGCAATCATTTCCGGCACGCCGGCGGGCGAGCAAGACTTCGATACGGAGTTCCTTGATTATATCCTCGCCGTCGCGGTGGTGGACAACGCCGATGCCGCCATCGCGCACATTGCGGCGCACTCCACCGGTCACAGCGAGGCGATCGTCACCCGTACGCCGGAAAACGAGGCGAAGTTCACCGCGCTGGTGGACGCCGCGGCGGTGTACGTCAACGCCTCCACCCGCTTTACCGACGGCGGAGAATTCGGCCTCGGCTGCGAGATGGGCATCTCCACCCAGAAGCTCCACGCGCGCGGCCCCATGGGGCTGGAGGAGCTGAATACCTACAAGTACGTCGTCCGCGGCTGCGGGCAGACGCGGTAAGGTTCACAAGCAATGAGCAGGAACGTCCCTTGCGGGCGCTCCTGCTCGTTTTTTATAGTTTTACAGTTTATTGATCCAGCGCGGTAAGGTCGTCAAATGTCTCGCGCCGCACGGCAACATAGCTCTCGCCGCCGCGCAGCATGACGACGGGCGGGCGCGGCACACGGTTGTAGTTCGACGCCATGGCGTAGTTGTACGCGCCCGTGGTGCAAACCGCGATCAGGCTGCCGCGGCGCGTCGCCTCCGGCAGGAGCACATCGGGCTGGATGATGTCGCCGCTCTCGCAGCAGCAGCCCGCAAGATCGCAGCAGAAATCGCGCGGGGCTTTCATATCATCCGCGGGAAGGACGGTATACCGGCTGCCGTAGAGCGCGTAGCGCGGGTTGTCGGTCATACCGCCGTTCACGGCGACGTAGTTCTTGTAGCCGGTGATGCGCTTGATCGACTGCGCGGCGTAGAGCGTCAGCCCCGCGTCGGCGACAATGCTGCGCCCCGGCTCCAGCAGTACGGCGGGTTCGGGCAGCGCCAGCTCCGCGCAGGTCGTGTGGAACACCCTCGCCACCTCGCCGATCTTTGCCGCGATATCCAGCGGCGGATCGCTGTCCACGTAGCGGACGCCGTATCCGCCGCCGAGGTCGAGCGTTTTGGCGGTATAGCCCAGCGCGTCGCGGACGTCCGCGATAAAGCGCAGCATGACGACGACCGCGCGCTCGAACACGTCCTCGGCGAACACCTGCGAGCCGACGTGGCAGTGGAAGCCCTCCAGCTCGACATGCGGGAGGGACAGCGCCAGCGCGGTCAGCTCACGCGCCTGTCCGGTCTCCACGGCGGCGCCGAATTTGCTGTCCACCTGACCGGTGCTGACCGCCGCGTAGGTGTGCGGGTCGATACCCGGCGTGACGCGGAGCAGCACCCTCTGCGCCTTGCCCTGCCGCGCCGCCTCCGCCTCGATGGCGTTCAGCTCGTCGGCGTTGTCCGCGACGAAGCAGCCGACGCCGCGCCCGATGGCAAAGGCGATGTCCGCGTCCGTTTTGGCGTTGCCGTGATAATACGCGCGGGAGAGATCGAAACCCGCCTTCTCCGCCGTGTGGATCTCGCCGCGGGAGACCACGTCCACGCCCATGCCCTCCTCGGACATAATGCGGTAGATCTGCGCGAACGAGTTCGCCTTGCTCGCATAGAGCGGCAGGGCGTTTACGCCGAATTGCTTGCGCATGGCGTCCAGATAAACGCGGCAATTGCGCCGCACGCGATCCTCGTCCATGAGATAGAGCGGCGTGCCGTAGCGTTCGGCAAGCGCGACGGCGTCCTGACCGCCGAAGGTCAGATGTCCCGCGCCGTTGACGCCGAGGTTGTCACAGGTGAACATATCAATATCCTCTTGTTTTACAGCATATGGGCGCGCAGCTCCTCGCCGGAGAGCGCCGAGAGGTCGGCGGGCGCAATGTCGAACACGGTCTTGCAGCCCGTCTCGCCGCGCTGCGAGAGCCTGCCCACCGCGCGGGCGAGGGCGACCAGCACACCCGCCGTGAACTCGGGGTTGCTGTCCAGCGTCAGGCGGTATTCGATGGTGTGGCTGTGCTCGCCGTGCAGCCCGGTCTTGCCCGTGCGGAACACGAAGCCGCCGTGGGGCAGCTCGGCGTGGTCGCGCTTCATCTCGTCCATCGTGATGAAATGAACGGTGGTATCGTACTCGTCGAAATAGTTTGGCATCGTGACGATCTCACGCTCGATCGCCGCCTTGTCCGCGTCCTCCGCCGCGGCGACATAGACCTCGCGGCGGTGCTTCTGGCGGGTCGTCAGCTCCGGCATGGAACCGCTGCGCACCGCGTCCAGCGCCTCGGGGATGGGAACGGTATACTGCCGCGCGTCCAGCACGCCCGCGATGCGGCGCACCGCGTCGCTGTGGCCCTGGCTGACGCCGCGGCCCCAGAAGGTGTAGTCCTTGCCTTCCGGGAGAATGACGGAGGCATAGAGCCGGTTGAGCGAGAACATACCCGGATCCCAGCCGCCGGAGATCAGCGCAACGTGTCCGCCCGCCTTCGCCGCCGCGTCCACGTTGGCAAAATGCTCGGGGATGCGGGCGTGGGTGTCGAAGCTGTCCACCACATTGCACTTCTTCGCCAGCATCGGCGTCATCTCGGGCAGATCGGTGGCGCTGCCGCCGCAGATGACCAGCACGTCGAAGTCGCCCAGATGCGCGTCGACCTCCGCCGCCGCCCAGACCGGCACGCCGGTCAGCGTCCTGACGGTTTCGGGAGCGCGGCGCGTGAACACGCCGGCGAGCGTCATGTCGGGATTCTGCGCAGCGGCGCACTCCACGCCCCGCGCGATGTTGCCGTAGCCGTAAATTGCGAGTCTCATAACGACCTCCTATATCAAAGCCTTTCTTGTTACAGCGCGATCATGGATTTCATGTCGTACAGCCCCGCGCCTTTGCCCTGCAAAAACGCGGCGGCGGCGAGGGCGCCCTCGGCGAACAGCGCGCGGCTGTGCGCCTCGTGCCTGAGCGTGATGGTCTGGCTGTTCGTGCCGATCATCACCTCATGCTCCCCGACGATATTGCCCATGCGGATGGCGTGGATGCCGATCTCGTCCGGCGTGCGCTTGCCGTGTCCGCTGCGTCCGGTGACGACCGTCGCCTCGGGTCTGACCTCGCGGATCGCGTCCGCGATGGCAAGCGCCGTGCCGCTGGGCGCGTCAAGCTTGCGGTCATGGTGCTTTTCGATGATCTCGATCTCCGCGTCCGGCATCGCCGCGGCGGTCTTCTTTGCCAGCTCGATGAGCAGCGCCACGCCGAGGGAGCAGTTGGCTGAGAAGAACAGGGGGATCTCCGTCGAAGCGGCGAGGATCGCCGCTTTCTCCTCCCCGGTATGCCCCGTGGTAGCGAGGACGAGGGGCAGCCGGTGCCGCTTCACGAACGCCAGCAGCTCTTCCGTGGCGCTGTGGTGGGAAAAGTCCACCATGCAGTCCACATCCGTCACGGCGTCGTCAAAGCTCTTCGCGCAGGGAACGCCGAAATCGTCGCAGCCGTGCGGACTGACGCCGCCGGCAAGCTCCGAATCCCGATAATACGCGAGCGCCAGCTTCGCCACCTCGCGTCCCATCGCGCCGCCGAGACCGCTGACAAGAATTCTCACAGTATCCCTCTTTTCTCAGATCAGCCCATGCTGACGCATCAGCGCGAGCAGCTTTTCCTCATGCTCCGGCTCCATGGGCGTGAGCGGCAGACGCAGATAGTTCTCGCACCAGCCCATCGCCGCCATACCCGCCTTGACGGGGATGGGGTTGACCTCGCAGAACAGGGCGTTGATGAGCGGCAGCAGCTCGCACTGAAGCTTTGCCGCGCCCGCGGCGTCGCCGCGGAACCAGCGCTCGCAGATCTCGACCGTCAGCTTCGGCGCCACGTTGGACAGCACCGAGATGACGCCCTGGCCGCCCATGGAGAGGATCGGCACGATCTGGTCGTCGTTGCCGGAATAGAGCGTCAGCTTGTCGCCGACGAGCGCCGCGGTCTCGACGATCTTGGAGATGTTGCCGTTCGCTTCCTTGATGGCGGCGATGTTCGGATAATCCGCCAGCGCCGCGTAGGTGGACGGCTCGATGTTCACGCCCGTGCGGGAAGGGACGTTGTAGAGGATGATGGGCTTGGTGGAGCTGTCGGCGATCGTCTTGAACATCGTGACAAGGCCCTTCTGCGTCGCCTTGTTGTAGTACGGCGTCACGACCAGCATCGCGTCCGCGCCGACCTCGCAGCAGTAGCGCGTCAGGCTGACGGCATAGGCGGTGTCGTTCGAGCCGGTGCCCGCGATGACGGGAACACGGCCCGCCGTGCGCTCGACGCTGTACTTGACGACGGCGCGGTGTTCCTCGTCGTCAAGGGTGGAGCCCTCGCCGGTGGTGCCGGCAATGACAAGGGCGTTCACGCCCTGCTCGATCTGCCAGTCGATGACGCGCCCGAGGCGGTCGTAGTCCACGCCGCGTTCGTTCAGCGGAGTGATGAGGGCGGTGGCTACGCCGCGGAAAATCAGATTCTCGTTCATGGTTTTGCTCTCCTTATGCAGGTTCAGTATATTTTTTGCCGTCTACCGCAATTCAAGACAATGAAAAAAGCACGACAGGACGCTTGCGTCCCGTCGTGTTCCTCGTCAATCCTGCTTTTCATCCCTTCGTCCGGGGAAAAGCCGCAATCAATCCATAGCACTCCGCAAACGCGACAGTCAAACGGATCTTCTCCGTTTGCCCAGCGGGAACTCGCGACGCTCCCACTTCGGCGGCGACCCCTTTTCCGCGGACAACGGCTCTGCGCGCCTGTTCCATCCACGGTACTTTTGATAACCGCGCCTCTATCCTTTCATTGCAATATTCAGTTGCTCAAATAAAACCATAAAGCCGCGGAATTGTCAAGCGATAATTCGCATAAAATCAATTCCGGCGCTCAGCATCGCTTTGTGCCGCTTCGCCGAAAGCGCCGAAAGCGCGGGAGGCGCGCATGCGCGCGAGCAGGAACTGCGATGTAAAGCCTGTGAACAGGCCGGTCGCCATACCGGAAAGCAACAGCACCGGGAGATAGGCAAGCACCGCGGTCGTACCGTAGACGGCGACGCAGACGGCGATCTGCCCGACGTTGTGCGCCATGGCGCCCAGGATCCCGCAGACCCAGATCTGCTTCTCCGTCAGGATGCGCCGCAGCGGGAGCATAACAAGCCAGCAGAGCAGCCCTCCGCCGAGGGAAAAGAGCAGCGTTGCCGGAGATCCGGCAAAGGCGCTGCCGAGCAGCACGCGCGCAAGCAGCACAAGCAGCGCGTCCCGAGGCCCGTAACGGAATACCGCATAGACCGTGATGATATTCGCCAGCCCAAGCTTAACGCCGGGGATCGGCACCGGCGGCGGGATCTGCGCCTCGACGGTGAAAAGGATCAGCGCGATCGCCGTCAGCAGGGCGAGTTTCGTAAGCTGCTTCGTCTTCATACCGCCTCAGGCCCTATTTTACCGCGGCGTCGGCATCCGCCGCGTCCTGATACACGATGGCCAAGCGGTGCGGGACGCAGGCGATCGGCATCGTCTGGTCGCTCAGCCAGCCCTGGAGCACGCAGATCTGATCGGGACAGTCCGCCTCAGACACGCAGATGCGCCCGGGCTGCACGGTGACGACGTTGTATCCGCCGTCCGGCGCGTCCACAGTGAAGCTGTATTCCTCCGCGACGCGGCTGAGATCGATCTCCCTCAGCACGTCGCTGCCCTGCACGATCCGCACGATGCGCGTTTCCCGCTTTGCCGACAGGGTACGGTACGCCGCGGCGGAGAGCGCCAGCGCCGCCGCCGTGAGAACGATCACCCATGTCCGCGTTTTGAACATCCGTCATCCCCCGATTCCTAATTTGGCACCATTATAGAGAGCGCGCCGTGTTTTGTCAATGTACGGAGGAGTGTTGTCATCTTGTGTCATACACATACATAAAGCTTGACACACCGCCATATATTGGGGTAAACTGTTCATTGTTACCACAAAACCGTTTTCTCCCGTGAGGAGGTATTCGGAGAGCGGTTAGCGCCGGGCCCGACAAGAGGGTGACGAGGGGTGGCAGTTATCGAAAGATTCGGCGGATTCTGCCACGGCCGTTTCGGGGGTCGAGAACGGGAGCGTAAAAAGCGGAATGAAAACCGCAACAGAGGCTCCCCCAACACCGAAGGAGCAAAACAGCATCGGAAATCAATCCGAAGGAGAAACATAAATGAGAGTCGTTATTCAGGAAAACTACGATAATATGAGCCTGTGGGCCGCACATTACATCGCCGCGAAGATCAACGCGCACAAGGAAGAACGTCCTTTTGTGCTGGGTCTTGCCACCGGTTCCTCCCCCATCGGCACCTATCAGGAGCTTGTCCGCATGAACAAGGCGGGCGAGGTGTCGTTCGCCAACGTCGTCACGTTCAACATGGACGAGTACGTCGGCCTGCCCCGCGAGCATGACCAGAGCTACTGGTACTTCATGCATGAGAACCTGTTCGATCATCTGGTCGACATGAAGAGCGAGAACATCAACATCCTCAACGGCATGGCGGAGGATCTGACGGCGGAGTGCGCGCGCTTCGAGGAGAAGATGGCGTCCTACGGCGGCGTGGATCTGTTTCTCGGCGGCATCGGCGTGGACGGCCACATCGCGTTCAACGAGCCCTACACCAGTCTGACCTCCCGCACGGGCGTGCGCGACCTGACCACGGACACGCGCATCGTCAACAGCCGCTTCTTCGGCAACGACCCGGAGAAGGTGCCCGCCCAGGCGCTCTCCGTCGGCGTCGCCACCGTGACGGACTCGAAGGAAGTGCTCATCCTCATCAACGGTCACAACAAAGCGCGCGCGCTGGCAAAGGTGGTCGAGGGCGATGTGAGCGCAAAGTGGACGTGCAGCGCATTGCAGATGCACAACGGCGCGATCATCGCCTGCGACGAGGCCGCCTGCGGCGAAATGACCGTGGACACCTACAAGTATTTCCTCGACATTGAGAAGAAGGAGAGACTGTAAGGCATGTATACCATCGGCGATCTGTACGATCTCGACCATACGCTGGCAAAGGACTACCTCGCGCAGTTCACCTATCCCTGGGAAGCGCTCAAGGGCATCAAGGACATGATCCTCTCCCTCGGCCCCACGCTTGGCGAGGACTACGAGGAAGTCAGCGAACACGTCTGGGTGCATAAGACAGCGAAGGTCTTCCCCTCCGCCTACCTCGGCGCGCCCTGCATCATCGGGCCGAACACCGAGGTCCGCCACTGCGCCTTCATCCGCGGCAGCGCCCTTGTCGGCGCGGACTGCGTCGTGGGCAACAGCGTGGAGCTGAAGAACGTCATTCTCTTTGACCACGTCCAGACCCCGCACTACAACTACGTCGGCGACAGCATTCTCGGCTATTACAGCCACATGGGGGCGGGCAGCATCACCTCCAACGTCAAGGCGGACAAGAAGCTCGTTATCGTGCGCGACGGCGAGGAGCGCATCGAAACCGGTATCAAAAAGTTCGGCGCGATGCTCGGCGACCACGTTGAGATCGGCTGCAACGCGGTGTGCAATCCCGGCACGGTCATCGGCCGCTGGAGCAACGTCTATCCCACGTCCTGCGTCCGCGGCGTCGTGCCCGCGTACAGCATCCACAAGGACAGCGGTGAAATCATCAGGAAAAAGGAAGAAGCATAATGGGCAAATATTTCGGAACCGACGGCTTCCGCGGCGAAGCGAACAAAGACCTGACCTTTGAGCACGCGATCCAGATCGGCCGCTTCCTCGGCTGGTACTACGGCGCGAATCAGGGCAAAAAAGCAAAAATCGTTATCGGCAAGGACACGCGCCGTTCAAGCTATATGTTCGAGTACGCGCTCTGCACCGGCTTGATGGCGAGCGGCGCGGACGCCTACATCATGCACGTTACCACCACCCCCTCCGTCGCGTACATCACGCGCGTGGACGACTTCGACTGCGGCATCATGATCTCCGCGTCCCACAATCCGTTCTACGACAACGGCATCAAGCTGCTCAACGGGCAGGGCGAGAAAATGGACGAGGAGACGATCCTCAAGGTCGAGGATTTCATTGGCGGCAAGCTTGAGATCCCCGTGGCGGAGCGTCAGGAGATCGGCCGCACGGTGGACTACGTCGCCGGCCGCAACCGCTATATCGGCCACCTGATCTCCATGTCGAAGTACAGCTTCAAAGGCATGAAGGTCGGTCTGGACGTGGCGAACGGCGCGGCGTGGCAGATCGCCCGGGGCGTGTTCGAAGCGCTGGGCGCAAAGGTCTTCGTCATGAACGACGCGCCCGACGGCTACAACATCAACACCGACTGCGGCTCGACGCACATCGAGCATTTGCAGAAGTTCGTCGTGGACAACAAGCTGGACGTGGGCTTCGCCTATGACGGCGACGCCGACCGTTGCCTCTGCGTCGATGAGAAGGGCAATGTCGTCACCGGCGACCACATCCTCTACATCTACGGCCTATACATGAAAGAGCGCGGCAAACTGCTCAACAACACGGTCGTCACGACGGTCATGAGCAACTTCGGGCTCTACAAGGCCTTCGACAAGGCCGGCATCGACTACGAGAAGACCAAGGTCGGCGACAAGTACGTCTACGAGAACATGGTGCAGAACGGCCACCGCATCGGCGGCGAGCAGTCCGGCCATATCATCTTCTCCAAGTACGAGACCACCGGCGACGGCATCCTCACCAGCCTCAAGATGATGGAGGTGCTGCTTGCCAAGCGCGCGCCCATGAGCGAGCTTGCGGCGCCGGTCGTGTTCTATCCGCAGGTGCTCAAGAACGTCCGCGTCAAGAGCAAGCCCGAAGCGCAGAACGACCCGGACGTCCAGGCTGCGGTCAGGAAGGTCGCGGACGAGCTTGGCAGCGACGGCCGCATCCTGGTGCGCGAGTCCGGCACCGAGCCGGTCATCCGCGTCATGGTCGAGGCGGGCAGCGACGAGATCTGCGAGAAATACGTGGATTCTGTCATCGAGGTTATCAAGGCAAAAGGACATATCGCATAACGAAGCAGGAAAAGGAAGCCAAACATCATTCACGTCAGCGCCGCGGTCATACCGCGGCGCTTTCTTTCATAGGATGAAGCAAAACTGCCAATGAAGGGGTATGAGACATCCTATGGAACTATGCCGGAACTATGTGGAGCTTTGGGGCGCCGCGGAGGCGGCGCCGGTTTTTTCCCACGAGAACCATGGCCAGCGGTTTTACAAATTCCCGCTGCGGGTGGATCGCCTGTCCGGTCAGGCAGATCATCCAAACGTCGTCGTCAGCGAAAGCCAGCTGGAGCGTATCCGCATCGGCGCGGGAGACAGCCTGCGCGTCGTCGGGCAGCTCCGCTCGTTCAACAACAAAAGCGGGCAGGGCAGCCGCCTCATCATCACCGTGCTGGCGCAGGAGCTGGAGCGCGGCGCCGGCGGATACTTGAACCGCATCCTGCTCTCCGGCGTCATCTGCAAGCAGCCGCACCTGCGGCGCACGCCGCTGGGCCGCAGCATCTGCGACATCATCCTTGCCGTCAATCGGCATTATGGCCGCGCGGACTATCTGCCCTGCATCGCATGGGGGCAGGTGGCGGCAGCCGTCGCGGACATGGACGTAGGAGAACGTCTTGCGATCGAAGGGCGCGTGCAGAGCCGCAACTACACCAAAATGCTCGACAGCGGCCCCGTGGAGCGCACAGCGTTCGAGGTCAGCGTCATGCAGCTGGTTGATGAGGATGTCTGCATGTAAGCCCAATCCGAAAAAATGACCAAATTCCTGCAATTCCTTTTATGAAATGTGTAGATTATTGCGATTGAAAACGCAGTTTTGTTGTGCCATAATGGGGATAATTCAAACGAAAAGGAAGCGTTTTCTCATGATGAAGGATCGCAAAGACCGCAAGATCTACTGCATGAACAATATCGCGGAGATCGGCACCGCCCGGTTCCGCAAAGGGTATTCCATCATTGAGACGCCGGACGAAGCGGCAGGCATCCTTGTCCGCTCCGCCGAGATGAAGGATATGACGTTCCCGCGCGAGCTGCGCGCCATCGCGCGCGCCGGAGCCGGCGTCAACAACATCCCCATCGACCGCTGCACCGGGCAGGGCATCGTCGTGTTCAACACGCCGGGCGCGAACGCGAATTCGGTCAAGGAAATTGTGATTGCGGGCCTGATGCTCGCCTCGCGCGACATCGTCGGCGGCGCGGAGTGGGTACGCTCCAACGCAGATGAAGCCGACATCGCCAAGCTCGCCGAGAAAGCGAAGAAGCAGTTCTCCGGCAACGAGATCCTCGGCAAGACCATCGGCGTGATCGGCCTTGGCGCGGTTGGCGTGCTGGTGGCGAACGCCGCCGTGTCTCTCGGCATGACCGTCTACGGCTACGACCCCTACCTCTCCATCCGCTCCGCGTGGCACCTCAGCCCCTCCGTGCGCCATGCCGAAAGCGTGGAAGAGATCTGCGCTGCCTGTGACTACATCAGCATCCATGTTCCCGCTATGGAGAAGACCAAGGGCATGATCGGCGCGGAGCAGATCGAGAAAATGCGCGACGGCGTGCGCTTCCTGAACTTCGCCCGCGACACGCTGGTGGACGAGGCCGCCATGGCGGCGGCGCTGGAGAGCGGCAAGGTGCGCTGCTACATCAGCGACTTCGCCAACCCGACGAGCGTCCATATGAAGAACGCCGTCGTGCTGCCGCATCTCGGCGCCTCCACGCTGGAAGCGGAGGACAATTGCGCCATCATGGCGGTGGATGAGCTGCAGGACTACCTCGACAACGGCAACATCTCCCACTCGGTCAACTTTCCGGAAATCAACGCCGGCGTCTGTGAGACGGAGGCGCGCGTCGCGGTGCTGCACCGCAACATTCCGAATATGCTGTCCCAGATCACGACCTTCTTCGGCAATTACGGCCTGAACATCGAAAACCTCGCCAACAAGGCGCGCGGCGAATATGCCTACACGCTGCTTGACCTGGCGCAGCCGATGCCCTCCGACACCGTGCCGATCCTGGAGCAGATCGACGGCGTGATCCGTGTAAGGCGGATCTTCGAGCGCTCCTGACACACTTACATGGAAAAACCCACCTCATATCGCAGCGATATGAGGTGGGTTTTTCCATGCCGAGACAATCGCGCGCCGGTCACAGCGCGTCCGCCCAATCGGTAATCAGTTGATCGCCCAGGTTTTCATAGTCCTCAAAGGCATAGCGCAGCGTTTTATCGCTGTGGCTGTCGCTTGACAGGATCAGGCGCCCGCCGCGTGCGCGGATATATGCGATCATCTCCGCCGACGGATACGCCGCCGTGCGCCAGCCGCGCGACATCGCGCCGGTGTTGATCTCGAACGGAACGCCGTAAGGAAGCAGCCGGTCCAGCGCCGACTTCCACGCCGCAGCGTAGCGCGGGTGCCGCTCATCGTAAAAATGACATTTCTCATTGAACTTGGAGATCAGGTCGAAGTGCCCGATGATGCTGCACCTTGTCCGATTCACCACGTCCGCCACGGTATCAAAGTACGATTCGGCAAGGGCGTACCAGTCGCCGCCGAAATGCCGCTCGACGGCAGCCTGCGTGATTTCCGGCGTATTGTCCACGCAGAGCATCTCGCCGTCCTTTTTGACGTAATGCACCGACCCGATGACGTACTCGTAGGGTTCGGTGTCCGCGTCCGACCAGTAGTCCTGCTCCACGCCGCAGAGGATCGCGATACGCCCCGCATACCTGTCGCGCAGCGCCGCGATCTCGGCGCGATACGCCGCCGAGCCCTCGATCGTCATGCAGCAGTCAAGGTCGTAGGGCGCGTATCCGTGACCGGAAAAGCCGATGCAGGAAAGCCCCGCGTCCAGCGCGGCCTTCACCATCTCCTCCGGCGTGTTTTTCCCGTCGCAATACGTCGTATGGGTGTGCAGGTCGAAGGAGATCATACCATCTTCTCCTGCTTGACCTTGTGGTCGATGATGTGGCGCGAGGCAAGCTCCTTGCGAATATCCTCCGGCGTAATGCCCGCTTCGACCATCAGCACCATCACATGATAGGCAAGATCGGCGATCTCATAGATCGTCTCCTTTTTATCCTGCGCCTTTCCGGCGATGATGACCTCGGCGCTCTCCTCGCCGATCTTCTTCAAAATCTTATCCAGGCCCTTATTGAAGAGATAGGACGTATACGAGCCCTCGGGACGCTCGCGCTCGCGGCTTTGCAGCATCTGATACAGCCTGCGGATCGAAAAGCTCTCGCGCGTGTCGCTCTCCCACACGGGATACTCAAAGCAGCTCTCCGTGCCGAGGTGGCAGGCAGGGCCGTCCGGCTCCACCAGCACGACCAGCGCGTCGCGGTCGCAGTCGGCGGTGATCGAAACGATGTGCTGATAATTGCCGCTGGTCTCGCCCTTGAGCCACAGCTCCTGCCGCGAACGGCTCCAGAAGCAGGTCAGCTCCTTTTCCAGCGAAATGCGCAGGCTCTCCTCGTTCATGTACGCCAGCGTCAGCACGCGCTTGGTTGCGGAATCGACGACGATGGCGGGGATCAGACCGCGCTCGTCGAATTTGAGTTCTTTTATGTCAACCAACGTTCTCTCTCCTTTACAGTCGTGTGGGAATACCGTCCGCCGCCATCGCGGCTTTCAGATCACGGATGGCAACCTCGCCGAAGTGGAAGATCGACGCGGCAAGCCCGGCGTCCACCTTGGGAAGCTGATGGAACAGCGTGAGGAAATCCTCGATCTTCCCCGCGCCGCCGCTGGCGATAACGGGCACGCTGACCGCTTCGCAGACCGCCGCGAGCATCTCCAGATCGAATCCGCCCTTGACGCCGTCGGTGTCGATGGAGTTGACCACGACTTCGCCCGCGCCGTCGCCGACGCAGCGGCGGATCCACTCGATCGCCTCCATGCCCGTGTCTTCGCGTCCGCCCTTGGCGAAGACGCGAAACACGCCGTCAACTCGTTTTATGTCAACCGACAGAACAACGCACTGGTCGCCGTAGCGCTTCGCCGCTTCGCCGATGATCGAAGGGTCGCGGATCGCGCCGGAGTTGACGCTGACCTTGTCCGCGCCGCATTTCAGAACGCGGTCGAAGTCGTCCACGGTGTTGATGCCGCCGCCGACGGTCAGCGGAATGAAGACGTTCCGCGCAGTCTCGCGCAGGATGTCGGTGAACAGGGCGCGTCCCTCGGCGGAGGCGGTAATGTCGTAGAACACCAGCTCATCCGCGCCGTTGGCGCTGTAGTACTTCGCCAGCTCCGCGGGGGAAGCGACGTCGTTCAGGCCCTCGAAATTGACGCCCTTGACCACCCTGCCGTTCCGCACATCCAGGCAGGGAATAATGCGTTTGGTAATCATGCGTTCCTCTCCTTTGCCGCCCCGATCGCTTCCTTCAAGTCGATCGCGCCGGTGTAATACGCCTTGCCGATGATCGCGCCGTGCAGCCCCATCTCCGCCAGCGCGCGCACGTCGTCCATCGCTGAAACGCCGCCGGAGGCAATGATCTGCAAAGCGAGCTCGTCGGAAAGCCGCTTGTATAAATCACGGTTTGTGCCGCGCATCGCGCCGTCACGGGAGATGTCGGTGCAGATGAGCGTTTTCACGCCGATCTCCTGCATCCTGCGGCAGAAGGAGAACGCGTCCGTTTCGGACTGTTCCGTCCAGCCCTTGATGGCGACAAACCCGTCGCGCATATCGACGCCGACGGCGATCTTGTCGCCGTACTTCTCCACCGCCATGCGCAAAAAGCCCTCGTCGGTCAGCGCGGCGGTGCCGAGAATGACGCGATCCAGCCCCGCGCCGAGGTAACGATCGACGATCTCCATGGAACGGACGCCGCCGCCGATCTCGCAGAACGCGCCGGAGGCTTCTCTGATGGCAAGCACCGTTTCGAAGTTCGGCGTCGCGCCGCTCTTCGCGCCCTCCAGATCGACGAGGTGGATGTGCGTCGCGCCCGCGCGGGCAAAATCGCGCGCGATCTCCGGCGGGTTCTCGCTGTAGACGGTCATCTGCGCGTAATCGCCCTTGTAGAGGCGCACCGCCTTGCCGTCGTACAGGTCTATGGCAGGATAGATCACCATATCACAGATCCTCGCAAAACGCCCGAAGGATGCTCAGGCCCACCTCGCCGCTCTTCTCGGGGTGGAACTGGCAGCCCATCACGTTGTCCTTCGCCACCGCCGCGGTCAGCGGCGCGCCGTACTCCGTCGTCGCGATGACGCTGTCATCGCAGTCGGCGGCGTAGTAGCTGTGGACGAAGTACACGCAGTCGCCGTCGCGGACGCGCCCCAGCAGCGGCGTCTGCCGCGTGATCGTCAGCGCGTTCCAGCCGATCTGCGGGATCTTGTAATCCTTCGGGATCACATCGGCGATGGGGCGCACGCTGCCGCGCAGCAGGCCCAGCCCCTCATATTCGCCGTATTCGTAGCTTCTGTCAAACAGCAGCTGCATTCCGAGGCAGACGCCCATCAACGGCTTGCCGCGCTTCGCTTCGTCGAGCACCACGGCGCCCATGCCGCTCTCGCGCAGCTTTCGCGCCGCGTCGCGGAACGCGCCAACGCCGGGCAGCAATACCTTGTCCGCGCTTCGGATAACGGCGGCGTCGGAGCTGACGACCGCCTCCTGCCCGATGGCGGCAAAGGAGCTTTGCAGGGAAAATAGATTCCCCACGCCGTAATCAATGATAGCAACCATTACAGCATTCCTTTCGTGGAGGGGATCTCATCGCGGTACGCCTCTTCGATGGATACCGCTTCGCGCAATGCGCGGCCAAACGCCTTGAACGCGCCTTCAATGATGTGGTGGGAATTCTCTCCCGCCAGCTGGCGCAGGTGCAGCGTGCAGGCGGCGGTGCGGACGAAGCCCCAAAAGAACTCCTTCGCCAGCTCCGTGTCGAAGTCGCCGACCTTCTCCGTTGGGATTTGCAGTTCGTATCCGAGATACGCCCGTCCGGAAAGGTCGAGCGCGCAGAGGATCAGCGCCTCGTCCATCGGCAGCAGCATACTGCCGTAGCGTCTGACGCCGCGCTTGTCGCCGAGCGCCTGCGCGAATGCCTGCCCCAGCACGATGCCGATGTCCTCGGTCGTGTGGTGGTAGTCCACCCAGGTATCGCCGGAACACTTGACCGTCAGATCGAAGCGTCCGTGCCGCGCGAACAGCGTCAGCATATGGTCGAGGAAGCCGCAGCCGGTCTCCACCGTGCTTTTCCCGCTGCCGTCGAGGTCAAGGAAAAGCGAAATATCCGTCTCCGCCGTGGTGCGCTTGATTTCAGCCGTTCTCATAAGCGTTCCTCCAATACGATCCTGAGCGTATCCAGAAAGATCTGCATCTGTTCGCGCGATCCGATGGTGATGCGGTTGTAGTCGCGGATCAGAGGCTTCGTAAAGTGGCGGATCAGCACGCCGCGTTTCTTCAGCTCGCGGTAGATGGTCTCTCCGTCCACACGCTCATGTTTGGCGAAGATGAAGTTTGCCTGCGAGTCGGGGATGGTAAAGCCCATGCTCCGCAGCGCGTCCACGGTAAAGGCGCGGTTTTCCTGTATCCTTCGGCAGTTCGCCTTCGTGTATTCCTCGTCGCTGAGAGCGCCGACGCCCGCCGCCATGGTCATGGTATTGATGTTGTAGGGGTTGGTCGAATACTTGATGGTATTCAGGTCGCGGATCAGTTCCGGATTTCCCGCGCCGAAGCCCAGCCGCGCGCCCGCCATGGAGCGGGATTTGGAGAAGGTCTGCGCCACCAGCAGATTGTCATACTTTTTGATGAGCGGCAGGCAGCTCTCCGCGCCGAAGTCCACGTACGCCTCGTCGATGACAACGACGTTGTTCGGATTCGTGCGCAAGATCTTCTCTATTTCCGCGCGTTTGAGGGCGATGCCCGTCGGCGCGTTGGGGTTGGCGATAAAGACGGTCTTGTTGATCCCGCAGTAGGCGTCTACGTCGATGGTGAAGTCCTCGCGCAGGGGGATCTCCTCATACGGCACGCGGTTGATCTCCGCGAATACGGGATAGAAGCCGTAGGTGATGTTGGGGAACACGGCGGGGTGCGTCTCGTCGCAGAACGCCATGAACGCGAAGTTCAGCGTCTCGTCCGAGCCGTTGTTGAAAATCACCTCGTCGGGCGCGAGGCCGAAAACCTCGCAGAATTTCGGCGTCAGCATCCGGCACTCGGGGTCGGAGTAGAGGCGCAGCCGCTCCGCCGCCTCCGCCGCAGCCGCGGCCGCCTTGGGCGAAACGGGAAACGGCGACTCATTGGTATTCAGCTTGACATACTGCTGATCCTGCGGCTGTTCGCCGGGGGTGTAAGGCTCCAGGCTTTTGTATTTCGCGCTGAAAAAGCGGCTCATGCGTTTTCCTCCCTTCGGACTTCGGCGCTGCGGGCGTGGGCGTCCAGCCCCTCCTTGCGCGCGAAAACAGCGATATCCTCCGCGACGGCGTTCAGCGCGTCCGCGGTGTAGTAGATAAATTGTGTCTTTTTCACGAAGTCGTCCACGGACAGCGGGCTGGAAAACCGTGCCGCGCCCATGGTCGGCAGCGTGTGATTGGGGCCGGCGAGATAGTCGCCCAGCGCCTCCGGCGCGCTCCTGCCAAGGAACACGCTGCCCGCGTGCTTAACCTTGCCGAGCCACGCGAAGGGCTCGTCCACGCAGAGCTCCAGATGCTCCGGCGCGATCTCATTGGCGATATCCAGCGCGACGGCGAGGTCGTCCGCAACGATGATGCGCCCGTTGTTCTCAATGGACGCGCGGGCGATCTCCTGACGCGGGAGTTGCGAGAGCTGCGTCTCCAACTCCGAGCGCACCGCCTCCGCCAGCGCCGCGGAATCGGTCACCAGCACCGCCGCCGCCATCACATCGTGCTCCGCCTGCGCCAGCATATCCGCCGCCACCTGCTTCGCACTGCTCTTGCCGTCGGCGACGATCAGCACTTCGCTCGGTCCGGCGATCAGGTCGATGGCAACCGCGCCGAAGACCTGACGCTTTGCCTCCGCGACAAACGAACCGCCGGGGCCGACGATCTTGTCCACCTTCGGCACGCTCTCCGTGCCATAGGCGAGCGCCGCCACCGCCTGCGCCCCTCCGAGCTTGAACACGCGATCCACGCCCGCGACGCGCGCCGCCGCCAGGATCGCGGCGTCGATGCTGCCGTCCGGCTTCGCGGGGGTGACGAGGATCAGCTCCGGCACGCCCGCGAGCTTTGCGGGAATGGCGTCCATCAGCACCGTGGACGCCAGCGGCGTGCTGCCGCCAGGAACGCAGAGCCCCACGCGCTCGATGGGCGATACGCGCTGACCGATCAGCGTCCCGTCCTCTCCGCCGAGCACGAAGCCCGAGCGCTTCTGCTGCTCGTGGAAGCGGCGGATGTTCGCCGCCGCCTTTTCCAGGATCGCAAGGAAGCGGGGCTCCGTCTGCTCCAGCGCCGCGTCCAGCTCCTCGCGGCTGACCTCCAGCGAAGCCAGGTTCGCGCGGTCGTATTTCTCCGCGTATTCATAAAGCGCCGCATCGCCGCGCGCGCGCACGTCGGCTATGATCGCCGACACCGCGCCGCTGACGTCCCTCTCGTTCAGGCTGCGGCGGAAGATGTCGCCGTTCGGCGTCTCGCCGCAGCGCATGATGCGTATCATATCCGCTCCTCCTTCTGCCGCGCCAGCTCTCGCGCCAGACGCTCGATCTGTTCCGTCTTGAACACATAACTCGATTTGTTTGCGATCAGCCGCGCGCTGATCGGAACGATCGTCTCCACCACGGCAAGATGGTTCTCCCGCAGCGTCGTGCCCGTCTCGACAATGTCAACGATGACGTCGGACAAGCCCAGGATCGGCGCGATCTCGATGGAACCGTTGAGGTGGATCACGTCGATGTCGCGCCCCGCCGCGGCATAGTAGTCGCGGGCGATGTTGGCAAACTTCGTCGCCACGCGCAGCGTACGCTGCCGGTCGTCGCGATAGTTTTCCGGGGCGGCGACCGCCATGCGGCAGTTCCCCACGCCGAGGTCGAGCAGCTCATAGACTTCGGGCTCATATTCCAGCAGGATGTCCCTGCCCGCGACGCCGACGTCCGCCGCGCCGCGCTCCACGTAAGTCGCCACGTCCGAGGGCTTGACCCAGAAGTAGCGCACGCCTGCCGCTTCATTCTCAAAAATCAGCTTTCGTCCGGGGTCCAGCAGCGACGGACACGGAAAGCCCGCCTTCTCGAAGAGCCCGTAGACCGTCTCTCCCAGCCGCCCCTTGGGCAGCGCGATATTCAGCATACGTTTCCTCCGTTCCTCACGCGTCCGTGCCTTCGGGCGCGGCGTCATCCAAGCGCTCCAGCAGGTCAAGGTAGAGCGCAAAGCCCACCGCCTTCGATCTTCTGCCCATCCTGCGCATCAGCCGGTCATACTGGCCGCCGGAAAGCACGCTTCCGGGGACGCCCTCGACATAGCCCGTGAACAGGACGCCGTTGTAATAATTCAGATTGCTGACCGGCGAAAAGTCCAGACGCGCCCTGTTCTCCGCGCCCGTGCCGTCCAATACGGACAGTATGCCGCGCAGGTGCGAAAGCTCCGCGTCCAGCCCGCGCTTCGCGCACAACTTCTCCAGTTCCGGCAGCACATCGGCAGGGCTGCCGTGGAGCGCAAGCAACTCACACAGCGCCTCCGCTTTCTCCGGTGCCGCGCCGGCGGCGCGGCAGACGCCCGAAATGCCGTGCAGATTCTTCTCCCGGACACATTTGAGCAGGTCACGCCGCACAGCGTCATCCCCGGAAAGGTCGTGCACGAAGTGCCGGAGAATATCGAGGTGCGATACCTCCAGCACCCAATGCTCCGCGCAGAGCGCAAGGCTCTCCGCCGCCAGCAGCAGCGTCTCGCCGACGCAGCGCTCGTCCACGGCGCCGATACACTCCACACCCGACTGTATCAACTCGCGGAACGTGCCCGAGCCTTTGGACACACGGTACACGCTCTCATGATAGCACAGCTTTTCCAGCGTGTCCGGCGCGTCCTTGACGCTTTTGACGATGGAGAGCGTCACGTCCGGCTTGAGCGCCATCAATCGCCCGTTGGTGTCGGTAAACGTGATGATCTGGTCCGAGAGGAGGAAATCCTTGTTCCGCGCGTACAGATCATACTCCTCGAATTTTCTCATGTGATAGCGTGTGCAGCCGCGCCGCTGATACAGCGCGCGCAGCGCGAACGCCAGCTTTTCCCTGCTGTCCAGGATCGAATCGTCGAGCTTCATAAGGCACCTCAATACGGTTTTTGCTTTATCATGGTAACACAGTATATCGATAAAGTCAACTTGATTTCTCCGATTCGTAAAACCATTACAAAAGGCCTCCCGCCGCCCCAATGTCAGAAAGATAACAGAATAGGCTTTGACAAAATGAGTGCTGAGCGCCGTCCGGCAAGGGCGGCGCTCAAAACACAGGAAA
>JBGVBS010000039.1:0-82400 GCA_045225715.1 Oscillospiraceae bacterium
ATCGCCGACGGGACAAGCAGCGCCAGCGCGACGATCAGCACAAGGAGCGGCTTGCGCGTCAGGCCCTTTGCGATCTTTTCCAGCATGGGGAGCCTCCTTTACGCATGATGGAGCCTGCCGACGACTGCGCTCCACATGGTCGTGAACATCGCGGCGACGCGGCCCCAAAAGGTAGAGGGGCCGGTCTCTGCCGTCGAGGTGTTCGCCGATACGGTCACGGCCTCCGGCTCCTCGACCTTGATCTCCTGCGTGCGGATGAGCACCTGCACGCTCTTGGGCGAGGGATTGCGCGGATCGGTCAGCGAGACCGGCTCCGCCGCGGCGTCCATGAGCAGAAGGTTGTTCACGTCGCCGGTGTAGTCGTTCCAGGTATCCTCGATCAGCTCGCTGACGATATCCTTCGCGTCCTTGACGTCGTTCGTGGTGGAGACGGACTTCGCCACGTCGCGCAGCGTCGCGGCGAGGGAGGAGAGGGACGCGCGGGTGCCCTCGTCCAGCTCGTAGCCGGAGGTTTGCATGAAGTCCTCGAAGGAATCGGCGAAGGTGCCGGTATCCTCCAGCGTCTTGTTCATCGTTGAGGCGATGTCCTGCGCGTTGTCGATGGCGTCCTGCGCCACAGGCTCGTACTTGTCGATCACGTCCTGCAATGCGTCCACATCGTCGAGGATGCCGGGCAACTTGTCAACGAGACCGGCGCTGTTGCCGATGAGCGAGTCGGCGTCGTCCACAAGGCCGCTGAGATCCTCGATGTCGTCGCTCAGATCGGCGAGCTTTTGCATCAGCTCGGAGGAGGGGCCGGTCAGCCCCGCGAGGCTGGCGAGGGATTGGTTGAGGTCGTTGATATTCTTGTTGAGGTTGTTGACGGTGGAGTTGATGGAATCGGTGTTCTTGAGAACGACCCCCAGCGCGCCGCTGTCCAGTTCCTCGTTGAGCGTATAGACCTTATACAGACTGGCGGCCTCTTTTTTCGCGTTGGCACGGTGATCGGTGTCGAGACGCAGAATGGCATAAAGGAAATGCTCAAAGTCGAGGGGATTACCGTTTAGGCGGGATGAAACGGAAGGATTTTCCACGCCTTTTGCGTCGGCGAACGCGGTTTTGATGCCGTATGCGCTGGCAACGCTTTCGTAGGTCTCGATGGCTTGCTTTTGGGCATCTGCGTCACCCACTGAAGAATTACTTTGCTTAATGCTTGCAGTTAAATTTCCGATAATTGCGGATTTAACATTGTCTGGTGCGTCAATAGGATTTGTATTGTAGTTTGAGCAAGTTTGATAAACGGTTTGATAGATAGCATATAATGTGGCAGCATTTTTCTTTATATCATCCTTTTGACTGGAAAGCGAATCACTTACCAGCTTTTCTGCTATTGTACCGGCCTCGTCTGCGCTCGTCGCGGTACAAACCGCATATATTACTGGAAGAGTTACACCAATATAAGTGGTCATGCCACCTGTAGAATACTGCGTTGCCAAACTCGGCGTTTTGGAATAGTTGACCGTCAGCGCCGCCTTGATGAAATCGGTCAAATCCATCGCGTACTTGTAATAGGTGGGATAGAGTTGCTCGGCTTGTTTCCAATATGCCTCAGCAAGAGCGGCTTCTTCTTTTACCGCAGTTGTCGCAGTTGCTTTGGTTTCCGCAGTATAGCCGCGCTTGGCATAGACGGCGTCGGATGCTTTCTCTGCGCTGTTATAGCCATAATAGATGTTATATATTTCCGCGGCTTTCGCTGTGGCAGTCGCTTTCGGCAAGTTACCGCCCGTTGTAGTCTGCAAATACGAAGCCAAAAACTGCTCGAAGTTGCCGCCATCGTAACCGTCTTTTATCGCTGTTTCAGTGCTGTCAGCAGTCGCGCCCATGTAGACGTCGTGCAGCATATTGGCCTGCTTCAGCGCGCTTTCCGCTTCCGCCGAGGTCATGCCGGACAGAGGATTGTCAATCGTGGAGATACTGCCGGTCTTGACGTTGTTCAGCGCGGATTTGAGCCGCAGCAACGAGCCGCGCAGGTTGCCAATGTCCGAGAGGACTTCCTTCGTGTCGCCCTTGCCGTTCTGCAAGGCTTTGAGGTCTTTCTCCAGCTTGGTGAGGTCGCCCTTGAGCCCGTTCGTGCCGTCCACCAGCTCGCGCAGCGCGTCGTTCGTCTCGCTGATCGCGTCGCCGGCGTCCTCCAACTGGCCGCTGACCGGGTCGAGTACGGTGAGGAAGTCGTCAATGTTGCCGCGCAGCTCGTCCGCGTCATCGTAGACCTTGCCCTTGTTCGCGGATATGGTCGCCCGCGCCTTGTTCAGCCGGTCGAGGCCCGCCGCCGCGCCGTTCAGGCCGCCCTCCATGTCGGCGAGCGATTCCAGCAGCGTGTCGAGACTACCGGAGAGCTTGTTGTAGCTGTCCTCCAGATCGTTCTTGCGCTGGCCCAGCTTGGAGATTTCTTCGAGCTGGGAGAGCGTCGCGGGCACCATCAAAAACGTCATGCCGCCGTACTCAAAGCTGTCCGTGCCGACGCGGATGGTGTAGTGCCCCTCCTCGCCGGGGAGCGTGATGAACAGCGCCGCGCGCAGGTTGCCGACGAGCTGCGTCTGGCCTCCGGGCGCATCCAGCGAGAGGATGTCGTCCTGATTGAAGATGGACATTGCCTCCAGCGTGTAGTTGTTGCGGGCGTATTCGTCGGCGTTCTTGTTCGGGATCGCGTCGATGAGGATCTCCACCACGCCGGTCTTGCCCGCGATGTCCTCGGCTTTCATCGGCACGCCGTTGAGCGTGTAGCTGAGTGAGATCGTCCACGGCAGGTTTTCGTAGGGCTTCGTGGTCTTGCCCTCAAAATAGAAGTGCGTCGGCGCGGCGTCGGCGAAGTCGAACGCGACGCGCTTCGCGCTCTCTGCCGGCACGGTGCTGTCCGTCAGGTTCGACACGCTCTCGTATTCGCCGAAGTCGGTGATCGAGGTCGCGCCATTGAGGACGTAGCTCTTGACGATGCTGCCGTCCGTCAGGTTGCCGTAGTAGTCGAGCGTGGCGTAGTACGCCTCGTCGCAGGTCATCTTGCGTCCGTCGCTGACAGGGACGGCGGGCGCGGCGGCAGAGGCGGGCGTGGCGCAGGAGAGCGTCAGCACCGCGCTCATGGCCGCGGCGATCCATTGCTTGCTGGTGTGTTTCATAGCTATCACTCTTTCCTTGGCCGTTCGGCCTGATTTGTGCCGAAGTTTACTCGGAAAGGGAGCCGTTCTCAACGGGCAAACAACAACCATTGCCCAAAATTTAGACATTTTGCTTGCTTTGTCTGATTTTTGGAAGTTTGCGCCGATTTGTCTGTATCAAGGTCACACGGCAGTCTGTATTATGTACTTGCAGACCTGTCGTTTGCAGAGAAACGGCCACGCAGGAGGAGGTGCGTCATGAGTGCGTTTTTGATCCTTGCCTACCTCTTTTTCCTCGGCTCGCTGCTCGGCTGGGGGCTTGAGGTGCTTTTTCGCAAGTTCTTCTCCGCCTCCAACCCCGAACACCGATGGATCAACCCCGGATTTTGCGTGGGGCCCTACGTTCCGCTCTACGGATTTGGCTTGTGTATCCTCTATCTGCTCGCCGAAATGGGCGACGAAACAGGCATCGAGAACTCTGCCGCGGGACGGGCATTGTTGTTCTTCGGCATGGCGGTCAGTATGACTGTGATCGAATACCTCGCGGGCATCCTGCTGCTGAAAATCGCGAAGGTGCGCCTGTGGGATTACAGCATGCTGCGGGGAAATATCAACGGTTTGATTTGCCCGCTGTTCTCTTTCTTTTGGGCGCTTCTCGGCGCGGTGTACTATTTTCTGATCCACGCTTACATTTTGGACGCGCTTCTTTGGCTTGCGAACAACCTCGCGTTTTCCTTCGTAATCGGATTCTTTTTTGGCGTGTTTACCATTGACGCTGCCTATTCCGTTCAACTGATCTCGCGCCTCAAACGCTTTGCGGAGGAGAATGGCGTCATTGTGAAATATGAAAATCTCAAGGCGCATATCCATGCCGCACGGGAGCGGGCAAAACTCCGTCAGCGTTTCTTCTTCCCGTTACATACGGTGCGCCCGTTGCAGGAGCATTTGCAGGAGGCGCGGGGCGCTTTGGAGAAAATACGCGAAAGGCGAAGCTCTTAAACGGAAAAGAACCGCCGAAGCGGTTCTTTTCAGGCAGTTATGCGTTTTTCTTCGTTTCGGCGGTCTCTCTCATGACCTGCGCCCTGAGCTCGGCGTCCTCCTTGAGCTTGCGGAGGTCGGCCTCGACCTTCTCCTTCTTGATCTCGCCCTCCATGAGAAGCGCGTCCTTTTTCGCTTCCAGCTCCTGGACGTCGATCTCGCTGACCTTATCCTTCAGTTCGTGGCGCATTTTCCTGAGCTCGCCCTTGACCTCTTTCAGATTGTCCTTGTTTTCGGCAAAGCCGGCCTTGATCTCACTTTTAAGCTGCTTTGCAGCCTCTTTGATATCTTTGTCCATAATACCGTTGCGTTCCTTTCATGGTCGATACTCTTTCCGTGCTCGGCCCATCTGCAATGAAGGCGCGGAAAGGCAGAAATAGAATAGTGGAAATCCGTCGCGAAGTAAATAGGCAAAAGCGCCTGTGTGTCTGATTTTTGTGCAAAGGAGGCATTATGTCTGAAATTACGAAACACGCTTTGGAAGCGTCGCTGAAACGGCTGTTGCTGCAAAAGCCGGTCACGAAAATCACCATCAACGATATCACGGAGGATTGCGGTATCAGTCGTGCGACCTTTTATTACCATTTCAAGGATATCTACGATCTCGTCGAATGGTCTTGCCATGAGGACGCCAGCCGCGCGCTCGAAGGCAATAAGACCTATGACACCTGGGAGCAGGGATTTCTGGATATCTTTCGCGCGGTGGAGGACAACAAGCCCTTCATTCTGAACGTCTATCGCTCCGTGAGCCGTGAACAGATCGAGGCGTACCTCTACGCCGTGACCTATCAACTGCTGATCGGCGTAGTGAATGAGTGTGCGGCGGGGATGCGCGTCAAGGACGAGGATAAACGCTTCATCGCGGACTTCTACAAGTACGCCTTTGTCGGTGTCATGCTGGATTGGATCCGGCAGGACATGAAACCCGATCCCAAACAGATCGTTTCGCGCGTTTCCTCATTGATCGAGGGCGATATTCCACGGGCACTGGAACGCTTTCGCACGGATACCGCCTGACCTGTTGACAGTTCTCTTGCCAAGCATTATTCTTGCCTTGAGGTGATATTCATGTGGCTTATCTATGCCCTGCTGTCCGCCGTTTTCGCGGCATGTACCTCCATATTGGCAAAGGTTGGCATTGAGGGGGTCAATTCTAATCTTGCCACGGCGATCCGAACTGTGGTTGTCGTCGTTATGGCGTGGGGGATGGTGTTTCTCACCAACGCGCAAAATGGCATTTCCGACATCACGCAGCGGAGCTGGCTGTTCTTGATTCTGTCCGGCCTTGCCACGGGCGCGTCGTGGCTCTGCTACTATAAGGCGCTGCAAATCGGCGAAGCGTCCAAGGTCGTGCCCATTGACAAACTGAGTGTCGTGATCACGCTGGTGCTTGCCGTTATTTTCCTGCATGAGCAATTCACATGGAAATCAGCGTTGGGAGCGATTCTGATCTCGGCTGGCACGCTGCTCCTTGCGCTATAATGTGCGTCCATTCCTGACAAATCACTCCAAATGTCCAAAAGTTGAACAATTTGCGTCCGCTGTCCGAAATTTGGGCAGCGGGCATTTTGTGTCTATGGAAATGCGTGTATCATCGGGTTATGCTGAACTCGTAAGGCAGCCATACGTCGCGGCTGCCGCGCAAGCGGCGAGCGAAATGGCGATGGATTTCAAAAAGGAGGTCACACCATGTACTATTCCAGCGGCAACTACGAAGCCTTTGCCCGTCCGAAGAAGCCGGAGGGCGTCGATCACAAATCCGCCTACATCGTCGGGACCGGCCTCGCGGCGCTGTCCGCAGCCTGCTACCTTGTCCGCGATGGACAGATGAAAGGCAAGAACATCCACATCTTTGAAAAGGACCCCATCGCCGGCGGTGCGTGCGACGGATGGAACGTCCCCGGCGTCGGCTATGTCATGCGCGGTGGGCGCGAGATGGACAACCACTTTGAGGTCATGTGGGATCTGTTCCGCTCCATCCCGTCTATTGAGACGAAGGGCGTCAGCGTCCTCGACGAATACTATTGGCTCAACAAGGAGGACCCCAACTACTCTCTCTGCCGCGCCACCGAAAAGCGCGGTCAGGACGCGCACACGGACGGCAAGTTCGCCATCTCCGACAAGGCGCAGATGCAGATCATGAAGCTGTTTTTTACACCGGATGAGGAGCTCTACGACAAGCCCATCACCGACTATTTCGACGACGAGGTGCTGAACTCCAACTTCTGGCTCTACTGGCGCACGATGTTTGCCTTTGAAAACTGGCACAGCGCGTTGGAGATGAAGCGTTACATTAAGCGCTTTATCCACCATGTCGGCGGTCTGCCCGATTTCACGGCGCTGCGCTTCACGCGCTACAACCAGTACGAGAGCATGATCCTCCCGATGGTGAAGTATCTGGAGAGCTTCGGCGTGCAGTTCCACTTTAATACCAAGGTCGTCAATGTCGAGTTTGACATCAAGCCCGGCACGAAGCTCGCCAAGCGTATCGAGCTGCTGGCGGACGGCGAACAGCGGTTCGTCGACCTCACGGAAAACGATCTCGTGTTCATCACGAACGGCGGCTGCGTCGAGGGCTCGACCATTGGCTCCCAGACCGAGCCCGCAGAGTTCAACACGGAGATCAAGCCGGGCGGCGGCTGGGATATGTGGCGCAAGATCGCCGCGCAGGATCCCGCTTTCGGCAATCCGGAGAAGTTCTGCTATGACGCGGAGCAGACCAACTGGATGAGCGCGACGGTCACGACACTGGATCAAAAGGTCATCCCGTATATCAAGGCGATCTGCAAGCGTGACCCGTTCACCGGCAAGGTTGTCACGGGCGGCATCGTCACCGTCAAGGATTCCGGTTGGCTTTTGAGCTGGACCATCAACCGCCAGCCGCAGTTCCGCGAGCAGCCAAAGGATCAGTGCCTTGTGTGGGTGTACAGCCTGTTCACCGACCGTCCTGGCGATTACGTCAAAAAGGCGATGCGCGACTGCACCGGCGAGGAGATCTGTCAGGAGTGGCTGTATCACCTTGGCGTGCCGGAGAATGAAATCAAGGAGCTGGCGCGCAGCAGCTGCAACACCGTCCCGGTCATGATGCCTTATGTCACGGCGTTCTTTATGCCGCGCACGGACAGCGACCGCCCGAAGGTCGTGCCGGAGGGCGCTGTCAACTTTGCGTTTATCGGCCAGTTTGCCGAAACTGCGCGCGACACGATCTTTACCACCGAGTATTCGATGCGCACCGGCATGGAGGCGGTCTACACGCTGCTGAACGTCGACCGCGGCGTGCCGGAGGTCTGGGGCAGCACCTATGATGTGCGCGACCTGCTGAACGCGACCATCAAGCTGCGTGACGGCAAGCCGCTGACGGACATGAGCTCGAACTTCATCACCGACGCCGTGTTCCGCGCGGTGCTGGGCAGGCTCGAAGGAACGGACGTTGAGAAACTGCTCAAGCGTTACCGTGTGATCGACACGCTCCCGACGCGTGAGCTGCCGGATGCGGAAACGGTTAAGGAAACCGTCAAATCCGCGGCACAGGATATCGCAAACGACCGAAAAAAGCGCATCGCAGCCGCGGCCGCCGCAGGCGCAGCCATTGTGATTGGTGCTGCAAAAAGACGCCGCAGACGTTAAAACGCATATGTCCAGTGAAAGCGGGGTCTCGACTTTACGCGAGGCCCCGCTTGTTTCATTTTTTCAGCTGATAGCATTCTATAATTTTATCGTGTCGGCTGAGTGAAGAGGAGCATCAAAAGCATGAAGAAGAGCGTTGGCGAGGTCGCCAAATTTTTACTGGTGAGCTGCGTTGTCGGCGTGATCCAGCTTGTACTGGTCAACACGCTGTACTTCGGCCTGAAGGGTAGGAGCGCGCCGCTGCCGGCTTTCCTGCGCGGCATCTTTTCCGCCTCGGCAGTCGGTGAAGGCAACGACAACTGGGGATATGTGCTGCCGTTTCTCGTTTCAAACGCCGCAGCAAACATCTACGGTTACTTTCAGAATCGTAAAACAACCTTTCGCGCGGAGAATGTGCCGAAATACTGCCTCGGCATCTATATGGCGGCGTTGGCCGCGCTGATTTTGTTTTCAACATGGCTGCAGGGCGTCATCGTGAATGCCATCGTCAGCACCGGCAAGCTCACGGCGCTTGCGCCGACGATTGCGATGCTGTGCGCAAATACGCTGCAGCTTGTGATCCTGTTCCCGCTGGAGAAGTTTGTGCTGTTCCGGGAGCGGGATGGTAACCGTGAAAAATAGCATCTTTTCCTGCAAATTGCCTGTATTACGAGGCCGTTTGCCTGCCCGTTATTCAAGCGTCATGGAGACATTTTACATCCCTATATTCTTTCATTGCCCGCCGTATCTTCTCCAAAGCCTGCTTGCATGTTTTTTCCACCGTGTCCGGCGAGGAAAGCCCGAAATCCAGCATGATATCCTCGTATGTCTCCTTTTGGAGCGGCCTGCCGTCCTTGTCCCTGACACTGAAGCACTCCGGACAGAAACCATAGTGTCTCGCCAGCATCTCGCGTTCCTTGTAGTCCAGCCCACGGAACGCATCGTACAGCGCGTCCATCTGATACGTCTGAAAGAACAGCGCGCTCGGCTCGTCGCTCAGGCTGCCGATCTCCATCGGCTCGTCGTCTTCGTCGTCGGTTTCGCGGTCGAGTTCAAGGACGCGCATATTCTGCGTCCCGCTCCGAATCATTTCCAGCGCAGTTTTTGGCTCACGGTGGATCGCTGCGGCAATCGCGGCAACGGTCTCGTCGTCCGTCTTTTCGCCGTGCTCCGCAAACAGCCGCATCGCTTTTCTCAGCAGGTAATACTCCGTGTCGTTCGGCACGGAGCAGCCTGTCCGCATCGTCCTGACATAATCGTGCATGGCCCGTTCGACTGTACGCTCCGCGTATGGGACGAACGGGCCTTTTTCTTTTTCGTAACCGTCCAACGCATCCAACAAGCCCTGCACATAGGCTTGCTTCAAGTCCTCGAAGTGCCCTTGCATTGCATATTGCTGCACAAAAGCAGTCACTTTCTTGTTCACGCTCGGCTCATGCCAGTGCAGAAACTGCGCGAAGAATCCCGCATCGCCGGTCTCCAAATACATCTCGATGCACTCCTGCGGCTCCCGCTTCGGCGGTGCCGGATCGAGCTGATACAGCTTGTAAGTATTTATTTCCAGCACCGCCGTCGCCTCCTCTCAGTGTTCTGCGTCGTGGTAGAGCTTTTCGCACTCCATATCCTTCTCGTACTGCGTGACCGCGTATTCGTGGTCAAACTGCGCCCGCTGCTTGTGCTCCAGCGCCAGTGCCTTGGCCTTCGCCGCAAACTCCGGCGTAATCGTGTCCCGGCTGAGTTCCGCGCGGATCACGCTGCACCGGCGATTGTAAATGTCCGTGACCGGATCGCCCTCCGCCAGTTCCTTGCGATGAACGTAGGCAGCGTAGGCGCGGCAGGTCAGGCGCTTCCCGCGCGCCTCATAAGGTGACATCCCGGAGCAGTAGATTGTCCGTCGTGCGCTCTGCATCAGGAAATAGCTCTTGCAGACCGGGCAGCGGCGCGGATAGTGCCCGTGGTGCAGGCCCTCGAAGAAATCGGTCAGGATGAAACTGTAGTATTGGTCGAAGCGGAGACGCCGCGCCACCGTTGATTCGGTGCTGCGCTTGTTCTTTTTCAGCCCGACGTATTCCTCCGTCAGCGGGAACGGCACCGAGCCGAACACGTCCAGCGCGATGGGCAGCAGATGCTTCTCGTCCAATCGCTCCGCCTCGTCGAGACGTGCGATGAATGCACGGAGCTTCTTCTGCGCGTCCGTCATATCATCGCTCAGCGAATCAAAAAAGGCGAGGATGGCGTTGACCTCCGATAGCAGCGCCTCCATTTCCTCAACATACGAAAGGTCACAGCGCCAGTTCATAACACCTACGCCCACCAGATTCTGATCAGTCTCGCTGATCTTGTCACGGCTGCGGAAGTATTCGCAGATGCGCTCGCCGTTCTCTTCCGTGAACAGCTCCGCCACCTGCTTTCGCATTGCGTCCACGTCCAGCGTATCAAACGGTCGAAGCCAAGGCAGCGCCTTCAGGCTTTCCAGCGTGTTGCGCCCGGTCTTTTCATATTCTTCGATGTTCAGATACCCGCAACGGAGCTGTCGCCGGATGTTGTAAGTAATCCCATCGGAGAACACCGCGATCCGTGCCGCCGTATCGTTGACGTAGTATTGATTCAGAAATTGCAGGACGAAGTATCCGGCAGGATACTTCTTGCCACCGAGATAGACACAGCCATCCCGATAGTCCGCTGTGAAAATGCCATCTGAGAACGTCATCGCCATGTACCCAGCCTCCATTCTGCCATAGGTATTGTACCATATTCCGTACCGAAAAAGAATTTTTGAAAATCTTTGAGAAAATTACGCTGCGATTCCGTACATCGAAATCCATCATACCATAAGAATCGCTTAATATCAACGATTTCTCGTTGTTGCGCTTTTTGATTTTACCTTGTTGCGCGATTCCATTGAAAACCGTGATTTCGACGTATTATCCAAGCAGAGGGCAGCAAAAAGGCCGCCGGGGTTGGTCCCGACGGCTTTGCTGTTGCCCGAAATCACGAAAGGAGGTCTGCCAATGAGATGGAAGATCAAACCGGAGCAGGTCGAGCCTGTCCGACAGTTGGTGCGAAGCGGCTGCTGCAACTGTTCGGATGGAAACTGCCTGCTTCTGGACGATGGCGACGCGCAAACCTGCGTACAGCTCATTTGCTCCAGCGCCATCTACTGCCGGCATTTCCGCGAAAACGTGTTACCGGCTGAAAAGGAGCTGTACGAAACGATCATCAAGCAAAATAAGGAGGTCTACTGATTATGAAAGACATGAACGGAATCAAGATCATTGCCGTGGATCACGGCTACGGAAACATCAAGACCGCGAACTGTTGCTTCAAGTCTGGGGTAGCGGTGTATGACGCCAAGCCACCTCTCGCGGAAAACCTGCTCATCTATGAGGGCAAATACTACCTGATCGGCGCAAAGCACAAGGACTACGATGGGAGCAAGGTCGATGACGACGATTATTATGTGTTGACCCTCGCTGCCATCGCTCGGGAGCTGCTGAGGGAGAGCCTGACGAGCGTGAAGGTGTTCCTCGCCGTCGGCCTCCCGATCACATGGGTCGTGAAGCAAGGCGCGGCGTTCCGGGACTACCTCTTAAAGAACAAGAGCGTGGAGTTCAACTTTCGCGGCGTCGATTACCACATCGACTTCGCCGGAGCCGATGTGTTCCCGCAGGGTTTTGCCGCCGTCGCCGATAAACTCCGCGACTTCGGTGGGAGCCATATGCTCTGTGACATCGGGAACGGCACCATGAATCTTCTGCGGATCACGGACCATCACGCCGACTCGCAGCAGATGTTTACCGAGGAGTTCGGGACAAAGGAATGCGCGGCAAAGATGAGAGCCGCGCTCATGGAGGAGTATCAGGTTGATGTGGACGAGTCCATCCTCAACGCGGTGATGCAAAGCGGCACCGCTGACGTTGACGAGGGTTATCTCGCCGTGATGACCGACGCCGCAAGGAAATATGTGCGGGAAATCTTCGCCGTGCTGCGAAAGCACAAGTTCGATCCCAAGCTGATGCGGCTTTACGTCGTGGGTGGCGGAGGCTGCCTCATCAAGAACTTCGGCGAGTATGACGCTTCCCGTACCTTCATTCTCGACGACATCTGCGCCACCGCGAAGGGGTACGAGTGGATGGCGGAGATAAAAATCCGGAAAAGCGGTGGGGTTGTATGAACACGATCAAGCGGGCAGAGCTCCGCTTCAATCTGCGAAAGGAGACAGACCGCAGGGCATGGGAGTATCTCCAAAACGAGAAGGGCTCCAACAACCGGCTCGTCATCACGGCGCTCAACGCCTTCATCGACATGCAGGCGGAGGAGGCCCGATGGAACGCTCATTGTCAGCAGGTACTCGACACGATCCGTTCAGCGGTACAGTCCGCTCCGCAGATCGCGGTGGAAGTGCCGTCAACGGGCGAGCAGCACGATGAGGAGATGGAAGATGAGGTGTCCGATTTCCTCTCCGGCTTCGAGTTACGGTAAAAACCGCTGAAAGTGACGAATACTTGGCCGACTGTACGGTCTTCGTTTCCGGTCCCGTCAATCCCGCGCGTTTTTCCCGTATATGCGGAATTGCCGATGCCCAACGTACTCCAAAAAGCCCGCGACACCGCCCGACCGAACCATCCACGCCCTATAGGGGTGGTGTCTAAGGGAATAACCAGCAGGGAGTTTGTTCGACAAACTCCGGTTCAGAGCCGCCGGGAGGCGGCTCGTTCTTTGGGGGCTGCGCCCCCAATCCCCTGCATGAAAGTGAGGTTGATATTTATATGAATGATAACAAGACCGCGCGGATCGCGCTCCGCGTGACACCCGCCGAAAAAGAGAGAGTCCTCCGCTTCGCCAAGAGATGCGGCCTGGAACTCTCCGAATACGCCCGTCAACGCTGTCTCGGCTACGAGCCCCGCGCCATCCCGCCCGACGCCTTCTATGAGCTTTGCGACAAGCTTGACGCCGCGCGGACCGCTGACAACAGCGCCGCCGTGCTTGAGGTGCTCGACGCCCTGCGCGAGACGGTGATCTCGCCGGGGAGGGACGGGTAATGGCAACCACCGGCTTCTGGCCCGTGCGCAGCTCGCTCGGCGCTGTCATCGCCTACGCCGACAATCCCGACAAGACCACGAACCCGAAGTACCTGGACGATGATCTCGCCCAGGTGCTTCGCTATGCAGAGAACGACGACAAGACCGACCAGCGACTTTTCGTCACCGGTGTCCACTGCACGGCGGAGCACGCCTACGAGGATATGGCGGCGGTGCAAAAGCGTTTCGGGCTGAAAGGAAGAATCGTCGCCTACCACGGGTATCAGAGCTTCAAGCCCGGAGAGGTCACGCCGGAGGAGGCGCACCGCATCGGCATCGAGACCGCGAAGCAGATGTGGGGCGACCGCTTTCAGGTGCTTGTCACGACGCATCTGAACACGGGCACGATACACAATCACATGGTCGTGAACGCCGTTTCCTATAAGGACGGCAAGAAGTTCCAGAACCACATCCGCGACCACATCCACCTGCGCGAGATCTCCGACGCGATTTGCCGGGAGCGCCAGCTCTCTGTTTTGGAGAACGCGAACTTCTACGGCGGGAAGAGTCGCGGCGCGTATTGGGCGGAGCGCAGCGGCAAGCTGACGCACCGTGCCATGCTGAAACGCGACATCGAGGACAGTATGCGTTATGCCATGAACTTTGACGGTGTGATCGCGCAGCTCCGGTCAAAGGGCTATCAGTACGATTGGCAGCGCGGCACGGTGAAAGCGCCGGACTGGGAGCGCGGCATCCGCCTCGACCGACTTGGCTTCACCTATGAGGTCATTCAGGAGAAAATCAGGATAAACCTGTATGATCCCGCCGCGCTGCACGGTTGGAACAGCAATCTGCCGTATCGTCCGAAGCGCTTCCCGCTGTTGGAGATGGAGCAGCAGTTGGACTTTGAGATCGAGCACTCCCATGATACCGTGACCGTTCTCGTCGATGTGGTGTTCTTCATCATTTTGCAGATGGTGAAGCTGACACGCGGCGAACAGGAAGGTGAGATACCTTACCGTCCGCTTTCGCCGTCTGGCCGTGCTGAGCTGGAACGCTTCGACCGGCTCCACACGGCGTATATGCTCATGTCGGAAAACGACATCCACACGCCTGAGGACTTGTCCCAGTTCATCACGAAAACCGAAACGAAGATCAAGGAGCTGGAGCATGAGCGTCAGCTCTGCCGCAACTCGCTTCGCCGTCCCAAGCCCAGGGAGGTCGAGGAGGAGACCAAGCGGAAGATCGCCGAGACCACCGAGCAAATCACGCCCCTGCGGGGCAACCTCAAGTCCGCCAGATGGATCGAAGAAAGATGGCGGCGCTATTACGAAATGCTGAAATCCGAGCGCGAAATGGAAAAACACGCGCTCCAGAAAGAAAGGAATCGTTCAAGATGAAAGACTATATCAATATTGAGATTTCCAGACTCCACGCCTTTGAGGGGCATCCCTACAAGGTGCTGGACAACGAGGAAATGGACGCTCTTACCGAGAGCATCTGGGAACATGGCGTCATGTCGCCGCTGATCGTTCGCCCGTTGGAGGGCACGACCGATGAATATGAGGTGATCTCCGGGCACCGGAGGCTCCACGCCGCGCAGAAGGCAGGGATGGATACCGTCCCCGCCTTTATTCATGCCGTGGACCGCGATGCGGCGGCCATCGAGCTGGTGGACAGCAACCTCCACCGCGAGCACATCCTGCCGAGCGAAAAGGCTTTTGCCTACAAGCTGAAGATGGAGGCGCTTGGTCATCAGGGTACTTCTCGCCAAGTCGGCGAGAAGTGGAGCGTCACCCAGATCAGCGAAACAGAGGGCGAAAGCGAGCGCCAAATCCACCGCTATATCCGTCTGACGCACCTCATCCCCGCGCTGCTGGACCTGCTTGACGAGCAGCGTATCGCAATTTCCGTAGGTGTGGAGCTTTCGTTCCTGCCGGCCAACGCACAGGAGCACCTTGTCGAGCTGATTGAGCGCGACGAGGCAACGCCGTCGTATTCGCAGGCGGTGCGGATGCACAAAGAGAGTGCCGAGCTTTTCGGCGGCATAGACCTTGACCGCATTGACGAGGTCATGGCGGAGGAAAAGCCAAATCAGCGGGAGCAGATCAGGCTGCGCCGCGATGATTTTCGCAAGTATTTTCCTGCAAGCTACACCGATGAGCAGATCAGGAAGGACATCATCAAGGGCCTTGACCTGCTAAAGCGTCAGCGCAGCAGAGACGAGAGATCGTGAGGTGACGTTTATGGGTAACAGTTATGATTTCAGCCCTGCGGCGCTTTTCCCCGGCGAGGGGGCCTTTGAGCTTACCATCGGAGGAACGACTTATGAGGTCAGCACGCATTTCAGCGCCGATGGGCGTGAAAGCGTCCTGGAGCAGTTTATGGCGCTCCTGTTGAACGAAAAGCTCATATAACACATTCGACTATGGCAATCGGGCATTGTAAAGTGATGTTGGCCTTTGCAATGCCCGGTTGTCAGGAAGGGAGTTTTTGAAGTATGGCAACAGCAACGAAAAAAGGGCAGGAAGAAGAAAAAATCACCGCTCTCTATGCCCGTCTCAGCGACGACGATCCCGATGAGGAGAAGAAAAAAGGCAAAAGCGGTGAAAAAGAGGATAAAGAATCCAATTCCATACAAAATCAGCGCGAAATCCTTTATGATTATGCCAGAAAGAACGGTTATCTCCATCCGCAGTTTTTCTATGACGACGGTGTGAGCGGTACGACCTTTGAGCGCGAGGGGTTTCAGAAGATGGAAAAACTGGTGGAGGCCGGCAAGGTCTCTACCATCATCGTGAAGGACCTCTCCCGCTTTGGGCGCAACTATCTGGAGGTCGGCAATTATCTCGAAATGGTCTATCCGTCGCTTGGTGTGAAGTTTATCGCCATTCAGGAGAATGTGGACACGCTCGCCGGCACCGGTACGGAAATGATGCCCTTTCACAATATTTTTAATGAATGGTATGCCGCTCAGACGAGCAAGAAAATCAAGGCAGTCTGGGCGATGAAGGCGGCAAACGGCAAGCGAATCAGCTCGACGGTGCCATACGGATATGTGGCAGACGAGAACGACCACGAAAAATGGCTGATTGACGAGCCTGCCGCAGAGGTCGTCCGAAAAATCTTTGCGTTGTGCCTCGATGGGCTGGGACCGCTCCAGATCGCCAAGCAGCTTGAAGCGGAAAAGGTGCTGATTCCCTCTGCGTATATGCAGTCTCAGGGGCGGAAGTCCGGTCACAAGCCCACTGCCAATCCCTATGCGTGGTCACCTGAAACGGTAATTCATATTATGGATAATCGTCAGTATACCGGTTGCGCAGTCAATTTTATGACCACGACCGTCAGCTATAAGGTCCACAAGACCATCTATAAGCCGGAGGACGAGTGGCAGATCATACCCGACATGCAGGAGCCGATTATCGACGAGAACACCTGGCTGCGGGTGCAGGAGCTTCGGCAAAACAAGCGGCGGAACACCAAAACAGGGCGAAAGAGCCTGTTTTCCGGCTTGGTATTCTGTCCCGACTGCGGTTCCAAGCTGCATTTCTGTGCGGCAAAGAGCCTTCGTAGGGATCAGGAGTTCTTCCGCTGTGCCAATTATAAGAGCGGGCGCGGCGAGTGTACCATCCATTATATCCGCGATACCGCCTTGGAGAAGATCGTTCTGGAAGCGGTCAGTGACCTTGCCGATTTCGTCCGCTGTTATCAGCCGGTTTTTCTGTTTATGCTGGCGAAGCAGCAAAATTGCATCCGCAGTCAGGAGATTCAATCGACGAAAAGCAAGCTGACTCGCAGCAGGAAGCGTGTTGACGAGATCGACCGCATCATCACTCGGCTCTATGAGGACAACATCATGGGTAAACTGACCGATGAGCGTTTTTCCAAGATGTCCTCTATGTACGAGACCGAGCAGAAGGAACTGGAGCAGGCCATCGCCGAGTGTGAAGCGCAGCTCAGAGAAGCGGGCAAGGCGCAGGTCGATCTGCACATGCTGCTCAAGGGCTTGCGGGAGTTCACCGAGCTGCGGGAGCTGACACCGACCATCGTGAACACGCTGATCCGCCGCATTGAGGTTCACAACAGCGACCGTTCCGATGGGCACATCCGCGTCAAAGTGGACGTCTACTTTACCGCAATCGGGATGTTCACCATTCCCGCAACGAAAGAGGTTGAGAGCATGATGGAGGAAATCAAGGCGAATCCCAAACAGTACAAGATCGGTCTTTCGGCGTAATAAAGGAAACGGTGCAGTCCCGAAAGGCTGCACCATTCTCCTTAAAATTTTACTTCCTTATGCGTCTGGCTCATTCGGAAGCGTTCTTTTTTCAGGCGGGATTACTTGCTGTAGTCGTAGAAGCCCTTGCCGGACTTGCGGCCGAGCTGACCGCCGCGCACCATCTTCTTGAGCAGCAGGGCGGGGCGATACTTCGGGTCGCCGGTCTCTTCGAGCAGCACGTTCATGATCGCGAGGCAGACGTCCAGGCCGATGAAGTCGCCGAGGGCGAGGGGGCCCATCGGGTGGTTCGCGCCGAGCTGCATCGCCTTGTCGATGTCCTCGACAGAGGCAACGCCGGTCTCGACCAGGCCGATCGCCTCGTTGATCATCGGGATCAGCACCTTGTTGACGACGAAGCCGGGAGCCTCCGCGACCTCGATCGGATCCTTGCCGATCTCCTTGGAGAGGTTGTAGATGAAGTCAAAGGTCTCCTGCGTGGTGTTGGCGCCGCGGATGACCTCGATGAGCTTCATGCTGGGCACGGGGTTGAAGAAGTGCATGCCGATGACGGGGTGCTTGAGGCCGAGACCCATCTCGGTGACGGAGAGAGAGGAGGTGTTGGTCGCGAAGACGGTGCTTTCCTTGCACATGGCGTCCAGCTCGTTGAGAAGCTCGCGCTTGACGCTCATCTTCTCGGCGACGCACTCGATGACGAGATCGGCGTCGGCGGCGGCGGACTTCTCATCCACGACGATATTCGCCATGATGGCGTCCTTGGCGGCCTGATCCATGCGGCCCTTGTCCACGCGCTTCTGGAGCGAAGCGTCCAGCTTGTCCTTGTGACGCTGCGCGGAAGCGACGGAAGAGGCGTACATCAGGGCGGTGTGGCCCTTCGCCGCGAAGACCTGCGCGATGCCGCTGCCCATGGTGCCGGCGCCGAAAACTGCTACTTTCATTGTTGTGTTCCTCCTGTAATGTATTTGAATTTAGGGATTCGCTGGGTTAGGGAATACGATTTGACGCCCGCAGGCGGCAAATGAATCTGATCGTTTTTTCTGACGACTTTTCGCGACGGCGAAAAGTACGCGCGTCAGAGAAAACACCCTGCACGGAGCGCCCGTGCGCTTTGCGTGCGGGAAGCGGAGTGAAACCCTTTCATTCTTTCAGGCGTAAGCCTGAAAGAATGAGAACTTTAGTGATTGGTAAACGGATCGTGCTTGCGCTTCTCCAGGAACGCGCCCATGCCCTCCTGCTGGTCGGCGGTCTGGAAGCAGGAGCCGAACGCCTTTTCCTCGCACACGACCGCCTGCTCGATGGGCAGGTCGTAACCCTCGTTGATCGCCTTCTTGCAGGCGCGCACGGCGATGGGGGCGTTGGCGGCGATGCTTGCCGCAAGCTTCTCCGCCGCGGCATACAGCTCGTCCGCGGGGTAGACCGCGTTCACGAGGCCGATGCGCAGCGCTTCGTCCGCCTTGATGTTGCGGGCGGTGTAGATCATCTGCTTCGCCATGCCCGGGCCGACGAGCCGCGCGAGCCGCTGGGTGCCGCCGAAGCCCGGCGTGATGCCGAGACCGACCTCGGGCTGGCCGAAGACCGCCTTGTCGGAGCAGATGCGGAAGTCGCAGGCCATCGCCAGCTCACAGCCGCCGCCGAGGGCATAGCCGCCGACCGCCGCGATGACGGGGATGGGGAAGTGCTCCAGCTTGAGGAACACGTCGTTGCCCTGCTTGCCGAAGGCTTCGCCGCCGGCGGGGTCGAGCTCCTTCATCTGCGCGATGTCCGCGCCCGCGACGAAGGACTTGTCGCCCGCGCCGCGCACGATCAGGCAGCGGATGAGGTCGAGATCGACGGCGTCGAGCGCCGCGTCGAGGTCGGCGAGCACCTGCGCGTTGAGCGCGTTGAGCGCTTCGGGACGGTTGACGACGAGATAGGCGATGTCGCCCTTGGGTTCATACTGGACAAAAGGCATGGGTGATCCCTCCTTGCACATTGTTGGTCACATTATACGGGAATACGCGCTGTTTTGCAAGAGAAAGAACGGGATATTTGCGTAGAAAACAAATTGCCTCTTGCTATGGCGGGCGGATTCGGGTATCATTGCCGGAGAAAGCGAGGATGCCGCCATGAGAATGAGAAAGAAAAAGAACCTGATCCCCCGCATGGAGCGCTGCGAGGCGTATCAGATCAAGGATCCCTGCGCATACAGGGGGCGCTGGCGCGAGCTGATGCCGGAGGCGAAGGAGCTGCGCGTGGAGCTGGGCTGCGGCAAGGGGCGCTTCACTGCCGAGACCGCCGCGGCGGAGCCGGACGTGCTGTTTATCGCGGTGGAGAAGGTGCCGGACGCCATGGTCGTCGCCATGGAGCGCGCCGCGCGGGAGGAGCTGCGCAACGTGCGCTTCATCGACGCGGACGTGAACCGCCTGCCGGAGTTTTTCGCGCCCGGTGAAGTGGATCGCATTTACATCAATTTCTGCGACCCGTGGCCCAAGAGCAACCAGGCGAAGCGCCGCCTGACTCACGGAAATTTCCTGAAGCTCTACCGCGAGGTTCTCGCGCCGGAGGGGCAGATCTGGTTCAAGAGCGACAACGAGAAGCTGTTCGCCTTCTCTGTGGAGGAGATCCCGCAATTCGGCTTCGCGCTCAGCGAGGTGACGGACGATCTCCACGCCAACGGCGTGCAGGGCGTCATGACCGACTACGAGGCGAAGTTCCACGAGCTGGGCACGCCCATCCACCGCCTCGTGGCGACGATGGTCCCCTGGGAGGAGCCCGAAACGGAGAAAACGGAAGCCGAGCGAAACGGATAAGAGGGAACGAAAACGAAGGAATACGAAAGCGTCCTGCCGCGCGGCAGGACGCTTTTTGGTCGTGCTGCTTACAGCCCCAGCTCCACGGCGCGGCGGAAGCGCACCTCGCCGGCGAGCGCCTTGTCGATCTGCCCGATCAGCGCGTCGCGGTCGCGGTTGAGCGTGCCCTTGAGCGGGAGGTAGTTCGAAGCGTGGTTGGAGCGGAAGACACTGCCGTCGCTGTCGATGTGCTGCAGAATGAGGCGGTTCTCCAGCGCCAGCTCCTGCGGCCCGAGCATCGTCAGCTCGCCGCGCTCGATCCAGTCGTGCAGCGGCGTACCGCTGTAGACGCGCAGCGTCAGCATGGCGACGTAGTCCGCCTTGATGCGGCTGAGCGCCGCGGCGGTGGCGAGAGCGTGCTCCTCGCTGCGCTCGCGTCCGCCCATGCCGTTGATGGCGGTGACGGAGACGACCATCCCCGCCGCCTTCGCGCGCAGCGCGTGCTCGATGATCTCCTCGGCGGTCACGCCCTTGTCGTACTGCTTCAGCAGCGGCTCCAGCCCCGTCTCCAGCCCGACGTAGACCATCGCCAGCCCGTGCGCGCGCAGCGTTTGCAGCTCCGCGTCGGTCTTTTTCATCAGCGCCTTGGTCGAGGCGTAGGCGCTCACGCGCTCGCACTCGGGGAAGTGGTCGCGGATGTAGTCGAGGACGGAGAGCAGGTAGTCCATCGGCAGGATCAGCGCGTCGCCGTCGGCGAGGAAGATGCGCTCGATGCGCGGATAGTACGCCCGCGCCTCCGCGAGGTCGCCGAGCACCTGCTCCAGCGGGTTGATGGAGAACTGCTTCGCCTTGTACATGATGCAGAACGCGCATTTGTTGTGGCTGCACCCCAGCGTGCATTGGACGATGAGGCTGTGCGCCTCACTGGGCGGACGGTAAACGGCTCCGGAATAATGCATAACGATCTCCTTATCAATGATTCAGCTTGCTTTCACATTTTGTCATAAACCGCTCCGTGTCGATGACGGCGCGGCGGTGGCTGCCCTCGCCGATCAGGCCCGCCTCGTCGCAGGCGGAGACGCGGAAGGCGACGGTGCGCCCGTCGGCGGACACCTCCGTCACCTCCGCGACGGCGCGCACGGGCATCCCGACGGGGGAGGGGGACACGTGGAACACGTCCAGCTTCGTGCCGACGCTGCTTTTGCCCTCCGGCAGCTCACGCTGAAGGAGCGAGTAGGCGGCGTTTTCCATCAGGGCGATCATGTGCGGCGTGGCCAGCACGCGCAGGCCGCCGCTGCCCGCGCTGACGGCGGTCATCTCCTCGGTCACGACGCTGTTGACCGTATAGCTGTCTCCGATCTGCATGGCTCAGACACCTCGTTTCAAATCGTTTCAAACGCCGCGAGCTGCTCGCGGCAGGAGAGGACGTGGCCGATGAACAGGCTCGTGATGGAGGACGGCGGCGTGTCCTTCTTGACCGCCAGTCCCACGTCGCGGCAGCTTGTCACGTCCAGCGGCCGGCGCACGACGCGGTAGTGCTTCGGGTGCAGGATCAGATCGTGGACGATGCTGACGCCCAGCCCGCTCTCGACCATCGCCAGCAGCGCGAAGTCGCTGGTCGTCTCGTAGCAGACGCGCGGCCTGACCGGCAGGGTGTCGAGAAAGTGGTCGACCTCGGTGTCCGGCAGCTCGTTGAGCTTCACGAAGTTGTCCTCCGCGAGCCGCTCGACGGGGTAGACCGGCTCCGACGCCAGCGGGTGATCCTCCGGCAGGATCGCGACGAAGGAGTCGCGCAGCAGGAACGTCGTTTCGAACTCCGGCGCTGCGGGCAGAGGGAGGAAGCCGCAGTCGATCGTGCCGCGGCGCAGCCACCCGGCGATCTCCTCGTATTCGCCGTTGAAGAGCTGGATGCGGATGTTGGGGTACTGCTGGTGGAACGCCTTGAGCACGTCGGGCAGCACGCTGGTGCCGAGGCTGGTGAAGCAGCCGATGCGCAGCAGGCCGGAGCGGATGCCGTGCAGCTCGGACACCGCGAAGCCGAGGTTGTTGTAGTCTTGGACCACGGCGCGGATCGCGGGCAGGAGCGCCAGCCCCTCGCTCGTCATCTCAATGCCGGAGCGCCCGCGGTTCAGCAGCCGCATGCCCCATTCGTTTTCCAGGTCCGCGATCATCTTGCTCACCGCGGACTGCGTATAGCCCAGCTCGTTTGCCGTCTGGGTGATGCTTCCGGTTTCCACCGTGCGGAGATAGGCGATGTATTTGCGGATACTCATGAAATCATCCTCCTGTTTTGAAAATATTTTATTCCGTTTTGGAATAAAATGCAATCAATACTTTCGCTTGCGTATTTTATGAGCAAATTTTACAATAGAAAACGTGAAAAGGTGTGCCAAATTGTGCAAATAACCAAATTGGCATGCGAAATTTCGTGAAGGAGGTACAAATTAACATGATTCGTTATTCTGCGATCGGCGCTGTCGGCTACGTCTGCGGCGAAATGCTGCGCATGATGGTCGCGCATCCCGAGGGAAAGCTCGTCAACGTGCTGGATTCGTTCGGCGTCGGCGACCCCATCTCCCTGCATCATCCCGCGCTCCGCGGCTTCTATGACCAGAAGATCATGGACCTGACCGAGGAGAACGTCCGCAAGACCGCCGAGGACAGCGACGTGGTGTTCATCCAGGTCCCGTCCGGCGACGTTGCCAAGTGGGCGGAGATCGTGCTCGCCGCGGGCAAGAAGATCATCGACATCGGCGCGGACATCCGCTTCCGCGACGTGGCGGTGTGGGAGAAGTGGTACGGCGCGAAGCACCCGAATCCCGAAATGACTCACAACGCCGTCTACTGCATCCCCGAGGTCATGCGTGACCTTGCCAAGGGCAAGAGCTGCATCGCGAACCCCGGCTGCTATCCCACCGCCTCCACCCTCGGCCTGATGCCGATGCTCGAGACCGGCGACGTCGTCGAGAACACGATCGTCATCGACGCCAAGAGCGGCTACACCGGCGCGGGCCGCCGTCCCGCCACCAACAAGCTCATCACCGAGGCGGAGAACAACTTCTGCGCCTACGCGCTCGGCGGCGGACACCGCCATACGCCGGAGATCGAGCAGAACATCGCCTACATCACGGGCAAGGATCTGATGAAGCCGGAGACCTGGCAGTTCATCAACTTCCAGCCGCACCTCCTGCCGCAGGTGCGCGGCATCGAGGTCACGATCTACGCGACGCTCAAGCGCGACTACACCAACGACGAGCTGTACGCCCTGTACAGCAAGCGCTATGAGAACGAGCCGTTCGTTCAGGTCTATCCCGCCTCCCAGCCCGCGCAGACCAAGTGGGTCTACGGCACGAACTTCTGCGCCATGACCCCGACCTACGACGCGCGCACGAAGAGGCTCATCGTCTCCAGCGTCATCGACAACATCGGCAAGGGCGCCGCGGGTCAGGCGATCCAGAACATGAACCTCGTCATGGGCATCCCCGAGACGACGGGCCTCATGTTCCCCGCGATGTATCCGTAAGAAGCTTCGCTTCAAAAAACAAATCAGATTCATTTCGCTCTGCGGAGCGAAAAAATGTGAAAGGAGCCACCCCATGGAGTACAAACTCATCGAAGGCGGCGTGACCGCGCCGCAGGGCTTCACCGCAGGCGCGTATTACGCGGGCGTGAAGAACCCGAACAAGAAGCAGGAGAAGCCCGACGTCGCCATCATTTATTCTGAGAAACCCTGCTCCTGCGCCGCTTGCTTCACCACGAACAAGTTCTGCGCCGCTCCCGTCATCCTCGACCGCGAGATCCTGAAGAAGGGCAAGGCGCGCGCCGTCGTCATCAACAGCGGCAACGCCAACGCCGCCACCGGCACGCAGGGCATCGAGGACGCGAAGGCGGTCGAGCGCGAGGCGGAGAAGCTGCTCGGCCTCGGCGAGGACGAGTGCTTCGTCTGCTCCACCGGCGTCATCGGCCAGAGGCTTCCCTATGAGCGCGTCATCGACGGCGTGCGCCACATTGTGCCGAACATGAGCAAGGAGAAGGGCACCGACGCGGCGTGGGCGATCATGACCACCGACACGAAGAAGAAGGAGTCCGCCTACGAGCTCCAGCTCTCCGGCGGCACCGTCCGCATCGGCGCGATGGCGAAGGGCTCCGGCATGATCCACCCGAACATGGCGACGATGCTGGTCTACGTCACGACCGACGCCATGGCGGAACCCGCCGAGCTGCAGAAGATGCTCTCCGCCGCGGTGGACAAGAGCTTCAATATGTGCACCGTCGACGGCGACACCTCCACCAACGACTCCATCTTCCTGCTGGCGAACGGCGCCTCCGGCGTCGAAATCAAGACCGAGGAGGACAAGAAGGCGCTCGCGGGCCTCGTCGAGCACATCTGCCTCGACATCACCCGCCGCATCGCCTCCGACGGCGAGGGCGCGCAGCACCTGATCGAGGTCGAGGCGTACGAGCTGCCCACCGAGCACGACGCGAGACTCGTCGCGAAGTCCATCGCCGGCTCGATGCTGTTCAAGGCGGCGGTCTTCGGCCGCGACGCCAACTGGGGCCGCATCATGGCGGCGGCGGGCTACTCCGGCGCGGACGTCGACCCGACCCACGCGGACTGCATCATCAAGAGCGCCGCGGGCGAGGTGCAGGTGATGAAGGACGGCTTCGGCACCGACTTCGACGAGGAGTTCGCCACGAAGATCCTCACCGAGCATGACATCACGGTCATCGTGCGCTTCTACCAGGGCGACGGCTGCGCCAAGGCGTGGGGCTGCGACCTGACCTACGATTACGTCAAGATCAACGGAGACTACAGAACGTAATTCGAAAAAGAGGCAAAGCCTCTTTTTCGAGAAGGTTTCGCTGCGCTTCCCGCACGCCGAAGGCGCACGGATCACCGTTGCGCCAGCCGGTTGCCGCGCCCTGTCGGTTGCGGCAACCGGGGCGCTGCCTCGAAACAGCCTCGCTTCATCCGCCACTGGCGGCGCTTCGGCTGTTTACGCTTCGCGCAGAGTGTTTTTTCTGACGCGCATGTCGTCAGAAAAAACGATTCAAATTCATTCGCGCCTGCGGGCGCGAAATGAAAGGAGCGATTCCGTTGGATATTTCCCAAAAGGTCGAAACGCTGATGGAGGCGATGCCGTACCTGCAAAAGTACGCGGGGAAGACGGTCGTCATCAAGTACGGCGGCAACGCCATGATCAACGCCGAGCTGAAGGACGCCGTCATGCACGACATCGTCCTGCTCAAGCTGCTGGGGATGCGCCCGGTGCTTTCCCACGGCGGCGGCCCCGGCATCAACAAGATGCTCGACACGCTGAACATCCCCGTGAAGTTCATCAACGGTCTGCGCTACACCTCCGAGGACACGATGCGCGTCGTCGAGGCGGTGCTGGTCGGGCAGGTGAACACGGAGCTGGTGGGCTACATCAACAAGATCGGCGGCAGGGCGGTCGGGCTTTCCGGCGTCAGCGGCGACATCTACCACTGCCATCAGCGCTCTGAGGAGCTGGGCTACGTCGGCGACATCGACTACGTGGACGCCTCCGCCATCAATGCCGTGCTGGACGCGGGCTTCATTCCCGTCGTCGCGCCGGTCGGCACCGACGGTCAGGGCAACACCTACAACATCAACGGCGACACGGCGGCGGGCAAGCTCGCCAGCGCGCTGGGCGCCGAGAAGCTGATCCTGCTGACCGACATCGAGGGGCTTTGCAACTCCATCGAGCTGCGCGACGTCATCAGCTATCTCAACGTGAAGGACGTGCCCATGCTCAAGGAGAAGGGCGTCATCGCCGGCGGCATGATCCCGAAGGTGGACTGCTGCGTGCAGGCGATCGACGAGGGCGTGACGAGCGTCCACATCATCGACGGGCGCAAGCCGCACAGCATCCTCTACGAGGCGTTCACGACCGAAAACCTCGGCACGACCATTGGCACCGCGCAGGACAGCGTCGGAATTAAGTAAAACTACTTTACAATCTAAAATAGGGAGGAACACCACTATGATCGAGAGAATGAAGAGCAACGCGGAAGTCATCGAAGCGGGCGACAAGTACCTCTACGGCAACCACATCCGTATGCCCATCGCCATGAAGGGCGGCAAGGGCAGCTGGGTCTACGACGAGGACGGCAACCAGTACCTCGACTATGTCGGCGGCATTGCGGTCAACGGCCTCGGCCACTGCCATCCCCGCATCGTCGAGTGCCTCAAGGAGCGCGCCGAGACCATGCTCCACTGCTCCAACTACTTCTACAACGAGCCCGCCGTGCAGACCGCGAAGCTGATCGTCGAGAACAGCTGCTTTGACAAGGTGCTGTTCGCGAACTCCGGCGCGGAGGCGAACGAGGGCCAGATCAAGCTGGCGCGCAAGTACGCCAAGGATCACGGCCATCCCGAGCGCTTCGTCGTCATCACGATGCACAACAGCTTCCACGGCAGAACGCTCGCCACCTGCACCGCCACCGGCCAGTACGGCGTGCACCGTTACTTCGAGCCGCTGCCCGCCGGCTTCCGCTATGCCACCTTCAACGACCTCGACAGCGTCAAGGCGCAGGTCGACGAGTACACCGCGGCGATCCTGACCGAGCCCGTGCAGGGCGAGGGCGGCGTCCGTCCGGCGAGCAAGGAGTTCCTCCAGGGCCTGCGCGAGCTGTGCGACGAGAAGGGCATCCTGCTCATGTTCGACGAGGTGCAGGTCGGCTCCGGCAGAACGGGCAAGCTGTTCGCGCACCAGTACTACGGCGTGGAGCCGGATACCTGCTCCATGGCGAAGGCGCTCGGCTCCGGCGTGCCCATCGCGGCGGTCTGCGCGCGCGGCGACGCCGCCAAGACCCTGACTCCCGGCACCCACGGCTCCACCTTCGCGGGCGGCCCGCTCGCCTGCGCGCTGGCGATGACCACGCTCGACGTCATGATCAACGAGGGCGTGCTCGACAACTGCGCCAAGGTCGGCGAGTACTTCCGCAAGCAGGCGCACGAGGTCATCGAGAAGCATCATCCCGACGCCATTGACGAGATCCGCGGCCTCGGCCTCATCAACGGCATCCAGCTCAAGAAGGAGACCGGCCAGCCCGTCGTCGACCTCTGCTTTAAGGACAGCAAGGTGCTCATCAACAACACCAACGGCAACGTCCTGCGCTTCATCCCGCCGCTGACCACCACCGAGGAGGAGGTCGACATCGTCATCAAGGCGGTGGACGACGCCATGACCAAGCTCGGCTGGTGATCCGAAACCAAACGATCTGACAGGCGTCATGAATCAAAGTGATAAAGCACTTGCAAAATGCTCATCGTTGTGTTACCATGACGGGGACAGAAGGGAGTGACGCCCGTCAGAGTTTGGAAGGCAGTTCGAGAGGGAAAAATCGCATTTTTACCGTAAAACGCAGTTCACCATTCCATTAAAATGAGAGTTTTATAGAAAGGTTGGTAATCTGACAATGAGTGAAACGAAGAAACCGCAGGTAAAGCTTTGGCACGCGATGGTCGTGCTTCTGATCACGATCGCCGTCATGGCAAGCTCCATCCTGGAGCTCGACAACCCCCTGTTCATGGGCGTCGACGAGGTTCACGGCCCGATGTTCATCGGCGTGTGCGCCGCGGCGATCATGGCTCTTTGCATCGGCTTTAAGTGGGAAGACCTGGAGAAGATGATGCTCGACGGCATCTATAAGGCGCTCCAGTCCATCCTGATCCTTGCCATCGTCGGCATCCTCGTCGGTGTGTGGATCGACGCGGGCGTCGTCCCGACGATGATCTACTACGGCCTCAAGATCCTCAGCCCGAAGATCTTCCTCGTGGCGGTGGTGCTCATCAGCTCCATCACCTCGCTGGCGACCGGTACCTCCTGGGGCACGATGGCGTCCATGGGCGTCGCGTTCCTCGGCATCTCCTACGGCATGGGCCTCAACCCCGCCGTCACCGTCGGCGCGATCCTCGCGGGCGCGTACTTCGGCGATAAGATGTCCCCGCTGTCCGATACCACGAACCTTGCTCCTGCCATGGCGGGCACCGACGTCATGAGCCACGTCAAGTACATGCTCCTGCCCACCGGCATCACCTACGCGATCTGCCTGATCGTCTTCCTGATCTTCGGCTTCACCGGCGTCAGCGGCAACGCGGACATGAGCCAGGCTGCTGAACTGGGCGAGGCCATCGGCGGCATCTTCAACACCAATCCCATCCTGATCCTCCCGCCGATCATCGTCATCGTTGCGATCGCGCTGAAGGTCCCGGCGCTGCCCGGCATCACGCTCGGCATCTTCTCCGGCGCCATCCTCGGCATGATCTTCCAGCCCGACTGCAACCTCGGCTCCCTGCTGGTCGCCAGCTACGGCGGCTACTCCCTGAGCGCCTCCACCGGCCTTGAGGCTGTGGACGGCCTGCTGGAGCGCGGCGGCATCGACTCCATGATGTTCTCCATCTCCCTGACGATCATCGCCATGATGTTCGGCGGCATCATGGAGGGCACGGGCATGATGGGCACCATCGTCGAGCAGATCAAGAAGCTCGTCAAGACGCCCGCCTCTCTGGTCACCGCGACCGAGCTGACCTGCCTGGTCTCCAACATCACCATGCCCGAGCAGTACATCTCCATCATCATCCCCGGCCGTATGTACGCCGCCGAGTATGAGAAGATGGGCCTGCACCCCGCCTGCTGCTCCAACGCGCTCGAGAGCGCCGGCACCGTCACCTCCGCTCTGGTGCCCTGGAACACCTGCGGCGTGTACATCTACAGCACGCTCGGCCTGAAGCCGTGGACTGCGACGGTCAACGGCGGCGCTTATGGCCCCTACGCCATCTTCAACTGGCTCATGCCGATCATGAACATCGTGCTCGCGTATCTGGGCGTGACCGTTTCGGACATGAACAACGTCCGTCTCGCCAAGAAGAAGGGCAAGAAGTAAGAAAGGCTGCCATATGAACAACAGAGATCGTTTTCCGCAGTTGGAGGTCGATCTCGGCAAGCTGAAAGAAAACCTTGCAGCGCTTCAAGAGCGCTGCAAGGATTCTTTTGTCGGGATCATCGGCGTCGTCAAGGGCATGAACGCCTGGCCGGACGCCGTGCGCGTCTACGACGAAATGGGCTTTCCGTACCTGGCGTCCTCGCGGCTCGACCAGATCCGAAAGATGCGGGACGCCGGCGTGAAGACGCCGCTCATGCTGATCCGCGTGCCGATGCTCTCGGAGCTTGACGAGCTGGTGCGCGACGCAGACGCGAGCCTGCACAGCGACCTCGGCGTGCTCCGCGCGACGGAAGCGGCGGCGTCGAAGGCGGGCAAGATCCACGGCGTGCTGCTGATGATCGACCTCGGCGACCTGCGCGAGGGCTTCTGGAGCGCGGAGGAGCTGGTGGACGCCGCCGTGGAGGTCGAAACGCAGATGCCGCACCTGCACCTGCTCGGCGTCGGCGTGAACCTGAGCTGCTACGGCTCCATCCGTCCCGATAAGCGCAATATGCAGGGGCTTGCCAGCCTCGCCTTCGACGTCGAGCGCGCGATCGGCAGGCCCATCGAGCTGGTCAGCGGCGGCGCGTCCACCTCGACCTACATGGTGCTCGACGGCACGATGCCCGGGCGCGTCAACAACCTGCGCCTCGGCGAGATCGGGCTGGTGGGCCGCGCGAACTACGGCTGCGACCCCGACTTTACGCACCGCGACGTGTTCACGCTGCGCGCGGAGGTCGTCGAATGCCGCGACAAGCCCAGCTTCCCCGTGGGCCAGCTCACGGTGGACGCCTTCGGCCACGTGGGGCACTATGAGGATCGCGGCATCCGCCGCCGCGCCCTGATCGCGGTGGGGAAGGTGGACTACGGCGACCCCGCCGACCTGAAGCCCCGCATGGCGGGCGTGGAGATCCTCGGCGCGTCCAGCGACCACACCATCCTCGACGTCGAGGCGGTGAAGGATCGGATCAAAGTCGGCGACATTTTGGAGTTCGACGTGAACTACGGCTCGCTCGTCAACCTGACGAATACCCCCGGCGTGGAGCTGGTGACGAAAGAATAACGACAGCGGACGGCGAAATCAGCGCCGTCCGCTAACTTTTTGCTTGCATATCACGCATGATTATACTACAATGAATCAAATCGTTTTCAATACCACATGACGGGGGGATGGATATGCCATTTGCCGTGTTTGCGGACGGGACTGCCAATCTGCCGAAGAGCCTGCTGGACGGGATCGACCTGCTGCCCTGCGAGTACGCCGTGGACGGCGTGCCGCAGACCTATCTGGGCGACGTGGACAGCTTCGACGGCCACGCCTATTACGAGGGGCTGCGCGGCGGAAGGTCCGTCAGCACCAGCATGCTCAACACCCAGCTCTTTCTGGAGCGCTTCGCGCCGGTGCTGGAAAAGGGGCGCGATATCGTCTACATCGCCATGAGCAGCGGCATCAGCGGCACCTACGGCGCGGCGAAGCTGGCGGCGCAGGAGCTGATGGAGCAGTATCGGGAGCGCTTCATTCACATCGTGGACTCCCACGGCTGCGGCTTCGGCAACGGCCTGCTCGCGCTGCTCGCGGCGGAGCTGAGCCGCAAGGGCATGGACGCGCGCGAGGCGGCGGCGGAGCTGGACGCGGAGGTGCCGCACACCTGCCAGTACTTCACCGTGGACGACCTGAACTTTCTCAAAAGGACCGGCCGCGTCAGCGGCGTGACCGCGAAGATCGGCACGATGCTGAACATCAAGCCGATCCTCTTCGGCGACAGCACGGGCCACATCATCTCCTGCGAGAAGGTGCGCGGACGCCTGCGCTCGATCGAGGCGCTGGCGCGCAAGTATGAGGAGAAGCGGATGAAGCTCGCCGCGCCGACGGTCTTCATCTCCCACGGCGACTGCCTTGCAGACGCGGAGGCGCTCGCGGAGCGCGTGCGCGCGGTGACGCCGGACGCGAACGTCACCGTCTGCCAGCACGAGCCCTTCTCCGGCGCGCACGTCGGGCCGGGGATGCTGGGACTGTTCTTCCGCGGCGTCGAGCGATGAGGGCCGCGGCGATGGAACGCGAGATCGCGATACGCGAGATAACCGGCGTCCGCATCGGACAGGCGGAGAACGCCGAAGCCGGTACGGGCTGCACGGTGTTTATCTGCGAGAACGGGATGCGCGCCGGACTGGACGTGCGCGGGGGAGGCCCCGCGTCGCGCGAGAGCGAGCTGCTCAAGCCGACGGCCGCGGCGCAGTTCGTCCACGCCGTCGTGCTCGCCGGCGGCAGCGCGTTCGGCCTGGGCGCGGCGAACGGCGTGATGGCGTATCTGGAGGAGCGCGGGATCGGCTTCGACGTCGGCGTGACGAAGGTGCCGCTGGTCGCGCAGGCCGACCTGTTCGACCTGACGGTGGGCGACCCGTTCACCAGACCAGACGCCGCCATGGGCTATGAGGCGGCGCGCCGCGCCATGGAGGCGCCCAATTACCGCGACGGGAACTGCGGCGCGGGCTGCGGCGCCACCGTCGGGAAGCTCGGCGGCATGGAGCGGTGCATGAAGTCCGGGATCGGCAGCTATGCCGTGCAGCTCGGGGATCTGCAGCTCGGCGCCGTGGTCGCCGTCAACGCGCTGGGCGATGTTTACGACTGGCGGACGGGGCAAAAGCTCGCGGGGCTGCTGTCCGAGGACGGCACGCAATTCTGCGACAGCGTCGAGCGGTTGAAGGAGAGCATCGCCGTCCGCGAGAACCGCTTCGTCGAGAACACAACGCTCGGCGTCGTGATCACGAACGCCGCGTTCGACAAGACGCGGCTGTGCAAGCTCGCGGCGATGGCGCAAAACGGCTACGCCCGCTCGATCCGGCCCGTCCACACCTCGGCGGACGGCGACAGCATCTACGCGCTCTCCGTCGGCGCGGTCGAGGCGGACCTCGATCTGGTCGGCACGCTCGCCGCGGAGGTCGTCAGCGAGGCGATCTCCCGCGCCGTCCTGAGCGCGGAGAGCGCTTACGGCTTTGTCGCGGCGCGCGATCTGAAAATGTGATATCGAGCCACAGCGGGAGGGGACGCCTTGTCCTCTCCCGCTTTTTCGTATGTAAACGGCTGTGTATCTATCCGGAGAGAAGGGGGGACGCGCGTGGAGAACGGGGACGTTTACAAAAAACCGCTGGGCAGGAGCATCGCGATCGGCTGCATCATGTTCACATGGAGCCGTGGGAAAAGGCGTCCGCCGCCATCGGTTACGCGCGCTATGACGCGCGCGAAGACCGCACGGTCAGCGACATGTTTCACCGCGCGGACAAGACCATGTACGAGTGCAAAATACGCATGAAGCAGGGCAGATGATCTCTGCACATAAAAAACCACCGTCCTCCCGCGGGAGAACGGTGGTTTTTTGATGGCTGCTTACCGATAGAGATAGGCGTATTTGTCGCGGATGGTGAAGACGAACTCCTCCATCTTCGGCGGAAGCCCGGTCTCGTCCGCCGACAGGTCGTAGTCGTGGATCGAGACGCCCATGCGGATGCGCGCCTTGCAGTTCGGCAGGAACAGCACGCCGCTGTTCTGGCTGTCCGCCATGTCCTCCAGCGTCTGGAAGAGGGTGAACTTGTCGCGGCAGGGCTCCGAGGCGTAGGGGCAGAACTGCGTGCAGTTGCCGCACTCGTTGCACATCTTGTCGATGTGGAGGATCTGGTGCGAGCCGTCCGCGAGGCGGATGACGACGTTCGCGCGGTTCGGGCAGGAGTCCACGCAGTTCTCGCAGATCACCTTGCACTGCAGGCAGCGCTCGCCCTCGCACGTCACGTCCGAAGCCATGGCGAGCACGCCCTTCTTCGCCGCCGCCTGCGCCTTCGCGGGATACGCCTCGGCGGGAATGTCGTAGCTGTGCTTCCTGCCCGTCACCGCCTCGCAGAACGCCGCCGCGTCCGCGATGCCCTCAACGATGGTGGCGGGGCCGCGGTGCGCGTCGCCCGCGCACCAGACGCCCTCGACGTTGGTCTGGAACGCGGGGCCCTTGCGCTCCATCTCGACGCCGTTCGCCGCCATGAGCGCGTCGTCCACCTTCTCGCCGACGGCGGAGATGACGAGGTCGCAGGGGATGTCAAACGTCTCGCCCGTCGGCTCGGGGGAGCGGCGCCCGCTCGCGTCCGGCGCGCCGAGCTTCATCTTCTCGCAGGTCAGCACGCCGTCCGCCTGCTTCACCGGCGCCGCCAGCTCGATGAACTCCACGCCCTCGTCGATGGCGAGCTGGAGCTCATGCTCGTCGGCGGGCATATACTTCTTCGTGCGGCGGTAGAGGATGGCGCTCTTCGCGCCCATGCGCTTCGCCACGCGCGCCGCGTCCATGGCGGTGTTGCCCGCGCCGACGACGACCACGCTGCCGCCGAGCGTCGGCTTGACCTGCGTCTTCATCTCCTTCATCCACTGGATGACGCCCGCGACGTTGCCCTCGATGTCGAGCTTGCCCGCCTTCCACGCGCCGGTGGCGAGCAGGATGTGCGTGTAGCCCTGCGCCTTGAGCTCCGCGACGGAGGGCGCGGGCGCGCCGCACTTGACCTCGACGCCGTAGGCCTTCATCAGCGCGATATCCTTTTCGATGGCTTCGTCGCTGATGCGGAACGCGGGGATGACGTAGCGCGGCACGCCGCCGAGCTTCTCTTCGCGCTCGAAGATCGTGGTCTCCACGCCCGCGCGTCCGAGGAAGTACGCCGCCGCGATGCCCGTCGGGCCGCCGCCGATGATGGCGGCCTTCTTGCCTTCGACCTTCGCGGGCCTGCGGATGGACGCCATCAGCGCGCCGTAACCCTTCTCCGCCGCGACGAGCTTGGTGTCGCGGATGTGGATGCTCTCGTCGTAGAAGTTGCGCGAGCACTTGTTCTGGCAGCGATGGGCGCAGATGGTGCCGGTGATGAACGGCAGGGCGTTCTTCTCGGTGATAAGCTTCAACGCGGGCCCGTACAGGCCCTTGCCGACCAGCTCGATGTACTCGGGGATGTCCTGCTCAATGGGGCAGCCGCCCTTGCAGGGGGCGATGAAGCAGTCGAGCCAGGGCACCTGATCGTTGTTCTTGCGCGTGGGCAGCGGCTTGATGGGCTTGAGGTGGTGGAAGTCGTGCTGCGCCGCCGCCGCGAGGGCGGCGATGGCGGAGCTGTCCGTACCGGCGAACGCCTTGTAGGGCAGCTTCTCGACCTTGTCGACCATCTGGCGCAGGCGGTTGTACCCGCCGGGCTTGAGGATCGTCGTGGCGACGGTGATGGGCCAGATACCCGCCGCGAACAGCTTGTCACAGTTGAAGAACTCCGCGCCGCCCGCGAAGGAAATGCGCATTTTGCCGCCGAACGCGCGGGAGATGCGGCTGCACATCTCGATGGTCAGCGGGAACAGCGACCGGCCGGACATGTACATCTCCTGCCCGGGCAGCTCATTGCGCGTGGTGTCGACGGGGAAGGTGTTGGAGAGCTTGAGGCCGAATTCCAGCCCCTTTTCGTCCGCCAGCGCCTGCAAACGATGGAACATCGGCACGGCGTCCTCCCACTGGAGATCTTCGTTGAAGTGGTGCTCGTCAAAGACGATGTAGTCGTAGCCCATGCCGTCGAGGATCGTGCGCGCGGTCTTGTAGCCGAGGATCGTCGGGTTGCACTTGACGAAGGTGTGCAGGCGCTTCTCGGTGATGAGGTAGGACGCGATGCGCTCGATCTCCTGCGGCGGGCAGCCGTGCAGCGTGGACACGGTGACGGAGCGGGAAACGCGCGGGGAAATGCGGTCGATGCAGTCGGATTCCCCGGGGAATAACTCCTTCAAAACGCGCTTGCACTCGATGAACTGCGGCGTGTTGGACGCGTCCATCATGTTGTCGATGTAGGTGTTGACCTTCTCGCCCTTGATGCCCTCGAGGTCGTAGCCGACGGACATGTTGAACACGAAGCCGTCGGGATCGCCGAGGCCGTAGACCTTGGACAGGACCTTGAGCGCGCACCACGCCTTGATGTACTCGTCCTGCGCCTGCGGCACGGTCAGCTCGGTGCTCCACTCCTGATTGTAGCCCTCGTCGGCGGCGAGGATGCAGGGGCGGGGGACGCAGGCGGCCAGCTCCGCGCCGTCCATCTTCTGCACGGTCTTGACCTCAAAGAAGCGCGCGCCGGCGAAATAGGACGCGATGATGTTCTGCGCGAGCTGGCTGTTGGGGCCGGCGGCGGGGCCGAACGGCGTCTCGATGGTCTCGCCGAAGATGGGGAGCGTCTTGCCGCCGGCGTGATACGCCTTATGGACGCCGAACACGTCGCCGGTCTGGGCGTACTCGGTCGTGACCCAGTTCATCAGAGAGTCGAAGGGGATGGGATACATTTTCTCGGACATGTTGTGTTCCTCCTTATTCTCAGTATGTGCAGTGGTTCAGCTCGCCCCAGAGCTTCTTCGCCGCCTCAAGGATGCGGGCGTTGACCGCCTCCTCGTCCACGCCGACCAGTTCTCTGTCCTTCATCAGCAGCTTGCCGCCCGCGATCGTGGTCTGGCACTGGCGGCCGGTCATGCCGAAGATCATGTGACCGTCGATGTTCGCGTCGGAGAACGGCGTGAAGGGCTTGTAATCCATGACGATGATGTCCGCCGCCGCGCCGCTCTTGAGGACGCCGAGCGGATCGGGGAAGTATTTCGCGCCGATCTTGGCGTTGTTCCTGAACAGCATGTCTGTGACCTCGCACCAGCCGACGTTCGGCAGGCAGGCGTTGTGGCGCTGGGAGCAGAGCGCGACCTTGATGGACTCCAGCATGTCGTTCGTGTAGGCGTCGGTGCCCATGCCGAGCAGGATGCCCGCCTTGTAGAGCGGGAGCACGGGGCAGATGCCGACCGCGTTGCCCATGTTGCTCTCGGGGTTGTTGACGACCATCGTCTCCGTGTTCCTGATGATGTCGATCTCGGCGCTGTTGACGTGGATGCAGTGGCCGAGGATGGTCTTGGGGCCGAGGATGCCGTGATCCTGCAAACGCTGCACCGGACGGCGGCCATAGTTCTGCAAACTGTCGTACACGTCGTTCATGCCCTCGGAGACGTGGATGTGGTAGCCCGTGCGGCCGTTGTTCGCCTCGACCATGCGGTCGAAGGTCTTGTCGGAGATGGTGAACAGCGCGTGGCCGCCGAACATCGCCGCGAGCATCGGATCCTTGCGCTGCTCGCACTCGGTGATCCAGTCCGCGTTTTCCTGGATCGCCTGCAAACACTTTTCCTCGCCGTCGCGGTCGCTGACCTCGTAGCACAGGCAGGAGCGGATGCCGAATTCCTTGGCGCTCTCCGCGATGGTGTGGAGCGTGCCGGGGATCTCGCCGAAGCTGGCGTGGTGGTCGAAGATGGTCGTCACGCCCTGCTTGATGCAGTCGAGGTACAGCGCGTCGGCGCTCGCCTTCGTGCCGTCCGTGTAGAGGTGGCGGTCGATCGCCCACCACGTCCCGTCCAGCACCTCGTAGAAGTTCGTCGGGTTGTTGCCGACGATGGACAGGCCGCGGGCGAGGGCGGAGTAGATGTGCGTGTGCGCGTTGATGAACGCCGGCATGATGACGCCGCCCTTCGCGTCGATCTTCTCGGCGTCGGGGTATTTTGCCGTGAGCGCCGCTTCCTCGCCGACCTCGACGATCTTCGTGCCCTCATAGGCGACCGCGCCGTGCTCGTAGTAGCCCTTCGCGTCCGCGTCCCGCGTGATGAGCCGTCCGTTGGTGACCAGTGTCATTCTGTATCTCCTCCTTATTTAAGTGATTACAAAAAAAGAGCGCTTCGCAAACGGGATTCAGCCCGTGCGCGAAGCACTACGTTACAGCTATCGAATTGATTTTACCCCAACTCTCACAAAAAATCAATAGCCCAACAAAAAGTTTTTATGCAATTTCGCCGTCAAAAATTTTCGCCGCGCGGACGCGGTGAAATGAACCTGATCGTTTTTTCTGACGACACGCGCGTCAGAAAAAACTCTTTGCGCGGAGCGCGCGTGCGCCGAAGGCGTGCGCGAAGCGAAGCGTAATCTTTTTCAAGAAAGAGGCGCAGCCTCTTTCTTGACGCGAAGCGAAAAAGATACCCCGCAAAGGCCGTGTAGCGCCCGTTATAACCTCACCCTCAGGTAAGGTGGGTCGCCTCCGTCCGGCATCACTGCTTCCAACTTCCAGCCGCAAATGCAGCCGGGAGGCCTGCAAACCGCCATCCGATCCGGCATCCCGTATAACGAAATGTGGGTTATAGAAAAACGCTATCACGAACCCCGCAGGGCATGAGGCTGATTGAGTTATTCCTCGTCCTCGAAGAACTGCTCCATGAACAGGTCGTAGACCTCGTTGATCTCGTCCTCGTTTTCGATCTGAACAAGGATCTCCTCGCCGTTCTCCATCTCCGCCTTGAGAATGATGAGGCCGTATTCCTCCTCGTTCTCACGTTCGGACTCGTCCTCCACGACGGGGAAGAACGCGCGGTACACCGTGCCGTTATGCTCCAGCGCGTCAATGAATTCCAGCTCGATTTCCTCGCCGGTCTCCTCGTCGATCACGCTCACGATGTTGGGGCCGAATTCCTCGCCCATGGGAATCACCTCCGTGATTTGTTGTGGTTATTATAACCGATAACGCGGGGAATTGCAAGCTTTCTTTTGTCGAAGTGAGGCAAACGGAGGATGTTTTTTTTGACGATGTTTGACGACTTGACAGGCGTGGTACAATAATAAAAATGGTATGCGGTCATACCGGCCGACACAGAAGAAAGGGGGAGCCGCCATGGAAGAGACGACAGCCGCGCCGCGCCGCAGACGCAGAAGGCGCATCAGCGTCGGACGGATCATCTGGGGCTTCATCAAGGGAGTTTTCCTCACGCTGTTCACGATCCTCGTCATCGGCGTGCTGAGCGCGGGGCTCTTTTTCAATACCTTCATGAGATACGTCGACACCGTGCTGGAGCCGGAGATGGACGTGGACATCAAGGCGATGACGCTCAAGCAGAGCTCCTCCGTCTACTATCAGGACAAGGCGACGGGACAGTGGGTGGAGCTGACGAAGCTCCACGGCGCGGAGAACCGCACCATCGTGACCTACGACCAGATCCCCGACCATGTGGTCAAGGCGCTCATCGCCGTGGAGGACAAGCGCTTCTACGAGCATGAGGGCGTGGACTGGTACGCCACGGCGGGCCAGATCCGAAACATGGTCACGGGCCGCGACGTGCGCGGCGCGTCCACGATCACGCAGCAGGTCATCAAGAACGTCACCGGCAACAACGAGGTGACGATCCGGCGCAAGATCCTGGAGATCTTCCGCGCCCTGCGCGCGCACAAGAACTACTCCAACGAGGAGATCCTTGAGACCTACTTCAACCTCGTCTTCTACGGCGACGGCGCCTACGGCATCGAGGCGGCGGCGGAGACCTACTTCGGCAAGACCGCCAGCGAGCTGGACGTCGCCGAGGGCGCGTGCATCATCGGCATCACGCAGTACCCCTATATGTACGATCCCTCCCGCGGCGAGAAATACCGCGAAGCCAACAAGGAGCGTCAGGAGTGGGTGCTCAAGAAGATGTGGGAGCAGGAGTACCTGACCGAAGCGGAGTACAAGGACGCCAAGGCGGAGAAGCTGGTCTTCGTCTGGGACGAGGACTACGCCGGCAGGTCGGAGAACCTGGAGGCGGAGGAGGCGTCGTCCGCGTCGGGCGAACTGGATTCCTTCTTCGTCGAGCAGGTCTACCGCGACGTGGTCTCGGCGCTGGTCGAACAGGGCTACGAGCAGCGCGTCGCGTCGCAGATGGTCTACAACGGCGGCTTCCGGATCTACAGCACCGTCGATATGGACATCCAGAACTACGTCGAGCGCGTCTACGCTGACCGCTCAAACTTCAAATACACCTCCAAAAGCGGCCAGCAGCTCCAGTCCGGCATGACGATCATCGACAACGCCACCGGCAACATCGTCGCCATCGGCGGCAGGGTGGGCGAGCGCAACGGCAAGCTGGAATGGAGCTACGCCACGGGCAACACCCAGTGCGGCAGCGCGATCAAGCCGCTGAGCGTCTACGCCCCCTCCCTCGACGCGGGCGTGCTGACGGCGGCGAGCGTCATCGACGACTATCCCGTCTACGAGCTCGGCGGCGAGGCATGGCCGGTCAACGCCTACTCTGGCTACCGCGGCCTGATCACGATCCAGGACGCGCTGCGCATCTCCTCGAACACCTGCGCCGTGCGTACGCTGGAGAAACTGACGCCCGCCGCGTCCTACGCCTTCATGGCGGAGAAGCTGGGCTTCACGACGATCGACAGCGTCGACCTTGCTTCGGCGGGCGCGCTTGCCCTCGGCGGACTGCACAAGGGCGTGTCCACCGTCGATATGGCGGCGGCGTACGAGTGCTTCGCCACCAACGGCGTCTACACCGAGCCGCGCACCTTCACGCAGGTGCTGGACAGCAAGGGCAACATCGTCATCGACAACACGCAGGACACCTGGGTCGCCATGAAGGAGACCACGGTCTACACCGTCAACGAGCTGCTCAAGAACGTCATGCGCAGCGGCGGCACCGGCGTCAGCGCGGCGTTCGACGGCATGACGCAGGCGGGCAAGACCGGCACGACGAACTCCAAGAAGGACCGTTACTTCTGCGGCTACACGCCGTACTACACGGCGGCGGTCTGGTGCGGCTACGACACGCCGGAGCGCATCGACACCACCGACAACCCCTCCGCGCTGGTGTGGAAGAAGGTCATGAGCCACATCCACGAGGGACTGGAAAACAGGGACTTTCCGACGAACTCGGACGGCATGGTGCGCGTCACGGTCTGCAACAAGACCGGCCTGCGCGCGGGCGGCGGCTGCGGCTCCACCCGCACGGTGCTGGTGCCGGAGGGCCAGGCGCCCGCCTACACCTGCGACGCGCACGTCGCCATGGAATTCTGCACCGAGAGCGGGCTGCCGGTCTATGAGTACTGCCCCGCGGAGACGCGCGAGACGCACTATCTCATCGACCTGTCCCGTCCCAACACCGCGGCGGGCTTCGGCTATACGCGAAAGCTGCTGTACCGCGGACTGTCGGACGAGCTGTACGCCACCTACGCCGCGCAGGTCGAGGCGGGGGTGCGCGACGATATGCCCTCGTCCGCGCCCATCCGCGCCAACGACAGCGACAGCGTGCTGACCGACGTGCAGACGCTCGGCGTCTGCGCGGCGCACCTGACGCCGCCGGAGGCCACGGACGATCCGACGATCGATCCGAACGTTGATCCGAACGCCGATCCGAACGTCGATCCCACGGTCGATCCCACCGTCGATCCGACGGTCGATCCCGCCGTCCCGCCCGACGGCGAAGGCGGCGAGGGCGGCGAGGGCGGCGGGACGACCGATCCCGTCGAGACGCCCGTCGACGCCGGCGGCATGACCGAGGAGGAGTTCCGCGACCAGCTGCTCGGCCTGACGGATGAGACCTGAAGAGACAGTTTTAGACTACCATGGAAGAAAGAACGCTTTTGCGGCAAGTTTGAACCGCAAAAGCGTTCTTTTTCATGCGCCTCTCCCATAAATATAGACCATCAAACGATGGAGGACGGCCCTATGAAACGAACCCGCCGCCGGACGAGACCGGCGTCGTCAGGCTCCGCAACCCGCCCGCGTCAGCGCGTCGGCCAAAGCGCCGCGCTGACGCTCAACCAGCTCCGTACCGTCGTCTGCGGCCTGCTCTTCGTCGCGCTCGTCGCCTGCAAGCTCCTGCTGCCCGGCGCGCTATCCACCCTGCGCGCCACGCTGGGGGGCTGGCTCACGCGGGACGCGGACTTCGTCACCGCCTTCTCCGCCGTCGGACGCGCCGTGTCCGGCGAGGGCGGCGCGCTCGAAGCGCTGGAGGACGCCTACGTCGCCGTCTTCGCGCCGGAGGGCGCGGTCGAGGCCGCGGGAACAGCCGAGCTGGCAATCGACGACGAAACGCCCGTCGACGCGCGGGACTATCCCGAACACGCGGTCGCGGAGCAGCGCGTGCTGGGCTTCGCCTGTGCCACGCCGCTGACAGGGGAGATCACCTCGCCCTTCGGCTGGCGCGAGCATCCAACGACCGGGCGTGAGGCGTTCCACTACGGCGTGGACGTCGCCGCCGACGAGGGCGCGGAGATCGCCTGCTTCGCCGACGGCACGGTGGGCGTGGTGGCGGAGAGCGTGGAGCTGGGGAAGTACCTGACCGTCCGCCACGGGGACGTGCTGACGCTCTACGCCCATTGCAGCCGCATCGTCGTCCAATCGGGCGACGAGGTGAAGCGCGGCGACAAGCTCGCCGAGGTCGGTTCGACCGGCAACGCCACGGGGCCGCATCTGCATTTTGAGATCCAGGACGGGGAGGACTGGCTGAACCCTGCGTACTATCTTTCGTGAGCGCGGCGTCCGCGTTACGCCGGGCTTCTTCGCCGTCCTTGCCCTCGCGCTCCTGCTCGGAACGTGGCAGGTCACGGCCGCGGTGCTGCTCGCCGCGGCGCTGCACGAGTGCGGGCATCTGGCGCTGCTGGCCGCCTTCCGGGTGCCGGTGTACGGCGTCACGCTGGGCGCATTCGGCGCGGTCATCCGCGCCCCCGCGGCGCGACGGTTGAGCTACGGGCGCGAGCTGCTGGTCACGCTGGCGGGCCCCGCGGTCAATCTGATCCTCGCGCCGCTCGTCGCGCGTGGGGCGGCGTACCTCGCGTGGGACTGGGGCTACCTCTTCGCGGGCGCGCACCTGCTGCTCGGCGTCTACAATCTGCTGCCCGTTGCGCCGCTGGACGGGGGACGGGCGCTGTACCTGCTCTGCGCGTACTGCTTCGGCGTCGACGCGGGGGAGCGCGTCGGCGCGGCGGTCGGGCTTCTGACCGTGCTCTCGTTGGCGGCGCTCGGCGCGTATCTGACGCTTCGCTTCGGCGCGGCGCTGTTTCTGCTCGCGGCGGCGGGCCTGCTGCTCGAATTTCTCCGCGCCCAAAGAAACACTTGACAAGTTACACATCTTACGCTATACTATTATCGAACAAACGAACGATAAGGAGATGGCGAAGATGAAAGCAAGAGGCATGACGACGTGGTTCGCGATGGACAGCATGATCCACCTCTCGCCGCAGGTGCTCGACCTCGCGGCGCGGCTGGGGCTGGACGTGGACACGACGGTGGGGAAGCTGGCGCGGCTGTGGTCGTGGGCGAAGCTGGCGCGTGTGGAGAGCGGCGACCTGGGGCAGATCCCCGACCGGGAGCTGGCGGCGGTGCTGCGCTGGAAAAAGAAGCCGTCGGAGCTGACGGAGGCTTTGCTCGCGGCGGGTGTTATGACGCGGACGGAGGACGGCTCGCTGTTTCTTCCGGACTGGTATGAGACGAACGGAAAATCCACGGAAAAAGCGCGGAAAGACCGCGAACGCAAAAACGGAACATCCCGCGCTACAGAACAGAACAGGAAAGAACAGGACAGAAAAGCACAGGATAAAACAGAAAAGACGATGGATCGTATTCTCTAACGAGTGTGTGAGCGAACCTGCAAGTCTGCACACACGCACACAAGAGAGAAGGGAAATAACATGGATCAGAGTGAAGTGAAGAAGCTGTGGGCGCTGCTCACGGAATGCTACGGCGCGCAGAAGGAGACGAAGGAACGGCTCGCGGCATGGACGCTGGCGCTTGCGCCGTATTCGTACGCCGACGTTCGGGAGAGCGCGTTGCAGCACGTTCGGGAAAGCCCGTTCTACCCGAAGATATCCGAATTGACGAAGCGCATTCCCTCAAAGGTGGACGAAAACGCATGGATGGACGAGTTCATCAAGTGACGGCGAAACGTGCGCGATTCGGCATTGACAATCGAGCGCAAATCGTTCAGAATAGCGCCTATGGACAAACGTTTAGAGAGAATCCTGCCCCGCGTGCAGAAGCCCGCCCGATACGTCGGCGGGGAGTATAACGCGGTCATGAAGGACAAGGCGGACGTCGACACCCGCGTCGCCTTCTGCTTTCCCGACACCTACGAGATCGGCATGTCCAACCTCGGCGTGCGCATCCTCTACGGCGTCATGAACAATATGGACGGCGTCTGGTGCGAGCGCTGCTTCCACCCCTGGGGGGACATGGAGGCGGAGATGCGCCAAGCGAAGATGCCGCTCTACGCGCTGGAGTCCGGCGACCCGATCGGAGATTTCGACGTCGTCGCGTTCTCCATCGGCTACGAGATGGCGTTTCCCGCCATGCTCAATATGCTCGACCTCGCGGGCATCCCCCTGCGAAGCGAGGCGCGCGGCGCGCTGACGCCGCTCGTCATCGCGGGCGGCACGGCGATGTACAACTGCGAGCCGATCGCGGATTTCATCGACCTCGCGCTGCTCGGCGAGGGCGAGGAGCAGATCCCCGAGGTCATCGAGCTCTACCGCCGCGCGAAGCGCGAGGGCTGGGACAAGGGCGCGTTCCTGCGCGAGGCGTGCCACCTGGAGGGCGTGTACGTTCCGAGCCTCTACGACGTGAGCTACCACGACGACGGCACCGTCGCCGCGATCACGCCGAAGGACGGAGCGCCGGCGCGCGTGCGCAAGCGCGTCGTCACCGACATGGACAAGGCGTACTATCCGGCGAAGACCATCGTGCCGAGTACCGAGATCGTGCAGGATCGCGTCACGCTGGAGCTGTTCCGCGGCTGCATCCGCGGCTGCCGCTTCTGTCAGGCGGGCTACGTCTACCGTCCCGTGCGCAGCCGCTCGAAGGATCTCTGCGCCGCCTACGCCCGCGCCGCGATCGAGGATTCCGGCTATCAGGAGATGACGCTCTCCTCGCTCTCGACCTCGGACTACCGTCCGCTCGTCGAGCTGTGCGACGAGCTGGAGCCGTTCTGCGAGAAGAAGCACCTGAACCTCTCGCTGCCGAGCCTGCGCGCGGACAACTTCTCGATGGCGCTGATGGAGCGGCTGCAAAAGGGGAGAAAGACCGGCCTCACCTTCGCGCCGGAGGCGGGCACGCAGCGCCTGCGCGACGCGATCAACAAGAACCTCACGGAGGACGATCTGCTCGAATCCTGCCGCCGCGCCTTCGCCGGGGGCTACAGCGCGGTCAAGCTCTACTTCATGCTCGGCCTCCCGACCGAGACGGACGAGGACGTGCTGGGCATCGCGGACGTCGCCGCCCACGTCATGCACGCGTGGCGCGAGAGCGCGAGCAACAAGAACCGCGGCGTGCGCATCACGGTCTCGACCTCGTGGTTCGTGCCGAAGACGCACACGGCGTTCCAGTGGGAGCCGCAGATCCCCATCGAGGAGTACGAGCGCCGCGTCGCGCTGCTGCGCGAGGCGATCAAAACGAAGACCGTGACCTACAACTGGCACCCGTCCCCGACGAGCTTCATGGAGGCGGTGATCTCCCGCGGCGACCGCCGGCTGTGCAAGGTGCTGGAGACCGCGCACCGCAAGGGCGCGACGCTCGACGCATGGGAGGAGTATTTCTCGCTGGAGCGCTGGATGGAGGCGTTCGCCGAGTGCGGCCTCGACCCGCATTTCTACGCCAACCGCCGCCGCGAGCACGGCGAGGTCATGCCGTGGAGCCACATCGACGTCGGCGTGACCGAGGCGTTCCTCATGCGCGAGCACGACCGCGCGTACGAGGGCGTCACGACGCCGGACTGCCGCGCCAAATGCTCCGGCTGCGGCGCGAACAGCTTTTTGGGGAGGCCCTGCGATGGCTAAATTACGCCTGTTGTTCATCAAGGAGAACCAAGCCTCCTACATCTCGCACCTCGACCTGATGCGCACGTTCCAGCGCGTGTTTTTACGCGCGGGCATCCATCTGAAACACTCACAGGGCTTTCATCCGCACCCGCTGATCTCCATCGTCCTGCCGCTGCCGGTGGGGCAGAGCAGCGACTGCGAGCTGCTGGACTTCGAGGTGGAGCAGGACGTCGACGGCAGCGGCATCGCCGATATGCTCAACGAGGGCCTGCCCGCCGGTCTGCGCGTCCGCGACTGCTACCGCGTGGAGCGCCCCGCCCGCGACCTCGCGTATTTACACGCGCGGTTGGAACTGGATTACGACGGCGGCGTGCCGGACGGGACGCTCGACGCGCTGCGCGAGCTGTTTTCGCGCGATGAGGTGCTGGTCGAAAAGCGCACGAAGCACAAGGAGCTGGCGCAGATCAACGTCGTCCCGCTGCTCCGCTCGATCGAGTGGACGCTGGGCGAACGGCTCGTCGCCGCCGACGTGGTCTGCGCGGCGCAGAACCCCGGACTCAATCCCGCTCTGCTCGGCAACGCGATCTCCGCCGCGCTGCCGGAGCTTGCGCCGGATTTTGCGCGCGTGAGACGGCTGGAGCTGTACGACGCGAATATGGACGTTTTTCGCTGAAAAAAGGACGCTCTGGACGAGCGTCCTTTTTGGCTTGTATTTTCCCGCGATCTGTGGTAAACTCACCAATGCTAAAATAGGATAAGTATAGACTATACCTCCGGAAAGAAGGCTTATTTATGGATATCGTCGTACTCGCGGGCGGGCTGAGCATGGAGCGCAACGTCTCGCTGTCCTCCGGCACCAAGGTCTGCCGCGCTCTGCGTTCGCGCGGACACCGCGCCATTCTGGTCGATATGTTCCTCGGCTTCGAGGGCTTTGCCGGCTCGCTCGACGCCGTATTTGACGCGCCGGACGGCCTGTGCAGCGACTACAGCGTCGCGCGGGAGGAGCCCGACCTCGCCGCCGTGCGCGCGAGCCGCAGGGACAAGAGCCCCAGCCTGTTCGGCCCGGGCGTGCTGGACGTCTGCCGCCGCGCGGACGTCGTGTTCCTCGCGCTCCACGGCACCTGCGGGGAGGACGGGCGCGTGCAGGCGGCGTTCGACCTGCTCGGCATCCCGTACACCGGCAGCGGCTGCCTCGGCAGCGCCATCGCCATGGACAAGGATCTGACGAAGCGCCTCGTCGCCGATCAGGTCGTCACCGCGCGCTGGCGCGCCGTGACCTACACCGAGAGCGAGATCGACGCCGTCGCCGCCGCGACGGAGCTGCCCTGCGTGGTCAAGCCCATCGCCAACGGCTCGTCCATCGGCGTGTCCATCGCCTTCGACCCTGCCTCGCTCAAGACCGCGCTGCGCGACTGCCTCGCCTACGGCAGCCGCGTCGTGCTGGAGCAGTACGTCAAGGGCCGCGAGATCCAGGTCGGCATCCTCGCGGGCCGCGCGATGCCCTCCATCGAGATCATCCCCAAGCAGGGCTTTTACGACTACGCCAACAAGTACCAGGCCGGCGCGGCGGAGGAGATCACTCCCGCGCCGATCCCCGAGGCGTGGGAGGCGAGGCTGCGTGAGGCGACCGAGACCGTGTTCCGCGCGCTCGGCCTCACGGTCTACGCCCGCGCCGACTTCATCGTGACCGAGGACGGCACGCCGTACTTCCTGGAGATCAACACGCTGCCCGGCATGACGCCCACCAGCCTTGTGCCGCAGGAGGCGGCGGCGATGGGACTGAGCTACGAGGACCTCTGCGAGGCCATCGTCAACGAATCGCTGAAAGTGAGGAGATCGCTGTGAAGCCCTTTACCCTGACCGAGCTGGTCAGCGCCGTGCACGGCGAGCTGCTGTGCGGCGCGGACTGCGAGATCGCGTCCGTCAGCACCGACAGCCGCAGCGTCGGCGAAGGCGCGCTGTTCATCCCCCTCGTCGGGGAGAAATTCGACGGCCACGACTATATCGCCAAAGCCCTCGAAGCCGGCGCGGCGGGCTGCTTGTCTATGCGTCAGCCCGAAACGTATCTGGAAGGAAAGTTTTATATCCGCGTCGCGGACACGACCGTCGCCTACAAGGATCTCGCGGCGTGGTACCGCGCGCAGTTCGACCTCCCCGTGGTGCAGATCACCGGCAGCGTCGGCAAGACGACGACCAAGGAGATGATCGCCTCCGTCCTCTCCCAGCGCTATCGCACGCTCAAGACCGAGGCGAACTACAACAACGAGGTCGGCACGCCGATGACGCTCCTGCGCCTCGACGATTCGTATGAGGCGGCGGTCATCGAGACCGGCATGGATCGCGCGGGGCAGATCCGCTACCTCGGCGAGATGGTGAAGCCCACCGTCGCGGTCATCACGAACATCGGCGATATGCACATCGAGTATCTGGGCTCACGCGAGGGCATCTTCTGCGCCAAGTGCGAGATCTTCGAGAACCTCGCCCCCGACGGCGTCGCCGTGCTCAACGGCGACGACGCGTGGCTCGACAAGGTGGAGCTGCCGCAGCGGATCGTCCGCGCGGGCAGGAGCGAGCAGTGCGCCGCGCGCGTCGGCAGCATCGAGGACCGCGGCATCGACGGCGTGCGCTGCACCGTGACCACGGACAGGGCGCAATATGAGCTGGACATCCCCGCGCCGGGCGCGCACATGATCTATCCCGCCTCCGCCGCGGTGGCGGTGGGCGAGACGCTGGGCCTGACGGTCGACGAGATCACGCGCGGCGTCGCGGCGTACGAGCCGTCGGGCGCGCGGATGCGCGTGGTGAAGCTGACGCAGAACCGCCGCCTGCTCGACGACTGCTACAACGCCGGCCCACAGTCGATGGCGGCGGCGCTCCGCGTGCTCGCTCACAGCGAGGGCGGCACCGTCGCCGTGCTCGGCGACATGGCGGAGCTGGGCGAGCTGACGGTCGAGGCGCACCGCAACGTCGGCACGCTGGCGGCTATGCTGCGCATCGGCAGAGTCATCGCCGTCGGCGAGAAGGCGCGCGGCATCGCGGACGCCTCCGGCGGCGAGTGGTACGCCACGGTGGACGAGGCGCTGCCCGCCGTCCTTGCGGCGTTCGCGCCGAACACGGCGATGCTGGTCAAGGCGTCGCACTCGATGCGCTTCGACCGCATCGCCGACGCGCTGAAGCAAGGATAAAGGAGCCAAAGAAAACAAAGGATCACCACACATGATAGATTTGAGCGTGAACGGACTGGTCAAGTCCTTCGACCTCGAAAAGAACATATTGAACGGCGTCACCTTCCAGATCGAGCGCGGAGAGCGCGTGGGGCTGCTGGGAAAGAACGGCGCGGGCAAGACCACGCTGTTCCGCATCCTCACCGGCGAGCTGCGCGCCGACGAGGGCGACGTCGTTTTCGCGCCGAACCGCCGCGTCGGGCTGATCTCCCAGATCCCCGTGTACCCCGACGGCTTCACCGTCGAGGACGTGCTGCAAAGCGCGTTCGACGCCGCGTCCCGCCTCGCGGACGAGATGGCGGCGCTGAGCGAGCGCATGGCGAACGGCGACGAGAGCGAGGAGACCCTGCGCCGCTACGGCGAGCTGAGCGCGAAGTTCGAGGGCATCGGCGGCTACGGCACCGCCACCGCCGTCAACAAGGTCGCGAACGGTCTCGGCATCGACGCCGATCTGCGCGCGCGGGACTTCGATACGCTCTCAGGCGGGGAGAAGACCCGCGTCAACCTCGGACGGCTCATTTTGGAGGATACGGACATCCTGCTGCTCGACGAGCCGACCAACCACCTCGACCTCCACGCGACGGAGTGGCTGGAGGACTACCTCGCCTCGTTCCGCGGCACCGTCCTCGCCATCTCCCACGACCGCTACTTCCTCGACCGCGCCGTGACGCGCTGCATCGAGATCCTGGACGGCAAGGCGGAGTTCTACAGCGGCAACTACAGCTTCTACGCCGTGGAAAAGGAGCGCCGCTGGATCGAGCGCGAGCGCCAGTACGAGAAGGAGCGCGCGAAGATCGAGCAGCTCGAAAAGTCCGCGGAGCAGCTGCGGATGTTTGCCTTCAAGGGCATGGACAAGACCTACCGCCGCGCGAAGTCGATGGAAAAGCGCATCGAGCGGATGCGCACGACGGACAAACCCACGCGGGACAGAAACCTCAGCGTGCAGTTCGTCAGTCGCGACTTCTTCGGCGACGAGGTGTTCGAGTGCAAGGGCGTCGAAAAGCGCTTCGGCGACCGCGTCCTGTTCAGCGGCGTCGATCTGCAGGTCGAGGGCGGGGAGCGCATCGCGCTCATCGGCGACAACGGCATGGGCAAGACCACGCTGCTCAAACTGCTGATGGATCAGGAGTACCCCGACGCGGGGAAGATCAAATTCGGCCCCTCGGTGCGCACGGCGTATCTGCCGCAGATCGTCCGCTTCGACGTGCCGGAGCGCAATCTGGTCGATACGATGCTCTGGTCGAAGCGCGGCGCCACGACACAGTGGGCGCGCGACCGGCTGGCGCAGTTCCACTTCCGCGGCGAGGACGTGTTCAAGAGCGTCAGCGTCCTCTCCGGCGGCGAGCTGAGCCGCCTCTACCTCTGCACGATCATGGACGAGGCGGTGAACCTGCTCATCCTCGACGAGCCGACCAACCACCTCGACATCGCCTCGCGCGAGTGGATCGAGGAGGCGGTGGAGGCGTACGACGGCACGCTGCTGTTCGTCAGCCACGACCGCTATTTCATCAACCGCTTCGCCACCCGCGTCTGGGAGCTTGCGGACGGGAAGATCACCGACTACCGCGTGGGCTACGAGCGCTACCGCCGCATCAAGGAGGAGCTTCAGCCCGCCGAGGAGAAGAAGGCCGTCCGGGAAAAACGCCTGACGGAGGACAAGCCCAAGCCCAGCCGCAACGCCCAGAGCGCGAAGCGCCGCCTGACCGTCGTCGAGCGCGACGTCGCCGCGCGGGAATCGGCGCTCGCCGAGCTGGACGCGCAGCTGGAGGCCGCCGCGGCGGACTATGAGAAGTACGCCGCGCTCTACGAGCGCAAGGAGGCGCTGCAAGCCGAGCTGGACGCGCTGATGGAGCAGTGGGAGCAGCTCGCCGCGGAGGCGGGAGAATGATGGCGGCGCTCGCGCTCGCTCTCGCTGCTGCGGGCTTTGCCGCCCTCGCCGTGCCGGGAATGCGCTTTTCCGCGTTCCTGCTGCTGTGCGGCGCGATCTTCTGCGGGGCGCTGGCGCTGCTGACGCGCCTCGGCAAGACGCGGCGTTGGGCGATCGTCCTCAGGCGCGTTTTGCTCGTCCTGTTCTGCGCCGGCCTGCTCTGCTTCGGCGCGTTGGAGGCGCTGATCCTGCGCGGCGCGCAGGGGAACGCCGACGGCGCGGACGTCGCGTGCGTCATCGTGCTCGGCGCGGGCGTGGACGGCACGCAGCCGTCGCTGACGCTGGCGAGTCGGCTTCAGGCGGCGCTGGACTACATCGCCGACAAGCCCGATGTCCCGATCGTCGTCTCCGGCTGCCGCGGGCGCGGCGAGGAGATCAGCGAGGCGGAGTGCATGTACCGCTGGCTGGTCGCGCACGGCGTCGATGAGCGCCGCGTGTGGAAAGAGGAACAGGCGAGCAGCACCCGCACCAACTTTACGTATTCGACCGCGCTGATGGCGGAGCGCGGCGTCGATCCGTCGGCGCCCTTCGCCTACGTCACCAGCGAATTCCACGTCTTCCGCGCCGGACTGCTCGCGGGAACGGACGCGGCGTGCGGCGTGGCGTCGCACCTGCCGCGCAGCCCCTATTACGACGCGCTGACCGTCAACTACTACGTCCGCGAGGCATTTGCGCTGGCGAACGAATATCTATTCAGAATGGATCTGGACATATGAACGACAACATCCTCTGCATCTACTACTCCCGCACGGGACACACCGAGCGCGTCATGCGCGAGATCGCCGCGGCGCTGGACTGCGAGGTTTTACGCGTGCGCGACCGCGTGGACCGCGCGGGCGTCGCCGGCTGGCTGCGCTGCGGACTGGACGCCATGCGCAAGCGCACGCATCCCGTCAACCGCCTGCACATGGAGCACCGGCTCTCGGAGTACGACCTCGTCATCCTCGGCACGCCCGTCTGGGCGGGGCGCTGCTCCGCCGTCATGCGCGGCTTTCTCAAGCGCCGCGGCCTGGAGCTGCAGGACGTCGCCCTCGTGCTCACGCACGCGAGCGAGGAGCCGTACCGCGCCGTCTTCGACCAGATCGACGGCTACCTGATGCGCCCGCACATCGAGGACGTGTCGCTCCAGCCGGGCTCGGCGGGCTACTTCTTCTGGCGCGACCAGTTCATCAAGACCATCGCCGACCGCATGGGGATCGAGCCGAAGCCCATTCCCGAGAACGAGGCGGAGGAAGCGGCGGCAGAGGCAAAGGCGGAGCCGCCCGCCGAAGCGGGCGCGCCGGAAACGGAGCGGTAAGCCATGTGGGAGAAATTACGGGACGCCGCGCGGCGCTACGACGAGATCGGCGAGCTGCTGGAGATCCCCGACATCTACGGCGACGTGGCGCGGCTCCGCGCGCTGACGCGCGAGCAGAAGGAGCTGGAGCCGACGGTGGCGGCGTACCGCGCCTACCTCCGCGCGGAGGAGACCGTCTCCGAGGCGGAGGCGCTGCTCTCCGACCCCGAGCTGGGGGAGATGGCGCGCGAGGAGCTGAAAAGCGCGAAGGAGGACAGGGAACGGCTTTATCACGAGCTGCGCGTCCTGCTCCTGCCGCGCGACCCGAACGACGGCAGGAACGTCATCATGGAGCTGCGCGGCGGCGTCGGCGGGGAGGAGAGCGCCCTGTTTGCCGCCGACCTCTACCGCATGTACCAGATGTACGCGGAGAAGCGCGGCTGGAAGGTCGAGCTGATGAATTACAGCGACACGGAGCTGGGCGGCGTCAAGGAGGCGGACTTCACCATCTCCGGCGACGGCGCGTGGTCGCGCCTCAAGTACGAGAGCGGCGTCCACCGCGTCCAGCGCGTGCCGGAGACGGAGTCCGGCGGGCGCGTCCACACCTCGACCGCGACGGTGGCGGTGCTGCCGGAGATGGAGACGGTGGACGTGAACTTACGCGAGGAGGACATCGAGATGCAGGTCTACCGCTCCTCCGGCGCGGGCGGCCAGCACGTCAACAAGACGTCGAGCGCCGTGCGCCTGATCCACAAACCGACGGGCATCGTCGTGAGCTGTCAGGAGGAGCGCTCGCAGGTGCAGAACCGCGCGAAGTGCATGCAGATGCTCGCGAGCAAGCTCTACGAGATCGAGCGCGAGCGCGTCGAGGGCGCGATCACGAGCGAACGCCGCGCCCAGGTCGGCACGGGCATGCGCAACGAGCGCATCCGCACCTACAACTTTCCGCAGAACCGCGTCACCGATCACCGGCTGACGGGAGACGTGAAGAACTTCAACATCGACGCCGTCATCAACGGCGAGCTGGACCCGATCATCGACGCGCTGACGATGCAGGATCAGGCGGCGCTGCTGGCGAGCGAAGGGGAGTAAATGACCACACAATACTTCAAAATCGAATCCGAACACGACGCGCGGCAGATTGCCGCGGCGGCGGCGATCCTGCGAAGCGGCGGCTTGCTCGCCATCCCCACCGAGACCGTGTACGGGCTGGGCGCGGACGGGCTGAACGAGGACGCGGTGGCGCGCATCTTCGAGGCGAAGGGCAGACCGCAGGACAACCCGCTCATCCTGCACGTGCCGGACGCGAGCTGGCTCGCGCGGTACTGCGAGGACGTGCCCGATGCGGCGTACCGGCTGGCGGAAGCGTTCTGGCCGGGGCCGCTGACGATGATCCTCAAAAAGAAGCCCTTCGTGCCGCTGCGCACGACGGGCGGGCTGGACACCGTGGGCATGCGCTGCCCCGACCACGCCGTGACCCGCGCCATCATCGAAGCCTCCGGCGTGCCCGTCGCGGCGCCGAGCGCCAACACCTCCGGCCGCCCGAGCTGCACCACCGCCGCCCACGTCCGCGCGGACATGGACGGAAAGATCGACGGCGTCGTGGACGGCGGCGACTGCGCCGTGGGCGTGGAATCCACCATCATCGACCTGACCGTGACCCCGCCGCGCCTCCTGCGCCCGGGCGGGCTGCCGCTGGAGAAGCTTACAGCCGTGCTCGGCGAGGTCGCGCTCGATAAGGCGGTGACGCGTTCGCTGGAGGCGGGGGAGCAGCCCCGCGCGCCGGGCATGAAATACCGCCATTACGCGCCCAAGGCGCCCGTCACCGTCTTTACCGGAACGAGTGCCGAGAGCGGCCGCGCGCTCCGCGCGAACGTCCCCGACGGCGCGGGCGTCATCGTCTTCGACGAGTTCGCGCCGCTGTTCCCGCGCAGCGTCGTGCGCACCCTTGGCTCCGCCGCCGACAAGGCGGAGCAGGCGCGCCGCGTGTTCGACGCGCTGCGCTCCTTCGACGACACGGACGTGACGGCGATCTACGCCCAGTGTCCCGACGACGCGGGCCTCGGCCTCGCCGTCGGCAACCGGCTCAAAAAGGCGGCGGGCTTCCACACGATCGACGCGCATGACGGAAAGCGCGTCGTCGGCTTCACCGGCTGCACGGGCGCGGGCAAGACCACGCTGCTGCGCGCTTTCGCCGACCGCGGCGCGCTGATCTTCGACTGCGACGCGTTCTACTACGAGCTGCTGCGCACGGATACGGCGCTGCAAGCCGACATCGAGGCGTCGTTCCCCGGCGTGCTGCGCGGCGGGGAGCTGGACCGGCAAAGACTGGGCGCTCTGGTCTTCGGCGACGCGGAGAAGCTGCAAACGCTCGACGCCGTCGTGCGCGCGCACCTGCCCCGCGCGATCTGCCGCGCCATCGCCGCGAGCGAAGCGAGGCTCGTCGGTATCGACGCGATCAAGCTGTTCGAGTGCGGGCTCGGCGCGGTCTGCGATACGACGGTCTGCGTCACCGCGTCGGAAGCGGTGCGCGTAAAACGCATCATGACGCGCGACGGCATCACGGAGGACGCCGCCCTCGCCCGCGTCCGCGCCCAGCGCGACGCCGGGTATTATCGCGCGCTCTGCGGCGTGGAATTTGTCAACGACTACGCGACGCTTGCCGAGGCGGACAACGCCGCGGAGGCGCTGATCGATCAATTACTGCAACAGGAGGATACCCGTCATGGATCAGAAAAATGAACTTGCGGAAAAGCTGCTCTACGCCCCGAAGAACGGTTACGACCGCCTCAGCAAAGCGGATCGGGCGGCGATGGACGCCTACTGCGCGGACTACAAGACCTTCCTCGACCGCGGCAAGACCGAGCGGCTGTGCGTGGAACACTGCGTCGAGCTGGCGGAGGCGCGCGGCTTCGCGCCCTACGTCCCCGGCATGGCGCTCAGCGCTGGGGATAAGGTCTACGTCAACAACCGCGGCAAGGGCATCATGCTCGCCGTCATCGGCACGGAATCCCTCGCAAACGGCGCGAACATCGGCGCGGCGCACACGGACGCGCCCCGGCTCGACCTCAAGCCCCGCGCGCTCTATGAGGAATCGGAGCTGGCGTACTTCAAGACGCACCACTACGGCGGCATCCGCAAGTACCAGTGGGTGACGATCCCGCTCGCCATCCACGGCGTCGTCGTCCGCGCGGACGGCACGAGCGTCGCCGTCCACATCGGCGAGGAGGAGGGCGAGCCGCAGTTCATCATCAACGACCTGCTGCCGCACCTCGGGCGCGAGCAGGGCAAAAAGCCGCTGAACGAGGCGATCCCCAGCGAGAGCCTGAACCTGCTCGTCGGCTCCGTGCCCTTTGAAGACGAGGAGGTGAAGAGCCGCTTCAAGCTCGGCGTTTTGCGGCTGCTCAACGAGAAGTACGGCGTCACGGAGGAGGACTTCATCTCCGCCGAGCTGGAGGTCGTGCCCGCGGGGAAGTGCAGCGACGTGGGCTTCGACCGCAGCTTTATCTCCGGCTACGGCCACGACGACCGCGTCTGCGCCTACGCGGAGCTGGCGGCGATCTTCGACGCGAAGGCGCCGAAGAAGACCGCGGTGTGCATCTTCGCCGACAAGGAGGAGATCGGCTCCGAGGGCGTGAGCGGCATGAAGTCCGCCGCGTTCGACGCATTCATGGGCGGGCTCTGCGCCGCGCAGGGCGTCAGCCTCGCGGACTGCTTCGCCAACTCCTTCTGCGTCAGCGCCGACGTGACCGCGGCGTACGACCCGAACTTCGCCGACGTGTACGACAAGAAGAACGCCGCCTTCGTCAACTACGGCGTGGGCCTGTGCAAGTACACGGGCGCGGGCGGCAAGTCCGGCGCGAGCGACGCCAGCGCCGAGGTCGTGGGCAAGCTCCGCAAGCTGCTCAACGACAACGCCGTCTTCTGGCAGATGTCGGAGCTGGGCAAGACCGACGCGGGCGGCGGCGGCACCGTGGCGAAGTATATGGCGGAGCGCAACATCGACACCATCGACGCGGGCGTGCCCGTGCTGAGCATGCACGCGCCCCGCGAGACCGTGGCGAAGCTCGACTGCTACATGACGTACAAGATGATGCGCGTCGTGTTCGAGCAGGCGTGAGCGCATAAAAGAAAGCGCATCGGCAAACCCTAGTCCCAAACGAAACGGGGAGGGTTTGCCGATGTTTTTTGGCGCGATCAACGCGGAGGAAGACGAAGGCGTCGCGTGGAGCGGCGACAGCCGCCGCGAGGCGGACGCGCGGGCGATGACGGAATTCGGCTCGGCGCTGCTGCGTACGCGGCGCGGGGCCGTCTGCTGCGTGACCATCGTCGGGCAGATCGAGGGGCACATGGCGCTGGGCGAGGGCGTGAAGGCGACGAAGTACGAGCACGTCCTGCCGCTGCTGGCGCGGATCGAGGCGAGCGCCGAGGCGCGCGGCGTGCTGTTCCTGCTCAACACGATGGGCGGGGACGTGGAGGCGGGGCTTGCCATCGCGGAGATGATCGCGGGCATGAGCAAGCCCACCGTCTCGCTGGTGCTGGGCGGGGGGCACTCCATCGGCATCCCGCTCGCCGTGGCGAGCAGGGAGACCTTCATCGCGCCCAGCGCGTCGATGACCGTGCATCCGATCCGCATGAGCGGCACGATGATCGCCGCGCCGCAGACCTACCACTATTTCAACCGGCTCCAGGAGCGCATCGTCCGCTTCGTGACGACGAACTCCCGCATCAGCGCCCAGCGCTATGCCGAGCTGATGATGGCGGCGAAGGACATGGCGGCGGACGTCGGCAGCGTCATCTACGGCGAGGAGGCGGTCGAGAGCGGGCTGATCGACCGTGTCGGCACGCTCTCCGACGCGCTGGCGGCGCTGGACGCGAGCATAGAGTAAAAGATACCCGTACCGGACGCGCCGTCCGGTACGGGTATCATCAGTTATTCGCCGGTTTACTTCGTGCTCACGAGCATCGCGCGGGCGGCTTCGTCATAATCCACGCCGAAGCCCAGCGCGTCGCCGCTTTGGCGCGGCGAAAGGGCGGGGAGCCAAACATTTTTACGTTTGCCCTTGCAATGCGGGGGCTTTTCTGCTAAGATACATCAGTTAAAATATGAGTAATAGCGCCCATCGGGCGCTCAAGGAGTCAATCGCGTGTATCTGAAAGCACTGGAAATACAGGGATTCAAGAGCTTCCCGGACAAGACCGTGCTCAACTTCGGCGAGGACGTGACCGCCATCGTCGGGCCGAACGGCAGCGGAAAGTCCAACGTGTCGGACGCCATCCGCTGGGTCATGGGCGAGCAGTCCTCCAAATCGCTGCGCGGCAGCAAGATGGAGGACGTCATCTTCGGCGGCACCGAGAAGCGCAGCCAGATGGGCTTCGCGCAGGTGACGCTGGTGCTGGACAACACCGAGCACATCTTCCCGCAGATGGACGAGACCGAGGTCTCCGTCACCCGCCGCTACTACCGCAGCGGCGAATCCGAATACTACATCAACAAGCAGAGCGTGCGCCTGACCGACGTGAACGAGCTGTTCATGGACACGGGCATGGGGCGCGAGGGCTACTCGATCATCGGCCAGGGCCGCATCGACGAGATCCTGTCCCAGAAGAGCGCCGACCGCCGCGAGATCTTCGAGGAGGCGGCGGGCATCTCCAAATACCGCCACCGCAAGGAGAAGGCGGAGCGCGATCTGCAGCGCACCGAGGAGAACCTCACCCGCGTCAACGACAAGATCGCGGAGCTGGAACTGCAGGTCGAGCCGCTGCGCAAGCAGGCGGAGACCGCGAAGCAGTACCTCATCCTGCACGACGAGCTGCGCTCGCTGGAGATCAGCGTCTGGGTCGACCAGCTCGAAAAGCTGCGCGCGAACGCCGTCAAGCTGGAGACCGACTACGCCCTCGCCAAGCGCGAGCTGGAGGAGGCGCAGGCCGCCGTCGAGGCGCTTTACGCCGCGACGGAGCAGTTCGGCGAGCGGGTGCGCGCCAACGACATGGAGCAGGAGCGCGTGCGCGGCGAGGTATCGGCGCTCGACGCGCGCGTCGGCGAGCACGAGTCCGCCGTGGCGGTGCTCAAGACCGACCTTGCCCACAACGGCGAGAGCGTCGCGCGTCTCGAAGCGGAGCTGCGCGACCAGAGCGACCGCGCCGCCACACTGACCGAGCAGATTGCGGACAAGCGCCGCCGCATCGAAGAGATACAGGACGGCGCCGCGGCGCTGGAGGCGGAGATCGCCGCGCTGACGGAGCGGCTGGAACAGCTTTCCCGCGGCATGGGCGAGGCAAGCGGCGAGGTCGAAGCGCTGCGCGCGCAGGAGGCGCTGGCGCTCCAGGACGCGGCGGACAGCCGCGCGGACGTCGCCGCGGCACGCTCCGGCATCCACGAGCTGGAGGAGCGCGCCGCAGCCGTCGCCGCCGAGCGCGCGCAGGTGGAAGCGCAGCTCGCCGAGACGAAGAAGGCGGCGGCGGCGAACCGCCGCGCCCTCGACGAGGCGCAGGAGGACTTTGACGCCGTCCGCAACATCATCAAGGGCCATACGATGAAGATGGAGGGCCGCGTGGAGCGCGAGCGGGAGGCGTCGCAGCGCCGCGTCGATCTGACGATGGAGCTGAACAACCTCAACTCCCGCATCAAGCTGCTCTCCGACATGGAGAAGGAATACGAGGGCTTCGGCAGGGCGGTCAAGACCGTCATGCAGGCAGCCGAGGGACGCGCGCTGCGCGGCGTCCACGGCCCCGTGGCGAATCTGATGACGGTCGAGCGCCGCTACGCCGTCGCCGTCGAGATCGCGCTGGGCTCGAAATTGCAGGACATCGTCGTTGACCGCGAGGAGGACGCCAAGGCGGCGATCAGCCTCCTCAAGCAGCGCGACGGCGGCCGCGCCACCTTCCAGCCGCTTTCCGCCATCCGCGGCGGCGAGCTGCAGGAAAACGGGCTGGAGAACGAATACGGCTTCGTCGGCGTCGCGTCGCGGCTGGTGCGCTACGACGAGAAGTACGCCGCCGTGTTCCGCAGCATGCTCGGCGCCACCGTGGTCGCCGAGGATCTCGACTGCGGCATCGCCATGGCGCGGAAGTACCAGAACCGCTTCCGCATCGTGACGCTGGACGGTCAGCTCATCAACCGCGGCGGCTCGATGACCGGCGGCTCGGTGAGCCGCAGCGCGGGTATCCTGAGCCGCGCGAACGAATTGAAGGAGCTGACCGCCAGAAAGGGCGGTCTGACCGAGCGTCTGCTCGCCGCAGAGCGCGAGGCGGACGAGGCGAAGCGCGACCTGACGCGCGCGCAGTACGAGCTGGAGGTCGCGCAGAGCCAGGAGCACGAGGCGGAGAGCCGCGTGCTGAAGCTGTCCGCCGACAAGAGCCACTACGACGTGCTGCTGAACGCGGCGCGCGGCAGGCTGGAAGATCTGGAGGCGGAGGACGAGGCGATCGGCCGCCGCACGGCGGAGTGGAAGCGCGCCATCACGGAGAAGGAAGCCCTCGCCGCCGCGCAGGACGCGGAGGCGGCGGCAAAGCGTGCCGAGGCGGAGCGGACGATGTCCGGGCAGAGCGAGCTGCTGCGCTCCTCCAACGCCCTCGGCGGCGAGATCACGGAGAAGAAAGCCGCGCTGGCGGGCTGCCGCGCCGAGCGCGAGACCACCGAGCGCGCGCTCGCCGATCTCATGACGCTGCACGAGCAGATGCGCGGCGACGAGCAGGGCAGGCGCGACCTCATCGCGCAGTACCGCGCCGCGAGCGAGCGCGCGAGCGCCGACATTGCGGCGCATGAGACGGAGGCGGCGGAGCTGCGCGAGCGGCAGAGCGCCCTGCGCGAGGAGCTGGCGAAGCTCAACGAGGCGAAGCTCGCCATCGAGGCGGAGCGCGGGCAGAACGACCGCAAACTGAAAGACCTCAACGACCACGTGCTCAACGCCAGCAACGCGGCCTCGCGCCTTGAGCAGAAGAAGCAGAGCGCGGCGATGGAGGAAAAGGTGCTGCTCGACAAGCTGTGGGACAACTACGAGCTGTCGTACAGCGCGGCGCTGGCGCAGCGCGTGGAGCTGGAGAGCCTGAGCAAGGCGAGCCGCCGCATGAACGAGCTCAGCCGCGCCATCCGCGCGCTCGGGCCCGTCAACGTCGGCGCCATCGAGCAGTTCGAGCAGGTCAACGCGCGCTACACCTACCTGACGGGACAGCGCGACGACGTGGAGAACGCGAAGGAAAACCTGCTCGGCGTCATCGAGAACCTGACGGGCGAGATGACCGCCATCTTCCGCGAGCAGTTCGCGCTGATCCGCGAGAGCTTCGAGGAGACGTTCCTGGAGCTGTTCGGCGGCGGCAAGGCGACGCTGGAGCTGGAGGATGAGAACGACCCGCTGGGCTGCGGCATCGAGATCCGCGTGCAGCCGCCGGGCAAGACGCTCAGGACCATCACGCTGCTCTCCGGCGGCGAGAAGGCGTTCGTCGCCATCGCGCTGTACTTCGCCATTCTGAAGGTGCATCCGACGCCGTTCTGCGTCATGGACGAGATCGAGGCGGCGCTGGACGAGCCGAACGTCATCCGCGTGGCGCAGTATATGCGCCGCATCACGTCGAAGACGCAGTTCATCGTCATCACGCACCGCCGCGGCACGATGGAGTCCGCGGACGTGCTCTACGGCGTGACGATGCAGGAGCGCGGCGTCAGCAAGGTGCTGACCATCAATATGAACGATATGGCCAAGGAATTGGGCATCAAGGGGTAAACGACTATGGGACTGTTTTCCAAGATCAAAAAGGCATGGTTCGACACGATCGTCTGGGAGATGATCGACGACGAATTTTACGACACGCTCGAAGAGAGCCTGATCCTCGCCGACCTCGGCGCGGCCGCCGCCGCGGACGCGGTGAAGAAGCTGCGCGACGTGGTCTACGACCGGAGCATCCAGAACGGCGAGGAGGTCAAGCAGGCGCTGCGCGACATTCTGGAGGAAAAGCTCAACGTCGGCGACCAGCGCCTCGACCTCTCGACGAAGCCCTCCGTCGTGCTGGTCATCGGCGTCAACGGCGTCGGCAAGACGACGAGCATCGGCAAGCTGGGCTACCGCCTGCGCAAGCGGGAGAAAAAACGCGTGCTGTTCTGCGCGGCGGACACCTTCCGCGCGGCTGCCGCAGACCAGCTTGAGATCTGGTCGGAGCGCGCCAAGTGCGAGATCGTGCGCTCGAAGGAGGGCGCAGACCCCGGCGCGGTGCTGTTCGACTCGCTCCAGGCGGCGAAGGCGCGCGGCGTGGACGTGGTGCTCTGCGACACGGCCGGGCGCCTGCACAACAAGGCGAACCTGATGGCGGAGCTGGCAAAGCTGCGCAAGATCATCGACCGCGAGACGCCCGACGCCGCGAAGGAGACGCTGCTCGTCCTCGACGCGACGACGGGGCAGAACGGCCTGCAGCAGGCGAAGGTGTTCAAGGAGGTCGCGGGCCTCACCGGCATCATCCTCACCAAGCTCGACGGCACGGCGAAGGGCGGCATCTGCATCGCCATCGCGCAGGAGCTGGGCGTTCCGGTGAAGTACGTCGGCCTCGGCGAGGGCATTGACGACCTGGAGCCGTTTGACGCCAAGGAGTATCTGAAAAACTTTATTTGAGGATCGAAGCGCCATGAAATTTGTGTTAGCCACCCAAAACCCGAAGAAGAAGGCGGAGATGTCCGCGATCCTGTCCTCCCTCGGCGTGGAGATCGTCACCGAGGAGGAGCTTGGCGTGCGGATCGAGGTCGAGGAGACCGGTTCCACCTTCGCCGAAAACGCCGCGCTCAAGGCGAAGGCGGTCATGGAGGCGACGGGGCTTCCCGCCATCGCGGACGATTCCGGCCTCTGCGTGGACGCGATGTTCGGCGCGCCGGGCGTGTATTCCGCGCGCTACGGCGGCGAGGGGCTGAGCGACGCCGAGCGGTATCAGCTCGTGCTGGAGGCGATGGTCGGGCAGACCGACCGGCACGCCCATTTCGAGACCGTCATCTGCTGCGCGTTCCCCGACGGCGGCTGGCTTGCCGCGAAGGGCGAGTGCCACGGCGCCATCGCCTACGCGCCGCGCGGCGACAACGGCTTCGGCTACGACCCCATCTTTTTCGTCACCGAGAAGCGCAGGACCTTCGCCCAGCTCACGGCGGAGGAAAAGGCGGCGATCTCCCACCGCGGCAACGCGATCCGCGCGTTCCGCGAGAAGCTGGAAGCATATCTCAAAGACCATCCGGAGGGATAATACCATGGAACTGACAGGCAAGCAGCGCGCCCAGCTTCGGGCGCTGGCAAATACGCTGGAGCCGATCGTCCACATCGGAAAGGACGGCATCGGCGACAATCTGGTCAGACAGGCGAACGACGCGCTGGAGGCGCGCGAGCTCATCAAGTGCCGCGTGCTGGAAAACTGCGAGCTGACCGCCCGCGAGGCCTGCGACGAGCTGTCGCGGCTCACCCGCAGCGAGCAGGTGCAGGTCATCGGCACGAAGTTCGTGCTCTACCGCGAGACCCATCGCAAGGACAAGAAGGACAAGATCGTCCTCGTCAAGGCGAAGAAAAAGGCATGAAATTCGGAATCTACGGCGGCAGCTTCAACCCGCCGCACCTCGGCCATCTGCACGCCGCCGTCGCCGCGGCAAAGCATCTGGGGCTGGACCGGCTGCTGCTGATCCCGGCGGGCATCCCGCCGCACAAACAGCTCGACGAGCCGGGCGCGGAGCACCGCGCCGAAATGACGCGCCTGACCGCCGGACAGGCGGCGCTGGACGCGAAGATCCCCGTCTCGGTCTCTACCATGGAGATCGAGCGCGGCGGCAAGAGCTACACCGCCGACACGCTCCGGCTCCTGCGCGCGCAGCATCCGGACGACGAGCTGTGGCTGCTGATGGGGACGGATATGTTCCTGACCTTTCAGGACTGGCGCGAGCCGGAGACGATCCTCTCGCTCGCCGGGCTCTGCGCCTTCGCGCGCGAGGCGGCGGACACGGCGGAGCGCTTCGCCGCGCAGAAGGCGTATCTGGAAGGCCGTTTCCCCGGCGCGCGCATCGAGACGATGACGCTGCCGGACCTCGTGGAGGTCAGCTCCACGGAGCTGCGCGCCGCGCTGCCGCGGGGCGGGGGAGCGGAGTATCTTACGCCGCAGGTCTACGGCTACATTCTGCGCGAGCATTTATACGGAACGAACCTCGATCTGAAGCGTCTCACGCCGGACGAGCTGCGTCCGGTCGCGCTGTCGTACCTGAAGCCGAAGCGCGTGCGGCACGTGCTGGGCGTCGAGGAGGAAGCCGTCCGCCTCGCGAAGATGTACGGCGCGGACGTTGAGAAGGCGAGAACCGCGGCGCTGCTGCACGACTGCACGAAGAAGCTGGAGCTGGACGAGCAGCTCGCCCTGTGCGCCGAATACCGCATCGAGCTCGACGAGCTGGAGCGCACGGCGCTCAAGCTGCTGCACGCCAAGACCGGCGCCGCGATCGCGCGCGACGTCTTTGGCGCGGACGAGGAGGTGTGCTCGGCGATCCTGTGGCACACGACGGGAAGGCCGGACATGACGACGCTGGAGAAGGTCGTCTACCTCGCGGACTACATCGAACCGAACCGCGACTTCGAGGGCGTGGACGAATTGCGCGCCGTCGTGTACGCCGACCTCGACCGCGGGCTGGAGCTTGGACTGCGCATGAGCGTCGAGGAATTGCAGGAGCGCGGAAGCCCCGTGCATCACGACACGCGCGAGGCGTGGGAGTATATCAGAACACAGCTTGGAGAGAGCAATGTCATTTCGTGACTTCAAAACCAATTTGCAGCTGAAACGCGCCGAAGCGGAGCTGAAATTCGACGAGAACAGCGACGAGGCGATGCAGCAGATCAAGGCGTTCTTTTCCGGCCCGAGCGGCTGGATCATCGCCGCCATCGTCGTCCTGCTCATCACGGCGTCGGTGCTGGTCGTCAGCTTCCTCTCGTCCGTGCGCGCGCCCGAGCTGCCCGCCGCGGCGGAAACGACGGAGACGGACGGCGGCGGAAGCGGCGGAAGCGGCGGCGTGAGCGATCTGCCCGACGACCCGGAGGACGAGGGCGAGATCGACGACAGCAACGCCGTCCAGCCCCTGCTCTCCGGCGCGCGGAAGGAGGATTTCTACACCTTCCTCCTCTTCGGCACGGACAAGGAGGGCACGAACACCGACACGATCATGGTCGTGAGCTACGACGTGAAGAACCAGAAGCTCAGCCTCATGAGCATCCCGCGCGACACGATGGTCAACGTGCCGTGGGACATCAAGAAGATCAACTCGGTCTACGGGATGCGGGGCCTTGCCGGATTCAAAAAGCAGATCGGCAAGCTGATCGGCTTCGTGCCCGATTACTACGTCAAGATCGACCTGCAGGCGTTCGTGGACGTGGTCGATCTGATCGGCGGCGTGGAGTTCGACGTGCCGGTCTCCATGCATTACCACGATCCTTATCAGGGACTCAGCATCGACCTTGAGCCGGGCCTGCAGACACTCAACGGCGAGCAGGCGATGGGGCTTGTCCGCTTCCGCAAGAGCGACCGCGGCGCGAGCGGCAAGGTCAGCGGCTACGACGACAAGGGCCGCGTCCAGACCCAGCAGGCGTTCCTGCGCGCGATGTTCAGGAAGTGCCTGACGATCAAAAACTGGACGAAGATCACCGGCTATGTCGAGATCTTTGAGAAAAACGTCGAAAGCGATCTGACGCTCGGCAATATGCTCTGGTTCGCGCGAAAGGCGATGGATCTCGGCGAGGACGGGTTCATGACCTGCACCGCGCCCGGCAACTACTACGCCAGCGCCTACAGCCGCGCCACGGGCGGCTACCAGAGCTACGTCACGCTCTACGGCAGCCAGATGGTCAAGCTGGTCAACGAGAGCTTCAACCCGTACCTGACGAAGGTATCGTCCGGCAACCTCGACATCATGGGCGTCAGTTCCGACGGCAGCGTGTATTCCTCCACGGGCTATGTGGCGGACGCGCAGTCGGCCGTGCCGCCGCCGAAGGACGATGATACGGCAGAAGACGGAGAAGACGCCGGCGACGCTGAGGGCGGCAAAACGACGGAGGACGGCGGCGACGCCGGCGAGAAGCCGCCCGCGCCGCCCGACAAGCCCCCGACGGGGGACGAGGAGCCGCCCGACACGGCGGAGGAACCGGAACCGCAACCCGAACCGGAACCCGCACCGGAACCGGAACCCCAACCCGAACCTCAACCCGAACCCCAACCCGAACCGGAACCGGAACCCACCATAGACACAACGCCGACGCAGAGCGGCGAGGAATGAAAGAAAGGAAACGCTTATGCTGAAATCGAAAGAGATGGCGCTGATCGCCGCCAAGGCGCTCGACGCGAAAAAGGGCAAGGACATCAAGGTGCTGGAGATCGATGCGATCACGACGCTGGCGGACTACTTCGTCATCTGCACCGGCACGTCGAACACGCAGATCAACGCGCTGTGCGACGAGGTGGAGAAGGCGCTGAGCGAGGCGGGGGAGGAGCCGCTCCATCGCGAGGGGCACCGCGGCGGCACCTGGGAGCTGCTGGACTACGGCTGCCTCGCCGTGCATGTGTTCAACGCCGAGGCGCGCGCGTTCTACCAGCTCGAGCATCTGTGGGCGGACGGCAAAGAGGTCGATCTCACGGGCGTCCTGAGCGGCGACTGATCTACTGTAAGGAGTTTATTGGAGACCATGAAATACGATTTTGCGGCCATTGAGAAGAAATGGCAGGAAAACTGGGAGGTCACGAAGCCCTACGCAGCCGTGACCGGCGAGACGGACAAGAAAAAGTTCTACGGCCTCATCGAGTTCCCGTACCCCTCGGCGGCGGGGCTGCACGTCGGCCATCCGCGCCCCTTCACGGCGATGGACGTCGTGACGCGCAAAAAGCGCATGGAGGGCTGCAACGTGCTGTTCCCGATCGGCTTTGACGCCTTTGGCCTGCCGACGGAGAACTTTGCCATCAAGAACCACATCCATCCCGCCATCGTCACCAAGCAGAACATCGAGAACTTCACCCGCCAGCTCAAGATGCTGGGCTACGGCTTCGACTGGGACCGCGTGGTGGATACCACCGACCCGCAGTATTACAAGTGGACGCAGTGGATCTTCCTCCAGCTCTTCAAGAAGGGGCTTGCCTACAAGGCGACCATGCCCGTCAACTGGTGCACGTCCTGCAAGTGCGTGCTTGCCAACGAGGAGGTCGTCGAGGGCGTGTGCGAGCGCTGCGGCAGCGAGGTCATCCGCAAGGAGAAGAGCCAGTGGATGCTCGCCATCACGAAGTACGCCGACAGATTGGTCGACGATCTGGACGATGTGGATTTCATCGAGCGCGTCAAGGTGCAGCAGCGCAACTGGATCGGCCGCTCCACCGGCTGCGAGGTCACGTTCCGGACCAACATGGGCGACGAGATCACGGTCTACACCACGCGCGTGGACACGCTCTACGGCGTGACCTACACGGTCATCTCGCCGGAGCACCCGCTGCTCAAAAAATGGGCGGGGAAGATCAAAAACTGGGACGAGGTCGCGGCGTACCAGGTCGCGGCGTCGAAGAAGTCCGACTTCGAGCGCGGCGAGCTGAACAAGGAAAAGACCGGCGTGCGCCTCGAAGGCGTCGAGGTCGTCAACCCCGCCACGGGCGAGGCGGTGCCGATGTACGTCGCGGACTATGTGCTCATGGGCTACGGCACCGGCATCGTCATGGGCGTGCCGGGCCACGACCAGCGCGACTGGGACTTCGCCACCGCGTTCGGCCTGCCCATCGTCGAGGTCGTGCAGGGCGGCGACGTCACCAAGGAGGCGTTCACGCTCAAGGACGACACGGGGATCATGGTCAACTCCGGCATCCTCAACGGCATGACCGTCAAGGACGCCATCCCGTTTATGAAGAAGTACGCCGTCGAGCAGGGCTGGGGCAGGGAAAAGACCAACTTCAAGCTGCGCGACTGGGTGTTCTCCCGCCAGCGCTACTGGGGCGAGCCGATCCCGCTGGTCAACTGCCCGGACTGCGGCTGGGTGCCCGTGCCGGAGGAGCAGCTCCCGCTCGTGCTGCCGCAGGTGGACAGCTATGAGCCGACGGACGACGGCGAGAGCCCGATCTCCAAGATGACCGACTGGGTCAACACGACCTGCCCGAAGTGCGGAAAGCCGGCGAAGCGCGAGACCGACACCATGCCCCAGTGGGCGGGGTCGAGCTGGTACTACCTGCGCTACATGGATCCGCACAACGCCGACGCCGCCGTCTCGCGGGAGGCGGAGGAGTACTGGGGCCCTGTGGACTGGTACAACGGCGGCATGGAGCATACGACGCTGCACCTGCTGTACTCCCGCTTCTGGCACAAGTTCCTCTATGACCTCGGCGTCGTGCACACGAAGGAGCCTTACGCCAAGCGCACGAGCCACGGCATGATCCTCGGCCAGAACCCGCACTACGTCGGCTTCGCGCAGACCGAGGAGGAAAAGCAGGCGCTGATCGCCAAGTACGGCAATCAGGCGCTGCGTCCCGCAGTCAAGATGAGCAAGTCGCTGGGCAACGTCGTCAACCCGGACGACGTGGTCAAGGCGTACGGCGCGGACACGATGCGCCTGTATATCATGTTCATCGGCGACTTTGAGAAGACCGCGACGTGGAGCGACGAGGCGGTCAAGGGCAGCAAGCGCTTCCTCGACCGCTGCTGGAACCTGCTGGACATGGTCGGCGACGGGGAGGACATCTCCGAGAAGAACGCCGCCATGGTGCATAAGACCATCAAGAAGGTCACGAGCGACATCGACGACCTCAAGATGAACACGGCGATCGCCGCGCTCATGGCGATGGTCAACGAGTTCTACGCGGGCGGCCTCTCCCGCGGCGACTTCAAGGCGCTGCTGCTGATGCTCAGCCCCTTCGCGCCGCACATGGTCGAGGAGCTGTGGGAGCTTGCCGGCTTCGCAAAGGCGACGGGGAAGATGGCGATGCAGAATCCGTGGCCGCAGTACGACGAGAGCAAGACCGTCGCGGCGAGCGTCGAGATGGCGGTGCAGGTGCAGGGCAAGCTGCGCGGCACGATCACCGTGCCCACCGACAGCGACGAGGAAACCGTCGTCGCCGCCGCGCGCGCAAACGAGAAGGTCGCCAAATCGCTCGACGGCATGAAGATCGTCAAGACGATCCTGGTCAAGAACAAGCTGGTCAACCTGATCGTCAAGCCGGCCTGACGGGGCAAGGGGAAGGCGTTTGCTGACAGGTTTTTTCCCGATTCCCGAAAAAATTTGTTGACAAGCCCTGCCGTTTCCCGTATAATGCACTCTGCCAGTCATTCAGATGACTCTACTGAGCGCCCTGGATGGAACCGGGCGTATCGGAGGGAGGGAAAATATAGATGTCCGAAGTGCACGTCAAGGAAGGCGAATCTCTGGACAGCGCGCTCAAGCGCTTTAAGAGAAGCTGTGCCAAGGCCGGCATCGTTGCGGAGGTCCGTCGCCGTGAGGCGTATGAGAGCCCCAGCGTCAAGCGCCGCAAGAAGAGCGAGGCCGCGCGCAAGAACCGCAATAAGCGTTTCTATTAATGTTCTTCAAAAAAAGGGATGCCGTAGGCATCCCTTTTTTTGAGTAGGATGCACTTCGCTTCGCGCCTTCGACGCGCGCTCCGTGAGAAGTGTTTTTCGTCACGCGCATGTCGTGACGAAAAACGATCAGGATTTTTTGCCGCCTGCGGGCGGCAAACTCTGCGAGGCTTGTTATGTCATTTTCATTGATTCCCGACTGCGTTTTCAACGACTATCACGCCGTCACGCCGGAGCTTTTGCGCGTTCGCGGTATCAGGCTCCTGCTCTGTGATCTCGACTACACCCTCGCGCCGAAGGCGCAGGGCGAGCCGGACGCGGCGCTGCGCGACTGGGTCCGGATGCTCGCCGACGCGGGCGTGACGGTCGAGATCGTGTCCAACAACCGCTCGCCCAGGCGCGTGGAGCGCTTCTGCGGCACGCTCGGCATCGGCTACACCGGCCACGCCGGAAAGCCCGGCACGCGCGGGCTGCGGCAGGCGATGGCGAAGCACGGCGCGGCGGCGGCGCAGACCGCCATGCTCGGCGACAAGCTGCTCACCGACACGCTGGCGGCGAAGCGCGCGGGCGTCCTGATGCTCATGGTCGAGCCGAAGGGCGGCCCCGTCGGCGCGTGGAACCATTGCCTCCACGCCATGCAGGAGCCGTTCAAGCGCGCCTGCGGGCGGGACGAGCGCGGCTGAGCGCACATTTTTTGCGCCTCCCGCGCGAAAAAGTCTTGCAATAGCACACAACATGAGGTAAAATACCAGAGGCGAAAAGCCATTACTTGTAATTTTTGAGGAAGTCGCTGCCGATTTCCTCGGGATTTGGGAGGAAAAAACTATGGCAACGATCACAGCGGGCGATTTCCGCAACGGCAAGCTGTTTGAGATGGACGGCAAGGTCTATCAGGTCGTCGAGTTCCAGCACGTCAAGCCCGGCAAGGGCGCGGCGTTCGTGCGCACCAAGATGAAGAACGTCATCACCGGCGGCGTCACCGAGACCAGCTTCAACCCCACCGCGAAGTTCGAGGAAGCGTTCATCGAGCGCAAGGACATGGCGTACAGCTACGCCGACGGCGATCTGTACTACTTCATGGATCAGGAGACCTACGACATGGTGCCCATCGGCAAGGATCTGCTGGGCGACCCGTTCCGCTTCGTCACTGAGAACACCGTGTGCAAGATCCTCAGCTACAAGGGCAGCGTGTTCGGCATCGAGTGCCCGAACTTCATGGATCTTGAGGTCACCAAGACCGAGCCGGGCCTCGCGGGCAACACCGCCACCAACACCCTCAAGCCCGCCACCGTCGAGACCGGCGCCGAGGTCAAGGTGCCCCTGTTCATCAACGAGGGCGACAAGATCCAGATCGACACCCGCACCGGCGAATACATCGGCCGCGCGAAGTAAACAATATCCAGTGACAAGCAAGAGGGGCTGCATACCGGATCGGATGCAGCCTCTGTTCACACGACGAAAGGAGAATGTATCATGGGAGTATCTGAAAAGGTCGCGTACCTCAAGGGCCTGCTCGAAGGGCTGAAGCTCGACGAGAGCTCCGACAACGGCAAGGTCTTCAAGGCGATCGTCGACGTGCTCGACGAGGTCGCGCTGGAGATCGAGGATCTGACCGACGAGGTCATGGAACTCGGCGACGGTCTGGACGTGCTCAGCGACGATCTGGAGGACGTCGAGGAGCTGGTCTACGACGAAGATGAAGACGACGACGACTACGACGACGATTTTGACGAGGACGAGCAGGTCTACGCCACGACCTGCCCCGAGTGCGAGGAGGAGATCCTCTTCGACGAGACCTACCTCGAGGACGGCAAGATCACCTGCCCGAACTGCGGCGCGACGCTGGAGTTCGACGCCGAGGACATCGACGCCGGCGACGACGGGGAGTAAAACGGCAAAAGAACGCGAAAGCACCGCCCGACGGCGGTGCTTTTTGCGTTGTCTTGCCTCCCCTGAAAGGGGAGGTGCCGCGAAGCGGCGGAGAGGTTTCCCTGGTTCATCCGTTTTTCGCGCACGCCACGATCGTGTCCAGCATTCCCTGGATCTGCGGCGTGACCACCTTGTTCTTGTGGTAGAGCAGCTGCCGCCACTGGTGCATCTCGCAGTCCCGCACGGGGATCGTGGCGAGGCTCGCCTTGTGGATGCTCTTTTCCACCGTGTAGCGCGGCAGCACGGCAAGGTACTGCGCGTCCTCGATCAGCAGCCGCAGGGCGAGCACGTCGCTCTCCAGCTCGCAGAACGGCTCGACGGCGAGGCCGTGGCGGGCAAGCTCCAGATCGAAGCGGTCGCGGTAGGCGTTGCCGCTGTTCATCAGCACGAAGGGATGCCCCACCAGATCGGCGAGACAGACGCCGTCGCGCCGTGCCAGCGGATTCGCCGCGTTCGTGACGACGACGATGTCCTCCTCCGCCTCGAAGACCTTGACGAACTGCGCGTCGTGCAGCTGCTCGTCGAGCGTGTAGATGAGGTCGAGCTCGTTCTTGACGAGCAGCTCCTTGAGCCGCGTCACGTTGTCGCCGTGGATGCGCGTCAGCACGCGGGGGAAGCGCTTGTGGAACGCGGGCACGATGTCCGCGAACGACGCGGTCATCAGCGAGTCCAGCGTGCCGACGCGGACGGTGCCGGTCAGCTCCTCATGCGAGGTGGCGAACGCGCTGGCGCGGCTCACCGCGCTTACGACGTCGCGGGCGTAGGCGACGAAGTCCGTGCCGTACTGCGTGATGGACACGTTCTTGCCGATGCGGTCGAAGAGCTGCACGCCCAGCTCGCGCTCAAGCTGCTGGATCTGTACGGTGACGGCGGACTGGGAGTAGTCCAGCGCCTCGGCCGCCTTGGAAAAGCTTTTCAGCTCGGTGACCTTGAGGAACGTGATGAGGTTGCGGATCTCCATAAGCGCCTTCCTTCCTTCCATGCGAAAAAACGAACGATCTTTTGATTCATATTAAACAATCGGCGGCGCTTTGTCAAGGGCACGGCGTTTTCTTAACGCTGTCCTTACCGCAGGAACCAGAGGTCCATGTCCACCTTGCCGTCGATGCCGTCCACGACGCCCTTATCCGTGTACTGCCACATGACGAAGTCGTAGACGAAGCGCGGGTACGCGCCGCCGTACTGCCCCGCGTACCAGATCTGATAGTCCGACAGACGGGAAACGTCGTACTTGACGTAGCCGTCGTAGGTGTTCATGTAGATCATCGGCTCATAGCCCGCCGCCTTGACGCGCTCGCAGAACGCGACGGCGCAGTTGCAGACGACGGAGACGGGGAGGCCGTTCGTGCGGGCGCTGCTGCTCTCGGCGGTCTCCCAGTCGAAGACGACGGGCGCGTCGATCTGCTTGCCCTTGAGCTTGCCGAGCACGTAGTCCGCCTCCCGCTCGGCTTCCTTCACGGTGATCGCCTGCGAGTAAAAGTACACGCCGAGCTTCAGCCCCGCCGCGCGCGCGCCCTTGTAATAGTCCTCGAAGTACTTGTCGTCGTAGATCTCGCCGGACATCTGGTAGCGCCCGCCGACGCGCAGGATGGCGAACTCAACGCCGTCCGCGGCGACGGCGTCCCAGTCGATCGTTTCGCTCCAGCGCGAGACGTCGATCCCGCACAGCGCCGTGACGCCCTCCTCCGAATAGCTCATCTCCTTGCCGGAGCCGGAGAAGCCGTTCCGGTCGTAGGCGTTGTGCGCGGCCTCCGGCGCGATCTCGATCGTGCGGTTGCCGTAGCTGACGGTCTGCCGCGTGCCGAGCGCCGAGGCGCGGCGCAGCCGCCACACGATGGCGCTGATCTCCGCGCGGGTCAGCGAGCGGTCGGGGAAGAAGCAAAGCTCGCCGTCCGCGATCTCGCCCTCCAGCACGCCGATCTCATAGAGCGCCGTGAGAAAGCCGTCGTCCGCGTCGGCAAAGGGCGTGGCGGCGAAGGACTGCCCGAAGCCCAGCGCCCGCGCCGAGAGGCGCGCGACGTCGAGCCGCCGGATGGGGGCGTTCAGATCCTCCGCCTGCGCCGCCGTGATCCAGCCGCGTTCGAGCGCGTAGTCGGCGTAGCCGCTCGCCCAGTGTTCGCCGCTCGCCTCCTGCTCGGGATGGCCCGCGGCGAGCAGGATCAGCTTGAGCGCTTCGCCCGTCGTCGTGGGGAGCTGGGGCGCGTAGGTGCCGTCGCCGCGGCCGTTGATGACCTGCGCCGTCGTCAGCTCCATGACGTAATCGTAGAACCAGCCGCTCTCCGGCACGTCGTCGAAAGCGCCGTCGTAGCGGTTGCGTTCCCAGACGATGCTGCCGCTGACGCTGTCCGTCACCGTGTCGCCGAGGCGGATCGTTTTGCCGTCCTCCGTTTTCAGCGCGACGGGCGTCCAGCCGAGGCGGAACATGGTGGGGAAGGCGTCGTAGGCGCCGCCGCGCTCGTACACGGCGAAATCGGTGGCGTAGCGCACGCCCGCCTCCTTCGTCAAGGCGAGCCAGCGGTAGTTTTCGGCGCCGGCAGTGTCGCCGTCGAGCCAGAGCGCCGCTTCCTCCAGCCGCCGCTGCGCGAGGCTGGGCAGCACCTTGCCGCCCGCGTGGCACCAGACGCCGAACGCGCGCATCGTCTCGCGCCGCGAGAGCGTCACCTCGCCGCGCACCAGCCTGCGCAGCAGGCTCGTGCCGTTCATCCATGAGCTGCCGAGCGTGTAGGTAAAGTCGAGCAGCGCGTCGAACTGCGCCTGCGTCACGGCGACGCCCTCGCGCGAGAGCCAGCCGCTGAGCGAGGATTCGGTGGAGCGCAGCTCCTCGCGCACGAGCGAGAGCGCCTGCTCCTCGGTCACGCCGTCGGGCCAGGCGCCTTCCTCGATCTGCGTGCCGTAGCCGACGTACCACTTGCCGTTCTCCTCGTAGGCGGCCTCATGGAAGCCCTCATAACGGCGGATGAGGTCGAGCGCGGCGTCGCCGGCTGTCAGGTCCGACGCGGCGCGGGCGCTCACGGGGCAGAACAGCTGCGCCGTCAGGCAGGCGAGCAGCATCAGCGCGGTCAGGGAACGGTGGGATCGTTTCATCGGGAACCTCCGGAATAGTATTATGTCAACGAAAGCATACCACAGCTTCCAACATAACGCAACGGGGATCGACAAGAAAAAAGCCCCGCCGACCGGCGGGGCTGGGTGGGTTGTGTGCGGGGGGGGAGCCGAGAGACACGTCCTTACAGCGCCGCGCGCTCGCAGCTCTCCGGGCCGCGGAGGCTGAGGCGGCGGGCGACGGTCTCGTACACCGCGGGATCGCCGGTGGTGTAGATGCGCAGCGTGCCCTGCTCCTGATCGTTGTGCCAGCCGTACTCGTTGAGCAGCAGCTTGACGGAGATCGCCTGCTGCTCGGCGGGATCGATCAGCTTGAGCTGGGGATATAAGGCGCGGAAGTTGTCCGCCACGATGGGGAAGTGGGTGCAGGAGAGCATCAGGTACTCCACCGGCGCCTTGGCGAGGATGGCGTCCACGTTCTCGCGGATCTCGGCGTTGATGGCGGCGTCGTCAAAGTCGCCCTTGTCGATCAGCGCGGCGAGGTTGGGCGAGCCCTTGGAGACGACCTCGCACCGGGGCTTGTGGCTGTGGATGCGCGCGTCGTAAGCGCCCTTGCGCACCGTGAACTCGGTGGCGATCAGGCCGACGCGGGGCAGATCCTGCTTGATGACGTAGTTCGCGCCGGCCTCGACGATGCTGACGAGGGGGCAGGGCTCCTCGGCGCGCAGGCGCATGACGATCGTGGAGATCGTGTTGCAGGCGATGGCGATGCACTTCGCGTCGCGCTCCGCCAGAAAGCGGATCATCTTCATCGTCAGCTCGAAGATCTCGTCCTCGCTGCGGTTGCCGTAGGGGACGTTGGCGCTGTCGCCGAAGTAGATGATGTCCTCGGCCGGCAGCAGCTTTTGCAGCTGGCGCACGACGGTCAGGCCGCCGACGCCGGAATCCAATACGCCGATGGGGCGTTTGTTGTCGTTCATGTGGCGCTCCTTTCAAAAGACGGGGTTCTGTCACATATTGTATCACATCCGACAAATAATGCAAGACCTTGTTTAAATCATTGAAAAACTGAAAATCTTCTTGCAATCCGCCGAGTTTCTGCTAACATAGTATTTGGTGGGAGTTGCGGCTTCCGCTGTGATACAAACAAATAGAGGAGGATTGTACAATGACAATCTTCAATGTGATCTCGCTCTTCGGCGGGCTTGCCCTGTTCCTCTACGGTATGCGTCTGATGGGGAACGGCCTCAAGGAAAGCTCCTCCGGCGCCCTGAAGGCGGCGATGGAAAAGGTGACGAACAACCCCTTCGTCGGCTTCTTCCTCGGCATGACCGTCACGGCGATCATCCAGAGCTCGACGGCGACCATCGTGCTGACCTCCGGTCTTGTGGGCGCGGGCGTCATCACGCTGCACCAGTCCCTCGGCGTCATCCTCGGCGCGAACGTCGGTACGACCATCACCGGCCAGATCATCCGCCTGCTCGACCTGAACAACGGCGGCGGCGCGTCGTGGGTCGATCTGTTCAAGCCCTCCACGCTGGCGCCGCTGGCGGCGATCATCGGCATTCTGATGATCATGGCGGTCAAGACGAAGCACTCCGGCGTCATCGGCCAGATCGCCATGGGCTTCGGCATCCTGTTCACCGGCCTGCTCAACATGACGGCGGCGGTCAGCCCCCTGTCCTCGTCCGAGAGCTTCGCGCGGATGTTCGTCGGCCTGTCCGACACGCCGTTGCTGGGCTTCCTCGCCGGTACGGGCGTTGCGTTCCTGATCCAGAGCTCGTCGGCGACCATCGGTATCTTGCAGGCGCTGTCCACGACGGGCGCGCTGACCTTCAGCTCGATCTACGCCATCATCATCGGCGTCAACATCGGCGACTGCGTGACCACCGCCATCGTCTGCTCGATCGGCTCCAAGGCGGACGCCAAGCGCACGGGCATCGTCCACATCATCTTCAACATCTGCGGTTCGATCCTCGTTATTGCGGCGCTGACGATCCTGCGCACAACGGGTATGCTGGACGCGCTGTGGGATCAGACGATGACCTCCGGTATGATCGCGAACACGCACACGGTGTTCCGCCTGTTCTCCGCCATCGTGCTGCTGCCGGTGTGCAACCAGTTTGAAAAGCTCTCCCGCGTCATCGTCAAGGACGACGCGAAGCTCGGTACCAGCGTCCAGCATGAGCTGGAGCTGCTGGACGAGAAGTTCTTCACCTCGCCCGCGCTGGCGCTCTCCGGCGCGTCGGGCGCGATCGCGACCATGGCGCAGCTCGCCTGGGAGGGCGTCATGAGCGCAATGGACGTGCTGCTGGAATTCGACCAGCACAAGATCGACGTCATCAACGAGAACGAGGACAGCATCGACCTGCTCGCCGACCGCGTGGACAACTACCTCATCAAGCTCTCGCCCCATGTCGAGCAGGGCTACGGCAACGAGCTGCTGAACTACTACATCCAGTGCTTCTCAGAGTTTGAGCGCATCGGCGACTACGCCGTGAACCTGACCGAGAACGCGCAGGAGATGCGCGAGAAGGATCTCGCGCTGACCGAGGACGCCCGGCAGGAGCTGCGCGTCATGCGCGACGCGCTCAAGGAGATCCTCGGCTACGCCTACCAGAGCTTCACGGCGATGGATATGCGCATGGCGCGCCGCATTGAGCCGGTGGAGGAGGTCGTGGACGATCTGGTGGCGACGCTGCGCAGCAACCACATCAAGCGGATGCGCGACGGCAAATGCACCACGGTCTCCGGCTTGGTGTTCCTCGACGTTCTGGTGAACATCGAGCGCATTTCCGACCAGTGCTCCAACCTCGGCGTCTACACGCTTTCGCAGTCTGACAGCTCGATCATGAGCAGCCACCACGAGTACATCCATCAGCTCCATCAGGGCCTCAACGAGGAGTACAACGAGTACTACAAGCAGACGCATGAGAAGTACTTCGGCGCGCTCACCGCGATCGAAGCGTAATATCGAACGACCCGAAGGGGGACGGCGTCAGCCGTCCCCCTTCCTTCGGTTTTGCCGCGTCATCGCCCCGAGCAGCAGCAGAAAGGGGCAGAGCACCATGCCCGTCACGCCGAGGGCGCGGAAGCCGAGGTACATCGCCAGCAGCGACAGCACCGGCGGCAGCCCCGCCTGCGCGCCGAGCAGCCGCGGCTCCAGCGCGCTGCGCACCGTCAGCGTCACGAGGTAGAGAATGAACAGCGCGGCGGCCGTGGGCGCGTTCTGCGCGAGCAGCTCCGCCGCCGCCCACGGCACGAGCACCGTGCCGGCGCCGAAAACGGGCAGCGCGTCCACCAGCGTCGTGAGCAGCGCGAGCAGCAGCGCGTAAGGCCGCCGCAGGAGCAGCAGCCCCGCCAGCACCTCCGCGAACGTCACGGCGCAGAGCGTCAGCTCCGCGCGCAGCCAGCGCGTGAGCGACTGCGTGAAGCCGCCGCGCAGGCGCAGCAGCCTTTGCCGCGTTTCGGCGCCGATGCGGTTGCGCGCCAGCTCCCGCAGCTCCGGCAGGGAGGAGGACGTGAAATAGACCGCCAGCACGGTCGTCGCCGCCGCGAGAAACAGCCGCGGCAGCGCAGCGGCTGCGCCGCCGAGCAGCGCGGGCAGGCGGAGCGTCAGCGCGCGCAGCAGCTCGCCCGCGCCCGCCGCGTATCGCGCCAGCGCGTCTTCGACCGCGTTTCGCAGCCACGGCGGCGCGGAGGCGGAGTAGCGCTCCAGCCGCGCGGACAGCGCGGCCGCCGCGTCCGGCAAGGCGGCGAGCAGGGTTGGCAGGCGTTCGAGCAGCGCCCTCGCCTCGCGCGTGAGCGCCGTGCCGAGCAGGGACGCAAGCCCCCCGAGCGCGAACAGCAGGAACAGCGTCATCACCAGCGACGCGAAGCCGCGTGTAACGCCGATCCTCCGCTGCATCCAGCGCACCGCGGGTTCCATCCACGCGGCGAAGGCGGCGGCGAGCAGGAAGGGCAGCAGCCACGAGAGCAGATACCGCAGCGCCAGATAGGCAATCGCTGTCGCCGCCGCAGCGGAGGCGGCGTAAAGCAGGAAGCGGCGAAGCTGTGCGTCGGTCATGGACAGTCCTTTCAAAAATGCTTGCATGTTCGGTTATGTTGTGATATGATACCGTCGGATGAGGACAACTGTCTGCGGAGGGCGAACATATGACGGGCACCAAATACTATCTCGTGGCGGCGGAGGTGCTGCCGGAGGTCATCCTGAAGGTGGCGGAGGCGAACCGGATGCTCCGCGCGGGCGAGGCGCGCACGGCGCAGGAGGCGGCGAAGGCGGTGGGCATCAGCCGCAGCGCGTTCTACAAGTACCGCGACGCGGTGCAGCCCTTCACCGACCTGCACACGGAGCACATCATCACGTTCTACGCCCTGCTCAAGGACAACCCCGGCGTGCTGAGCGATCTGCTCTCCAGTTTTGCCGTTTCCGGCGCAAATATTCTGACCATCAACCAGAGCATCCCAACAAGCGGCTGCGCGGCGGTGACGATCTCCGCCGACACGGGCGAGATGAAGCAGACCGTGGAGCAGCTCATCGCGGCGGTGTCGAAGCTCGGCGGTGTGGTGCGATTTGAGATCCTGGCGGGCTGAACCCTTCATGGAACAGCGGCATACGATGGATTGGCGGGACACCGCCGATCCATCGTTTTTTCAAAGAAGGGATACCATGAGCCTGATCGTGCAGAAGTTCGGCGGAAGCTCCGTCGCCGACGCCGGAAAGCTGCTGCGCAGCTCGCAGATCATAAAAGCCGCCTACGACGCGGGACACGACGTCGTCGCCGTCGTCTCCGCGCAGGGCGACACGACCGACCGCCTGCTGAAACAGGCGCGGGAGCTGACGGACGCACCGCCGCCGCGGGAGCTGGACGCCCTGCTCGCCGCGGGGGAGCAGATCTCCGCCGCGCTGACGGCGGCGGCGCTGGAACGCCTCGGCGTGCCCGCCGTGTCGCTGAACGCATTTCAACTCCCGATCCGGAGCGACGGCGTCCACGGCGACGCGAGGATCACGGAGATCGGGCGCGGGCGCGTGCAGCGCGAGCTGGCGCGGCGCCGCGCGGTCGTCGTCACGGGCTTTCAGGGCGTGGACGACCGCGGCGACCTGACCACGCTCGGACGCGGCGGGAGCGACTATACCGCCGTCGCGCTCGCGGCGGCGTTTTCCGCGGAGCAGTGCCTGATCTACACCGACGTGGACGGAGTTTACACCGCCGACCCGCGCGTCTGCCCGACGGCGCGGAAGCTCGACCGCGTCGGCTACGCGGATATGTACGCCCTCGCGAGAGCGGGCGCGGCAGTGCTCCACGACAAGTGCGTGGCGCTCGCGCGGGAGAAGGGCGTCAAGGCGGAGGTGCGCTCCGCCGCGACCGACGCGCCGGGCACGCTGCTCGGCGACGGAGGAGAGGAACGCGCCGTCGTCGGCGTGACGGGGTGTGAGCGCGGAGGCCGCGCCGCCGTGACACTCGTCGGCGCGTCGCCGCCGGAGGAGGCCGCGGAACGCGCCCTGTCCGACGCCGGGATCGGCCTGCTGGGCGCGGAGGCAGGGGAGCGGACGCTGACGCTGTTCGTGCCGCGCGAGCGCCTGCGCCGCGCGGTCTGCGTCCTCCACGACGCGCTGGCGGGATAGGGAAAGCGGCTGTCACCGACGGCCGCTTTTTTCTTGCTTTTTCTCCTTGCTTATCCGCGATCGTTGCGCTATACTATACAAGTTAAACTATGCGCCCGCGCGGAAGGGAGGGGAAAGTCCATGAGCACAGTCATCGCGTCCGTCGATCCGGGCAGCCCCGCGGAACGCGCGGGCATCGTGCCCGGCGAGAAGCTGCTGCGGCTCAACCGTCACGAGGTCGTGGACGTGCTGGACTACCGCTTCTTCTGCTACGACCCCGACCTGCGCGTCGAGCTGGAGGAGCCGGACGGCACGGTGCGGAAGCTCCGCGTCCGCAAGGACGAGGGCGAGGATCTGGGACTGAATTTCGACACCTACCTGATGGACGAGCCGCGCCCCTGCTCCAACCACTGCGTGTTCTGCTTCGTCGACCAGATGCCGCCGAATATGCGCGACACGCTGTACTTCAAGGACGACGACGCGCGGCTTTCGTTCCTGATGGGGAACTACATCACGCTGACCAACCTCACCGAGCGCGAGGCGCAGCGCATCATCGACCTGCGCATCAGCCCCATCAACGTCTCCGTGCAGGCGACGGAGCCGCAGCTCCGGCGGACGCTGCTCGGCAACAAGAACGCCGACAAGAGCATCGAATACATGCGCGCGTTCGGCAAGGCGGGCATCGAGATGAACGGCCAGATCGTCGTCTGTCCCGGCTGGAACGACGGCGAGCACCTGCGCCGCACGATCGAGGATCTGATCGACATCGGCTTCCACTCCTGCTCCGTCGTGCCGGTGGGCATGACAAAGTACCGCGAGGGACTGGCGCGGATCGCGCCGGTGGACGAGCAGAAGGCGGCGGAGATCATCGACGCCGTGGACGAGTACGGCGAGCTCTGCAAGCGGCGCTTCGGCACGCGGATGTTCTTCTGCGCGGACGAGCTGTATCTGAAGGCGAAACGACCGCTGCCGGACGAGGACTATTACGAGGACTTCCAGCAGCTCGACAACGGCGTGGGGATGCTCCGCAACACGATGAACGAGTTCCTCGACGCGCTGGAGGATGTGGAGGACGGCGCGGTCCCGAGCTTTACCATCGCCACGGGCGTCGCCGCCGCGCCGTTCATCGACCGGCTGGCGGACGCGGCGAAGGCGAAGTTCCCGAACCTGCGCGGCGAGGTCGTCGCCATCGTCAACGATTTCTTCGGCCACAGCATCACGGTCTCCGGCCTCGTCACGGGGCAGGACATCATCGCGCAGCTCTCCGGGCGGGAGCTGGGGGAGCGGATCATCATTCCTGCCAATATGCTCCGCCACGGCGAGGGCGTGTTCCTCGACGACGTGACGCTGGACGAGCTGTCCGCTGCGCTCCGGCGCCCCGTACAGGTCTCCGAGACAGACGGATATTCACTGGCAGACACGATTTTTGCAAAGGGGGAGGATACCCTATGAAACCACTGGTTGCCATCGTCGGCAGGCCGAACGTCGGCAAGTCGATGCTCTTCAATAAGCTGATCGGACAGCGCCTCGCCATCGTCGAGGACACGCCCGGCGTCACCCGCGACCGCATCTACGGCGAGTGCGAGTGGGTGGGGCGGAAGTTCATGCTCGTCGATACCGGCGGCATCGAGCCGAACACCGACGATCAGATCCTTGCCTTCATGCGCGAGCAGGCGCAGATCGCCATCGACCACGCCGACGTCATCATCTTTCTGACCGACGTCAAGACGGGCCTGACCGCCAACGACCACGATGTGGCGAATATGCTCCTCAAGAGCGGAAAGCCCATCGTGCTGGCGGTGAACAAGATGGACTCCACCGGCGCGCCCGACCCCGACTACTATGAGTTCTACAACCTCGGTCTCGGCGACCCCGTCGCCGTCTCCGCCGTGCACGGGCACGGCACGGGCGACCTGCTGGACGAGTGCGTGAAGTACTTCCCGCCGGAGACGGACGAGGACGAGGAGGACGACACGATCAAGGTCGCGGTCATCGGCAAGCCGAACGTCGGCAAATCGTCGCTCGTCAACCGCATCCTGGGGCAGGAGCGCGTCATCGTCAGCAACGTCGCGGGCACGACGCGCGACGCCATCGACAGCTATTTCGAGAACGAGCAGGGCAAGTACGTCTTCATCGACACCGCCGGGATGCGCAAAAAGTCCAAGGTGGATGAGAGCATCGAGCGCTACAGCGTGCTGCGCGCCACCATGGCGATCGACCGCGCGGACGTCTGCCTCATCCTCATCGACGCCACCGAGGGCGTCACCGAGCAGGACACCAAGGTCGCCGGCCTCGCGCACGAGGCGGGCAAGGCCTGCATCATCGTCGTCAACAAGTGGGATCTGGTGGAGAAGGACGGCAAGACCCTCGACCATATGCGCGAGGACATCCGCCGCGACCTCTCCTACATGACCTACGCGCCGGTGCTGTTCATCTCCGCGGCGACGGGCCAGCGCGTGAACCGGCTCTTCGAGCTCATCAACTACGTCCACGAGCAGAGCTGCACCCGCATCACCACGGGCATGCTCAACAACGTGCTGGAGGACGCGCAGACCCGCGTCCAGCCGCCCACGGACAAGGGCAGAAGGCTGAAGATCTACTACATGACGCAGGTCGGCGTCAAGCCGCCGCACTTCGTCGTGTTCTGCAACGACGCGCGGCTGTTCCACTTCTCCTACCGCCGCTATCTGGAGAACTGCATCCGCGGCGTGTTCGGGCTGGAGGGCACGCCCATCATCCTGACCGTCCGCGAGCGCGGGGAGAAGGAGGGCTGAGCCGTGGCGAAACCCATCCTCTGGATCGCGCTGGCGCTCGCCGGCTATCTGCTCGGCTGCGCCAACGGCGCGATCCTGACCTCGAAGATCTTTTACCGCGACGATGTGCGCAAGCACGGCAGCGGCAACGCGGGCCTGACGAATTTCTACCGCACCTACGGCGCGAAGCTGATGCTCTGCGTCGTCGCGATCGATATGCTCAAGGCTGTCATTGCCGTGGAGCTGGGCGGGTATTTCCTCGGCGGCGCGCTGGGGAAGTACTTCATGGGCTTTTTCTGCATGCTCGGGCACATGTTCCCCGCGCCCTACGGCTTCAAGGGCGGCAAGGGCATATTGTCGAGCGGCACGCTGCTGCTCTGCCTCGACTGGCGCGTGGCGCTGGTGAGCTGGGGCGCGTTCCTCGTGCTGGTGCTGCTGACGCGCTACGTCTCGCTCGGCAGCGTCGCGGCGGCGGTGCTGCTGCCGGTGACGACGTTCTTCGTCTACCGCGGCGCGCCGCAGTTCCCGTGGATCATGCTGCTCGGCGCGCTGATCGGCGGCATGGTGACCTGGGCGCACCGCGCGAACATCGGGCGGCTGCTCCACGGCACGGAGAGCAAGTTCACGATCCACAAGGAGGCAAAGAAATGAACGCTGTGGTACTGGGCAGCGGCGGCTGGGGCACGGCGCTCGCCATCGTGCTGCGCGACAACGGCCACGCCGTCACGCTCTGGTCGCGCGACGCGGCGAAGGCGGACGCCCTGCGGCAGTCGCGGGAGAACCCGCTGCTCCGCGGCGTGGAGATTCCCCGGGAAATCGAGATCACAAACGATCTCGCGCCGCTGCGCGGGGCGGAGCTGGTCGTGTTCGCCGCGCCGTCGTTCGCGCTGCGGAGCGTCGCGCGGCTCGCCGCGCCGTTCCTCGCGCCGGACGCGCTGCTGGTGTCCGTGACCAAGGGCATCGAGCGCGGGACGCATCTGCGTATGTCGCAGCTCGTGCGCGAGGAGACGGGCGGCGCTCATGAGATCGTCGCGCTCTCCGGCCCCTCCCACGCGGAGGAGGTCGCGCGGCGCCTGCCGACGGGCTGCGTGGCGGCGTCGGAGTCGCAGGAGGCGGCGGAGGCGGTGCAGAAGGCGTTTATGAACGAGGCGTTCCGCGTCTATACGCACGACGATCCCGTGGGCGTCGAGCTGTCCGGCGCGCTGAAGAACGTCGCGGCGCTGTGCTGCGGCATCGTGGACGGCTTCGGCCTCGGCGACAACACCAAGGCGCTGCTGATGACCCGCGCGCTGACCGAGATGGCGCGACTGACCGAAAAGCTCGGCGGGCGGCGCGACACGGTGGCGGGGCTCGCCGGCGTGGGCGACCTGATCGTCACCTGCACGTCGATGCACTCGCGCAACCGCCGCGCGGGCATCCTCATCGGGCAGGGCAAAACGCCGCGGGAGGCGACGAAGGAGGTCGGCGCCGTGGTCGAGGGCTGCTATGCCGCGCAGAGCGCGAAGGAGCTTTCGGACGAGCTGGGCGTCGATATGCCGATCTGCCGCGCGGTCTACGCCGCGCTCTACGAGGGCGCGGAGGTCGCGCCGACGGTGCACGCGCTGATGAGCAGACAGCCGAAGCGCGAGAGCGACAGCTGCTGGGTATAATACAAACAGGAGTGCGCCGGTTCGGTGAGTGCGGTATAGTCGGGTGAAACACCCGACCCGATAAAGCTTGGCAGGCAGTCGGTACTTAGCCTTG
>JBGVBS010000040.1:0-21474 GCA_045225715.1 Oscillospiraceae bacterium
TTCCCATTCCGAACACGGAAGTTAAGCTCGCTTCTGCCGACAATACTTGTCTGGAGACGGACCGGTAAGATAGGTAGCGCCAACACAGAGAGGAACACCGAGAGGTGTTCCTCTTTTTTGTGATTCGGTGTGAATGAGGACAATAGAAACGGCGGAGATCACGCTCCGCCGTTTTTCACACCAGTTTACTTGTTTTTCCCGGCTTCCTTTGCGAGAAGATCACGCATGATCGCTTGGATGCGCCGCTGCGATTCCTCGTCCGAGGCGATGAGGCCGATGCCGTACCCGCCTCCGCCGGAGCCGCTGCCGGAGCCGGAACCGCCGCCCGATCCGGCGACGAAGCCGGAGGAAAGCGCGGCGCCCGATCCGACGACGGAACCGGACGAGATTGCGCCGCCGGAACCGAGAGACAACGGAACCGATGCGGCGGGCAGTTCTTTCGCGCGCTGCAGCTCCGCCCAGAATTCACTGAGAGTGGGCATGGGCTTCTCGGCGGACGACGTATTGCCCGGATGCTGGGTGATCTTGTCCATTCGATCGGCCATGTTCTGCCCCTCCTTCATTCATTTCAGTTGTTGCAGATAATGCCGCGTCTGCTCGTTTGCGGCGAGCGCCTGCTCCCATTCCGGAAAATCGCGCAGGATGCGCAGGACGCAGCCGAGGCAGTATTCGATGCGCGCCTCCGGCGATGCGGCGAGAACGTTTTTGCGTCCCCAAAGGTGGGTGACAAAACGCTGATCGTCCAGAGCGTTTTGATCGAGCAGTGTCCGCAGCTCCATGCCGTGCGCAGCGGCGCACATGGGCAGGATGCGCTGTTCGGCAAAGCACATGGACACGGTCGGGTCGATCGTGTCATTGCGCAGGGCGCGCATGAACGCAAATGCGGAATCGACGTAGAACGATTTGAACGCGTCGTTTGGGACGTACAGAAACGCGGTGTTGGCGGCAGGAAGGGATAGATCCCACTCCGATGGGAACGCGTATCCCTCAGCCAACACGAACGCCTCGCGCGGATCGGGGTAAATGGCAGGGTGCAGCGCTTCGCGGTGCGCGGCGACAACCGCGTCGTTCAGCCGGTCGTTAATGTTTTCCCAGAGCACCATGTCGGTGTCCAGCATGACACAGGGCGCGTTTTCCCCGCGCAGCGCCCACAGCTTGCCCGCTGCCCAGAAGCGCAACGGATCGAGCGAGGCGTCGATCCCGTCCAACGCCGTGTCCGGCGTTTCGCTCCACAATCCGTCCAGCCCAGCGCGCGCGAACCAGGCGGCGCCGTCGCTGTCCGTTATCATACGGATGGGGCCGTTCAACCGCCGCCATTCGAGCGCGGAGAGCATCATCGTCAGCAGCTCGTAGTCCGGAATGACGATCGCGCCGCCATGCCGCCCGCGATTGGGCGCGGACCAGAAAGAATGAAAGGCTTTCATACCTACATAATTATATCGTTTGTCTTATATCCCTGTCAAGGAAAATACTTCCTTGCATCGTCAGGATTTTTCCTGTACAATAAGCGGGCTGAGTTTGCGCGAGGGGAGGGATCGCCGTGATCGTGATGGATCTGGAATGGAACCGCAGCTACGATAAGAAACGGCTGGATGAGATATTGCAGATCGGCGCGGTGCGCGTTGAACGGCCGGGCGGACCGATCCTCTCGACATTCAACGTGTTCATCAAGCCGCGCGTGCACAAGCGCTTCGACCCCGGCGCGCGCAAGCTGCCCGACCTGAAATGTTCCGTCGACTGCGACACGACCTTTGCGGAGGCGTGGGCGGCGTTCACCGAATGGTGCGGCGACGACCGCGTGTTCGCCTTCTGGGGGCCGGACGACTTCGGCGTCATCCAGCAGAACTGCGCCTACTGGGGCGTCAGCGCCATGGAGCCGGAGCGGGTCTACAACTTCCAGCGCGCCTTTTCCCACGCCTGCGGCGAGCCGAAGCAGATGATGGCGCTCTGGCGCGTGGCGGACTACCTGAATTTCCCCGACGTGTTTGACTTCCACAACGCGCTCTACGACGCGATGTATACCGCGCTGGTCGGCGCGTGGCTGCGGCAGGAGGATCTGGACTATGAGCCGCCGAAGCGCGTCAAGCGCCCGCCGCCGCGCCGCAGAAGGAAAACCGTCCCGCCGGAGCCGAAGGACAATGTAAAAGAGACAGCCGCCGCGGAGAAGGCGCCGCAGAAGCGCGTGCGCCGCAGACGCCGCCGGAAAAAGGCGAAGGCTCCGCAGACGACTGCGCCGGAAACGTGAAAACCGCTGAAAGGGAACACCTTTCAGCGGTTTGCTTATGCCTTGGGGCGCAGCGTCGCGTCGGGGGAGCAGAGCGCAGGGCCGAAGAAGTTGAGGCGCTTGTCCGACAGGCGAATCAGCACGTCGCTCGAAGAAAAGCACTCGCCGTCGAGACAGGTCACGACGTCGTCCCGCTCCGAGGTGATATGCACGCTCGGCGCGGTGTAGCAGGCGGCGAAGGCGGGGAATTTGTCGTAATTGCCGCGGCTGTAGTCGCCGACGAACTGCAAGAAGCGCGCGCGGGAGACCTTCTTCACCACCAGCGTGTTCAGTACGCCGTCGGTCATGCTCGCCTCCGCGACGGGCATAAAGCCGCCGCCGTAATAGCGGCCGTTGCAGACCGCGATCACGGCAAAATCCTTCGCCTCCAGCTCCTCGTCGCCGATCTTCACCGTCCAGCGGCTGCCGATGCCCTTGAAGAGAAAATTAACGATCAGCGAGGCGACGTAGCTGCCCTTGCCGTCGAGCAGCGGCGTCGCGGAGTACTTGTGCACGTCCCGCGCGATACGCGCGTCGACGCCGCAGCAGGCGATGGTGAGGCACAGCCGCCCGTTGCAGTCGATGAGGTCGAGCTTCCGCGTCTCGCCGTTCCACAGGTTTTCGGCGTCGCGGAACTTCTCCGCGTCCGCGCCGAAGTTCTTGAGCAGGTCGTTGCCCGTGCCGATGGGCACGACGGTCATTGCAGCGTTCTCAAAGCCTGCGATGCCGTTGGCGACCTCATTTGCCGTTCCGTCGCCGCCGCAGGCATAGAAGCGTACGCCGCCGCCCTGCGCCGCGATGCCGCGCGTCAGCGCCGTGGCGTGTCCGCGGGACTTGGTGAGCATACACTCCACGTCCAGCGCGTGGTCGCGCCGGAGCGCCTCTGCCATCCGGTAGACGCGCTGCCGGCTGTCGGACTTACCCGCGGCGGGGTTGATGATGAAGATGTGCTTCATGGGGCCGCCTCCTAAACCTTGCTGCCGTAGAGGAACAGGTCGCACTTGATCATACCGTTGTACAGTTTGCGCTTTTTCACCGCCGGACGGCCGAAGCAGCGTTCGAACTCCGTGTGGGAGGACAGCACCGCGATGCGCCAGCTGTCGGGCAGCTTGTCCATCGCCTTGCCGAAGGCGCGGTACAGCTCCTCCGCCTCCTGACGCTCGAGCAGCCGCTCGCCGTAGGGCGGGTTCGTCACGACTCTGCCGTACAGGCCGCCCCAGTGGAAGCGCGTCGCGTCCGCGACCTCGAAGGATACGGTGTCGTCCACCTCGGCAAGGATCGCGTTGTGCCGCGCGATTTCCACGGCGGCGGGATCGACGTCGCCGCCCCAGATCTCGTAGCGCCTGTCCGTGAACTCCTTGTCCATCGCCTCGTCCGCCGCGTCGAGCCAGATCCTTTTGTCGAGCTGCGCCCACGACTGCGCGGCGAAGCTGCGGTTCAGACCGGGGGCGCGGTTTTTGGCGATCAGCGCCGCCTCGATGGCGATGGTGCCGGAGCCGCAGAAGGGATCGCAGAAGGGATCGAGCCCGCGGTATTTCGTCAGCAGCACCATGGCGGCGGCAAGCGTCTCGCGCAGCGGCGCGGCGACGCCGACGGCGCGGTAGCCGCGCTTGTAGAGCCCTTCACCGGAGGTATCAAGCCCGATCATGACCTCGTCCTTCATGATGGAGAAGCGGATCTGCCGGCGTTTCCCGGTCTCGGGCAGCGTTTCGAGGCCGTACTTCGCGCCGAGGCGCGAGACGACCGCCTTTTTGACGATGCTCTGGCAGGCCGGCACGGAGTGCAGCGTCGAGTTGATGGAGTAGCCCGTGACGGGGAACTCGTCCTCGCGCGCGATCCAGTCCTCCCACGCGACGGCGCGGACGCCCTGAAACAGCGCCTCGAAATCCGTGGCGCGGAAGGTGTTCAGCACCAGCAGCACCCTTGCGCCGCAGCGCAGGTTGACGTTGAGCCGCGCGACGTCCGCCTCCGTCCCGCGGCAGAGCACGCGCCCGTTCTCCACGCGCACGTCCGAAAGACCGAGCTTCTTCACTTCGTCGCCCACGAGCTTTTCCAGCCCCAGCAGGCAGGGTATGGCAAAATCTGGCATGATGATCTCCCGTGCATAGAATTGCTTCCAGTATAGCGAAAAAGGGAGAAGATTGCTATAGTAATTTCGGAAAAATGGTGCTAAAATACAGACGTAAACTTCAGGTTGCGCAAAAAAAGCGGCCGCGCAACCTGAGGTTGGTGGAAAAAGCGGACGGAACACGCTACGATCCCATCAGAGCAAGGACGACGGAGGAAGCACGATGGCGTTTGGCGAACGGTTGCAGGAGGCGCGCAGGCGCGCGGGCTTCACGCAGGAGGAGTTTGCGGAGCGGCTGCAGGTCTCGCGTCAGGCGGTGAGCAAGTGGGAGAGCGGACGGGGTTACCCGGAGCTGGAAAAGCTGCTCTACATCTGCGAGCGCTGTGATACGACGATGGACGCGCTGTTCGTCGACGAGCTGCCGAAGAAGGACGAGGCGCCGCAGGCGACGGCGCCGCTGCCGCGCAGCACGCTGCAGGGCGCGCTGGCGAACTTCTACAACAATCTCTCGCCGTACAACAAGCTCGTCGGCTTTGCGCTGTTGTTCGTCATTGCTCTGCTCGGCCCCGCATATCTCTACGGTGTGCAGGTGATGAAAGGAAAGGGGAGTGAAGGAATGATCCCAATGACGCTGGTTTGGATCGGAGCGGTCATCGTGTTCGGCATCGCCGAGGCGGCGACGGCGGGGCTGGTGTCGATCTGGTTCGTCGGCGGCGCGGTCGCCGCGCTGATCGCCGCGGCGCTCGACGCGGCGCTGTGGGTGCAGTTCGCGCTGTTCCTCATCGTGTCCGCCGCGCTTCTGGTCGCCACGCGCCCGCTGGCGAAGAGGCTGCGCGAGAAGGCGGTGCCGACCAACCTCGACCGCGTGCTGCACCGCATGGCGCGCGTGACCGAGACGGTGGACAACGAGCGTTCCGCCGGCGCGGTCTACATCGACGGCAAGACCTGGACCGCCCGCAGCGAGGACGGTTCGGTTTTGAAAAAGGACAACATGGTGGAAGTGGTGCGCATGGACGGCGTGAAGCTGATCGTGCGCGAGAAAAAGGAGGAGGTTTGAGCTTATGTTAGGTACTATCGTTATCGTATTGCTGATCGTGCTCGTTCTGGTGCTGGTGGTCAGCAACATTCAGGTCGTGCAGCAGTCGCGCGCCTACGTCGTCGAGCGCCTCGGCGCTTACAGCACGACGTGGGGCGTCGGATTGCACCTCAAGATCCCGTTCATCGAGCGCGTCGTCAAGAAGGTCTCGCTCAAGGAGCAGGTGGCGGACTTCGACCCGCAGCCGGTCATCACAAAGGATAACGTGACGATGCAGATCGACACGGTCATCTATTTCCAGATCACCGACCCCAAGCTCTACACCTACGGCGTGGAGCATCCGATGAACGCCATCGAGAACCTGACGGCGACGACGCTGCGTAACATCATCGGCGACATGGAACTCGACCAGAGCCTGACGTCCCGCGACATCATCAACGCCAAGATGCGCTCCATCCTCGACGAGGCGACCGACCCGTGGGGCATCAAGGTCAACCGCGTCGAGCTGAAGAACATCCTGCCGCCGCGCGAGATCCAGAACGCGATGGAGAAGCAGATGAAGGCGGAGCGCGAGCGCCGTGAGTCCATCCTCCAGGCGGAAGGCCAGAAGCAGAGCCAGATCCTTGTTGCCGAGGGCGAAAAGCAGAGCGCGGTCCTGCGCGCCGAGGCGGAGCGCGAGGCGGCGATCCTCAAGGCGGAGGGCGAAGCGCAGGCGATCCGCACGGTGCAGCAGGCGCTGGCGGATTCCATCAAGATGCTGAACGAGGCGAACCCGAACGATCAGGTCGTCAAGATCAAGGCGCTCGAAGCCTATGAAAAGGCGGCGGACGGTCAGGCGACGAAGATCATCATCCCCAGCGAGATCCAGGGCCTCGCGGGACTTGCCGCGAGCTTCAAGGGCCTGATGGAAGACGAGAAGCGCTGAGCCGCGCTCGGACCGGAGGAGGAGCCTATGATCAGTGTACGGTGCCGCTCCTGCGGCAGGCAATACGACTATTCCGAGGATGACTGCTGCCCGAGGTGCGGCGCGTACAACCGCCCGCCCCGGCACGAGCAGGTCAACGCCGACGGTACCGTGCAGCACCTGACCGACGCGGAGTTTGCCGGACACGGCCACGCCGTGCTGGATAAGGTCTGCTTCGAGGAGAAGGAGTGCTACGAGGACGATGCGCGCCCGAAGGCGTCCCGGCGGAAACGCGGCGAAAAGCAGACCAAAGGCCAACGGAAAGCGGGGCTGGCGGCCGCGCTGACCGCCATGCTGGTCGCGTTCATCATTCCCAGCGTGGTGATGCTTGTGAGCGATGTTTTGTCGGATCGGCGGAGCGAGGAGCCGTTCGTCCTGACCGATCCGGAGGAATGGAATGAGGCAGATGCGAATGACGAGCCGTACGACGTCCCGCAGCGCTTTGACGCGCAGGACGGCTCGACCTTCACCCTGCTTGGCTGGTGGTGGGAGGACGGCGCGATCGCGGTGGAGCTGGACGTGGACTTCGCCGGCTCCGGACATGAGTTCTACGCCTCGCTCGACTGCGTCGGCGAGAACGGTTATCTCATCACACTGAAGGACTTCGAGACGGAGGGAAACAGCGACACGACCGTGCTGCGCTTCCTCGCGGAGGACGAAACGCTGACGCCGCTTGCCCTCGCCGTTGAGGAGTGGGACGACGAGGATGAGCTCGTCGGATCCTGGCAGGCGTATCTGTAACCGCGGCAATATCATAAAATGAACAGCGCCGACCGTTGCGGTCGGCGCTGTTTTCGCGGTGTCAAACGACCTGGAACAGGTAGAACTTGAGATAGTCGGTCTCCGGCACGTTCCAGAGGATCGGGTGGTCGGGCGCCTGCTGGCGCGCCTCGATCTGGCGCAGCTCCACCCGCGCGTCCCGCGCGGCGTCGCGGAGCATCTTTTCAAAGCGCGCGGCGGGCATGAAATGGCTGCATGACGCCGTGGCGAGGTAGCCGCCGCGGGGCAGGAGACGCATGGCGCGAAGGTTGATCTCCTTGTAGCCGCGCTCCGCGTTCGCCGCCGTCTCGCGGGACTTGGTGAACGCCGGCGGATCGAGGATGATGAAGTCAAAGGACTTGTGCCCCTGCTCCTCCATGCGCGGCAGCAGGTCAAACACGTCCGCGCAGAGAAACGCCATCCGATCGCCGAGGCCGTTGCGCTCGGCGTTGGCGCGCGCCATGGCAATGGCGCTCTCGCTGACGTCCACGGCGGTCACGCCCTCCGCGCCGCCCTTCGCGGCGTTGAGCGCAAAGGAGCCGGTGTGGGTAAAGCAGTCGAGCACGCGGCGGCCCTTCGCCAGCTTCGCCACCGCGAGGCGGTTGTATTTCTGGTCGAGGAAGAAACCGGTCTTCTGCCCGTTCTCCACGTCCACGCGGTAGAACACGCCGTTCTCGCAGATCTCGGTCACGGGTTCGCCGTCGTGCGGCACTCCCTCGAACCAGCCCTTGCCCTGCGCCATGCCCTCGCGCTCGCGGAGGACGACGTCGTTGCGCTCATATACGCCGCGGATCTCCGCGCCGTCGGCGCGCAGCGTTTCGACGAGGATGGGGAAGAGCATCGGCTTGATGCGCTCCATGCCGACGGAGAGCGTCTGCGTCACCAGCAGGTCGTTGAAGCGGTCCACCGTCAGGCCGGGGAAGCCGTCCGCCTCGCCGAAGACGACGCGGCAGCAGGACGCGTCCGCGCCCATGACCGCCTTGCGGTACTCCCACGCCCAGCGCACGCGCCGCCGCCAGAACGCCTCGTCGAACGCGTCGTTGGCGTTGCGCGAGACGAGGCGCACGCGGATCTTGCTGTGCAGGCTCAGAAAGCCCGTGCCGAGGTATTTTCCCTTCGCGCTCACCGCGTCCACCAGCGCGCCGTTCTCCGCCTCGTCCACGGAAACGACGTCGCTCTCGTAGATCCACGGGTGCCCGCCGTCCACCCAGCGCGCGCCCTTGGCGGTGACGGTGACGCGTGGAAATTGTCGTTCGGATCTCATAGCGGCACCTCCGGCGACGGCAGAGCCGTCAGCATATCAAAGTATTTGTAGTAGGGCATCAGAAAGCGAAAGCCCTCCAGAACGTCGTCGAACAGCTCCGGCGTGAAGAGCACGCCCTCGCAGTTGTCGTCGAACGACACGCCGAGGTTTTTGCGGTTGTACCACGGATTCAGCAGCTTGCCGACGTCGCCCTTGGGACGCTTGTACTCCTCGCCGAACAGTCGGAACTTGGAGCGCTCCAGCCTGCGCGCCAGCGTTTCCAGCTTCTTCGGGTCGCGGTCGATCAGGGCGCGGTGCTTGCCCGCCGTCTCCGGCGTCATCTCCCAGAAGCCGCAGCCGTAGCTGTAATAGTTCGGCGCAAGCTCAAAGTAGAACGCGGGACGGGCGAGGTGCTCTGCGTTCGGGCGCGCGATGACCAGCCACATGTGGTCCTTGTACGGCCCGCGCCCGAACAGGCGCCGCGCGTCGCGGTAGATGCGGCTGACGTGGCGGGAAAAGCCCTCCTTGGGATACGCCTCGTTCATCGCGTCCAAAAGCTGCTGCGACAGCTCGCGCAGCGGCTTGTCCACATAGTCAATGTACTCCTGCTTGTGTTCGGCGAACCACTCGCGGTTGTTGTTGAATTTGACGCCCCAGAGGAAGTCCACGGCGCCCTGCGAAAAGCCCTGAAACATGATGCCTGCTCCTGATCCGAGATGAGATAAGGGGATTATACCTGCGGGAAGCCGGAAAATCAAGCAATTTGCCGCCCGCCGGCGGCAAAAGTGAAAGCCCGCGACGATTTCCGTCGCGGGCTTTGTCAAAGGCAGCGGGTATTCCCGCCGCCCTTGAAAACAAAGGGAGAAGCTTACTTGCCGGCGGCCTCGTCGACCTTGTGCATATGCTCGGCCAGGCAGAGCATCTTGTCGGAGTAGCCGAACTCGTTGTCGTACCAGGACACGACCTTGACGAAGTGGTCGTTGAGGGCGATGCCCGCCAGCTCATCGAAGATGGAGGTGCGCGGATCGCTCAGGAAGTCGGAGGAGACGACCTGCTCGTTGGTGTAACCCAGAACGCCCTTGAGCTCGCCCTCGGAGGCGGCCTTCATCGCGGCGCAGATGTCAGCGTAGGACGCGGTCTTCTCCAGCACGACGGTCAGATCAACGACGGAGACGTCGCAGGTGGGGACGCGCATGGACATGCCGGTCAGCTTGCCCGCCACGGAGGGGAGGACCTTGCCGACCGCCTTGGCAGCGCCGGTGGAGGAGGGGATGATGTTCTGGGAAGCAGTGCGGCCGCCGCGCCAGTCCTTCAGGGACACGCCGTCGAGGATCTTCTGGGTCGGGGTGACGGAGTGGACGGTGGTCATGAGGCCTTCCTTGATGCCGAAGTTCTCCTGAATGACCTTGGCGATCGGGGCGAGGCAGTTGGTCGTGCAGGACGCGTTGGACACGAAGGTCATGTCCGGCGTATACTTGTCGAGGTTGACGCCGCAGACGAACATCGGGGTGTCGTCCTTCGCGGGAGCGCCCATGATGACGTGCTTCGCGCCGGCGTTGATGTGCGGCTGGGCCTTTTCCTTGGTCAGGTTAATGCCCGTGGACTCGGTGACGATCTCAGCGCCGATATCGCCCCACTTGAGGTTGTTGGCGTCCTTCTCGCAGAAGACAGGGATCTTCTTGCCGTTGACGACCAGGAAGCCGTCGGCGTAGTCGACCGTGCCGGGGAACTTGCCGTGCATGGAGTCGTACTTCAGAAGGTAGGCCAGATACTCGGCGTCGCAGAGGTCATTGATACCGACGATCTCAACGTCGGGGTGATTGAGGCTGTTGCGGAAAATCATGCGGCCGATGCGGCCGAAGCCGTTGATGCCAACTCTCGTAATGCTCATAGTATGTTTCCTTTCATTTATGGAATATATCAAACATATGGTACGTCCGATATTATAACCCATTTTTACGGGATTGCAAGAAAAAAATGGGGAAATTTCACGGTTCTACAAAATAGTTGTTTTTTCGCCGGAACTTTGCTATCCTTGAGACGTGGATTTGTATGAACGGACAATGTTTCCAGCGTGCGGAAACGCTGTTTTTACGAATAATACGATCGGCAATCTGCCGATATGGGGAGATAAACGATGCGGAAATACAATGAAGAGGAGTTGAAGCTCCTGACGGACGTGCTGCCGAACGTGGCGCGGCACCTGAACGGCGCAATGGCGAACGTCTACGCTGCGGCGAACCGGCTCGCGCCGCAGGAGGAGAGAGAATCTGACGCGGAGCTCGACCGGAACGCGGCGTTTTTCCTGCAAAGCTATTACAGAATGTATCGTGTCATCGGAAATCTGAACGACGCGAAGCTGCTGACGGAGGAGGGGCGCTTCACGACGCTCGTCAACGTTGACGTCATCGGGCTCGTGCGGAGCGTGTGCGAGCGCGCGGAGGCGCTGTTTGAGCAGCAGGGCGTCACGCTCGTGTTTGAGAGCGGGAAGCCGGGCCAGATCATTGCGCTGGACGAGGGAAAGCTGGAGCGCGCGCTGCTCAATCTGCTGTCCAACGCTCTCAAATTTACGCCGAAGGGCGGCAGGGTCACGGTATGCGTCCGCGTGACGCAAGAGCGTGTCTGCATTTCGGTCAGCGACACGGGCTGCGGTATCGCGCCGGATAAGCTGGAGCGTGTTTTTGACCGCTTCCTCGACGTTGACGCCATGGATCCCGAGCCTTACGGCATGGGGCTGGGGCTCGCGCTCTGCCGCCGCATCGCGCAGGGACACGGGGGGAGCATCGTCGCGGAGTCTGCCGAGGGCAAGGGCTCGACCTTCACAATTGCCCTGCCGAACGAACGCGCGACCGGCACGGCAAAGCAGACGATCGCCGTGTCGTCCGGCTTCAACGAGACGCTGGTACAGCTCTCCGACGCGCTGGGCGCGTCGGCGTTCACGCACCGCTATCTGGATTGATATGGCGAAGCGGGTACTGGTCGCCATGAGCGGCGGCGTGGATTCCAGCGCCGCCGCGCTTTTGCTGCGCCGCGCGGGCTATGACTGCGCGGGCGCGATGATGAAGCTGTTTGACGGGGAACAGGCGGAGGACGGCTGCTGCTCCGCCGACGCCGCGGAGGACGCGCGTTCCGCCGCGCGCCGGCTCGGTATGGATTTTTACGTGTTCCGGGATACGGAGCAGTTCCGGCATGAGGTGATGGACCGCTTTGTCGCGGAGTACCGCGCGGGACGCACGCCCAACCCCTGTATCGACTGCAACCGCTGCCTTAAGTTCGGCACATTTCTCGACCGGGCGTTGGCGCTGGGCTACGATTGCATTGCAACCGGACACTACGCCCGCGTGTCGTATGAGGACGGGCGCTGGCGCCTCCTGCGCGGGAGGGACCGGAGCAAGGATCAGAGCTACGTGCTCTACCAGCTGACGCAGGAGCAGCTTGCGCATCTGCTGCTGCCGGTGGGCGAGTATGACAAGCCCGCCATCCGCGCTCTGGCGGCGGAGGCGGGGCTGCTCAACGCCGACCGGCCCGACTCGCAGGACATCTGCTTCATACCGGACGGGGATTATGTAAACTTCCTGCGGCGTTACGGGCACGTCGTTCTGACCGAGGGCGACTTCGTGGACAAGGATGGGCGTGTGCTGGGGCGGCACAAGGGGCTGGAGGCGTACACGACGGGACAGCGCAAGGGACTCGGCGTCAGCGCCGACCGCCGTCTGTACGTCATCTCCAAGGACGCGGGCGCGAATACGGTGCTGCTCGGCGACGACGCCGACCTCTACTCCTCAACGCTGACCGCGTCTCGGGTCAACTGGATCGAGCCGGAGCCTGCCGCGCCGATCCGCGTCACCGCAAAGACGCGCTACAGCCAGAGCGAGGCCGCGGCGACGGTGACGCCCCTGACGGACGGCGGCGTTCGCGTGGACTTCGACGTACCGCAGCGCGCGGTCACGGCGGGACAGGCGGTCGTATTCTACGACGGCGAGCGCGTCGTGGGCGGCGGCACGATAGACTGAAGAGGATACGTACAAGAAACAACTACGATCACCACGGTTCATCGAACCGATAGAAGGAGGCTGCGCAGCATGAAAACCATCGTTGCCAAATTCGGCGGCAGCTCGCTCGCCGACGCAAATCAGTTCCGCAAGGTCGCGGACATCATCCACGCCGACGGCGCGCGGCGCTATGTCGTCGCCTCCGCGCCCGGTAAGCGCGACAAATCCGACACCAAGGTCACCGACCTGCTGTACCGCTGCTATGACCTCGCGGCGGAGAAGCGGGACTTTGCTCCTGTGCTCGCGCAGATCCGCGCGCGCTTCGCGCAGATCATGGACGAGCTGGCCATCGGCTTCCCGCTCGACGACGAGCTGGACGCCATCGCCGCGCGCCTCGCCGCCGCGCCGGAGCGCGACTATATGGCGAGCCGGGGGGAGTATCTCAACTCGAAGCTGCTCGCCGCCTATCTGGGCTTCCGCTTTGTCGACGCGGCGGACGCCGTGCGCTTCACCGCGGACGGACGCTTCCTTGCCGAGGGCACGAACGAGGCGCTCTCCGCCGCCCTGCGCGGCGTGGATCATGCCGTGGTGCCCGGCTTCTACGGCGCGGACGACGCGGGACATATCCACACCTTTACCCGCGGCGGCTCCGACGTGACCGGCGCGCTGGTCGCGCGCGCGGTGAGCGCGTCGCTGTACGAGAACTGGACAGACGTGAGCGGGATGCTGTTCACCGATCCGCGCATCGTGCCGGACCCGCCCACCATCGAGCACATCAGCTACCGCGAGCTGCGGGAGCTTTCCTACATGGGCGCCTCCGTCCTGCATGAGGACGCGGTCTTTCCCGTGCGCGCGGCGGGCATCCCCATCAACATCCGCAACACCAACCGCCCCGGCGACGCGGGCACGATGATCTCCCATGAGCCGCCCGCCTTCGCCGCCCAGCGCCCCGTCACGGGCGTCGCGGGGCGCAAGGGCTTTACGGCGCTGCAGGTGGAGCTGTCGCTGATGAACAACGAGGTCGGCTTCGGCGCGCGGCTGCTGAACATCCTCGCCGCGCACGGCGTCAGCTTCGAGCACTGTCCCACGGGCATCGACACCATGTCCGTCGTCATGGACGGCGCGTCGTTCAACGCCTGCCGCGAGGCGGTGCTGCGCCAGATCGAGCTGCAGCTCCGTCCCGACCACCTCTCCGTGGAGGAGGGGCTGGCGCTCATCGCGGTCGTCGGACACGGCATGGGCGGTATGCGCGGCATCGCGGCGCGCGTCTTCTCCGCCGTCGCGGACGCAGGCGTGAACATCCGCATGATCGACCAGGGCTCGAGCGAGCTGAACATCATCATCGGCGTGGACGAGGGTGACTATGAGGCCGCCATCCGCGCCATCTGCGCCGCGTTCTGAGGCGAGGGAGCGCTATGGACGTACTGGACGCCATTTTCAGCCGGCACAGCTACCGGGGCAAGTACAAGCCGACAAGCGTGCCGCGCGAGGATCTGAGGAAGATCATGCAGGCGGGGCTCGACGCGCCCTCCGCCTGCAACAGGCAGACGACGAGCCTCATCGCGGTGGACGATCCCGCGCTGCTCAAGCGGCTGCTTCACGTGCGAAAGCCGCCCATCGGGGAGACCGCGCCCGCCGCGATCTTCGTCCTCACGCAGCGTGTCATCGCTTATCGCAACACCTGCTATGCCGTGCAGGATTACGCCGCCTCGATCGAAAACATGCTGCTTGCCATCGTCGCTCTGGGCTATCAGAGCTGCTGGTACGAGGGATACCTGACCAACGAGGAGCGCATCGGCGAGCAGATGGCACGCATCCTCGGCGTGCCCGACGACTACGAGCTGGTCTGCTTCCTGCCCGTCGGCGTCGCGGAGGAGGAACCGGCGGCTCCCAGAAAGAAAGCGTTCGGGGAACGCGCGTGGTTCAACGGCTTCGGCACGGACGCCGACGCATGAGGCAAAAGAGCGACTTGATAGAGAACAACATTGTGAGATGACGGAAGGCGGAACCCGGCGGCAGCCCGCGTCATTGAGAGGACGGTGTACGGCGAAGAAAGGAATGCAAGTATCAAAGCGGATCGCGGCCGCGCTGATTTGCGCGGTGATCGCGCTTTCCTGCGTTGCAGCCCCTGTTCTGGCCGCCCGGAAAACAACCGGCGAACCCCTGACCGTGGGCGTTCCCGCTGACCGGTGCCCGATCTTCTGCCAGGATCCGGACAGCGGCGAACCTGTGGGCATCGGCGTCGATCTGGTGAAATTCTGGGCCGCCAAATCTCTGGAGAACCTCTCGAACGATGAGGCGATTGGACGCATTACAGCCGACCGCTTTGCCGTTCTCCGCCATATCGCGGAAGAAGGGAAGATGCACGAGGATGAGAGGAACGTCCTGGAGCCGGTGCAGAACTTTTTCATCAATCAGGGCAAGAAAAACGCGGCATTCAGGTCTGGTATCAGCCTCAGGTGGATTACGAGACAGGAAAGATCACAGGCGCGGAGGCGCTTTGCCGCTGGGATCACGATAAACTCGGCTGGCTGGGGCCGCCGGACTTCATCACCACGCTGGAGGAAGCCGGTATGATCTTCGAGCTGGATCAGTTTGTCTGGGATCAGGTTTGCCGGGATCTGCGCCGGTGGACCGCATCAAGCTCGACCTCCACTTCCTGACGTCGTCCGGGGATTCGGAGAAGAGCCGCACGATCATCAGCTGCATGATCAATATGGTGCGGCTGCTGGGCATGGAAATGATCGCGGAGGGCGTGGAGACGGTCGAACAGGCGCACTTCCTGCGGGATCAGGGCTGCCCCAATATGCAGGGCTATTACTTCTACAAACCCATGCCGGTTCAGGAGTTCGAGAAGAAAGTGAGAGATGGTTTCTGACGCGGAAAAAACAGGAGCTTGCCGATTTTCGGCAAGCTCCTGTTTTGCGGAGCGAATGTCACTTGGCTTCGTCGCGCCCGCGGATGGTCATCATGTCGTTCAGATCAATGTGCTCGACCATGGACTCGCGCGGCGCGGGCATATAGTGCTCCAGGATCGGCAGCAGGATCAGCGCGGTGACGCCCGCGGTGAAGCCGCCGTTGTAGAGCATCAGCCCGCCGTGCAGGGCGGAGGTGGCGGTGCACAGGGACGCGCAGAGGAAACCGGCGGCGACGCCCGCCTTCGCGCCGTAGCGCCCGACCAGCGGGCAGAGGCCCGTGGCGAAGGCGACGCTGTTGATATACGCCTGTGAGGAAATCGTCCACGACGCCTCACCTGCGAGCTGGATATTGAACGCCCAGGCGAACATCGAAAGCAGCGGATAGCCGAGAAGGATCGGCCAGACGTTGCGCGGGTGCTGCCCCATGGCGGTAAAGGTCAGCGACGCGAAGATCACGCCGAAGGTCGGGCCGGTAAAGCCTGCTCCATTCGTGTAAAACGTCACGATGTCGAGGTAGAGCAGGAAAAACATGCCGTAGATGCCGATGTTGATGAGGCACAGGGGCATACCGTATTTGCGGGCGAAATTGCTCTGGTAGCCGGTGTCGGTAAACAGCAGCGAAAGCCCGCGGAAGCTCCATCCGTTCAGCAGGAAGCCTGCGGCCACGCAGGCGGAAAACAGCAGCAGGAAAAACCCGTGACCGAAGAAAAAGTAGGAACGGTCGACAGAATCATAGAGCGGATTGACGAAGAGCGGCGCTGCCGGCGCGCGCACTCCCATGGTGCGGTAGAGAAGATTATACATCAGGAAACCCAGCATACCGAAGGCAAGACCGCCGTTGTAGAGATTGTAGCCCTTGTGCCACGCCTTGGAGCCGGGCAGGATGGCGGGCGCGACGAACGCGACGACAAATACGAAGCATATCGTCAGGAAGACGCCGCCCCCTGTGACCTTGACCAGACCGGGATACCACTCGTCCAGCGTGTAGCGGAACAAAAGCTCGCTGACAAAGGGGCTGAAGCAGGTGGTGAACATACAAATGTGCAGGTTTTCGTTGAAGTCCAGATGATTGAGTTTCAAATACAGGAAAGAGGCAAAAAAACAGGGCCACATATTCAGAAAATTCAGCCCATAGAACGCGTGGGAGATGACCAGAAAGTAGCCCGCGAGCGTGTTGACATGCGACGGGCCGGGCAGGAGCGCCATGAACGCCCACATGGTCAGGCCGCACAGCCCCGCGTTGAGAAAGGTTGCCGGCATACTGCCCACGCCGAAGTAGTCCGTGACCAGCGGACAGGGCGAGGTCAGGATCCGGTAGAAATCGACCGCCAGCAGACTGCCTGTGCCGGTGTAAATCGCGCCGGCCGCAGAGGCGCACAGCAGGGCGAGGGAGATGAAAAGCACCGTCCCGTCGATGATCATACTGTTTTTCTCTTCCGAATAATCCATGTTCGAGCCTCCCGCGTTTCCGTGAACATCTCTATATTTCTATCACACTTGCGGACAGAACGCAAGGAATGACGCGGCTTTTGCAGAAAAAGTGCGAAAAAGAAATGGGAAAGGACCGGGCGGCCTGCGGCATGACAATGCTCCCCCTATGCCTGACAGCATTCCGGCTGCCTTTCATAGAGGGAGCATATCTGCTTATCGCGTCGTCTGTGCGCGGCCGTTACAGGCCGTTGATGATATAGACGATCTCCGCGCCGATGCGACGCTGCGCCTCGACGGTCGCCGCGCCGATGTGCGGCGTGCAGGAGACGTTCGGGTGATCCAGCAGCGCCATGTTGTGCGTCGGCTCGTCCATCCAGACGTCGAGACCCGCCGCGCGCACCTTGCCGCTGTCCAGCGCGGCAAGCAGCGCGTCCTCGTCGACATTCGCGCCGCGGGAGGTGTTGATGATGACCGCGCCGTCCTTCATCTGCGCGATCTTCTCCGCCGTGATGATCGGGCCGTCAGGCGACGACGGCGCGTGGATGGAGATGAAGTCGCAGGTCTTGAGCAGCTTTTCCTCCGTGACGTAGATGATGCCCGCGTCGTCAATGCTCTCAGGAATGGCGCTGCGGCGGTAGGCGAGGACGTTCATGCCCATGCCCTTCGCCATAACGCCGAGGCGCTTGCCGATGCGCCCGTAGCCGTAGATGCCGAGGCGCTTGCCGACCAGCTCGATGCCCTTGCCGTAGGCCTTCTTCTCCCACTGGCCGTTACGCATCGTGTGTCCCGCGACGGAGACGAAGCGCGCGCAGGCAAGCATATGCGCCAGCGCCAACTCCGCCACCGATTCGGTGGACGCGTCCGGCGTGTTGCGCACCTGGATGCCGTTGGCGCGGGCGTATTCGGCGTCGATGTTGTCGATGCCGATGCCGCCGCGGATGATGCACTTCAGTTTGCCGCCCTTCGCGGCGTCGATGTGCTCCTTGCGCACCTTGGTCTTGGAGCGCACGACCACCACGTCAAAATCCTTCAGCGCCGCGCCCAGTTCGGACGGCTCATAGAACTGCTCGACCACCTCGTGCCCTTGCTCGCGCAGCCGCGCGATGGCGCTTTTATCCATTCCGTCGGTAACAAGAATCCGCATGACAATGCTCTCCCTTCTCCGAATTCGTGCTGTTTTACACGATCAGGCGTGCTCCGCCTCGAACTTCTTCAGGAACTCCACCAACGCCTCGACGCCCTCCTTGGGCATGGCGTTGTAGATGCTCGCGCGCAGGCCGCCGACGCTCTTGTGACCCTTGAGGTTGTCGTAGCCTGCCGCCTTCGTCGCCTTGACGACCTCGGCGTCCAGCTCGGCGCTGCCGGTGACGAACGGAACGTTCATTAGGCTGCGCACGCTCGGCTCCACCGTGCCGTGGAACATCTTCGAGCTGTCGAGGAAGTCGTAGAGCACCTTTGCCTTCTCGATGTTGCGGCGGTTCATCTCCTCCAGACCGCCGATGCTCTTGAGGTACTTGAACACCTTGCCGCAGCAGTAGATGTCCCAGCAGTTCGGCGTGTTGTACATCGAGCCGTTGTTGGCGTGCGTGTCGTAGCGCATATAGATCGGCATCTTGGGATCGAGATCCTCGCGGATCAGATCCTCGCGGATGATGACGACCACCATGCCCGCGGGGCCGACGTTCTTCTGCACGCCCGCATAGATCAGACCGTAATCGCTGACGTTGCAGGGACGGGAGAGGAACATGGAGCTCTGGTCGCTGACCAGAATGTGGCCCTTGGTGTTGGGCAGAGTCTGCCAGGTCACGCCGTGGATGGTCTCGTTCTCGCAGATATAGACATAGTCCGCGTCCTCGGGAATGTCGAGGTCGGAGCAGTCGGGGATATAGCTGTAATTCTTGTCCTTGCTGGACGCGGCGACGATGACCTCGCCGTATTTTTTCGCCTCGGCGATCGCCTTCTTCGACCACGCGCCGGTCTCGACATAGACCGCCTTGCCGTTCTTCATCAGGTTCCAGGGGATCGCCGCGAACTGAAGCGTCGCGCCGCCCTGGATGAACAGCACCTTATAGTTGTCGGGGATGCCCATCAGCTCGCGCAGATCCGCTTCCGCCTCGTCGATGATCTTCTGGAACACGGCGCTGCGGTGGGACATCTCCATAACGCACATGCCGCTGCCCTGATAATTGAGCATTTCGTCCCGGATCTCCTCCAGGACCGGCTCCGGCATCATCGCGGGGCCTGCGGAAAAGTTGTATACACGACCGTATTTCATGGCACGTTCCTCCTTGTAACAATCTTGTGTTCCCAGTATAGAGCATCTTTTTCAAAAACTCAATAGATATGGCAAAAATTTTGTCAGAACTCCAAACATTTTTTTTGCAACGATATTATCAAATTATCTGAATAAAGTGATTGCGAAATTCCGACGGATATTGTAAACTGTTCGGGTATGTGAACCAGAAGAGAGGAGATCCACTATGAGATCAGACGGCAGGCGGGTCAAGGAAACCGCCATCAACTCCGCGCTCCCGTATATCATGCCCCACCGCTACGACGCGCTCAACTACGTCACCGAGTACGCGGACATGGAGGTCATGCGCGCCTATATCCACGGCAAGCGCAAGGAGGGGGTGCGCATTTCGTACATGGCGCTGATCATGGCGGCGTACCACAAGGCGGCGCTGGAGCAGCCGAAGATCAACCGCTTCATCATGAACAAGCGCATCTATATGAGAAACCACTTCTGCGTCAGTTTCGTCATGCTCAAGACGCGCGCGGACGGCACGCCCGATGAGACGACATTGAAGATCTACATCGAGCCGGAGGACGACATCGCCTCCATCAACGCCAAGATCGAGGAGCTGGTCGCAAAAAACAGCGTCGCCGCCCACGACAACTCCACGGACAAGTTCGCCAACTTCGTCTTCTCCCTGCCGCTGCTGCCGGATATTGTGATCGGCCTGGCGCGCTTCCTCGACCGCGTGAACCTGCTGCCGAAGTTCATCATCGACCTGAGCCCCTTCCACACGAGTCTGTTCATCACCAACCTCGCCAGCATCAACACCGCGCCGATCTACCACCATTGCTACGAGTTCGGCACGACGAGCGTGTTCATCTGCATGGGCAAGCCAACGGCGAACTACATCAGCGGCGAGTACCGCGAGAAGCTGATGCCGCTCAAAGCGGTGCTGGACGAGCGCATCTGCTCCGGCGTGGAGTACGCGCGCTTCTGGACGAGCTTCCAGCGCTATCTGAAGCACCCTGAGCTGCTGGAAAACAAGAAAGAGGACAATGAGGAAACGACGGCGTGAGCCGTCGTTTTTCCGAAAGGGGAAAAGACGCATGGCGGCATGGATGACATTGGGGCTGTTCTGTGCGGGGTTGATCGCCTGCATTGCGCTGGACGTTTCCATCCTCTGCGCGCTCGCGTTCGGACTGCTGCTGTTCCTGCTCTACGGCAGAAAACGCGGCTTTTCGTGGCGAGAGCTGGGGAGGATGGCGCTCGACGGCGTGAAGACTGTCAAGAACATCCTCATCACCTTTGTGCTCATCGGCGTGTTGACCGCGCTGTGGCGCGCGGCGGGAACGATCCCCGCCATTGTGTGCTATGCCTCCGCGCTGATCCGCCCGTCCGTTTTCCTGCTGATGACCTTCCTGCTCAACTGCGGCGTTTCGGTGCTGACCGGCACCTCCTTCGGCACGGGTGCGACGATGGGCGTTATCTGCGCGACGATGGGCGCTGCGATGGGCGTCGATATCCGGCTGATCGGCGGCGCGGTGCTCTCCGGCGTCTACTTCGGCGACCGCTGCTCGCCGGTCTCGACCAGCGCGCTGCTTGTCGCGGAGCTGACGAAGACGAGCATTTTTGACAACATCCGCCGTATGCTGCGCTCGGCGCTCGTACCGTTCCTGCTTTCCTGCGGCGTGTACGGCGCGCTGGGGCTGCTGTCCGCGCACTCTGGCGAGCTGCCCGACCTGCGCGCGGTGTTTGCCCGTTCGTTCGCGCTGCACCCGCTGGCGCTGCTGCCGGCGGCGGTGATCCTGCTGCTCTCGGCATTCCGCGTGAACGTGAAGCGGGCGATGCTCGCAAGCATCGTCACCGCGATCCCGCTCTGTATTGCCGTGCAGCACGCCGCGCCGTCCGATCTCCTGCGCATCGCGCTCCACGGCTACCGCGCCGCGGACGCGGAGGTCGCGTCTATGCTCAATGGCGGCGGCGTCCTGTCGATGGTGAAGGTCGGCGGCATCGTCTGCCTCTCCTCGTCCTATTCCGGCATCTTTCAAAGGACGGGCCTGCTTGACGGCGCGAAGCGAGCCATCGAGGCGCTGGCCGCGAGAACCACGCCCTTTGCCGCCATGCTCTGTACCTCGATCGTCGGCGGCATGGTCGCCTGCAATCAGACGCTGACGACCATGCTGACGCACCAGCTCTGCGGCGGGTCAAAGGCCGACGACGGCGATTTCGCCCTCGACCTGGAGGATACCGCCATCGTTGTCGCGCCGCTGATCCCCTGGTCGATCGCGGGCGGCGTTCCGCTCTCCGCCGTCGGCGCGCCGACGGGCGCGCTCCTGTTTTCGTGTTATCTCTACCTGCTTCCGCTCTGGCGGCTGCTGCTGTCGTTTGTGCGGAAGAAAAAACCGACGGTGTGAGACCAATGTCAGAAAGATAACAGAATAGGCTTTGACAAAATGGGTGCTGAGCGCCGTCCAGCAAGGGCGGCGCTCAAAACACAGGAAAAAGGGCATGAAAAGGAAGCAGACGAAAGTCCGCCGAAAAAATGTTTTCAAAACAGCGCG
>JBGVBS010000041.1:0-30242 GCA_045225715.1 Oscillospiraceae bacterium
TACTTGTTGCCGCCCACAGCAACGATTGTGCCGTTCGATTTCAGACCCACCGTGTGATCGTGTTCCGCGGCAATTGCCACAATACCCGTCCAGTTTCCGACGTTGCATTGGCCGTATGTGTTCTCGCCCACGGCAACGACCGTTCCGTCCGCTTTCAGACCTACTGTGTAAGATCCACCCGCGGCAACAGTCACAATATCCTTCCAGCTGCCGACGTCGCATTGGCCAACCTTGTTAAAGCCCACAGCCACGGCGCCGCTCTTTTTTTGATGCCTCATTCGGGTTTTTCCTGCGGTTTGTCCTCCTCGTCCTCGTCCATCAGGCGCAGGCCCGCCGTGTCCGACACGGGGAGCGAGAACGCGATCGCCTTGGCGGGCGTCTCCATACCCGCCTCAAACATGACCTTCTGCATGATGGCGTCGCGCTGGGCGGTCTTGACGACAATGAAGGTCATGTCCTTCTCCGAGGCGAGCGAGATGCCGAGGAACTTCTCGGCGCGCTCCATGCCCGTGCCGCGGGCGTGGACGACGGTGCCGCCGTAGGCGCCCGCCGCGCGCGCGGCGTCCATGACCATCTCGTTGTAGCCCTGATTGCTGATGATGACGATCAGCTCGCGGTCAGTTCCTCTCATAACGCTTTCCTCTCCTCTCGTGAAGTTCTGCCCCTCAGTCAAAAACGCCAGCTCCCGCCGCCCGCCGATGCTGCTCAGCGGCACCGTGAACGCAACGCCCACACCCGGCACATCGATGTGCAGCGACTGGCGCAGGCCGCGCTTCGCCTCGCGCCACGTCTCGCGCGTGGCGAAGGAAAACACGACCGCCTTTTCCGTGCCGCCGAGAAAGAAGCCCGCGCGGTCAGCGGGCGCGGTGCCGTGGCCTAGGGTGACGAAGCTCGTCGGAACGGCGCGTTCCTGGTAGATCGAGACAACCTTCGGCAGCAGCTTCCGCTCGACAATGGCGGTCAGCAAATACAGTTCAGACATCTATCGGCACCCCCTCACAGCGCGATGATTTCGTAGTCGTCCAGCCGGTCGATGGCGGAGGCGATATCCGCGGGGACTGCCGGTTCCGGCTCGCCGCGCGTCTCGCGCAGGCGGTAGGACACGCCGAGCAGCTGGATGGCGATGAGCGGCGTCATGGCGACCATGGCGACCACGCCGAAGGCGTCCGTCACTACGTTCCCGCCAACGGCGAGACACGCGCCCGTCGCCAGCGGCAGCAGGAAGGTCGCCGTCATCGGCCCCGAGGCGACGCCGCCGGAGTCGAAGGCAATGGCGGTGAAGATGTCCGGCACAGTGAAGCTTAGCGCGAGCGAAAACACGTAGCCCGGCACGATGAACCACAGGATCGAGACGCCGGAGAGCACGCGGATCATCGCAAGGCCGATGGATACGGCGACGCCGACGGACAGCGTGCGCTGGAGCGCCGCGCCGGTGATGGCGCCGCTGGTCAGCTCCTCGACCTGCTTCATCAGGACGTAGACCGCCGGCTCCGCCTTAACGATGTAGTAGCCGATGAGCATACCGACGGGAATGACGATCCAGCGGTACGGCAGCCCCGCCAGCGTCTCGCCAAGGTAGGTTCCCGCCGGCATGAAGCCGACGTTTACTCCGGCGAGGAACAGGACGAGCCCGACGTAGGTATAGAGCAGCCCGACGCCGATGCGCAGGAGCGTCTTTCTGCCGAGGTGCAGCCCCGTGAGCTGGAATAGGCCGAAGAACAGCATAATCGGCAGCAGCGCCGCGCCGATCTCATGGAGATAGGTCGGCAGCGCGTGGGTGAAGAGCTGCCGCAGCTCCACCGTGTCGGTGAAGTTCGGCACGACGGCGGCGCTGTAGTCCGCGCCGTCCGCGCGATAGATGAGGCTCAGGATCAGCACCGCCAGCACGGGACCGACTGAGCAGAGGGCGATGAGGCCGAAGCTGTCGCCCTGCGCCTTGCGGTCGCTGCGGATGCTTGACATGCCGACGCCGAAGGCAAGGATGAAGGGTACGGTCATCGGCCCGGTCGTGACGCCGCCGGCGTCGTAGGCGACGGCGAGAAAGTCCGCGGGCGCGGCGAAAGACAGCACGATCACCGCCGCATAGAACGCGAGCAGCAGGGTCCGCAGCCGCACGCCAAGCAGCATGCGCAGCAGCGCCAGCGTAAGGAACAGCCCCACGCCGCCCGCGACGGAAAAGATCAGCACCCGGTTCGGGATGGACTGCACCTGTCCGGCGAGCACTTGCAAGTCCGGCTCCGACACGGTGATGAGCGCGCCGATGAGGAATCCCACGGACAGGATAACCCGCAGCCGCCGCGTTTTGGTGATGCGCGCGCCCACCTGCTCGCCCATCGGCTCCATGGCGAGCTCCGCGCCGAGGGTGAAGAACATCATCCCCACGACCAGCAGCACGCCGCCGAGCAGAAATGCCAGCAGCACGCTGCTCGTCAGCGGCGCGACGGTCAGCGACAGCAGCAGCACGATGCCGACGATCGGCAGCACCGCCTGCAACGCTTCATCCATTTTTTCCTGTAATCTGGTACGGTACAGCATAACACTCCTTATTCGTCCACGTCGCGCATCCGGTAGCCGACGCCGATCTCAGTGAAGATGTACTCCGGCGCGGCTGGGTTCTTTTCGATCTTGCGGCGTATATTCGCCATGTTGACGCGCAGGATCTGGTTGTCCGCCTTCGCCTTGGGGCCCCAGATCTCGCGGATCATGTAGTCATAGGTCAGCACCTTGCCCGCGTACTTGCCGAGCAGGGCGACGATCTTGAACTCGTTGAGCGTCAGGTGCGCGTCCTCGCCGTTCATGAGGACGTGGTGCTTGTCGTAGTCGACAGTCAGTTCACCGACGGTGAACTTGCCCGATTGGGCGATACCGCTATTATCCAGTGGCGTGCGCGTATGGCGGATCGCCGTGCGGATGCGGGCGAGCAGCTCGCTCGTGCCAAAGGGCTTTTCAATATAGTCGTCCGCGCCGTAGTCGAGCGCCGTCACCTTGTCGTGCTCGTGCGTACGCGCCGAGACAACGATGATCGGCAGATTCGACCAGGAGCGCACCTCGCGCAGGATCTCCAGCCCGTCCATATCGGGCAGGCCGAGGTCGAGGAGGATAAGATCGGGGCAGTGGGAGGTGATCATCGACAGTGCCTCTCTGCCGCTCGGGGCGACGATCGTGTCGTAATCGTTGGCGCTCAGGATCGTCGATATGAAATTGCTGATGCTCTGCTCATCCTCTATGATAAGCACTTTATCCTTCAGTTTCAATCGTTTTTTCCTCCTTCAGGGGTAAATAGAAGCGGAAGCGGGCGCCGCCCGCAGGGTCGTTCTCGACCACCGTTGTGCCGCCATGCGCCTTGACGATGGTGCCGCAGACGGACAGCCCAATGCCCATATTCTTCTTGCCGTCGGAGCCGCCGCGCGTCGGCGCAGACGCTCCGGATCGCAGCTTTTTCAATCGGTCGGGCGCAATCCCGCGCCCGTCGTCGCTGACGGTGAAACAGGCGTTTTGCCCGTCGCGCTCGACGCAGAGGCGGATGTGCCGCGCGCCGCCGTGAATGACCGCGTTTTCCAGCAGGTTCAGGATCACCTGCTGGATCAGCGTCGCGTCCATCGGTACCATCAGCACCTCGTCCGGCACCTCGACGCTCAGCGCCGCCTGCGGGAAACGCTTGCCGAACTTGGCTGCCGCCGCCCCCAGGATCTCCTCCGCCGCCTCGTATTCCGTGACAAGATCCTCCGCGCCACTGCGGATGCGCGTGATGGACAGGATGTTCTCCACCATGCGGATGAGCCACTGGGCGTCCTCGTTCACGTCGTGCAGCAGGGCGCGCTTCTGCTCCTCCGACAGTGCGTCCTTATCCTCCAGCACCGCCGCCGTGTTGCCGACGATGGACGTCAGCGGCGTACGGATGTCATGCGACATGGCGCGCAGCAGGTCGGCGCGCATCGCCTCGCGCTCAGCTTCAAGGCGAAGCCTGTCCTGCCGCTTGATCTGCGTGGTCATGGTGCTGATCACCAGCGCGACGGCGAGCAGCGTCACAAAGGTCAGCGGGTAACCGGTCATCGAAAAGTCCAGCTTCCAATAGGGATAGGTGAAGACGTAGTTGACGCAGCCCACACCGAAGAACGAGGCGAAAACGCCCCAGAAGAAGCCCTCTGTCCAGCGCGAGATGAACACGACCGCCAATACGAACAGAAAGCCGACATAGCCGTCTCCCTCAGTAAAGTTGCCCATCAGGGCGCAGAGTCCGACCGCCGCGGCCAGGATCGCCGCCGTCAGCAGCGCATCCAGCAGGACGCGCGGGACTTCCCGCGTCAGCAGCGCGTCCAACGGGCCGCGCCGGTCTTTCCGAACCATCCAACTCCCCTCCATATACTCTCTCATGATATAGTATAGCATATCCTTCGCTAAGTTTCCGCTAATTTTGCAAAAAAAGAAAGAGGATGGCTTTTGCCATCCTCCTTCGATACGGTTTTAAACGTTTTCCGCTCAGCCCTTCAGGCTCTCGCCCCAGGCAGCGTACTTCGCCACGCGCTCGTCGCGCTCGGCGGGGTTATTGCCCTGTGTAAGAACGTAGACCTTGACCTTCGGCTCCGTGCCGGACGGGCGAACGATGATCGCCGTACCGTCCTCGGTGTGGTAACGCAGGACGTTGGAGCCCTTGAGCTCCATCTCCGTAGTCTTGCCGGTGATCGTATCAGTCTCGACGCCGGGCTTGTAGTCGCGGTGGGCGACGACCTTGACGCCTGCGATCTCCTTCGGCGGGTTGGCACGCAGGTCGGCCATCAACTTCGCCATCTTTTCCACGCCGTCCACGCCGGGCATGACGAGATTGAGCGTCTTCTCACCGTACCAGCCGTACTTCTTGAACAGATCCTGCAGCGCGTCAAACAGGGTCTTGCCCTGCGTGGCGTACCACGCCGCCATCTCCGCAATCAGCATGGAGGCGGTAACGGCGTCCTTGTCGCGGACATAATGGCCGATCATGTAGCCGTAGCTCTCCTCGAAGGACATGATGACGGTCTTCTCATGCGCGCCCTCGAGCTTGCCCATCTTCTCCGCCATGAATTTGAAGCCGGTAAAGGTGTCGTAGCAGGCGACGCCGTTGCTCTCAGCGACCTTGCGTGCCATCTCGGTGGACACAAGGCTCTTGCACATCGCGGCATCGGCGGGCAGAGTGCCCGCGCGCTTCATCGCGCCGATCAGGTAGTCGAGCAACAGAACGCCCATCTGGTTGCCGGACACGGGCTTGAACTCGCCCTTGTCGTCCTGCACCATGACGCCGACGCGATCGCTGTCGGGATCGGTGCCGATGATGAAGTTCGCGCCTTCCTTCTTGGCGAGGTCAATGGCGAGGTAGAAGCCCTCGGGATTCTCCGGATTCGGAGACTTGACGGTCGGGAAGTCGCCGTCGATCTTCATCTGCTCCGGCTCGCAAATGATGTGCTTGACGCCGAGGCGGCGCAACGCTTCGGGGACAAGCTTGTGGCCGCAGCCGTGGAACGGGGTGTAGACGACCTTGAAGGTGTCGGCGACCTTGGCGACGCTGTCGTAGTCGTTGACCATCTTCATGACCTCTTCGAGGAAGCGCTTGTCACAGTCCTCGCCAAAGATGGTGATCATTCCGCTCTTGACCGCCTCGTCGAAGTCCGCGATCTTGGGACCGGTGAAGATGTCGATGGTTTCCAGGTTCTTCGCGATCTGGTCGGCGTGCTGGGGCGGCAGCTGGGCGCCGTCCTCCCAGTAGACCTTATAGCCGTTATACTCCTTGGGGTTGTGGCTGGCGGTGACGTTGATGCCCGCGATGCAGCCATACTCACGTACAGCGAAGGAAAGCTCCGGCGTGGGACGCAGCTCATCGAACAGGCGCACCTTGATGCCGTTCGCCGCCATAACGCAGGCGGCAGCCTTGGCGAACTCGTAGCCGTGGTTGCGGCAGTCCATGCAGATCGCGACGCCGCGCTCCATAGCCTCTTTGCCCTGCTCGAGGATGACGTCGGCGAAGCCCTGCGTCGCCCAGTTGATGACGAAGCGGTTCATCTGATGCAGGCCCATCTTCATTGTGCCGCGCAGGCCGGCGGTACCGAACTCCAGCGGCGCGTAGAAGCGCTCCTTGATCTCCTTGTCGTCATTTTTGATCGCTTCGAGTTCCGCGTGCTCCTCGGCGGTCAGTGCGGGGGATGCCAGCCACTTTTCGTATTCTTTGCGATAGTCCATGTTACATTCCTCCTGATATATGATTTATTGTTCGCTTGCTTCCGTATCTAAATCCGCGTCGTCCACGGGCTTTAGCAGGTTCTGCGCGTCCTCCAGCATGGACGCGGGGACGAAAAGGTCGACGCCCTCGCCGGAGAAGCCAAACACGACCTTGCCCAGTGAGCCGTAGTTCCCGCGCGAGATCAGCACGGGGACGTCGTAGGCGCGCAGCATCTGCTCCAGCATATCGACCTCACAGTTCCACTCCATCCGGTGAGCCAGCAGCGCGGGCGCCTCCGGCGCGCCGTCCGATCCCTTCGGCCAGCGCTCGGGCAGGTCGCGGGGCGTCTCGCCCCAGGTCAGCTTGAGTTCTTCCATAGGCGTGCCTCCTATTTGTGGTACTTTGTTCCTGCCTGTATCTGATACGCGCAGTAAACCTGTTCGAGCAGCATGACCCGCGCGAGGTGGTGCGGAAAGGTCATCTGCGACATGGAAAGGCGCAGGTCGGCAGCGTCTTTGACGCGCTCCGCCATGCCAAAGCTACCGCCAATGAGGAACGTCAGCTGCGATACGCCGCGCGCGGCGTAATTCGCCATCGTCTCCGCCAGCTTCTCGCTGGACAACTCCCTTCCCTCGACGCACAGCGCGACGACCGCGCCGCCCCGGGGCAGCTTCTCCATGATGGCGTCCGCCTCGCGCTCCAGCGCCGCCGCGATCTCGGCGGGCGAAGGGGCGTCCGGCAAGCGCTGCTCCGGCAGCTCGATGAGGTTCAGCCTGCAAAACCGCGTCAGGCGCTTCTGATACTCGGCGCAGGCGTCAAAGTAAAATTTTTCCTTCAGCTTCCCGACGCAGAGGATCGTTACGGTCTGCATACAATATGTACCTCGCTGAGCGTATCCTTCGGCGCGACGCCAAGGCGGATCGGGCAACCTGCCGCCTGCAAGCGACGCGAGACGGCATATTCCGCCATCGTCGGCGTGTTGTTTTCCGACGAGAGGTGGGCGAGCAGGATGTCACGCGTGCCGCGCTGCGCGCACCAGAGCGCGAAGTCCGCCGCTGCCGCGTTGGACAGATGCCCGCGCTCCCCCAAAATACGCCGCTTGAGATGATAGGGATAAGCGCCGTTACGCAGCGTCTCGACGTCGTGGTTCGCTTCCAGCAACAGCGCATCGACGCCCGCGAGCGCACGCGCCGCCTCCTCAGTCACATAGCCGGTGTCCGTCAGCGCGCCCAGCGAGCCGTCCGGCGTATCGATGCGAAAGTCCACGCTGTCCGCCGCGTCGTGCGAAGTGCGGAAACTTTGGATCTCCAACGCGCCGATGCGGAAGCTGTCGCCCGCGTCAAACCGGCGCAGCAACGGCGCCGCCTGCGGCAGGAACTGCGCCGTACCGCGGCTGGCAAAAACGGGCACGCCGTATCTTTTTGTCAGCGTCGCAATGCCACTGACATGGTCTGAGTGTTCGTGCGTGATCAGCACGGCGTCCAGTCCGTCCGGCGTCATACCGAGCCGAACCAGCGACTGCGCGATGCGCCGCGCGGAAATGCCTGCGTCCAGCAGAACCGCCGTATCGCCGCAGCGCAGCAGCGCGGCGTTGCCGCTCGAAGAGCTGGCGAGTGTATAAAATTCCATGGCAGTAGTGTAGCACAAGCTTTGCCAATAGTCAAAAAGAAAAAGCCCCGAATCGGGGCTTTTTTATAGAACTTATCCAATTTGGCGCGGCGCGGCAGCCGACTCGTCGTCATATTCGACGCTCTCAATGTCCGCGCCGAGGGCGCGGAGCTTGCCGATAATGTCCTCGTAGCCGCGCTCGATATACTGCACATTCAGGATCTCGCTCTTCCCGGCGGCGGCCAGCGCCGCGACGACCATCGCCGCGCCCGCGCGCAGGTCAAATGCCTGCACCGTCGCCGGCGTCAGACGGCGCACGCCCTCGATGATCGCCGTACGGCCTTCGACATGGATCTGCGCGCCCATGCGCGTCAGTTCGCCGACATAGCGGTAGCGATTGTCCCATACGCCCTCGGTGACGATGCTCGTGCCCTGTGCCAGCGCAAGGACGGTGGTGATCTGCGGCTGCATATCCGTCGGGAAACCGGGATAAGGCAACGTCTTGACGTTCGTGCGCATCAGCGGGCCGTTTCGGCGGATGAGCAGCGTGTCGTCCTTTTCCTCGACCTCGACCCCCATCTCCTGCAGTTTCGCGGTGATGCAGTCCATGTGCTTGGGGATGATGCCGCGCACCAGCACCTCGCCGCCCGTCGCAGCGACAGCGGTCATATAGGTACCCGCCTCGATCTGATCGGGGATGATGGCGTAGGCGCCGCCATGAAGCCTGTTTACGCCGAACACGCGGATCGTGTCGGTGCCGGCGCCCTTGATGTTGGCGCCCATCAGGTTGAGGAAGTTCGCCAGATCGACGATGTGCGGCTCTTTCGCCGCATTTTCAATGACCGTCACGCCGTCCGCCAGCGCCGCGGCCATCATGATGTTCATCGTCGCGCCGACAGAGACCACGTCCAAATAGACGTTCGCACCCTTCATGCGTCCATTTTGCGCCTTCGCCACAATGAAGTCGCCCTCGCGGATGTCCGCGCCCATGGCGGCAAAGCCCTTGACATGCTGGTCAATGGGGCGCACGCCGCCGAAGTTGCAACCGCCGGGCATGGAGACCTCGGCGCTGCCGAAGCGGCCGAGCAACGCGCCGATGAGATAATAGGAGGCGCGCAGCTTGTGCGCCAGCTCCTGCGGAACACGGGTGGTGCGGATGTGCGAGCAGTCGATCTCCACATCCGTCTGGTTGAGGAAACGCACGTTTGCGCCGAGCTGCTGAAGTATCTTCAAAAGAACGGTAACGTCGGAAATCTGGGGAATATTTTCAATGCGGCAGACGCCGTCAACGAGCAGCGCAGCGGGAATGATGGCGACAGCGGCGTTTTTCGCACCGCTGATGCGCACCTCGCCGTAGAGCGGGCGACCGCCGCGAACAATATATTTCTGCATATAGGCTCCTTGGAAAACAAGATCGCGGCACATTGCCGCAAGGATCTTGGATAGTATTCACATAAAATCACGTTTTCATCAGTGGAAAACCGATCAAATTTTGCATGATCGGATAGCCGCATATCTTTATACCATATTTTGGTTCAAAATGCAATCCCTTATCACAAAATAGCGGCGAACTGTAAAGACGTTATGCGTCGCGCGTCACTTCGCCGGTCATCATATTTACATAATACCGGCTCACGTCGGTTGTAACGCACCATGCCGGAATCAGGCGCTGGGCGGCGGAAGCGGTGCTTTGCAGCAGGTATCCGCCGCAGACGTCCGTCACCGCCGTACAGACCTCGCCGCTGCCGTTGCTGTAATCGAGGAATCGCACCAGTGCGGTCACGCCGTCGATGCCGTCCTCACCGTCGCCCGCTTCGACCGCGGGTACAAAGGAACCGACGACCGAAAGCAAGCGGCTGCGAAAGAAGTGGAGCTGCAGGCGCGCGTTGAACACTGTACCGCTCTCCGTCATCCGAGCGGCAACAATCGTACCCGTACCGTCCGACTGCACGTCGGAGAAGATCGTCACATAGCCGAAGGCGGAGAAAAGCCGTTCGCTGAACGTGTCCGGGTCGTTGATACGCCGGTCAAGCGCCGCCTCGACCGCTCCGCTGGCACGAATGAGACATGTCCCGTTTCTGTTGGCATAGCGGTAAATGCCGCCGCCTACGTCCTCTTCCTCGCATTTGTCCAGTATCATGTCGGCAAACGCCGCCTCAGAGGCAACGTCACGCACGGGATCGACGGAGGCGAGACGGAGCGGTTCTCTGGGAATCAGCGCCGCGTTCAGCTCGACATTGCTGGCGGCATAGAGCGCGACCAGCTGTTCCCCGGCGCGGCTGCGCGCCGCGCGCTCCTGCACATCGCGGCCTGCGAGGATCGCAAGCAGAAAGAGGTTCAGCATCGCGAGGATAGCGATGACGATTGCTTTGAGCCGCGAGGTCTTCACTCTGCTTCCACCTTTCCCGGATTATTCCGCGATCCATGCGGGCTGCACCGTGTCAGCCCCGCTGTCAATATAGGCGACGATCAACTCCGCACCGTCCCAGAGCCGGGCGATCGCCGCCGCCTGCGCGAACGGAAGCAGCAGCGTCTCCTCGCCGGCGTGCGTATAGCAGCGCGCCTTGAGCGTGAACTCCGTGACGCACCGTCCCGCGACCGTAACGGTCGCGGCGTGCGAGCCGTCGGCAAAGCGCAGCGGTGTGCCGTCCACCATGAGATCAAACATAACCTCGACGCAGCCGTCGGCCTGCGTCGCGCCGCTGAGATAAAGCGCTGCGTCGCCGAGCAGATCCTGCGTCAGCGTGACGACGAGCCGCTGCGCTGCTGCCGTGGCCTCGGCAAGCGTCGGATCACTGCCCTCGCTTTTTACATAGTACAACGAGTCGGCCGAAACCGCGCCGCCCTGATAGCCCACCGTTCCGTCTGGGTGCAGGTACAGGGCGCTGGACGCCTCACGCACGATGACCGTGCCGGAGGATTCCGTAAAACGGTTCTCCGTATGGGAATTGAACTCCGCGCGGCGAAGGATCGCGTCTTCGTTTCCGCCGAGCACGCTGGATGCCGCAAGCGAGCCGCGCGCTGCGGGCGCGCTCAGCACCAGCGTATAGGGCGAGAGCTGCGCGTAGGCGTCGCCGAGCATGAAGGCGAAGTCCGCGCTCTCGCCGGTGCGCGCAGCGAGAAAGTCGATCAGCGCCGCGCTGCTCACCGCGGTTCGAAAGCGGCAGTTCTGACCCGCCCCGTCCTGCACGTAGAGGAGAGCCTCGTCTTGCGCAAGCGAAAGCAGCATCCGCCGCACATCTTCCAGCTCCAACTCCGGCGCGGAAACGCCGAGCAGCCCCGAGAGAACGTCGAGCGGCAGCGCGGCAGTGAAGTCAACGTAAAGCCCCTCGCGCTCCAGCGCGTCCAGGAAGGCGCGCTCGGTGATCCTTTCGGCGCCATAGGCGGAGCCGAGCGCCTCACCCAGAAGCAGGCCCGCTCGCTCGAATCCGTCGCTGACGGTCGTGATCGCATCCTCTCCGGTGCGGGCGAAGTCATTCGTGTAGACCATGCGGACGGGAAAGGCGAGGGCGGCGGCCTGCGCGTTCTCCGTGCCCGCCGCGCCGCTTTCCGCGCGGTTCCGATCCCGGGCGAGGTCGATCAGGCTTCGGTCGGACAGCGCGCCGAACAGCGGCAGATTCGCCGCAAGGAACAGCGCGGAGGCGGTCAGCAGGACGATCGTCAGGTTTTGCAGGCGGTTGACGCGGCGCGCCCGTTTGTCGTTGTTTTTCCTCATGTCAATGTGCCCTGCCCTTCCTTCTGTACGATGGGCAGTTCCAGCCGGATCGTCGTGCCCGGGCCATCGCGGTCGACCAGCTTCAGCGTGCCGTTATGCCGCTGGACGATCTCCGTGGCGATAGACAGTCCCAGGCCCGTGCCGCCGGACTCGCGCGAGCGCGCCTTATCCACGCGGTAGAATCGCTCAAAGATGCGCGCGCGATCCTTTTCGGGAATGCCGATGCCGTCGTCCGCGACCTCCATCCACACGGCAGACCCGACGTCGCCGGCGGTAACGCGGATGTGTCCGCCGTCGGGCGTGTATTTGACTGCGTTGCTCAGGATGTTCAGCATGACCTGCTCGATGCGCCCGCGGTCGCCCATGATGAGCGGCAGGTGCTCCGGGCGGTCGTTTGTCAGCGTATGGCCGTGGCGCTGCGCTTCCAGCGCGATGGAGCGGAGTACCGCGTCGATGGCGTCGCCAAAGGAAAAGCGCGCCATGACCATCTCCGTGCGTCCCGAGTCGAGGCGCGAGAGCGTCAGCAGATCCTGCACGATGTGCGTCATGCGATCCGCCTCGTTGATGACGATGTCGAGGAAGCTGTTCTCCGTCTCCCGCGGGATGTCGCCGTCGGCGTCGCGGATGGTCTCGGCGTAGGAGCGGATGTTCGTCAGCGGGGTACGCAGCTCGTGGGAGACGTTCGCCACGAACTCTTTCCGGCGCTCCTCGGTACGGCGGCGCTCTGTCACATCGTGCAGCACGATCAGCACGCCGCCCGTCTCCTCGTCCGCGAAGGTGGCGAAGTAGAGCTCCACCGAGCGGCCGCCCACCGCCATCTCCGCCTCGGCGTAATCGCCTCGACGCATACTCATCACGCGGGAGAGAGGGCAGATCGGCTCGAAAATATCCTCATAGACACAGTCCTCCGGCGCGCGGTCGAGCAGCGCGACGGCGGCAGGGTTGCAGTGCATCAGCGCGCCGCTGCCGTCGTAGGCGACGACGCCGTCGGTCATATGAAGGAACAGGGCGTCGAGCTTGCTGCGCTCGTTCTCCACGGCGTCCAGCGTGTCGTGCAGAACGCTCGCCATGTCGTTGAAGGTGTTGGTCAGGATACCGATCTCGTCGGTAGACTCCACCTCCAGCACCTCGTCGAAGTCGCCGCCTGCGATGCGTTCCGCGCCCTCGGTCAGCTTTTCGATCGGGTCGATCATCGTCTTGGCGAGCAGGAAGCTCAGCAGCACGGACACCAGCAGGCCGACCAGAAGCGCCTGCAAAATGATGATAAGCAGCTCATTGTTCAGCTCGGATACCGTGGCGCGGTTGTCGCGGATGTAGACGATGAAGCGGTTGTCGCCGCCGTTGACGGGCACCGCCACATCCATGTAGCCGGCGGCAAGGTCGCTCTCGGAGCCGACCGCGCCGTTGCGCGCGGCGAGGATGTTTGCGGTCTGCTCCAGCAGCGCGCCGCCCGTCTCGTCGCTTCCGGCGAGGAACGCGCCGGTGTCGGCGTCGAGGATGTAGTAGTTGCGGTTGCGCGAGTCGATGCCGAGCGTACCGGCGTACAGCTCCAGAAGCGACTGGAGCCGCTGCGCGCCGTCCTCCTGCGCCGCCTCGGTGCGGAGCGAGTCATAGAAAGCGGCGTCAGAGAACGCGGCGTTCATCTGCGTGTAGAAGTTGTCAATGTAGAAGTTGGTGACACTGGTCAGCAGGAACGCGCCCACGACCGCCATCAGCGACGTGATGAGCAGCACGAGGATCATGACCAGCTTCATGTGCAGACTTCGAAACACTCTGACGCCTCCCTTCCTTCGATGCGGTACTGCTCCCGTCAGTGAGCCGAGTAAAAGTATCCCACTCCGCGGCGGGTCATGATATACGTCGGGCTGCCGGGATCGTCCTCGATCTTCTCGCGCAGGCGGCGTACCGTCACGTCCACCGTGCGGGCGTCGTCGCCGACGTAGCCGTAATTCCACACCTGCTCCATCAGATCGACGCGGGAGAAGATCTTGTCCGGATGGCTGGCGAGGAAAGTCAGCAGCTCGTACTCACGCTGTGTCAGATCGACCAGCGCGCCATGCTTGTAGACCTGGTTGGTCATCGGGTCGATGACCAGCGCGCCGCCGGCGCTCATGCCCTGCCCCGAATGTGCGGCGCCCATCGCTGTGCGGCGGATGTTGGCGCGCACACGGGCGATCAGCTCACGCATCGAAAAGGGCTTGGTGATATAGTCGTCCGCGCCGATCTCCAGTCCCAGCACCTTGTCCTCTTCGTCCTCGCGTGCGGTGAGGATGATGACCGGCACGTTGTCGCCCTCGTCGCGCAGCGTTTTGCAGACATCAAAACCGATCATCTTCGGCAACATGACGTCCAGCAGGATGAGATCGGGCTTTTCCTGACGCGCCAGTTTCAAACCCGCCTCGCCGTCGTAGGCTTCCAGCGTGTCGTAGCCCTCTCGGTTCATGTTAAAGCGGATGATGTCCACGATGTTCTTCTCGTCCTCGACGATGAGAATGCGCTTCTTCTGTTCCATGGAGCCGCCTCCTTATCGTTTGTCCGCTCCCTGACGGAGCGCGTATACCTTCAGCACGCCTGCGACGGTCTTTGCGTCGGTCAGCTCGCCGCTCATGACGCGGCGCACCATCCCGGAAAAGGGCGTTCTGACCAGATCGAGGAACTCGTCCTCGTCGGGCGAGGTCTCACCCAGCTCCAGCCCTTCAGCGAGGTAGAGGTGCAGCACCTCGCCGTAGGCGCCCGGCGAGACGATCAGCTCGCCCAGTTCCTCAAAGCGCCGCGGCGTCGCACCGGTCTCCTCCTTCAGCTCGCGCAGCGCCGCGTCGCGCGGGTCCTCGCCGCGCTCCAGCTTGCCCGCGGGGATCTCCTCCATCACGCGGGAGAACGCGTAGCGGTACTGCTTCACCGTCAACACGTTATCGTCCGCGTCGATGGCGACGATGGCAACGCCGCCGGGGTGATCCGCCACCTCGCGCAGCGCCTGAACACCGTTGGGCAGCTCCACGGTATCCACGTGCAGCCGCAGGATCTTGCCGTCGTAGATCAGTTTCGACGAAATCTTCTTCTCGGTCATATCCATAGCAGTCAGCCTCTCAATCAGCTTTATTTCCGGTTGCCCATATCATTTCTAAATTATCATAACACAAAGCAGGAAACTTTTCTACTGAAACTTGCGCGCGGCGGGAATATTACATTTTGGTGAACAAATCCATTCGCCACTTGTGCGTTTTCAAAAACTGTGATATACTTCGTGACCGTCAGCGGGGAGGTGAGCGCCGTGGCGGAGAAAAAGGGGATAAAGGTCATGGCGAACAACCGCAAGGCGTTTCATGATTATTTCGTTGAGGACCGCTACGAGGCGGGCATCGAGCTCAAGGGCACGGAGGTCAAGTCCGTGCGCGCGGGCACGCTCAACCTCAAGGACAGTTACGTCATCGCCAAAAACGGCGAGGCATACGTCCACAGCATGCACATCTCTCCCTACGACAAGGGCAACATCTTCAACCACGACCCCGACCGGCCCAAGCGCCTGCTGCTGCACAAGCGGGAGATCGTCAAGCTTGCCGCGCTTGCGGCGCAGGACGGCTACGCGCTCGTGCCGCTGAGCGTCTACTTCAAGGACGCGAGGGTGAAGGTCGAGCTGGGCGTGTGCAAGGGCAAGAAAAATTACGACAAGCGCGCGGCGTCCGCAGAACGCGACGCCAAGCGGCAGATCGACCGCGCGATGCGCGAAAGATACTAAGCAGGAGGACGAAACCATGAGCAATCCCATTGTCACCATCGAAATGGAAGACGGCGGCGTGATGACCGGCGAGCTGTACCCCGAGATCGCGCCCAATACGGTCAACAACTTCATCGCGCTGGCAAACGGCGGCTTTTATGACGGGCTGATCTTCCACCGCGTCATTCCCGGCTTCATGATCCAGGGCGGCTGCCCGAACGGCAACGGCATGGGCGGCCCGGGCTACTCCATCAGGGGCGAGTTCAGCGCCAACGGCTTCAAGAACGAACTCAAACACACGCTGGGCGTGCTGTCCATGGCGCGCACGATGATCCCCGACAGCGCGGGCAGCCAGTTCTTCATCATGGTCGCGGACGCGCCGCACCTCGACAACCAGTACGCCGCGTTCGGCAAGATCACCGAAAACGCGCAGAAGGCGATCGACATCAGCCGCGTCAACCGCGATATGTTCACCGACAAGCCCAAAAAGCCGCAGACCATCAAATCCATCCGCGTGGACACGCTCGGCGTGGACTATCCCGCGCCGGAAAAGCTGGTTGAGCGATGAAGACTGCGATCATCACGGGCGCATCCGCCGGCATGGGGCAGGAATTCGCCCGTCACGCGCTTGAGATCTTCCCGGAGATCGAGTGCTACTGGCTCATTGCCCGCCGCGAGGGCAAGCTCCATGAGCTTGCGGCGGAGCTGACGGGCAAGCAGGTCGTGTGCATGGCGCTCGACCTCTGTGACGAGGGCAGCTTCGATGTGCTGGCGGAAAAGCTGCGCGACGACAAGCCCGAGATCGCGCTGCTTGTCAACAACGCGGGCTGCGGCTACCTCGGCAACGTGGGCGAGACGCCGCTGGACTGGCAGACGCGCATGACGAAGCTCAACGTCACGGCGCTGACCGCGGTGACGAGCCTCTGCGTGCCGTATATGGCGCGCGGCGCGCACATCGTCAACGTCAGCTCCATCGCGTCGTTCTGCCCCAATCCGCGTATGACGGTCTACAGCTCCACCAAGGCGTACGTCTCGTCCTTCTCCCGCGGCGTCCGCGAGGAACTGCGCGGCAAGGGCATTACCGCCACGGCGGTCTGCCCCGGCCCGATGAACACGGAGTTCATCGCCGTCGGCGGCATCAAGGGCCACTCCAGGACCTTCGACGTCCTCCCCTACTGCGACCCGTCGAGCGTCGCGGAGGGTACGCTGCTCTCCGCCAAGGCAGGGCGCGCATTCTACACGCCGAAGGCATTCTACAAGTTCTACAAGTTTGTCGCGAAGTTCACGCCGCAGGCGCTGATGGTCAAATTCACACGGACTTGAGAATATCCTAGCAAATATTGCCGCCCGCAGGCGGCAATGAAGCAAAATCGTTTTTTCTGACGACATGCGCGTCAGAAAAAGCACTTTGCACGTAGCGCCCGTGCGCCGAAAGGCGTGCGGGAAGCGAAGTGAAACCTGCTCAAAAAATGCTTGCATTTTTTGAAATACCCTATGGGGGCGTACCGGTTTCGACGGGGGTGTGGAGGCAGGACAAGCGGGCGGCGGCGCCTGACCGCCATAAAACGGGCAACTTATAAATTAAAGAACAACAACAATACTGTTCTTGCTGCCGCCTGATTGCGGCAGCCGTCTGAACTGAGAGGGCCGCGGCTCAGGGAAGGCGTCATTCAGCGGCGTCCGTGAGGCGGGAAAGAGTTGACCCGCCCACGCATCATGACTCTACCGAAGCGCAAGGTCTGTCCGGTGCCCTTGCGTAGGGGGAATCCTTAAAACCTGACTGCGCCCGGAGAAAGTCCTGTTAAAGCGCTTTCGGACGCGGGTTCAACTCCCGCCGCCTCCACCACGCAGAAAAGCATCCAGAAACTTCATTGTTTCTGGATGTTTTTCTAACTTTTCATCCGCTATTGACTACAGTTGCTCGCTGTGCTATGCTTTCAGCAGTTCAGAAAAGGACGGTTGTTTTGACCATGAAGGTTTTAGAAGGGTCGGGAAGGAAGCGGCAAAAAGACGTCATTTCCAAAATGTTCTTCTCGGCTTCGATCGCCATGATCTTCACGGTGCTGGTCGGAACGGCGGCGCAGTTCTTCGACGGAGTCATCACCAGCAGGTTTCTGGGGAATGACGCCTATTCCGCAATCACCCTGTTCGGACCGCTGAACGGCGCATTTCTGACGCTGGCGTATTTCATTGCCTCCGGAAACCAGATCATCTGCTCCGGTTATATCGGTGAAGGGAAAAAGGATACGGCAAACAGCGTATTCTCCTTCTCCATTACGGCGGGGCTGCTGGCTGCCGCGCTTTTGGTTCTGCTCTGCGCCGCGCTCCCCGATCCGTTGCTGGCCTTCTGCGGCGTGACCAAGGGCGGCAATCCCGCCCTGTACGACAATATGCTCGCCTATATGCGGGGATATCTGTTCGGGATCCCGGCGCTGATCGTTGTGCAGATCATCGGCCCGATCGTTATCCTCGACAACGGCAAAAAGATTTTCAGCGTGTCGGCTGTTGTTCTGTGTGCCACGGACGTCGCGCTCGATCTGGTCAATGCGCTGGTCCTGCACGGCGGAACGTTCGGAATGGGACTTGCCACATCGGTGTCCCTGACGATTCAGCTTCTGATGCTCTTCACGTTTCTGCTGCGCAAGGGCGGCAGTTCGCGCTTTTCCCTCAAAGCGTTTCGCCCCAAAGAGATCGCCGAGCTGGTCAAAGCCGGCTCGCCGACGCTGGTGCAGAGCTTTGCGGTCAGTCTGCGGGACGTCAGCATCAACCGCCTCAACCTGTTCTTCGCCGTTTCCACGGCGGCGATCGTTGCCAGAGGCGTCCAGTATGATTTCAACATGGTGCTCTTCTGCATCTCCGACGGGCTTGCGGCGACCATGGTCTCCATGGCGGGCATCTATCACAGCGTCAGCGACAAGGTAGGTCTCCGGCGCGTTTTTCTGTACGGCTTGAACCTTTCGGTGCGTTTTGCCGCCGCAACCTTCGCGGCCGTTTTCCTCCTTGCCCCGCAGATCGCCGGCTTCTATACGGCGGACGCGGAGACGGCTTCGCTCAGTGTCTTTGCGATCCGCTGCATGGCGCTTTCCCAGCTCGCGGATATTCCGATCTGCATCTACATCAACTATTTGAAGGGCATCCGCGCCCGCCGCACGGTAATCTTCCTGAACGTCACGGATCGGTTTGTCCTCCCTGTGGCCTCCGCGGCGGCGCTGGCGTTCCTGTTCGGCTCGAAGGGCCTGCTCGCTTCCATCGCGCTGGGCAAGCTCCTGCTGGCCGGAACGGTCCTTCTGATCCTCTGCCTGAAGAACAAGCGCTTCCTCCGCAGCGTGGAGGAGTTTATGCTTCTGCCCGAAGACTTCGGAGGCAGCGGCAGTGATAACCTCTACGGAAGCGTCTCCACGATGGAGGGCGTCGTGCGCGAGAGCCGGCGGATGGAGGAGTTTTGCCTCAAGCAGGGGATCGATGCGGGAAGCGCCATGCGGATGGCGCTGTTTATGGAGGAAATGGCGGGCAATATCGTCCGGCACGGCAGCCCCGACGCCCGGAGGGCGTCCGGCGCGGAATACCGCCTGTTTATCAGCGATAACAGGATCTGCCTGACGCTGCGCGATTATAACCGGGCGTTCGACCCGACCGCGTGGTATCGCGCCAATGCGGGCAAGAGCATCGAAGAGGGGACGGGCATCCGCATGGTCACGGCGCTTGCGGAGGACATCTGCTATTTCAACGCCTTTAACAGCAACAATCTGATCCTTTGGCTGCGTGCAGCGAAGGAATAGATCCGTCGAAACAGGCGGGAAACGACCAAAAGAACAAGTAAGGGAGAGTTTTCAACGTGTCTAAGAATTGTCATCTGATCGTTGTGGGGTTTGACGAGATCGTCCTGAACAAGTATCTTGGCCTCGTGGACGATGCGATCAAGGAAGGGATTCTCGACGGGTTTTCGATCGTCGATCTGGCGAAGGAACGGGAGGAGATCGAAAAACGCCTGGCGAGAGCCCTCATCCAGCCGGAAAACACCTATTATCTGCAAACGCCCGATCTGCTGCACGAGTCGGAGCAGATGTCGGAATTTGACGCCATCGCGCGCGCGCTTCAGGCGCGGCACGGCGAGATCAAGGTCTACATTGCGACGGAGGTCAGCTATCACGAGCGATACCTGAAATACTGCGTGGAGCACGGCATCTCGTGTTTGGTGGAAAAGCCGGTCTTTCTGCCGCAAAAGGCCGGAAAGTACTGCCCGGAGCTCATGGTCGAGCGGATGGCGTACTATGTGGAGCAGGCGGAGAAGAACCGCTGCCGCGTCTCGGTCATGACGCTGGGCAGGTGCCACGAGATCTACGCCGACGTCGTGTACCGGATGATCGAAGAGAAGATGCGGAAATATCAGGCCCCGCTGACCTCGTTCCATATCAAGCACGCGGGCGGCGTCTGGAACCTGCACCGGGAATACCTGACGCGGGAGGACCACCCCTATCGCTACGGCTACGGCATGCTGATGCACGGGGGCTATCATTACGTGGACCTGCTGGCGCGCTTCCTGCTGCTCAACAAGATGATCTACCCCGAGAAGCAGTTTGAGATCGCCTTCACCTCTTACGCGGCGTATCCGACCGACCAGAACGACCGCATCCCGAAGCCGATCAGCGAGCGCTTCGACGACAACTGCCCGGATTGGTGGAAAACCGAGGGGAAGGGCGTCGACTGGGGCGAGACAGACATCACCTCGACCTTCTGCCTGCGGGATAAGGAGACGAAACGGGTCATCACGCTGGGCACGATCGCCATGGAGCAGACGACGCCGTCCGTCAGGACCTGGACGGAGTTCCCGGAGGGGTTGTACAACAAGAACGGCAGAGTGTCCAATCTGGATATGGAGATCCAGCTCTCCACGCTCTTCGCCGCCAGCGTCAAGTGCTACAAGATCCCCCGTGACGACGGGAAATTCGTGGAGCACGTTCCGGTCAAGCCGCACATCATCACGAGAGCCAACCCCAAGCTGCTGCCCGACGAGGAATACGAGTTCAAAAAGGTCTATCCCGAGTGTTACAACAGCACCAGCAACAAGCGGATCATGACCCGCTGGCTGCGGGACGAGGAGACCGTCAGCGCGCTGAGGGAACACCTGCCCGTTATGAAGCTGATGCAGACGATCGCCTTCTCGCTGGAGCGGCAGGGCGAATCCGCCGTCGCGGACTTTTAAGCTGCGGGTCATCCTTTTTCAGGAACCTGACGCGCGCCTATAATGACACCTCCCATGATTCGTAGTGCGGTTGACGAACCGACACCATCCTATCATGGGAGGTTTTACTTCAGTATTCTTTTTCAGCCAGCTCAGATATTCGCCTCAATAACCTTGATGAACTCCTGCGGGGGCATAACGCCGATTTTCTTGTCGATCAGCTCGCCGTCCTTGAAGAACATGACCGTGGGGATGGACATAATGGCGTACTTTTGCGCCAGCTCCGGCTCGTCGTCCACGTTGACCTTGCCGACGACCGCCTTGCCGTCGTACTGTTCTGCCAGCGCCTCGATCACGGGGCCGAGCATCTTGCAGGGGCCACACCACTCCGCCCAGAAATCGACGACCAGCAGGCCGGGCTGCTTGAGCGCCTTGTCAAATCCCTCTTCCGTAAAGTGCAACAGTGCCATAACAGTATCTCCTTTTATCTTATTTTTGCAGTTTATCCAAATATTCACACGCGGACAGGCCCGCGATGTGTCCCTCTCCGACCGCCTTGGCGACCTGAAGCGGCGCTCCTGTACAGTCTCCGCAGGCAAACACGCCCTCCACGCTTGTGCACATGGCGCGGTCGACCTTGATATATCCGCCCTCCGTCTCCAGCGCGGGCAGCAGGTCCGTTGGCGCGAGCGATGCGCGCAGTACAAACACGCCCGCGCAGGGTAAATCGTTCCCGTCGAGCGCAACGGCGTTGACCATCTGCCCGCCCTTGATCTCAACCCTGTTCGCCGCGACAAAGGGGATGCCCCCGTCCAGATCATCGGGACGCTTCGGCGCGGTGTAGGTCACGCGGCAGCCGATGCTTTGCAAATACTTTGCCTCCTCCGGCGCGTCAGGCGTACGTCCCGCAACCACCACGTCCTTTCCGCGGTAGAGCATCCCGTCGCAGGTGGCGCAGTAGCTGACGCCGCATCCCAGATACTCCTGCTCCCCGGCGAATTTTGTCTGCCGCACAACGCCGGGCGCCATGACCAGTGCCCTGCCCTGAACCATCTCGGCGCCGACTGTGACGGTAAAGCCGTTCCACGCCATCAGCGAGATCGCGCGGCCGACGATAAACTCGACGCCCGCGGCCTCGGCGTGCCGATGGAACTCCTCCAGCAGCTCATAGCCCGTGCGTCCGGGCAGGCCGAGATAATTGTCAATTTTCTCCGCTTTGGCGAGCGGGCTGGACTGCCATCGGTTGCCAATGACCAGCGCGGTCTTGCCGCGTCCTCTCGCCGCAACCGCCGCCGCAAGCCCCGCGGGGCCGCTGCCGAGGACGATAAGATCATAGCTCATGGGGATCGCCTCCGTTCACTGTTACTTTTTTTATAGTATATCCGAATCTCCGTAAGCAGGCAAGTCTTTTACGTGATTTCGATTGTGTTAAATTGATTATAGCATAGTAATTATGGCGAATCTGTTAATTTTATGCCGCAGCGCTTTACCTCGGCGCAGAAACTCTCTATAATACACAAAAAAGGGGTGGATCACGGTGAACAACTTCCTGTATCGCTTCCGCAGCGCGGTTGCGCGGTTCATGTACGGGCGCAACGGCGTCGATCAGCTGGGCTGGGCGACGCTGATCGCGGAGATCGCGCTGTCTCTGCTTTCCGGCTTCATGCGCGTACGGATACTGTACGCCGTGCTGCGCCTGCTTTCCACGGCATTGACGGTGCTGCTGTTTTACCGTATGTTCTCCCGCAATCTCGTCAAGCGCCGTGCCGAGAACGAACGGTTCCTCCGCTGGTGGTATCCCGTTCGCACAGGATGGCGTGACGCGCGGATGCGCCGCGCGGACACGGCACATAAATACGTCAAATGCTCCTGCGGCGCGTGGTGCCGCGTGCCGAAGAATGTCGGCAAGGTCGAGCTGATGTGCCCCAAGTGCGGAGAAAAGAAGATCGTCAACACCTGACTATATACGAAATAAGAGCCTGCCTCGACGGCAGGCTCTTATTTTGTTCGTATTGTTTATTGCACCGCGTTGGTGAAGCCGCGGAGCGGCGCGTAGAAGTCGGGCATTTCCGGCTCCTCAGGCTTTTCGGGCTCGGGCACGATCTCCTGTGCAAAATCGCGATAGGCGTTCAGACCCGCGCCGGCCGGGATCAGCTTGCCGATGATGACGTTCTCCTTGAGGCCAACAAGGTGGTCAACCTTGCCCTTGATGGCGGCCTCGGTCAGAACCTTGGTGGTCTCCTGGAAGGACGCGGCGGACATCCACGAATCGGTGGCGAGAGACGCCTTCGTGATACCCATGAGCAACTGCGTCGCCTCCGCCTCGCGGAGCGGCTCGCCGGTCTCGGCATTGACCTCGCCCGCGGCAATGCGCGCGCGCACCTTCTCGTTCTCGTCCTCCAGCTCAAGCAGATCGACCATCGCGCCGGAGAGCAGCGTCGTGTCGCCGGAATCCTCGACGCGCACCTTGCGCATCATCTGGCGGACGATGACCTCGATATGCTTATCGTTGATATCGACGCCCTGCTGACGGTAGACCTTGAGAACCTCGCTGATGAGGTAGTCATGCACGGAGCCGACGCCGCGGATGCGGAGGATGTCATGCGGGGAAAGGGCGCCATCCTGAAGCTGGAAGCCCTTCTCGATGGTGTCGCCGTCCTTAACGCGAAGGCCCGTATGCGGGATGGCGTAATTGCGCACATCTCCGTCGTCTGCGGTGACGATGATGTTGACGAGGCTGCCCTTTGCGGACTCCTCGAAGCGCACCTTGCCGGCGATCTCGGAGAGTGTCGCCATCTTCTTGGGACGGCGCGCCTCGAACAGCTCCTCGACACGCGGAAGACCCTGCGTAATGTCGCCGCCGGCAACGCCGCCGGTGTGGAACGTACGCATCGTCAGCTGCGTGCCCGGCTCGCCGATGGACTGGGCGGCGATGATACCGACCGCCTCGCCGGGGCCGACGGGCTTGGACGTGGCAAGGTTCATGCCGTAGCACTTCGCGCAGACGCCGCTGTGCGCCTTGCAGGTCAGCACCGTGCGGATCTCGACAGCGTTGATGTCAAAGCTCTCCAGCGTCTTTGCGTCGTCGGAGGTAAGCATGTGATCCTTGGAGAACAGCACCTCGTCCGTGCCCGGCTTCATGATGTCGTTGACCGGATAGCGGCCGTTGATACGCTCGGAGAACTGCTCGATGACCTGGCCGTTCTCGCTGATCTCAGCGGCGAGGATACCGGTGGTCGCGCCGCAGTCGTCGCTGCGGATGATGACGTCCTGGCAGACGTCGACCATGCGTCGGGTCAGATAACCGGAGTCCGCGGTACGCAGAGCGGTATCCGCCAAGCCCTTGCGGGCGCCGCGGGAGGACGTGAAGTACTCAAGCACGGACAGGCCCTCGCGGAAGTTCGCCTTGACCGGGATCTCGATCGTGCGGCCGGCGGTGTTCGCCATCAGGCCGCGCATACCGGTCAGCTGGCGGATCTGCTTCATCGAACCACGGGCGCCGGAGTCCGCCATCATGAACACGGGATTGTAGCGGTCCATGTTCTTCTGGAGCGCGTCGGTGACGTCGTCGGTGGTCTTCTCCCACTCCTTGACGACCTGACGATAGCGTTCGTCGTTGGTCATGAAGCCCATCTTGTACTGATCCTCGATATCGACGACGCGCTTTTCGGTCTCGGCGATGAGGGTGTACTTCTCCGGCGGGATCGTCATGTCCGCAACGGAGATCGTGATGGCGGCGCGGGTCGAATACTTGTAGCCCGTCGCCTTGATGTTGTCCAACACCTCCGCGGCAATGGTGAAGTTGTGGAGCTTGATGGCGCGGTCAACGATCTTGCCGAGGAGTTTCTTTCCGCAGATATTTGTGATCTCGTAGTCGAAATACTGCTCGGTGGGGTTGCCGTCCGCATCCACGCGCTTGACAAAGCCGAGATCCTGCGGGACATTGCGGTTGAACAGGATGCGGCCGATACTGATGCGGACGATCTTGCTGCCCAGCGTACCGTCGGGCAGGGCCTTGTTCACGCGCACCAGAATGGGCTGGTGGATGCCGATGAGGTGATCGTCGTAGGCAAGCATCGCCTCGTCCTCGTCGCGGTAGACGTTGAGGTGGATGGATGCCTTCTCCTCGTCAGTCAGCTCATCGTAGCTCTTGCCCGCGAACTCGAAGGGGATGTTCTCCGGCCAGAACTCGTCGTTCTCCATCTGGGAGAAGCCGTTCTCAAAGCGCTCGAGCGTCAGATAATAGGAGCCGAGCACCATATCCTGCGTCGGCACCGTGACGGGGCCGCCGTCCTGCGGACGGAGCAGGTTGTTCGCAGAGAGCATCAGGATACGCGCCTCCGCCTGCGCCTCAGCGCTCAGCGGGACGTGGATCGCCATCTGGTCGCCGTCGAAGTCGGCGTTGAACGCCGTGCAGTTCAGCGGGTGCAGCTTGAGCGCGCGGCCCTCGACCAGTACCGGCTCGAACGCCTGAATGCCCAGGCGGTGCAGCGTCGGCGCGCGGTTGAGCATGACGGGGTGATCCTTGATGACCACGTCCAGCGCATCCCAAACCTCGGGTCTGCCCTTGTCGACCATCTTCTTGGCGGACTTGATGTTGTTGGCGCTGCCGTCCTCGACGAGCTTCTTCATGATGAAGGGGCGGAACAGCTCCAGCGCCATCTCCTTGGGCACGCCGCACTGATAGATCTTCAGTTCGGGACCGACGACAATGACGGAACGTCCGGAGTAGTCCACGCGTTTGCCGAGCAGGTTCTGGCGGAAACGGCCCTGCTTGCCCTTGAGCATGTCGCTGAGGCTCTTGAGCGCGCGGTTGTTCGCGCCGGTGACGGCACGGCCGCGGCGGCCGTTGTCGATCAGCGCATCCACCGCCTCCTGAAGCATACGCTTCTCGTTGCGCACGATGATATCGGGCGCGTTGAGCTGGATGAGCCTCTTGAGGCGGTTGTTGCGGTTGATGACGCGGCGGTACAGGTCGTTGAGGTCAGAGGTCGCAAAGCGGCCGCCGTCGAGCTGAACCATCGGACGGATCTCGGGCGGGATGACCGGCAGGATGTCGATGACCATCCACTCCGGTTTGTTGCCGCTGATGCGGAACGCATCCACGACCTCGAGGCGCTTCACGATGCGCGCCTTCTTCTGGCCGTTCGCGTTTTTGAGCTCATCGTGCAGTTCGGCAGAAAGCGCATCAAGGTCGATCTGCGAAAGCAGCTTCTTCACCGCCTCGGCGCCCATGCCGGCGTCAAAGTCGTTCTCATACTTTTCGCGGTAATCGCGGTATTCCTTCTCGGAGAGGATCTGGTTCTTCATCAGCGGCGTCTCGCCGGGGTCGGTGACGATATACGCCGCGAAATACAGCACCTTCTCCAGGATGCGCGGGCTGATATCAAGCAGCAGGCCCATACGGGACGGGATGCCCTTGAAATACCAGATGTGGGAAACCGGCGTGGCAAGCTCGATGTGGCCCATGCGCTCGCGGCGCACCTTGGCGCGGGTGACCTCGACGCCGCAGCGGTCGCAGATCTTGCCCTTATAGCGGATCTTCTTATACTTTCCGCAATGGCACTCCCAGTCCTTGGTCGGCCCGAAAATGCGCTCGCAGAACAAGCCGTCGCGCTCGGGCTTGAGCGTGCGGTAGTTGATGGTCTCCGGCTTCTTGACCTCGCCGTAGGACCACTCACGGATCATTTCAGGGGAAGCGATCCCGATCTTGATCGCGTCAAACGGTACATAACTCATGTTGTTGCTCCTCCCCTTTCCTTAGTCTTCGTCCTCGCCGTCGCCGTCGTCAAACGCGCCGGCGAAAGCGCTGCCCTCGTCCTCGTCGCCTTCGCCGATCCCAAAGCCGGCGCCGGCGAACTCCGCCTCATCGGCGAAGGGATTGCGGCGGTTGCGGTCATCCTCGGCATCCATGCGCGCGAGGTTGAACGTATCCATCGCGTCCTCGTCCTCTTTCAGCTCGATCTCGTTGCCGTCGCGGTCGAGTACCTGGATGTCGAGGCAGAGCGCCTGCAGCTCCTTGACCAGAACCTTGAAGGATTCCGGCACGCCGGGCTGCGGCACGTTGTGGCCCTTGACGATGGCTTCGTAGGTGCGAACACGCCCCGTCACGTCGTCGGACTTGACGGTCAGGATCTCCTGAAGCGTATAGCTCGCGCCGTAAGCCTCGAGCGCCCAGACTTCCATTTCGCCGAAGCGCTGGCCGCCGAACTGCGCCTTGCCGCCCAGCGGCTGCTGGGTGACGAGGGAGTACGGGCCGGTGGAGCGGGCGTGGATCTTATCGTCGACCAGATGGTGCAGCTTGAGGAAGTAGACATAGCCGACGGTAACCTTGTTGTCAAAGCGTTCGCCGGTGCGGCCGTCATACAGCCAGCTCTTGCCTTCAGGATCGAGGCCGGCCTTGACCAGCTCCTCCTGGATCTCCTCGTAGGTCGCGCCGTCAAAGATCGGCGTGGCGACCTTGTAGCCGAGCGTCTTTGCGGCGTAGCCCAAATGGACTTCGAGCACCTGTCCGATGTTCATACGGGACGGAACGCCCAGCGGGTTCAGCACGATGTCGAGCGGAGTGCCGTCCGGCAGGAAGGGCATATCTTCCTGCGGCAGAACGCGGGACACGACGCCCTTGTTGCCGTGGCGGCCGGCCATTTTGTCGCCGACCTGGATCTTGCGGCGCTGCGCGATATAGACGCGGACGACCATATTGACGCCCGGCCCCAGCTCGTCGCCCGCCTCGCGGGAGAACACCTTCGCATCAACGATGATGCCGCTCTCGCCGTGGGGCACCTTGAGGGAGGTGTCGCGCACCTCGCGCGCCTTCTCGCCGAAGATCGCGCGGAGCAGCCGCTCCTCCGCGGTCAGATCGGTCTCGCCCTTGGGCGTGACCTTGCCGACGAGGATGTCGCCGGCGTGGACCTCTGCGCCGATGCGGATGATGCCGCGCTCGTCAAGATCCTTGAGCGCATCGTCGCCGACATTCGGGATATCGCGGGTGATCTCCTCGGGCCCGAGCTTCGTGTCGCGGGCGTCGAGTTCGTATTCCTCAATGTGGATGGAGGTATAGAGGTCCTCACGGACAAGGCGCTCGTTGAGCAGCACCGCGTCCTCGTAGTTGTAGCCTTCCCAGGTCATGAAGCCGACGAGGATGTTGCGGCCGAGAGCGATCTCGCCCTGATCGGTGGCAGGGCCGTCGGCAAGCACGGTCGGATCTTCCAGAATGTGGCCGTTCTCGTCGTATTTGCGGCCGTGGACGCGCTCGCCCACTTCCACAATCGGGTGCTGGTTGATGCAGGTGCCGTGGTTGGAGCGCAGGAACTTCGTGAGCTTGTACTCCTTGACCGTGCCGTCGTCATAGGCGACGGTGATGCTGCGGGCGTCCATCCTGGTGACGACGCCATCGCCTTCGGCTAGGACGGCGACCTCGGCATCCATGCAGATCTTGTGCTCCATGCCGGTGCCGACGATCGGCGCCTCCGGCTTGAGCAGCGGCACCGCCTGACGCTGCATGTTCGCGCCCATCAGCGCGCGGTTCGCGTCGTCGTTGGGCAGGAAGGGGATCATCGCCGTCGCGATGGAGACCATCATACGCGGGGAAACGTCGATGTAGTCGACACGCTCGCGATCGACTTCAACGATCTCGTCGCGGTGGCGGCAGGTGATGCGCTTGTTGATGAGGCAGCCTTCCTTGTCCGTCGGCTCTGCGGCCTGACAGACGATATACTGATCCTCAACATCGGCGGTCATATAGGTGATGTCGTCGGAAACCTTGCCGGTCTCGTGATCGACCTTGCGGTACGGCGCCTCGATGAAGCCGTACTCATTGATGCGGGCGTAGGTCGCGAGGTAGGAAATCAGGCCGATGTTCGGACCTTCCGGCGTCTCGATCGGGCACATACGGCCGTAGTGGCTGTAGTGCACGTCTCGGACTTCCATATTTGCGCGCTCGCGGCTCAGACCGCCGGGGCCGAGCGCCGACAGACGGCGCTTGTGCGTCAGCTCCGCCAGCGGGTTCGTCTGATCCATGAACTGGCTCAGCGGCGAGGAGCCGAAGAACTCCTTGATCGCCGCGGTGACGGGACGGATGTTGATGAGGCTCTGCGGCGTGACGATGTCCAGATCCTGAATCGTCATGCGCTCGCGGATGACGCGCTCCATACGGCTGAAGCCGATGCGGAACTGGTTCTGCAGCAGCTCGCCCACGCAGCGCAGTCGGCGGTTGCCCAGATGGTCGATGTCGTCCTTGAAGACGATGCTGTGCGCCAGAGCGTTCATGTAGTTGACGGAGGCAAGGATATCGTCCACGAGGATGTGCTTCGGCACAAGACGATCGACGTTCTCGCGGACTGCATCCTTAAGCTCTTCGCCGCTGTACTGCTCCAGCAGCTCACGCAGCACGCTTTCGCGCACGCGCTCGCGAATGCCCACTTCCTTCGGGTCAAAGTCCACGAAGCGCGCGAGATCGACCATGTGGTTCGAGAACACGCGCAGCGGACGGCCGTCGAGTTCCAGCGTGACGTCGTTAACGCCGATGGCGTCCAGCTCGTCCGCCTCCTCGCCGGTCATGACGTGACCTGCGTCGAAGAGGATCTCGCCCGTGCGCGGGTCGGCGACGGGATACATCAGCTTCTGCCCGCGGATTCGCGTGCGCAGCGCCAGCTTCTTATTGTACTTGTAGCGGCCGACCATGCTGAGATCATAGCGGCGCGGATCAAAGAAGAGGTTGTTGACGAGGGTCTCGCAGGCCTCGACCGTGGGCGGCTCGCCCGGGCGCAGCTTGCGGTAGATCTCCAGCATCGCTTCCTCATAGGTCTTGCAGGTGTCCTTTTCCAGCGTGGCAACGATGCGTTCGTCGTCGCCGAGGAGGTCAAGGATCTCCTTATCGGTGCGAAGGCCGATGGCGCGCAGCAGCTCGGTGACGGGCAGCTTGCGGTTCTTGTCGATGCGCACCCAGAATATCTCACTGGCGTCGGTCTCATATTCGAGCCATGCGCCGCGGTAAGGGATCGCCTGCGCGGTCATCAGCGGGAGGTCGGTCTTGAGATCGAGTTCCTTGCCGTAGTAGATGCCGGGGGAGCGCACGATCTGCGACACGACGACGCGCTCCGCGCCGTTGATGACGAACGTGCCGGACTGTGTCATGAGCGGGAAATCGCCCATGAAGATCTCCTGCTCCTTGATCTCGCCCGTCTCCTTGTTGTACAGACGCACGTTGACCTTGAGCGGAGCGGCATAGGTCGCGTCACGCGCCTTGCACTCCTCTACGTCGTACTTGGGCTGCTCGTCCATCTTGTAGTCGATGAAGCTCAGTTCGAGGTTGCCGGCATAGTTCGCGATCGCGTCCACATCCGCGAACACCTCGCGCAGGCCGTAATCGAGGAACCACTTGTAAGAGGTCTTCTGCAGCTCGAGGAGATTCGGCATTTCCATAACTTCCTCGTGCCGTGCGAAGTTCTTGCGCATGGTCTTGCCGTACATTTTGTCGTGGGCCATTTGCTCTTCACGCCTTTCTGTCTTTCACCGTGTCTCAGTCACGGCAAAAATCGTTTTTTGATACGCGCGGCTTTGTTGGTAAAAACCAGCTCGCCACCCTTGCTTTTTTTGTTGCACTCTGCTACACTTGCGTTAGTAGGTGAAATGTCGCTGTTCCTTCATATCGGGTATAAGCGCTTTATTTTACCGAAAATAGCCAGAAAAGTCAAGCGCAAATTTGCGTTTGGCTTGTTTTTTTACAAAAAACATCCCGTGGCATACGCCCAATGTCAGAAAGATAACAGAATAGGCTTTGACAAAATGAGTGCTGAGCGCCGTCCGGCAAGGGCGGCGCTCAAAACACAGGAAA
>JBGVBS010000042.1:0-44332 GCA_045225715.1 Oscillospiraceae bacterium
TGAGTGCGGCTTCCGTTTTGGCGGTCTCATCCAGCTTAGACATGATGAGGTTCAGCCCCCAGCGGCGTTTGGCATTTCCGTTTCTGCCCTCAACAGCATTTCTTTCGCAGGCATCCCGGTAAATCTGCCGTTGCACTTTGGCGTCAGTTTCTCCTGTCTTTCTCCGCCCGAGCGGAGGCCCCGACAACCGGATACCATGCTGCGTACAATAGTTGCGGTTCTTCCGCGTCTGATAGATCCTGTCCGCCAGTATCGCCGCCGGATAGCATCCAAACCTGCGTTTGTAATTCTCTGCGGTGGAAATCAGGTCATTCCCCTCGTTGAAGTTGCTCCAACTGGTTCGCTCCAAATATGTATAACCGTCAACAACAGAAAGATGCAGCTTTTGCCCGAACTCAGTCGGGTTCGGACGCTTGCCTCGATTGATGGGACGGACATGCGGCTGCTGCAAGCTGACGATCCTGTCATCGCAGGTATGCGTTCCGTTCTCATACATTTCCTTTTGTTGCGCATAAACCACAGGAATGATGCTCAGACGGTCTTTCAGCCAACGCGGGTACAGCTCGTCATGAACCGGCACCTGTTCTTCGCATTTCTTCAGCTGCGCCATGGCAAGCTCAATATAACGAAGCTGTTCGGAAATCGCTTTTCTGCACTTTGCCTTCGTCCACCGCTTGCTCTTGGACAACGCAAGGTAGGACTTGCGGGCTTTCTTTGCCGAATACGGCAGTTTGTGGCCTTTGTGGGGAACTTCGTTCCAGAGAATATCAACAGCGGTCTCCAGATGCTCACGGGATTTGTTCAGCAGATCAATATCCGTGGGATACTTGATATCTGCCGGAGCTACGGTCGCGTCCATCAGCAGTTTGCCACGGTTCTTCTTTTGCTTTTTCAGCTTCTTCTTTGAGGTGTTCTTGTTAGGCTTGCCTGCCGCTCCTCCTGACATCGGAGGTTCGTTACTATCGTTGTATTCCTCGTCCTCTGGGCGCTTGCCGGTGCAGATGTATTCGTTGATTTTTGCAAGTGCTTCCACAGGAAAGCGCTTACGAAAATGCACCATCATCGACGCGTTGAAAAGCGGTTCATCCCGGAACTCCTTCAGTCCGAGGAAGTACTGGATATACGGATTTTCGGCTATGGCCTCGACGGTTTCATCGTCGGTGAGGTCTTCTTGCTCTTTGACATAGATCGCTCCATAGGCAATTCGGGCGGGAAACGCAGACCGCCCCGTTTCCTGGCTCATGCTTTCAAGGTAAACTTCCTCAATGTAATCCCACGGCATGATTTCCGCCATGCGTACCCAGCGGTTATCCTTTTTCAGCTTTCCACCAAAGGGCAGAAAGAAATCGTCGATCCCAAGCTGATCCCGGTCGTCTTTGTAGTACATAAGCCACCCCAAAACCATGTGTTTTCGTGGAAAACCGCTATTTCTGGCTACCTCTATGATACTACAAAACAAGACTTTTTGAAACTATTTTGAATGAATTATCGTATTCTTTTCGTTTTCCCCTCTTAATTGCTATAAATATGGCCTTTTTCAGCAAGCCCTAAATATGGCCTTTTTCAGCAAGCCCTAATTAGGCCATGTTTGAAAAATGGACAACACGCCCAAATGACGGCTCTTTTTCCGCCATACTGCGTTGATCTTCCTTGAAATACACAAAGGATTTCAAGAAAATCTTGGGCGATTTGACGGAAACAAGGGCAAGCAAGAGGTGCGCTGCGAATTGTGCGGTATTGCCCTAATAATTAGAAATTAATATCATTGATAGTCCTCCTTTGCTTCGACGAACCATCTTTCATCTTCGTTGAACAGATAGGTCTCCTTCCCGCAGATCATCACGGTGTAGCGGATACCGCAGCCGCCAACTTTTGTGGATGCGGCTCTGACACGCTGCTTCAGACGATCAATTTCATAAATATGTCCATCTTCCCAGCGGATAGATCTTGGGCGGATTTGTCCGTCAGTATCAACATCGATGTTGACGGCAACATATACTTTTCTATGTTTAACCATGGCATTCTGCCTCGTAATTTCTCAAGGTCATCACCAACCGTCCGAGGTGAGAATAGCCATCAAGCGGCTTGTCGGATACTCTGTATTTGGGATTGGTATTATTCTGCTCGTTTTTTGAAACAAGAGAGCCGACCTTCAAGAAAAGGCTTTTCAAGATCAAAGAAAAGGAACATTCCTTCATAGATTCCGTAATCGGTAAAATGTTTCCCGCCGTCAGCAGTAAAAATCACGGTATTACTGCTGCATCCCCGTGTAAAAATGTCCGGAACGCAGACTGATGCGGTAATGTCATCAGTATCTATTCTGTTGTGGGTGTTCATTGATTCATTGACGCATATTGCGAATGCGAGTTGTGTTGTCTCTCAGACTGTCCAGAACAAATTGGATGTGCTCTGAATTAAGCTTAAAGAATTGGGCTTTAACCACCTCCAAAGGCTTTTCGTCCAGCCATGAGCAAAACGCGGCAAAGCGCGTAAAACAGTGCGTTTCCAGCCATGGCTCAAACTGAAAATCACTCCAAATGATATAGAAAGCGGCCAGCATTTGCGGTATAATTTTGTTGCAAGAAAACCAAACCGAAAGGGGCTGGCCGCTATCTACCGACAGGAAATCATCCGCGACATCACCCTGTTCACTTCTCAGGGCGCCGCGTCATTCTAGTCTGCTGCAAGCTGTATGCGGATCGAGGCGATGCCCCGGATCAGTATGTGGCTAAGTCCAACGCTCAGAGATTTGTGACGCAGGATCGCTTTGGCGACCGCTATCTCGAAACGGCGGAAACCGCAGCGATGGGTCGAGTGCTTGCTGCTGCCGGATACGGTACGCAGTTCTGCGGTGCTGCTGATATGTTTGGCGATATTATGGTGGATGCGCCTTTGGATCTCGGCGCGATTGAAGAAGACTGTTCCGAAGAGCCGGGAGTGGCAAGTCAGGTCAAACATGAAACGAAGCAGACCGGTGCTGTTCAAACGGCTACCACGGTTTCTATGCCGCAGTCGGCACCCGCTACCACCCCGGCCCTGGCTGCTGCTCCCAAAATGCAGGAGCCTGTCACGCTGGAGGACTATCTGAACTCCATGACGCTGGAAGAGGCAAAGAATGTGCGTATTGATGTTGGCTACTACAAGGGCAACACCCTGGGCGAACTCGCTCTGCGGAAGCCAAGCGATCTGGAGTGGTATGTTAAAAACTATTCGGGTCGGAACTTGGCGCTGAAGGCCGGGGCAATCCTGCTTGTCGATGCAGCCAGCAAAATGGCCAGCTGACGGGCTGGTTTGGCAGATGGGAGGTGATGCACAATGGGTTTCCATGACGAGCTGCCATGCAGCATTCGAGATGTAGTGGATTTGCTCAGTATTCAGGTGATCCGGGACACTGGCACGCAGCTCCATTGCAGATGCCCATTTTGTGCTGACAGGAAAGCACACCTGAATGTCAAACTTGATAAGAATGTGTTTCGCTGCAACCGATGTGGTGAAGGCGGCGGTGTGCTTCACTTGTATGCCGCAGCCACGAACATCAGCATGGCAGCGGCCTATGAGGAGTTGTGCCGTATTTTTCAGTCTGGAGAGGACATCCGAAGAAGAAAGCTTAATGACACTCCCCGAAATCAGAGGATTGTAACACCGGAAGCTGAGTTGGCTCCATCCAATATCCGCGATAATACTTACAGAAATCTCCTCTCTCTGCTCACCCTTGGGTCTATGCACAGAGAGTCCCTGCTTATGCGGGGACTCTCTGGCGATGCAATTGACCAACTTGGGTATCGAACCACACCTGCGGTGCGGTCGGGGCGTATAGTTGCGGAGCTTCTGGAGCGCGGATGTGAGCTGGAGGGTGTTCCAGGTTTCTATCGTGACCACGAGACTGGCAGTTGGAAATTGGATATCAGAGCTTCGGGTATTATGATCCCGGACCGGAATATGATCGGAGAGATTGAAGCCATTCAAATCCGCTTGGATCGGCCCTACAAGTCCAAGTTTAATAACCTTACCAGTGTTGATAAGTATTACGGGACAACCGCTTCCTGCTGCCCCCATTTCGCAGGCCCTCATGATTCTGATGCGGTCTATCTAACTGAAGGCGTCATGAAGGCAGATGTTGCTCAGCACCTATCGAATGCGCTTGGCCAACCCAGATGCTTTGTTGGCCTAACTGGTGTGGGCAACATCAATCAGTTCCGTCGACTGCTCAAGGAGTTGGCCACCGTTCATATCAACCGGATCATCGTCGCTTTCGATATGGATGCCCTAATCAATGAAAATGTGCGTAATGCACGACATCGGGTATTACAGGAAGGCAGCGATGCCGGATTTGAGATGACGCCAATTGCCTGGGATGATAAATACAAAGGGATTGATGACTTGCTGCTCTCTTTCAAGGAGGCAAGGGCATCATAAAATCAGTAAGGTCGCTGTTGCACTTCATGAGCAACGGCGACCTTTTTTCGGAGATGAGTGCTGATATGACAGTGAAAGATTTATTTAACTTCCCAAGCGGTCTCTACACCAGCGGTGATCTCGTGATCATGCGTCAGGAAGGAGTAGGATTCTTGATTATGGAAGAGACACATCATAACTGGGTGGAGTTACGCGGATATGATGAAACTGGCCTATTGACCGAGGTAACTTACGAACGCGCGTGAAAGGAATTGATGGCATGAATACGAAAATCAACTATTTATATCGTGACGCTGATAACTACAAAGTCCATAATGAGTGTGTTGTCCAAGGAACTATTTCCGCTGAACAAGTCGCTGTTGTCCTGGAATGTTTGGATGAAGGAGAATACTTTATCCCCCATCTGGTTGGCCTGCCGGAGAAACGGTTTGATACCTTTGATCCCCAGGTCGATCATCCGTATTTTGAGCTATCGGAGGATAGCTTTGAGGAAACGATGGAGCCAGCAACTGTCGAAGTTAAGGCAGATGAACTCGTATCAGCATTTTTGAACTGCAAGGGCAAATGGGAACAAATTGACCCGGATCGGACAGTGGAATTGCTGAATATACTCATTGATGAAAAAGTCAATGATGAAGGAGGCCATGGGTATCGGGTTGTCGAGAGATTAGTGGAACTTGGCTTCTCCAAAAAAGAGCTCATGGTTCTGAAGTTTACTGAGAGCGACATTGACCGTGCATTGCAGGAGGGAGAAGAGTATGTTTGAAATCTACTTTTCTGACCTGACGCCAGAGGCGCAAGAGAGATTCTTGGCCGCCTGTGGTCTTTCCAGCGCTTCTGCGGGCAATTATGATGTGTTCCCGCTAACAGCCATCCCCATCCCGGAAGTGGACTGGGAGAGAGCAGAAACAAGCGCACCATTGCAGCGAATGGGCTAAACATCAAATACGAATGGGAGGAGTCTTGGCATGAATGAGATAAAACACGGGCGATTCTGCCGCGTTGTCGAAAAGCGCATGGCAGTGCTTATTGACAACATCGAAAAGCTGGGTAATTGTTCTTCGCGAGTATCGTATGACTATACGCAGGAAGAGGTTCAGAAGATCATTGACGAGCTTGACTATCAGCTGAAGCATCTCAAGGAACGCTTCTCGGGAAAACGGGCTTTTTCGCTAAGCAGCAGTGAAGAACCTGATGAACAGTAATTGATTATCTGATATAGCTTTCTGGGGAGTAACCGCAATGGTTGCTCCCCAGAAATATATAAAACTTTTTTGTTGGACGGGTATAATACCCCCTGTTTTTTCTCCATTTATTATGAAGGGACATTATGCTCAAACAATCTGTATAGCGAGGAGGTATTTGAATGCCCATGTACACGAGGGAAGAAGCAGCCGAAATCCTTGGCGTGTGTGTCAACACTTTGGACCGGATGCGTAAAGAACGAAAAATCGGTTACTACCAAGCAAGACCTCGATGCGCCGTGAAGTTTTCACAAGAGCACATCGACAAGTACTTAAAGCGAGTAGAGCAAAATCCCAAGGAACTATTCCGAAACAGTAGAAAGTGAAGAGCGTGGCTGCACCAACCGTGCAGCCACGCTCTTTTTTTGACGGCAGAAATGAGGGGAAATTTAACCTCAAATAGTCACCTCAAAATGGCCAAAAAGCGATTTAACCTCAAAAGTCACCTTTGCATATTGTGTTCATAAAATAGCAAACCACAATATATTGTGTCCGAATGTGACAGGTATTAGACCCCTCAGATTTAGGTATTGCAACTTTTAACAAAAGAAAACCCCGGAAAACCGAAGTTTTCCGGGGTAACTGATAACAAAATCAGCGCTTGGAGAACTGGGGAGCACGACGGGCGGCCTTCAGGCCGTACTTCTTGCGCTCCTTCATGCGCGGATCGCGCGTGAGGAACCCGGCCTTCTTGAGGATGGGGCGATAATCGGGGCTCGCGAGCAGCAGCGCGCGGGCAACGCCGTGGCGCAGAGCGCCCGCCTGACCGGAGACGCCGCCGCCGGCGACGGTGGCAACGATGTCGACCTTGCCGAGGGTGTCGGTCGCGGCGAGCGGCTGACGGACGACCATCTTCAGGGTCTCAAGACCGAAATAGTCGTCGATGTCGCGGCCGTTGATGGTGATGCTGCCGGTGCCGCCCTGGAACAGATGAACGCGCGCGACAGAGGACTTACGACGGCCCGTGCCGTAGAGATAAGGCTTCTTGGACTGATACATTCTTCTGTTCCTCCTTACTTGACTTCGTAAGCCTCAGGCTTCTGAGCCTGCTGCTCATGTTCGGCGCCGGCATAGATGTGCAGGCGCTTGAGGGAATCCTTGGTGATGGTGTTGCGGGGCATCATACCCTTGACGGCCAGCTGCATGGCAAGCTCAGGCTTGTCCTGCATCAGGGTGCGGTACTTGGTCTCCTTGAGACCGCCGACCCAGCCGCTGTGACGGCGGTAATACTTCTGGTCGAGCTTGTTGCCCGTGAGCACCGCGTCCTTCGCGTTGATGATGATGACGTAATCGCCGCAGTCGGCGTGCGGGGTGTAGGTGACCTTGCGCTTGCCGCGGAGCAGATCGGCGGCGACGACCGCGGTTTTGCCCATGGGCTGGCCGGCAGCGTCGAGGACGTACCACTTACGCTCGATGTTGCCCTTGTTCGCCATAAAAGTGGACATGGTTGTGTTTCCTCCATTTGTAATATCGAAAGCTGTTGCTTTACATTGTTCACGTTCCCTGCTAAAATCGGAACGGGTAAATATATAGCACAAGGTGGAAAGACTGTCAACAACATTTTTATTTATCCGATTCAATGCTCTTGAAAGCTCAAATTATCTCCGTTTTTCTCTCATTTTCTTGAGTTGCAATTTGCTTTTTGCCGAAATCACAGAAAAACAAGCTTCAGCAGCACCAGCAGGACAAGTCCGGGCGCGCCAAGAACGCCGATGGTCAGGGCGTTGAACAGGTTCAGCCCCAGCGAGAACCCGGTGAGCGTACTCGTGAGGTTCAGTATGTACAGCGCCGCGAAGCCGAGCGCGCTGTTGCACAGAATGTGCAGCGCCAGCTTCAGCGGCGCGGAGAACAGGCGCACCACGCCAAGCGCAACAAAGGCGCACAGGAGGCCAAACGCGATTTTTTCTGCAAGGCTCATATGCTGCCCTCCGCTTCGGACACAGCATGGCACGCTGCCGCATTGCTGTGCTCGCGGATCATGCGGTGCAGATAATTGTATCGCGCCTGGACGGCGTTGATCTCATAGATCGCGTCATCGATCAGTTCCGGTTCGCTTACCGCGTTGAAGCGCGCAAAGGCGGCGATGAGCGCCGCGTGCGTTTCGCGCAGTTCGGCGCGCAGCGCGGCGTCCTCCGTGGTGCCGCAGCGGGAATGTTGCTTGTTTCGCATGACAATACCCTCCTTGTCCCTACCAGTCTATGGAGAGTATGTTCATTTATTCCGGATTTCAGTCGGAGGTGTCCATGGATCACGAATTCTATATGAGAGAAGCCCTCGCGCTGGCGCGGGAGGCGGCGGTGCGGGGCGAGGTGCCGGTGGGTTGTGTCATCGTGCGCGGCAATGAGATCGTCGGCCGCGGACGCAACCGCCGCGAGGAAAAACAATCCACCGCGTCTCACGCCGAAATGGAGGCGATTGCCGAGGCGAACGTGAGGCTGGGAACGTGGCGGCTGGAAGACTGCGCGCTCTACGTCACGCTGGAGCCTTGTCCGATGTGCGCCGGCGCGATCCTTAACGCACGTATCCCCAAGGTCTACTACGGCGCGCGCGACGAGGCGATGGGCGCCTGCGGCGGTGTGCTGAACCTTTTCATGGAGCGCTTTCGCAATACGCCGGCTCTGGTCGGAGGTATTCTCGCGGGGGAGTGCCGCGGCGTGCTGGAAGATTTTTTTGGTACGTTGCGAAAGTTCACATAACAGATCAATATTTAAAACTTTTTTAACAGATTTCGCTCATCTTTGTTTACAAACGTTGGGTAACATACATCCTGCAAGAGACAATAGCTTCTTTTCATCCAATCTTCCATCTCACAGAAAAAGCAGATGCAAAAGCATCTGCTTTTTCTATGCTTTTTATCATTCTTTTTTCGCTCATTCGACGTCTGTCGCCGCAAGGAAACCGAGAGCGACCAGAGCGCTGCCAACGAAGAATGCCGCGCGCGCGGGACTTCCGCCATCCGCGGCCGCAGTGAAGGCGAGGATCACAGACAGAGACGCCATAGTCAGCCAGCCGCGGCGGGAACCGTCGCGAAAGGCGAAGGCGGCGAGCTCAAGCGCCGTGTACGTCAGCGCGGCGGCCGCCAGAACCTCCATGTAGATTTGCGCGAGTACGGGGTTGGATGCGTCGGCGCGGTAGAGGAGGATCAGATACACGACAAGCGAGCAGACGGGCGCGAGCAGCGCAATGCCTTGAACCGTGTTCCCGCGGTAAAGCCCGAATACCGCGTAGAGAAGGCATAGCGCGGATGTGACGGCAAGCGGCGCAAGCAGGACTGTATGCAGGGAACCATAGCCGACCAGTGTTCCCACGCCGGCAAAAAACAGCAGAAATGAACCCGCTACCGCGCAGGACACGGCAAAGGAGTTCCCCTCGAAGCGGAACGTCTCCGACAGAGCGGCGCGTTCGCTGCGGCGCGACGGCTGCGCACGGTACGCAATAATGAAAAAGACCACGATCCCGATAAGCAATACGCGCAATGCAATGCCCGGGAAATTTCCGGGGATCGAAAGACCGGCGTCGTCGAAACCGGTACGGTTCTGCAAGACACGCAGCAACACCATGGGGATGGAAGCCAAAGCGGGCAGCAGGCGATTGATTTGCTTCATAACAAAGACCTTCTTTCCCAAAACGGGTGCAGTATACCATGATTCTCTTCATTTGTCCACGGCTTTCCTCATATCATACTACAAAACAAACGCACGAAATGAGGAAATGCCATGAAAAACGACATTCGCATCCTGACACTGATTCTTCTCCTGCTCTGGGCTCTGGCCTGGACTGCGGCGGGGCGCGCGGAAACCTCCGCTGCGAATGAGCCTCCGGCGGATGAAACTACAGTCCCGCCGCAGCGCGCCGTATCCGACGCGGAGCAGACGCTGCGCGTCCTGCACGGCGGACAGATCGAGGAAATGGCGCTGGACGACTATTTACGCGGCGTACTCCGCGCGGAGATGCCCGCCTCATTCGAGCAGGAGGCGCTCAAGGCGCAGGCGATCGCCGCGCGGACGTATACGCTCTACAAGCTGAAGGAGGGCAAGATAGCAAGGCATCCCGACGCCGACGCCTGTGACGACGTTAACTGCTGCAAAGCGTACAAGACCACAGAGGCAGCTGCGGCAGACTGGGGCAGCATGGCGCTCTATTATGAAGAGAAGCTTGCGCGCGCCGTTGCGGAGACAGACGGCCAGATTGCCCTTTATGACGGAGAACCGATCCTCGCGGTGTTTTTTTCCTCTTCGGCGGGGTATACGCAGAACGCCGCCGCGGTATGGCAGAGCGATCTCCCGTATCTGCGCAGCGTGTCCAGTCCGGAGGATGAAGAACTGGTGCCGAACTACTATTCCGTGGTCAACTTCACACCGAACGAATTCCGCGACCGTGTCCTTGCTTCCCGACCGGATGCGAAGCTGCCCGGATCGCCGTCCGAATGGATCGGGACGGTCGAGCGAAATCAGGCGGGTTTTGTAACGACGGTGTGCGTCGGCGGCGTGACGCTGAAGGGGAACGAACTGCGCGCCATGCTCGGCCTGCGCTCGCCCGCGTATACCATTGAGGCGGACGACAGCGGACTTACATTCCACGTTACCGGCTATGGACACGGCGTCGGAATGAGCCAGTATGGCGCAAACGCGCTTGCGAAGCAGGGACGAAGCGCCAAAGAGATCATCGAGCATTATTATTCCGGCGCAACGGTTGGGACATACGAGACGCCGTGATCCGCGCGGCACGTGCATGAGGCCGGTGAAGCGAGTCAGAGCATGGCTTGCAATATGACGAAAGAGTTGCTATACTGCAATAAACAATGCGAGGGGAGGCGGTCTGATGCGGAGGATGCGGCGGGTGATCTGCCTGGCGTTTGCTGTTCTGATGCTTGTGAATCTCGCGATGCCGTGCGCGGATGCAGTGGGCACGGTCTATTTTACCGCTGTCAACGACACGCTGCTCCCACTCAATGACGAGACGATGCCCTTCTGGTCCGGCGGCGTGTTCTATGTTTCGTCTGCAGCTTTTGACGGCACAGATCTCGGCACCTATTATTCACGCAGCCGCGATAAGTCTACCGCGCTGCTGTACAAGCAGAGAAGCGTCATTATCTTCAATCTCGCGGCGGGTACGATCGAGACGAACAGCGGGCAGACATATTCCGGCTGCGCCGTCACGCGCGGCGATGTGGTATTTGTCCCGCTGGACATTGTCTGCCGGTATTTTGGGTTTGAATACAGCTACACCCGCGTCAGCTACGGCTATCTTGTGCGCCTCAAAAGCGATTCGGTCGTGCTGTCCGACGCGACGTTCATCGACGCCGCGAGTTCGCCGATGGCGCAGCGCTACGCTCGCTACGAACGCGCACAGACAGAGCAGACGGATACGGAGACCCCGCCGGCAGAAAACACACAGACAACGGAGCCGTCGCCGCGCACGGTTTATTTTGCCATTGAATCCACCGACGCGGAGAAAACGGCGCCGCTGCTCACGCGGCTATCCGGTGGACGCGCGGCATACCTGTTTGCGCCCGATGCGCTGAACGGCGCGGATGAGCTGCTGCGCCGCCTTGCTGCGGGCAACGGAAGCATTGCACTTCGCGTGGACGGCTCCGCGGGCGCGGAAAGCGCGCTTGCGCAGATCGAAGCGGCCAATCGCATGATTTGGGCAGCGGCGAACACGAAGACGCGGCTTGTCCTGCTTGACGGCGCGACGGAGGAGACGGTTCGGCGGATTACTGACTTCGGTTACTGTCCGCTCACGTTTGCGTTGAACTTCAGCGGCGGCGTGTCTGCCGCGCGTATGAGTACGCGCATACTGTCCGCCGCCGACGAGCGCGGAGGAAGCTGCCGCGTTTTTCTGGGTACGGATGAGCAGGCGTCTGCGGTGCTTGGCGCGCTGCTCGCAAACCTCCGCACGGGTAACTGTACCCCTGCCCGGCTCAATGAAGTGACGCTATACCAAGGATAACGAGAGAATGAAGGAGGCAGACTATGGCACGCAATATTCTTGTGGTCGAGGACGACAACAACATCTCCAATCTCATTAAAATGTATCTGGACAAGGAGGGGTTCGAGGTTCGCCTCGCTGCGGATGGCGGCAAGGCGGTGGAGGAATTCCGCGCGCAGGAGCCGGATCTTGTCCTGCTTGACGTCATGCTGCCCGTGCTGGACGGCTGGGGTGTGCTTTCCCGCGTCCGCGAGACCTCAAAGTGCCCGGTCATCATGCTTACTGCCAAGGGCGAGGTGGACGACCGCATCCACGGCTTGGAAATGGGCGCGGACGACTACGTCATCAAGCCGTTTGAAATGAAGGAGCTGCTCGCGCGCATCAACGCGGTGCTGCGCCGCACGGAGATCCCTGATGACACAAAAAAGAAGCTGGTGTTCGACAAGCTTACCATCAATCTGGATTCCTATGAACTGATCGTAGACGGAAAGAAGATTGATACGCCGCCCAAAGAACTGGAGCTGCTCTACCACCTTGCCTCCGCGCCGAACCGCGTCTATACGCGCAATCAGCTTCTCGATGAGGTCTGGGGTTTCGACTACTTCGGCGATTCGCGTACCGTGGATGTACACATCAAGCGCCTGCGCGAAAAGGTTGAGGGCATCAGCGACCAGTGGGAGCTCAAGACCGTTTGGGGCGTGGGCTACAAGTTTGAAGTGAAAGCGCAGACATGAGCGAAACAACAGAAAAACAGAAGAAGCTTCGGACGCCGCGCCGCTTCCGGACGATCTACTGGCAGAACTTTTTGCTGACCGCGGGCGTGACTGCGCTGACTCTGGCGCTGCTGGGCATTTCGTTTTTCACACTGAGTTACAGCTATACCCGCAGTGAGCGCGAAAAAGACATGCGCGCGAAAGCGGAGGTCGTGTCGCGTATGGTCTCGTCCTACGTTACGGGAGGCTCGCTCTCCGGGATGCGCGAGCTGGCGTCCTTTGCCGCTTCCGTGACCGATGAGGATTTTCTGATCTGCAATTTGCAGGGGAATGTGCTGCTTACGTCTGATGAGACGCTGGAAGGGCGCGTGCTGACGCTGCCGGAGGGCATGGTCAACGACGTTCTCTCAAAGCGAGACAGCTTTGACCGTACGACGCTCGGCGAAGTCTATGCGGCCAAACACTTCGCCGTAGGCGTACCCATTGAATCGATGGGACAGACGGTCGGCATTGTGCTCGCCGTTACGGAAGCGCGTGAATTGACCGCCATGTGGCGCGGCTTTATCGGGATGTTCTTTGTAACAGCTGTGACGGTGCTGCTCATCGCGTTCATTGTCAGCGCATGGCTCAGTATGCGCCAGTCGCGGCCCATCAGCGAGATGGCAGAAGCGACGCGCCGTTTTGCCGAGGGAAATTTCGACATTCGTATGCGTGGATACAGCGATCCTATGGAGATCGCGGAGTTGGCGACATCATTTAACAATATGGCGGACTCGCTGCAGGAGACGGAGCGGCAGCGCCGCGAGTTTATCGCCAATGTTTCCCATGAACTCAAGACGCCGATGACGACCATTGCGGGTTATACCGATGGCATCCTTGACGGAACGATCCCGCCGGAGCAGGAACGGCAGTATCTGCATATCATTTCCGATGAGTCGCGCCGCCTGTCGCGGCTTGTGCGCCGAATGCTGGAGATATCGCGCCTGCAATCCCGCGAGTTGCACAAAACGCCGTTCGACATCTGCGAGAGTATGCGGCGTGTGCTGATTTCGATGGAGAAAAAGATCACCGACCGCGGGCTGGATGTGAACGCCAATATCCCCGACAACAGCGTCACCGTGCTCGGGGACAATGACCTCATCACGCAGGTGATCTACAATCTGCTTGAAAACGCGACAAAGTTTGCCCGCGCAGGTTCGACACTATACCTTGGCCTTGCGGCGGCGAACGGCAAGGCGTTCGTCAGCGTCCGCAACGAGGGCGATACCATCCCTGCCGACGAGATCCCGCTTCTTTTCGAGCGGTTTCACAAGAGTGATAAATCCCGTTCCGAGGATAAGGACGGCGTGGGGCTTGGGCTCTACGTCGTGCGAACGATTTTGGATCAGCATCAGGAGCAGATCGCCGTGACCAGCGAGGACGGCGTGACGACCTTCACATTTACCGTCTCCCTTGCGGGAGGCTGAGAGGCGTCTTATGGATGAAAACAATCCCGGTTTGAACTCGGTTGAACGCTCCGCAGAGGAAGCGCTGCGTGAGGTCGTGTTGCGCTATGAGGCGCCGCATCCCCGATCGGTGGAGCTTCGCTATGTCCAGCCGACGCCCCTGCCGGGACGGAGCGAAGAGCAGGAGCCGTCGGAAAAAGAACGGAGCGGATATACGTATGAAGCGTGGGCTCAGACGGCTCCGGCAGAGCGGCCGCCCCGCTCCCGCAAGGGATTGAAGATATTCCTCGGCTGTATTGCGGTGCTGCTTGTCATCTCTCTGGTAATGAGCTTTTTCCCGCGCGGAAACGTGGCGACGCGCCGGGACGAGGGCGAGTATTCCTTCCGCTATGAATTGCGACCGGACAACACGGGAAGCGGCAAGACCTCAATCCGGCGCTGGAAGAACGGTGACGGTACGCGCCTGCGCTTTTCCGAGACGCACGGCGAGGCGCTGACGATCCAGGAGGTTTACGAGCGCGTCAATCCCTGCACGGTCACGGTCGCAACCGGCTTTTCCGACGGCAGCGCAGTCGTCGGCACCGGCGTTATCTTCACAGAGGATGGTTACATCCTCACCAACGCCCATGTCGTGGCGGGCGGAAACAAGTGCTTTGTTGTGCTGGACACGGGCAGAATGTTTGACGATGTCCGCCTGGTCGGCTATGACGAGGCGAAGGATCTCGCGGTCATCAAGGTCAAGGGCGAGGGGCTTCCTGTCGCCGAGTTTGGCGACAGCGACGCGTTGACCGTCGGAGATACGGTCTACGCCATCGGCAACCCGCTCGGCGTCGAGCTGCGCGGTACGCTGACCGACGGCATCGTCTCTGCCATCAACCGCGACGTGACTGTAGACAGTATCCGCATGACGCTGATCCAGACCAACGCCGCGCTCAACAACGGCAACTCCGGCGGGCCGCTCATCAATACCTACGGGCAGGTCGTGGGCATCAACACGATGAAGATGGGCTCGTCGAGTACCGTCAGCGTTGAGGGTCTCGGCTTTGCCATACCGGTCAGCTCCAGCGCATGGATGGTCGACGATCTCATCGAGTACGGCGAGGTGCGCGGCGAGCCGACGCTCGGCATACTGGTGGCGGCTGAGACCCTTCCTTCGGGCGAAGGTGCGATCCTGATCCAAGAGGTCACGGCGGACAGCGCTGCAGACAAGGCGGGGCTTCGGGCGGGCGACTACATCGTGCGCGCCGACGGTGAGGCGCTGGAGACGACAAACGATCTTCTGCGCATCCGACGCCGCTATCGCGCCGGTGAGGCGCTGACGCTGGAAATTGACCGCACGGGAGAGCGCTTCACCGCTGCGGCCGTCTTGGAGGAAGCTTACGACTAAAGGAGGACGCTGCCATGAAACGGACGATTGCTGCGGGATTGACACTGCTGATGCTGGTTTCCGGACTCTGCATCTCCGGCCTTAAGGCAATTGACAAAAGACTGGCGGAAAAGGGAAAACCATAATTTTTCGCTGAAGTGGAATTATTCTGAAAAAACCTCTTGACAAAGATCGCGGGCTCTGCTATATTAACATCTGCTCGCGGGCATAGCTCATCTGGTAGAGCGCCACCTTGCCAAGGTGGAGGTAGCGAGTTCGAGCCTCGTTGCCCGCTCCATAAAGAAAGAAGTCAGCCTTCGGCTGACTTCTTTCTTTATGGAAATTTGCCCATTTGTAGTAGGAGGGTGTATCATGCCGACTTTACAAGACGAGATTTCCCGCCGCAGAACCTTTGCCATCATATCTCACCCGGACGCGGGCAAAACGACGCTGACGGAGAAGTTCCTGCTCTACGGCGGCGCCATCGCGCAGGCGGGCGAGGTCAAGGGCAAGCGCGCCCGCGCGGCGACCTCCGACTGGATGGAGATCGAGAAACAACGCGGTATTTCGGTCACATCGTCCGTCATGCAGTTCCAGCACAACGGCTACTGCATCAATATCCTCGACACGCCGGGACATCAGGACTTCTCAGAGGACACCTACCGTACGCTGATGGCGGCGGACAGCGCGGTCATGGTCATCGACGGCGCGAAGGGCGTCGAGCCGCAGACCCGGAAGCTGTTCCGCGTCTGCGCCCTGCGGCATATCCCCATCTTCACTTTCATCAATAAGATGGACCGCGAGGCGCGCGACCCGCTGGAGCTGTGCGAGGAGGTCGAACGCGAGCTGGGTATCGACACCTATGCCGTCAACTGGCCTATCGGCAGCGGCAAGGCGTTTCAGGGCGTCTACGACCGTGAAAAGCACTGCATCCTGCACTTTACCGACGCCGGCCATGCGAAAAAGGCGGGTGTCACGGAAATCGAGCTGGACGACCCGCTGCTCGCGGATATGCTCGGACAGACGCGGCGCGACGCGCTGGCGGAGGAGATCGAGCTGCTGGGCGCGGGGCGCGAGTTTGACCTTAAGGCCGTGCGCAGCGGCACGCTTTCGCCGGTATTCTTCGGTTCGGCGCTGACCAACTTCGGCGTGGAGCCCTTCCTGGAACACTTCCTTGCAATGACCACCGCGCCGCTGCCCCGCGAGAGCAGCGAGGGCGAGGTGGACGTGTTCTCGCCGGAATTCTCAGCGTTCGTGTTCAAGATTCAGGCGAATATGAACAAGGCGCACCGCGACAGATTGGCGTTTATGCGCATCTGCTCGGGCAAGTTTGAACGCGACACGGAGTATTACCACGTCCAGAGCGGCAAAAAGCTGCGCCTTTCCCAGCCCCAGACCATGATGGCGGCGGAGCGCGAGATCGTCAACGAGGCGTACGCGGGCGACATCATCGGTGTGTTTGACCCCGGTATCTTTTCCATCGGCGATACGATCACCGTGCCGGGGAAGAAGTACCGCTACTCAGGCATCCCGACTTTCGAGCCGGAGCACTTTATGTCCGTCTCCCCGATGGACACGATGAAGCGCAAACAGTTCGTCAAGGGCGTCACTCAGATCGCGCAGGAGGGCGCGATCCAGATCTTCAAGATCCCAGACAGCGGCTTTGAGGACATCGTCGTCGGCGTGGTCGGTACGCTCCAATTCGACGTATTCGAGTACCGTATGAAAGGCGAGTACGGCGTTGATCTCCGTATGAGCGGCCTGCCCTATGAGCATCTGCGGCTCATCGGCGAGTGCCCCTGCGACACGAAGGATCTGACGCTGTGCACCGGCGCCCGTGTGTTGGAGGATTTCAAGGGGCGTAAGCTGATCGCTTTCGGCGGCGAATGGTCGGTGGGCTTCCTCACGAAGCACAACCCCGGCCTGGAGCTGATCGACTGGCTCAGTGTGTAAAACAGGATAACAAAACGCGCAGCGCCATTCAAATGTGACGCTGCGCGTTTTGCGTAAGCGCGACGCTACTTCGCGCTTTTGACTGCGGTTCCTTTGTGGCGGATGTAGAGGAAGATGCCGGATGTAATAATGACGCCGCCGACAAGCTGGTTGGGCGTTGGCAGCTCCGAGATCAGGAGGAACGCCCAGGTTGCAGACAGCACCGGCTGGAACAGCTTGATGACCGCCACCAGAGTCGGGCTGAGGTATTTGAACGACCAGTTGAAGATGCTGTGCCCCAGCAGACTGTTGAAAACCGCCATCAGCAGCGCGATCAGATAGTTTTTCCAGCCGTAGCCGGTGAATCCGTCGGCCGAGAAGAGGATCAGAACGCCCAGCACCGCCGCGGCAAAACCGTAGACCAGCAGATTATAGATCGTGTTGGACATCCCGCGCCGAACGCGCGCACCGACGAGCGAATAGCCCGCCTGCATGCCGGCGCAGAAGATGCCGCAAAGATTGCCGAACAGGGCGCCGCCGCCCAATCGCAAACCTCCCGGCGCATAGGCGACCAGTACGCCGCCGGTAAAAGCAAGGAAGATACCCGCCTTGCTCCGTGCGCTGAACCGCTCCTGCTTCGTCAGGAACATGACGAGCGAGACGAACAGCACCTCCGTGCCGACGAGCACCTGCGCCGCAGCGACGGTCGTGTGGTGTACCGAGAGGAAATATGTCCAGAAATGGAAGCCCAGAAACGCGCCGCTGAGCAGGCACCAGGCAACGGACTTGCGGTCGAGGCACCGCAGCTCGCGCCTGTGTTCGGGGTTGCCCAGCGCCATCGGCAAAAGAAGCGCCGCCGCGAAGAGTTTGCGGTAAAATGCCAGCACCAGCGACGGCATGGTGCTGAAGCGAACGAACAGCGGCGCCGTCGATACGCAGAATACGCCGAACCAGACCAGCGCGACGGCGTGCGCGGCGAGGCTGCTCTTTTTGTCCTCCGCCATTTTACCGCCTCCCCGCTGTACGATCTTTTTGCCTATTGTACGACCGGAGACAGACACTGTCAAGCTGAGCGCGCTTACGACAACGCCTTGACTGAAATCTTCTTTTCCATTCGCAAAACAGGTTGATGACGATATCTTCTTCTGCAACAAGCAACGTATCCAAATCAAAACAAAACTGAAGTCGCTTTTCCAGCGGCGTCAGTTTTGTTGCTTGATCCGATTTCCCTGCACCGGGGACTTCTTGCGCCGTCCGCACGATCTGGGGCTGTTCATGAGCCTCGGGGGGGCCTTATGCCTTGGCGGGCTTGTTCATTTTATAAATGATATTCAGCCCCTGCAGCAGCAGATCGCGCTCCAATGCGATCCTGTGGCTGCACAGAGGGACGACGTAGGGGGCAACGCCGCCGGTGGCGATGATGGTAGACGGGTGCCCCAGTTCCTCTTCAATGCGGTCGATCACGCCGTCCAGCTGGGCGGCGGTGCCGTACATGATGCCGCTGCGCATGGAGTCCACCGTGTTTTTGGCAATGATCTTGCCCGGGCGATCCATGTTGATGCCGGGAAGCTGCGCCGTGTTGCGGGTCAGCGCGTCCAGCGACATACGCGCGCCGGGCATGATGACGCCGCCCATGTACTTGTTTTTCGGCTCGATGACCTCGACCGTGGTCGCGGTGCCCATGTCGATGAGGATCAACGGCGCCTGACGCTTCGCCAGCGCCGCAACGGCAATCACGATGCGGTCGCTGCCGACCTGAGCGGGATTGTCCAGCCGGATATCCAGCCCCGTTTTCAGACCGTGCCCCACCACCATCGGCTGGCGCTCGGTAATCTTGTAGACGCCGCTTCGCACGGCGTTGAAGACCGGCGGCACGACGGAGGAAATGATGCAGTCCTCTACCTTGTCGAGCTGGCAGCCGTATGCCTCCAGCATATTCTTGATCTCAACGCCGTACTGGTCGGAGGTGCGGGTGCGGTCGGTGGCGATGCGCGCCTCGCAGACGATCTTGTCGTCCTCGATGCAGCCGACGACGATGTTGGTGTTGCCGATGTCAATGGCAAGAAGCATGGGCGGATACCTCTTTTGCTGTTTATTTCTTTTCGAGGGGCAGGATCTTGGCGTGATAGAGCGCTGTGCCGACAAGCCCGGCTATGACTGTGGAGGAAATCATTTCCACCACCGCGTTGACACCGACGAAGGCGACGATGAACGCCAGCACGCTGCGGCCGTTCATCAGACCTTGTACGTACTCGGTGTGCCCGAACAGCAGCACCAGCGCAGACATGAAGAACAGCGTATTGAGAAACGCAGAGCAGAAGCCGGCGACGAAGCATGAGGGACGCGGACCGATTGTTTTCTTGCAGACAGAAAAAATCGCGCCGACGAGAAGACCGTCCAGCGCGCGCGGTACAAAGCGCTGGATGAACGCGAGGAAGGGGCTGATACTCACCAGCATCGCACCCATGCCGCTGGGTACGCCGACGCCGAAGCACTGGAGAAAGCTCAGCAGTCCGAACACACAGCCCATGGCAAGACCGCCCTTGGGGCCGAGCGCGATGGCGGCGATGGCGACGGGGATGATGTTGAGCGTGATTACCAGCGGCCCGACGGGAATGCTCCCGATCGGCGTAAAGGAGAAGATAATCAGAAGAGCCGTCATCAGAGCGAGGATTGTGAGCGCGCGGACATCCATTTGCTTTTTCATATTCAGTTACCTCCTGCTGCCGCGCTTACCGCTGCGGCGCGTATTGGGCGGCTGTTGAACGTGGTATTGACCCGGCTGTCGTTCCTGCGATACGACGCCATATCCCACATTTCAAAGCCTTTTGCATTATAGCGGTGACGTCGGGGAATTGCAAGACCTTTTTCTCCGGAAACCGTGCTTTACAAATTGACATAACATTGATATAATAAAATGTCGTATGCAAAAACGCTTGTGGGAGGTTGCCGCCATGTTGAACGGGAAAACCGTATTGCTGGGCGTGACCGGCGGGATCGCTGCCTATAAGGCGGCGGCGCTGGCGTCCGCGCTGGTCAAGCTCCACGCCTCGGTGGAGGTCGTGATGACCGAGCACGCAACGAAGTTTATCGCGCCGCTGACCTTTGAACAGCTTACCGGGAACCGCGTTTCGGTGGATACCTTCGACCGCAATTTCGTCCATCAGGTCGAGCATATCTCACTTGCGCGGCGCAGCGACCTTGTGATGATCGCGCCTGCCACGGCGAACGTCTGCGCCAAGCTGGCGCACGGTCTCGCGGACGATATGCTGACCACGACCGTGCTTGCCTGCCGCTGCCCGAAGCTCATCGCGCCCGCGATGAACACCAATATGTTTGAAAACCCTGTCACGCAGGACAACCTGGAGGCGCTCCGCCGCTACGGATGGGAGGTCATTGCCCCTGCGTCCGGCCGCCTTGCCTGCGGCGATGTGGGCGCGGGCAAGCTGCCGGAGCCGGAAACGCTGGTGTGGCACATTTTGCGCGCGCTCGCTTATCCGCACGATCTGGAAGGCAAGCGCGTGCTCGTCACTGCCGGACCTACACGCGAGCCGCTCGACCCTGTGCGCTATCTGACCAACCGTTCCACCGGGAAGATGGGCTGCGCTCTCGCCAAGATGGCGATGTTGCGCGGCGCTGAAGTCACGCTGGTCGCGGGACCGCTCTCTGTCGCGCCTCCGCCCTTTGTGGAGGTCGTGAATGTCGAGACGGCGCAGGAGATGTTCGATGCGGTAACGAGCCGGGCGGACGCTATGGATTTCATCATCAAGTCCGCCGCCGTTGCGGATTACACGCCCGCCGAGGTCGCGAGCGAAAAGGTCAAGAAGCACGACGGCGAGCTGTCTATCCCGCTGGTGCGCACGAAGGATATTTTGCAGCACCTCGGCGACCACCGCCGCGCGGGACAGGTGATTTGCGGGTTTTCGATGGAAACGCAGAACATGCTGGAAAACAGCAGGGCGAAGCTCGCCAAAAAGCACGTCGATATGATTTGCGCCAACAACCTCAAGGTCGCGGGCGCCGGCTTCGGCACGGATACCAACGTCATTACCCTCATCACGGCGGACGGCGTGACGGAGCTGCCGCTGCAAAGCAAGGACGACGACGCAAACGCAATCCTTGACGCGGCGATGAAGCTCGCGGACAAAGGCTGAAAGATGCGCGGCTTTCTTCGGACGTTCCGAAAACTGCATATCTGGCTGCTGTTCAACGCGGCGGCGCTGGCGCTTTTCTTCGCGTTTCGCGGAGAACGGCGCGTGATGACCGCCGTTTCGGAGCGGTTCTCCATGCCGTTGGAGCGCGTGCTTGGACGGTTATGGGCGTATGCGCCGTTCTCCGGCGCTGAGCTGTGCTATGCCCTCGCGATCGTTTTCTTTGCGGTGTTCGTGATCCGCAGCATTGTGCGGATCGTCCACGCGGAGTATAAGCGCGAGGAGCTGTACCGCCGTTTCATGAGGCTGGCCAATGTGCTTCTAAGCCTCTATGCGGCGTTCTGCCTGCTCTGGGGCGTCAATTTTTACGCGGATGACTTTTGCGACCGAAGCGGTGTTTATCCCGAACCGGTTGCCCGTGAGACGCTTGTTTCGGTGACGAGGTTTTTTGCCGAGCAGGCGGCGCGCAGCGCCGACGCGGTAGAGCGTGATGCGGACGGGACATACGCCGTGCCGCGGCAGGCGACCCTCGATTTGGCGCCGGCGCTCTATGAGGGGATGTACGACGAGTTCCCGTTCCTGCGCATCGCGGTCGATCCTGCACCGAAGAAGATGTTCTTCTCCCGCGTGATGAGCGCGATGGATGTGACGGGGCTCTATTTCCCGTTTACGGGAGAGAGCAACCTCAACATGGACTTTCCGGCCGCGACCTTCCCGTTTACCGTGGCGCATGAGCTGGCGCACCGGCGCGGCATCGCCAGCGAGCAGCAGTGTAATTTCCTCGGCGTGCTTGCCGCTGTGCGTTCGGATGATCCCGCCTATCAGTATTCGGGCTGGCTTACGGGCTTTATCCACCTTTCCAACGCACTTTATACCGCGTCGCCCGAGGACTGGTACGAGATCCGGATCAATCTGCCCGCGGAGGTGGAGGCCGATCTCCGCGCCGCAAACGACTACTGGGCGCGGTATGAGAACAAACCCGTTTCCAACGCCAGCGGCAAGGCGTATGACGCTATGCTCAAAAGCTACGGCGATGAGCTTGGAATGCAGAGCTACGGCGCGGTGGTCGATCTGCTGGTCGCTTATTTTCAGTGAGCGGGGAACATTTTCCCGGAAACGGCGTCTGAACAAGAGAGAATAAGACAAGGGATACGGATAACGTGAGCAAACAGAAAAAAGGACATATGAATATGTCACGCGGCGAGCGGATGTGCCGGTCGCTGCTGATCCTGATGATGACCGTCGGCGCGCTCTGGGGTGCGTGGCAGCTCATGGCGCCCAAGCCTGCCATTGCGGACAACACGCCGCCGGTCAATGCGCTCCCTGCCCGCGAGACGGCACGGAGCGAGGAGACCGAGACAACGGAAACGACAGAGGCAGATGAAACCTACAAGCGCAAGGAGGATTACTGGACGTTCCTGCTTGTCGGCATGGACAAAGGCGGCGGCAATACGGATTCGCTGATGATCGTGAGCTACGACGTGGCGAACCAGAGCGTCAGCGTGGGTTCCATCGCGCGTGATACGCGCGTGGACGTGGATCGGAAGCTCAAGAAGATCAACGCCGCTTACGCCCTGAACGGCGGTATGGACGGACTGCTGGAGGAGGTTTCCAAAACCTTTGGCATTCCCATCGACTTCTATTTTCGCGTCAACGTCAACGGCTTTGTGCGGCTGGTCAACGCAGTGGACGGCATTGATTTCTACGTGCCCTGCTATATGGATTACGACGACCCCTATCAGAATCTTTCCATCCACTATTCCAAGGGAATGCGGCATCTGAACGGTCAGCAGGCGCTGGAGGTCTGCCGCTTCCGGCAGAACAATGACGGCAGCGGCTACGGCGACGGCGGACGGCAGGAGACCCAGCGCGCGGTGTTGACGGCGGTGATGAAGAAGGCGCTGGCAAACCCGGGCAAGATCAACGATTACGCTCAGATCGCTGCGGACAATCTGGAAACCAATCTTTCTCTCGGCAACCTCGTCTGGTTTGCCTCCAAGGCGCTTTCTTTCAATACGGAAAACCTCCACACGATGTCGATGCCCAGCAAATGGATCAGCCCGTATATGTATCTTGATCCCGATGAGACGTTGGAGATCGTCAACGAGTATTTCAACCCCTATGTCCAGCCGCGCACGGCGGAACAGCTGGATATCATCACGAGATAAGACTGCGCAGCGAGCTGCGCGATGACGACCGAGACGATACAATGAGGTGTTGACAATGAAAACCCCACAAAGGCTGATGGTATTATTGCTTGCCGCGCTGATGCTTGCGGCTCCGGTTCACGCGGACTACGCTGACGTTCCCCAGACGACGTGGGCCTACGAGATCATCAACCGCGCGACGGAACAAAAGCTGGTCGAGGGCGTCGGAGCAGACTGCTTCGGCTACGGCCGGGGGATCACCGTCGCCGAGTTTTCCATGATGCTCTGCCGCCTGATGGACTGGGAGCTGCAATCTCCCGCGAAAGGCAGCTTTGCCGACAATCAGGATACGCAAAGCTGGTATTACAGCGCCATCGAAACCGCCTATGCCAACGGTGCGCTGCGCAAGCTTGGGGAGAACGTCGGCGTCAATGGGTCGCTTGAGCGTGAGGAAATGGCGGCGATGACCGTTCGTGCGATCGGCTATGCGACACTTTCCGGCATGGTACAGGACGATTGCCCATTTGACGACGTGACCACCAATCCGGGCTATATTGCGCTTGCTTATCACATGGGCATCATGAATGGGATGACGGCAACGCAGTTTTCACCGACGGCGACCGCAACGCGCGAACAGGCGGTTGCCGTGCTGCTGCGCGTGTACGATCGGATACACGGCGCGCAGGTCAAGACACATCGCGGCGCCGCTCCGGCCGACGCGTTTACCGCTGCGCCGCTGAGCGACACGAGCGGGCGCATCCCGATGGCGCCGCGCGCCCCGCTGTCGTCGGTTTACGAAGCCGCGGTCAAAGCGGGCGAAGGCGGAGCGGTTGCGCTGCATACCGCGCCGTTCAACGCGACAACGGGGAAAGCCATCTCACAGGGCGAGCTGGAGACGATGCTTGCTTCCGCATCTACGCGCACCTATCACTCTGCGCGGTACGGAAGCTCCTATCTGGTACACAGCGAGCGCGGAAGCAGTATCGTCGTATGGTACGAGACGGATGACGATATTTCGGAAAAGCTCACGCTCTGCTGCCTGATGGGCGTCGGCTCCGTGTATTTGACAGATTGAAAAAAGCGCCCTAGCGGGCGCTCTTTTTCGCGGATCGTATGACATGTTTGCAAAGCAATGCGGTGGTCATGGCGCCGACGCCGCCGGGTACCGGCGTGACCGCGCCGACGATGGGTTCGACCTCGTCGAATCGAACGTCGCCGTGGAGCGAACCGTCCGGCGCGCCGTGGATGCCGACGTCGATGACGACCTGATTCGGCCGGACGTGCTCTGCGCCGATGAGACCCATCTTTCCGGCGGCGACGATCAGGATATCCGCCTCGCGGCAGAGCGCAGACAGACCCTTCGTGTGCGTATGTGCGACAGTGACCGTCGCGTTTTCCCGCAGCAGCAGCATCGAGACCGGCTTGCCGATGACGAAGCTGCGGCCGACGACCACCGCGCGCCTGCCGTCAATGGGCACGCCGTAGTGGCGGAGCAGCTCGACACACGCCTCCGCGGTGCAGGGCGCGAAGCCTGCGCCGGCGTTGGCGTAGACCGACGCCATGGACGCGACGGTAACGCCGTCTACGTCCTTTTCCGGCGCGATCGCGGCGCAGACCGCTGTATCGTCAAGACCCTCCGGCAGGGGACGGAACAGCAGGATGCCATGGACGTCCGGATCGGCATTGAGCAGCGCCAGTTCTGCGAGCAAAGCCTCTTGCGAGGCGTCTGAAGGAAGTACGATCTGCCGTGCCGCGACGCCGCACTGTTCGCAGCGCTTGAGCGCGCCGCGCTCATAGGAAAGATCGGCGTCGCGTTCGCCGACACGGACGATAGCGAGGGTCGGCGCAATGCCGCGCGCACGCAAAGCGTCGCTTTCGGCTCGCAGCGCCTCGGTCAGCGCCTTTGCGGCGGGCGCGCCCTTGAGCAATTCAGCCATGGGAGGATACTTCCTTTCGGCAAAAAGAATGGGTGGGATGGCAATATAGGCGTTACAGAAGAAAAGCGCGCCCTGCGCGCGGAGATACGGGAAAGGGAACGCAAACTCGACGCGGCGTACAAGACAAAGAGCAGCGCGGCGATCTGTAGCTCCCTTGCGGCGCTGCCGGCGTTTGCCGCTGCGGACATGGTGCTGGCGTTCTGCGGCCTTGCGCGGGAGGTCGATACGCGCACGTTTTTGAGAGAGACGCTCGCGCGGGGCAAAACACTGCTCCTGCCGCGATGCGAACCGGAACGGCAACTCTCGCTGTGCGTTGTGCGCGATCCGAACGCAGACCTGACAGTGGGTATGTTCGGCATTTTGGAACCGAAGCGCTCTTGCCCCGTCGCGGAGCCGGAAGACGTCGGCTTTGCCGTCATCCCGTGTGTGACCTTTGACCGGGCGGGCAACCGGCTTGGGCAGGGAGGCGGTTACTACGACCGCCTGCTGCCGCGGCTGAAGTGCGTGAGCGTATGCGTCTGCCGCGAAAAGCTGCTGGCGGACTATGTGCCGACGGAGCCGCTCGACGTGAAGTGTACGATATATCTGACAGAAAAGGGGATTATTTTATGAGCTGGTCGATGGCGCGCTCCAACTCGTCCATGGCGGTTTGGTCGTGCGACTCGATGGCGTCCACGATGCAGTGCTCCATATGATCCTTGAGGATGATGCGGCTGGTGGATGCGAGCGCGGAACGCACGGCGGCGAGCTGGATCAGCACCTCGGAGCAATCCCGCCCGTCCTCGACCATTTTGCGGACTGCCTCAAGGTGCCCGATGGCGCGGGCAAGACGGTTGGCCACCGCCGTGGTATGCTCGTGACTGTGCGTGTGTCCATGGGCTTGATCGCGGCTTTGTTCGTTCATGGCGGCGCCTCCTCGCTGAAAACGACAAAATATTATCATAAAAATATTTCCGATGCAAGCTTGTCCTTCACGCGTGTGCCGCCGTCCGCGGCGAGCTGCGCGCGTAGCCCCTGCCCTTCAACTGTTCAATATACCGACAATCGAAATAACCGGTAAATTTAACAGTTTTTTCATTGAAAAAGACGTCGCCGTGTGGTATGCTTATCTCGCACAAATGGAAAGGAGTGATTCCCATGGTTCGTCTTATCGCGGGTGACAAGGGTTCGGGCAAGACCAAGAAGCTGATCGAGCTGATCAACGCCGCGGCGTCTTCGGAGGCCGGAAACGTCGTTTGCATCGAGGCCAAGCAGGCCATGACCTTTGACATCCACTATCATGTTCGTCTGATCGTTGCCGGTGACTACGAGATCGCGTCCTATGAGGCGATGCGCGGATTCATCAGCGGCCTGTACGCCGGCAATTACGATATTTCGCACATCTTCATTGACAACCTGTTCAAGATCGTCGGCGGCAAGAGCGACCACGAGGCGGAGCGGTTCCTCGACTGGCTGGAGCGCTTCAGCGCTGCCCACGGCGTGCGCTTCACGGTTTCCGCGTCGGTGGACACCAACGGCGTCACGGACGGGATGCAGAAGTACCTGTAAGTCCGCGAAGCAGATCCCTTCCCTGCGGCGCTGCGCCGCGGGGAAGGTTTTTTTGCCTGCGCTGTGCGATCTCGCGCGGTGTTCTTGAAAAAGAGGAATGCGCAGAGTTTTTTCGTTATGCATGTATTTTTTTTCTTCAACAGCATATTGCTCGGCGTGGGACTCGCCATGGATGCGTTTTCCGTTTCGCTGGCGAATGGCTTGAACGAGCCGAACATGACGTTGCGGCGCTCCTGCGCCATCGCAGGGACGTTTGGCTTTTTTCAGTGGCTCATGCCGCTGTTAGGCTGGATCTGTGTTCACGCGCTGGTGGAAAAATTCGCGGCGTTCCAGCGCTTTGTCCCGTGGATCGCGCTCGCGCTGCTGCTTTATATCGGCGGTTCGATGCTGCGCGAAGGACTGCGCGGCGGAGAGGAGGAGGCTTCCGGCGTCGGCGCGGGCGCGCTGCTGATGCAGGGTGTCGCGACCTCCATCGATGCGCTTTCTGTGGGGTTTACCATCGCGGATTATAACGCTGCTGCGGCGCTGACCGCGGCACTGTTGATCGGCGCCGTCACCTTCGGCATCTGCATGGGCGGACTGAAGATGGGACGCACGATCGGTACGCGGCTGTCCGGCAAGGCGAGCATCCTGGGCGGTGCGATTCTGATCCTGATTGGCATAGAAATTTTTCTCAAAGGCGTACTGTAAAAAGAGAGGGTCGGCAAAGCCGACCCTCTCTTTTTACAGTACATTATTCCGTGACGAACGGGAGCAGAGCGATCTGACGCGCGCGCTTGATGGCGGTCGTCAGCTGACGCTGATGCATGGCGCAAGTGCCGGTGGTCCTGCGGGGCAGGATCTTGGAGCGCTCCGAAATATAACGGCGCAGCTTCGCGGCGTCCTTGTAGTCGATCTGTTCGCACTTATCAACACAGAACTGGCAAACCTTCCTGCGCTTGCGGTTGGGACCGCCGGCGCGGGGGGCTCTGTTTTCGCGTTCCATAGCCATGGAAGTCTCCTCCTTATCAGAATTAGGGTCGTGCCCTTAAAACGGCAGCTCGCCGTCCTCCTCGATCTCCGTGAACCCGCCGCTCACGGGAGCGGTATAGCTCGGCGCGTGAGAACCGTAGGACGGAGCGCCGTAAGACGGCGCGGTGTAATCGCTGCCGCCCTGGTTGTCGCGCCTGGATTCGCCAAAGTAGACGTTGTTCGCCTGAATCTCCCAGGATACGCGGTTCTGGCCGTTCTTATCCTGCCATTTGCGGGATTGGAGCGCCCCTTCGACCACGATCATTTTTCCCTTTGAGAAATACTTGCTGACAAATTCAGCGGTCTGGCGCCACGCGACGACGTCGATGAAGTCCGTCTGCTTTTCCTGCGAATCGCGGGACTGGAAATCGCGGTCAACGGCGACGGTGATCGTCGTGACGGCGACGCCGCTCTGCGTGCGGCGCAGCTCGGGATCGCGGGTCAGGCGGCCCATGATGACGATGTGATTGAGCATTGCTCTGCCTCCCTTACTCGTCCTTGCAGACGATCATGGAGCGGATGATGCCGTCGGTAATGCCGAGGATACGGTCCAGCTCCTTCGGGAACTCGGGCGCGCTTGTGAACGAGATCAGGACATAGTGGCCTTCCGTGATGTAGTTGATTGCGTAGGCGAGCTTGCGCTGGCCCCAATCCTCCACCACGACCTCGCTCGCGTTCTGCTCGACGAGGGTCTTGAACTTTTCGGTCAGCGCCGCAACGCCTTCCTCACCCTGCGCCGGATCGATGATGAACACGACCTCGTAATTCGCTGTGACTTTTGCCATGGTTGCACCTCCTTTTGGACTTTGGCCCACCTCAAAACGTGTGAGCAAGGATAGCCTGCCATTTCTGACAAGCCCTATTATTATATAAAAGAAATCCGCAAAGTCAAGCGGAAATTTTCTTGTAGTGACTACTTTTTTGCGTAACACAAGATGCTGTAGCGCACTGGCAGGGAAACTGCAAGAAGAAGGAAAAATGAAGGGCAACTTGCACTTCATAAAAATATTTCTTTTTTTAAGAAGAACTTCTTGCAAGTCGGCGTAACATACCATATAATATTAAATGTTGCAAACCGCAAAAGAAAACCACGGAAAAATTTGAATTCGGAGGAGAAGATATGAGCAAAAAGTATTGCTACCTGTTCACCGAAGGCAACGCCAATATGCGCGAGCTGCTGGGCGGCAAGGGCGCGAACCTTGCCGAGATGACCAACATCGGTCTGCCCGTTCCGCAGGGCTTCACCATCACGACCGAGGCCTGCACCCAGTACTATGAGGACGGCCGCAAGATCAACGACGACATCATGAAGGAGATCATGCAGTACGTCGCCAAGATGGAGAAAATCAACGGCAAGAAGTTCGGCGATCTCAAGAACCCGCTGCTGGTCTCCGTCCGGTCCGGCGCGCGCGCGTCTATGCCCGGCATGATGGACACCATCCTCAACCTCGGCCTGAACGACGAGGTCGTCGAGGCGATGATCCAGGCGAACCCCACGCCGGAGTTTGAGCGCTTCGTCTACGACTCCTATCGCCGTTTCATCCAGATGTTCTCCGACGTCGTCATGGAGGTCGGCAAGAAGTACTTCGAGCAGCTGATCGACCGCATGAAGACCAAGAAGGGCGTCACCTATGACGTCGACCTGACCGCCGCCGATCTCAAGGAGCTGGCGGAGCAGTTCAAGGCGGAGTACAAGCTGCGCATCGGCGAGGATTTCCCCACTGATCCGAAGGTACAGCTCAATGAGGCGATCAAGGCGGTGTTCCGCTCCTGGGACAACCCCCGCGCCAACGTCTATCGCCGCGACAATGACATCCCCTATTCCTGGGGCACCGCCGTCAACGTCATGCCGATGGTGTTCGGCAACCTGAACGACAACTCCGGCACGGGCGTCGCGTTCACGCGCAACCCCGCCACCGGCGAGAAGAAGCTGTTCGGTGAGTTCCTCACCAACGCGCAGGGCGAGGACGTCGTCGCCGGCGTGCGCACCCCGATGCCCATTTCCGAGATGGCGGACAAGTTCCCTGAGGCGTTCAAGCAGTTTGAGGAGATCTGCGCCAATCTGGAGAACCACTACCGCGACATGCAGGACATGGAGTTCACCGTCGAGAACGCGAAGCTCTATATGCTTCAGTGCCGCAACGGCAAGCGCACCCCCGCCGCCGCTCTCAAGATCGCCTGCGACCTTGTGGATGAGGGCATGATCGACGAGAAGAAGGCCGTCTCCATGATCGAGCCGCGTGCGCTCGACGCGCTGCTGCACCCGCAGTTCAACGCGGATATCCTCAAGAAGACCGAGCCCATCGGCAAGGGCCTCGGCGCGTCCCCGGGCGCTGCCTGCGGCAAGATCGTCTTCACCGCCGAGGACGCCAAGGAATGGGCGGAGCGCGGCGAGAAGGTCGTTCTGGTTCGCCTTGAGACCAGCCCCGAGGACATTGAGGGCATGAAGGCGGCGCAGGGCATCCTGACCGTGCGCGGCGGCATGACCTCCCACGCGGCGGTCGTGGCGCGCGGCATGGGTAAGTGCTGCGTTTCCGGCTGCGGCGACATCAAGATGGACGAGGAGAACAAGAAGTTCCGTCTCGCCCGCCATACCTACAACGAGGGTGACTATATCTCCATCGACGGCTCCACCGGCAACATCTACGACGGTGCAATCCCGACCGTGGACGCCAGCATTGGCGGCGAGTTCGGCCGCGTGATGAGCTGGGCGGACAAGTATCGCCGTCTGGGCGTCCGGACCAACGCGGACACGCCGGTCGACGCCGCGCAGGCGATGCGCTTCGGTGCCGAGGGCATCGGCCTCTGCCGCACTGAGCATATGTTCTTCGCCGAGGACCGCATCCGCGCGATCCGCGAGATGATCTGCGCCGACACCACCGAGCAGCGCGAGAAGGCTCTGGAGGTTCTGGAGCCGATGCAGCAGGGCGACTTCGAGGCGATGTACACCGCGCTTGAGGGCAAGCCGATGACCATCCGCTTCCTCGACCCGCCGCTGCACGAGTTCCTGCCCACCGAGGAAGAGGACATCAAGGAGCTGGCGTGGGATATGGACAAGAGCGGCAGCGAGATCCGCGCGATCATCGCCAAGCTGCACGAGTTCAACCCGATGATGGGCCACCGCGGCTGCCGCCTTGCGGTCACTTATCCTGAGATCGCTGCGATGCAGACCCGCGCGGTTATCAAGGCTGCGCTGAACGTCCGCGCCCGTCACCCGGGCTGGGACATCACGCCCGAGATCATGATCCCGCTGGTCGGCGAGGTCAAGGAGCTCAAGTACGTCAAGGATGTCGTCACCAAGACCGCCGACGAGATCATCAGCAACATGCAGTCCACCATGAAGTACAAGGTCGGCACGATGATCGAGATCCCGCGCGCGGCGCTGACCGCCGACGCAATCGCCAAGGAAGCCGACTTCTTCTCCTTCGGCACGAACGATCTGACCCAGATGACCTTCGGCTTCAGCCGCGACGACGCGAACAAGTTCCTCAACGCCTACTATGACCGCAAGATCTACGAGTTCGACCCGTTCGGCAAGCTGGATCAGACCGGCGTCGGCAAGCTGGTCGAGATGGCGGTCGAGCTGGGCCGCGGCGCGAACCCCGCTCTGCACTGCGGCATCTGCGGCGAGCACGGCGGCGACCCCGCGTCCGTCGAGTTCTGCCACAAGGTCGGCCTCGACTACGTTTCCTGCTCCCCGTACCGCGTTCCCATCGCCCGCCTTGCCGCCGCGCAGGCCGCGATCAAGGATATGCAGTAAGCCAAGCGCACGATAACGGTACAGCCGCCCCGATTCCGCGGAATCGGGGCGGCTTTTGTCAAATGCTGACGATGTTGGTTATGACGTGCCCGGCCCACAGCTTTGCGTTCAACGCGCCGCCAGCGCAGCTCCGCATTCCCGAATTTGTGCCATACCCGTTTCGCAGAAAACCGCAAAAGAGCGGGCGGGAGTCGCAAAGAAGCTATTGACAAATCCAATCGAAGAAACTATACTGGCTACATTGAACAAAGACGTTCATCTGGGTCATTTGTGCCCGGATGGGTGTCTTTTTTTGTTCACAACACATCATGAAGGAAAATAGGAAGGGAGAAACAACATGAAAAAACTGACTGCACTGGTGCTTGCGCTGTGCATGGCGCTTGCCCTCGTCGCCTGCGGCGGCAGCTCCTCGAGCACGACCACCACGACCCCCGCGCCCGCTGAGACCAGCACCGCGCCCGCCGATTCCGGCTCCGCCCCCGCCGCTCCCGCCGAGGTCAAGGGTCTGACCGACGCCGAGCGCAAGAACGAGTTCATCACCGTCGGCACCGGCCCGACCTCCGGCATCTACTTCCCGATTGGCGGCGCGTTTGCGACCGCGCTGCAGAACTACGGCTACCAGACCTCCGCCGAGGCGACCAACGCCACCGGCCAGAACATCCAGAACATCCTCAACGGCGACTGCGAGATCGCCATTGCAATGCAGGACGCCGTCATGCAGGCATACACGGCGACCGGCGCCTATGAGGGCAAGGAGCCTGCGGGCGACCTGTGCGCGCTCATGCGCCTGTGGCCGAACTACGTCCAGCTCGTCACCACCGCCAACACCGGCATCAAGAGCGTGGAAGACCTGCGCGGCAAGCGCGTGGGCGTCGGCGCGTCGAACTCCGGCGTGGAGATCAACGCCCGCATGATCCTCGCCGCCTACGGCATCACCTATGACGATATCCAGCCCGACTACCTCGCCTACGGCGAAGCCATCGACAACATGAAGAACGGCCAGTGCGACGCGGTGTTCGTCACCTCCGGCCTGCCCAACGCGACCGTTATGGAGCTCGGCGTGCAGTACGACATGGTCGTTGTCCCCATCGACGGCGCGGGCCGCGATAAGCTCGTCAGCGAGTATCCGTACTACGCCAAGAGCGTCATCCCCGCGAACACCTACAACAACACCGAGGACGTCGAGGGCGTTTTCGTCTACAACATCATGCTTGTGCGCAAGGATCTGAGCGACAAGATGGTTTACGACATGCTCGAAGGCATCTTCGCGAACATCTCCACGATCAAGGCGTCCCACAACGCCGCGGACAAGAACATCGACATCACCTTCGGCGTGGACGATATCCAGCTCCCGCTGCACCCCGGCGCTGTCGCGTTCTGGACGGACAACGGTTACATCAAGTGATCAGGACCTGACCGAAGCCGTGCGGGGGATGCTCTCGTCCCCCGCAGCTTCGGCTTTTTGTAGGCCGATATGAACAAAAAGCTGCGTACCGCGTTTGCCTCGGCGCTGCTGCTCACGGCGCTCGCGGCGTTCGTCTGGTGGGCGTTCTACGCGCCCGCGGGCCGGGTGTTCCGGCTCTACGACCGCGAGCGGGAGACGGTCGTGTTCTCCGTGCCGATCCGCGCGGGCGACCAACTGCGCCTTGAGATCGAGCACTCGTTCGAGCACATCCCGTGGTACGAATACTACACCGTGCGCGAGGACGGACAGTTCAACCTCGACGCCATTGCCGTGGCGGGCTATGGCGCGGGCATCCCCGCCGAGATGGACGTGCCGACGCGCGTCGCGGACGGTCTGGTGTGGATGGAGGAGATCAACAGCGTCTTTCCGCACTTCTCATGGATCACGTCCGCGACCTACATGAAGGGCCTCCGGCTCAACGGGGCAGAGGTCTTCGACTTCCGCAGCCTGCCCGACGCCAGCAGGATACGGGGAGAAATCATTTTAGTTAGGGGGCATCTCACAAGTGGCCGATAAACAGAAACCGACTGCGGCTCCGGCGGACGCGCTTCCGCTGGACGCCGACAAGGGCGCGGAGGTCATGGAGAAATACGAAAAGGAATCCCGCACCCGAACCTTCAACGCGGCTTGGCTGAAGAAAGCGATCTACTTCCTCTGCCTCGCGTTCACGATCTACCATCTTGCCTACGCCTCGGGCATCCGGGCGCTGCAAATGGTCAACATCAAGCACCACGCCATTCACGTCGGAGCGATCCTCGTGCTCGGCTTCGCGCTGTACCCGGCGTTCAAGAAGTCCAGCCGCAGGAAGATCGCGTGGTACGACTGGATCTTCGTCGCGCTCTCCGCGATCATGCCGGTCTACGTCTTTGTGCGCTACCCGGTGTTCATCTCCACCGGCTTCCAGGGCGAGCAGATCGACATCATCCTCGGCACCATCCTCATCCTGCTGGTACTTGAGTGCTCCCGCCGCCTGAGCGGCTGGGCACTGCCGATCCTGTCGATCATCTTCCTGATCTACGCCATCTACGGTCGCTCGTTCCCGGGCCTCTTCAAGCACCGCGGCTATACCTGGCACCGCATCGTCACCTACCTGACGACGGACGTCTACGGCATCTACGGCACGTCCATCAAGGTGGCGGCGACCTATATCGTGCTGTTCATCATCTTCGGCGAGGTCATGAACAAATGCGGCATGGGCCAGTTCTTCAACGACATCGCCAACGCCATCGCCGGTCACACCAAGGGCGGCCCCGCGAAGGTCGCGGTGCTGGCGTCCGGCTTCCTCGGCTCGATCAACGGCTCGGCGGTGGCGAACGTCGTCACCACCGGCACGTTCACCATCCCGCTGATGAAAAAGACCGGCTACTCCAAGGAGTTCGCCGGGGCGGTCGAGGCGACTGCCTCCGTCGGCGGACAGCTCCTACCGCCCATCATGGGCGCGGCGGCGTTCGTCATGGCGGAGACGCTGGGCGTCAAGTACGGCGTCATCATCAAGGCGGCAGTCATCCCCGCGCTGATCTACTATCTCGGCATCATCATCCAAGTGCAGATGCGCGCGACCAAGGATGACCTCAACGGCCTGCCCAAGGATCAGATGCCCAAGGTCAAGGAGGTCATGAAGGCGCGCGGACACCTGCTCATTCCGATCGTGTTCCTGCTCTATATGCTGATCTTCAGCGGCGTGACCGTCATTCGCGGCGCGTTCTGGACGATCGTTGTCACCATCGTCATCGCCGAGCTGCGCCCCATCAGCCGCATGAGTGTCAAGGACATCTGCGACGCTTTCGTTGCGGGCGCGAAGTCCACGGTCTCCGTGGCGATGGCGTGCGCCTGCGTCGGCATCATTGTCGGTATCTGCGGCATGACGGGCTTCGCGCTCAACGTCGCCCACGCCATCATCAGCATCGGCGAGCAGAGCCTGATGCTCACGCTGCTCTTTACGATGGTCACCTGCATGATCCTCGGCATGGGCCTCCCGTCCATCCCGTCCTACCTCATCACGGCGACCATCGCGGCGCCCGCACTCGTCGAGCTGGGACAACCGGAGATTGCGGCGCACATGTTCTGCTTCTACTTCGCCATGTTCGCGAACCTGACGCCGCCGGTGGCGCTGGCGTCGTTCGCGGCGGCGGGCCTGTCCGGCGGCAGTCCGATGAAAACGGGCTGGCAGTCGGTGCGTCTGGCGCTGGCGGGCTTCATCGTCCCGTTCATGTTTGTGTATAACCCGGGCCTGCTGCTCGAGAACGTCACGTTCCTCACGGGCATCCAGGTCGCCGTCACCGCCTGCATCGGCGTCGTGCTGATTGCGGCGGCGGTGGAGGGCTATCTCTACGGACGCATGAACGTGGTCTTGCGTTTGGTCGCGGGCGTCGGCGCGTTCCTGCTGATCGACAGCGGTCTTGTCACCGACCTCGCGGGCATTGGCTGCCTCGCGGTCATCATCCTAGCGCAGAAGCTCGTGTTCCACAAAACGCTTGCCAAACCGGCGTAGCCGTTCTATCATCTATAAAGGGGAACGCTCCTCAGGCAATCGGAGCGTTCCCCTTTTCAAAACCAAATTTGTGAGGCGAAACGATATGCTGAACTATGACCCCATGCAATACGCCTACCCCTCGCGGCGCAACGTCGTCTACGCGCGCCGCGCGATGGCGTGCACCTCTGTCCCGCTGGGCGCAGAGCTCGGCATCGACGTGATGCGCCACGGCGGCAACGCCGTGGACGCCGCGGTCGCGATGGCGGCGGCGATGCCGCTGCTCGAGCCGACGGGAAACGGCATCGGCGGCGACTGCTTCGCACTGGTGTGGATCGAGGCGGACAAGAAACTCTACGGCCTCAACGCCAGCGGCGTCGCCCCGATGGCGCTCTCGTTGGAGACGCTGCAAAAGCGGGGGCTTGCCGCCATGCCGCGCGAGGGCTGGCTGCCGACGATGGTGCCCGGCGCGCCGGCGGGCTGGGCGGAGCTGAACCGCCGCTTCGGCACGCGGACGCTGTCGGAATTGTTCGCGCCCGCCGTTGCCTACGCCCGCGACGGCGTCCCCGTGCCGGTCAACGTGGCGCGCCAGTGGGAGACGGACGCGAAGCGCATCGCGAAGGCGATGGCGTCCGACCCCGCGCCGCACGCCTACTGGTGGAAAGCGTTTATGAAGCCGGACGGCTCGCCCTACCGCGCGGGCGATCTCTTCCGCTGGGACGCCTACGCCAACACGCTCGAAGAGCTGGCGGCGACGAATTGTGAGAGCCTGTACCGCTGCGCGCTGATGGAACGCCTCGTCGCGTTCAGCCGCGCGAGCGGCGGATACTTCGCCGAGGATGACTTCCGCGCCTACCATCCCGACTGGGTGGAGCCGATTACGACGGACTACCGGGGCTACACGGTCTGCGAGATCCCGCCGAACGGCCACGGCATCACGGTGCTGATGGCGCTCAACCTCCTGCGCGGCATGGAGATGCCCAGAGAGCGCGAGAGCGCGGAGCTGTACCACAAGATCGCGGAGAGCCTCAAGCTCGCGTTCGCAGACGCCAAGACCTACGTCGCCGACCCGCGCTACATGAAAACGAAGGTCGCCGACCTGCTCAGCGAGCGCTACGCCGCGCAGCGCCGCGCCCTCATTGGCGAGCGGGCGCTATTGCCCGAGCCGGGCGACCCGTCCTGCGGCGGCACGATCTACCTCTGCGCCGCCGATCCCTTCGGCAACATGGTGTCGTTCATCCAGAGCAACTACACCACCTTCGGCGCGGGCGTCGCCGTCCCGGGGACGGGCATTTCGCTGCAAAACCGCGGCGCGAACTTCTCCCTCGACCCCGCGAGCGACAACTGCCTCGCGGGAGGCAAGAAGTCCTACCACACCATCATCCCTGGCTTTTTGCTCAAGGACGGCGAGGCGGTGGGGCCGTTCGGCGTCATGGGCGCGTTCATGCAGCCGCAGGGCCATGTGCAGGTCATCGTCAACACCGTGGACTACCACATGAACCCGCAGGAGACGCTGGACGCCCCGCGCGTCCAATGGCTCGGCGGGAAGCGCATCCAGCTTGAGCGCGGAGTGTCGGAGGATATCGCCGCCGAGCTGGCAAGCCGCGATCATGAGGTCGAGTACGCGCCAAGCGGCATCGCCATGGGGCGCGGCCAGATCATCTGGCGCACGGACAACGGCTTGCTCATCGGCGGAACCGAGCCGCGCTGCGACGGCTGCGCCGCGGCGTGGTGACGGACGTCTTCGACAAAAGCTTGCGACTGGCTTGCCTATTCTGAGCGGACCTTCGGGCTGTTCAGCATACTGTCCGGCCGATCGCGCTGCGGCATGGCGTCAAGCGCGTGTATCTGAACACCTTGCGCGAATGGCTCACGCGGGCAAAGCAGGGTTGAACCTATTTCCTATTTTCATCTACAGCCGCGCAGGCCGCGATCAAGGATATGCAGTAAGGCCGCAACGCCAATTATAACGCCAATCAGAACACAGAGGGGCTGTAGCGAAAAACGCTACAGCCCCTCTGCCGCGGTTTTCCGCAATGCCGCTCTTGCTTTTCGACCGGCGTTTTGATAAAATCACAGACAAATCATTTGAAATGGGAGGCACCATGTCATGATAAAGATCGCTCCCTCGATTCTCTCCGCCGATTTTGCTAATCTGGAACGCGACATTCAGAAGATCGCATCCGCCGACTATGTCCATGTGGACGTGATGGACGGCCTGTTCGTGCCGAATATCACCATCGGCATTCCCGTTGTCAAGGCGCTGCGCCCGACGACTGTTCTGCCGCTGGACGTGCATCTGATGATCGACCGACCCGTGCGCTATGTCGAGCAGTTCTGCGACGCGGGCGCGGACATCGTAACCTGCCACGTCGAGGCGGACACCGAGGCGAACACCAGTCTGGCGCTGGAAAATATCCATGCAAAGGGCAAGAAGGCGGGCGTCGTTGTCAAGCCCAAGACTCCCGCCGAGGCGGTGCTGCCCTTCCTCGACACTTGCGATATCGTGTTGGTTATGACGGTTGAGCCGGGCTTCGGCGGCCAGTCATTTATGGCGGACATGATGCCCAAGGTTGCGCAGATCCGCAAGTGGATCGACGAGCGCGGCCTCGACTGCGAGCTGGAGGTTGACGGCGGCGTGGCCATCAAGACCCGCGACGCCTGCGTGGAAGCGGGCGCGAACGTGCTGGTCGCGGGCAGCGCGGTCTACGGAGCGGAAGACATTGCCGCGCGCATCAGGGAATTGAGAGGATAAAGCGCCATGGAGTATTTTCCTGCAGCGCTGGAGGCGTTGGTCGAACAGTTCGCCCGGCTTCCCGGCATCGGCAGCAAGAGCGCCCAGCGCCTCGCGTTCCACGTTCTGAGCCTCGATGACGGCGAGGCTCAGAAATTCGCCGACGCCATCGTGACGGCAAAGAAGACTGTGACATTCTGCCCCGTCTGCCGCAATCTGACCGACGGCGGGCTTTGCCCCATCTGCGCATCTCCCAAGCGCGATGAGAGCGTGATCTGCGTCGTCGCCGACCCGCGTGACGTGGTTGCCATCGAGCGTGCGCGCGAATATAACGGGCGCTACCACGTGCTGCACGGCGTGATCTCCCCGATGAACCACGTCGGGCCGGACGATCTGGAGATCCGGCCGCTCGTGGAGCGCGTCGCCAAGGGCGGCGTCAGCGAGGTCATCATGGCGACGAACCCCGACACGGAGGGAGAGGCGACGGCAATGTACCTTGCGCGGCTGCTGCGGCCTTTCGATGTGAAGGTGACGCGCCTTGCCTACGGCATCCCGGTTGGCGGACACCTTGAATTTGCCGACGACGCGACGCTGATGCGCGCGCTGGAAGGGCGCAGAGAAATCGAATAAAAAAACGTGAGGCGTCGCCTCACGTTTTTTGTTCTCTATGATAGTCGCCGCTCTTTCCGCCCGTTTTTGCGAGCAGGCGGATATCGGTGATCTCCATGCCCTTTTCCAGCGCCTTGCACATATCATAGATCGTCAGCGCCGCGGCGGAGACCGCGTGCAGCGCCTCCATCTCCACGCCGGTCTCGCCCTTGCAGCGAACCGTCGCCTCAATATCCACCGCGTCGTCGCGCAGCGCGAACCGGACGTCGACGCCGGTGAGCGCGAGCGGATGGCACATCGGCACGACGTCGCTTGTGCGCTTCGCCGCCATGATGCCCGCGACCTGCGCCACGGCAAGCACGTCGCCCTTGGGGATACCGCCGCGGCGGATCGCGTCAACGGTCGAAGGGAGCATCCGCACCGTGCCCGCTGCCGTCGCTGTGCGCAGCGTCGGCGCCTTTTCGCTCACGTCCACCATGCGGGCGCGCCCCTGTTCGTTGAAGTGCGTGAAGTCCATCGCTCAATCCAACGGTTTCATTGTGGGGAAGAGGATCACGTCGCGGATGGAGTCGGTGCCGCAGAGCATCATTGAGCAGCGGTCGATACCGAAGCCGAGGCCGCCCGTCGGAGGCATACCGTACTCCAGCGCGAGGACGAAGTCCTCGTCCATCATATCCGCTTCCTCGTCGCCGTTGGCGCGCTTCTGCGCCTGTGCCTTGAAGCGCTCGTACTGGTCAATGGGATCGTTCAGCTCGCTGAAGGCGTTGCCCATCTCGCAGCCGCAGATGAACAGCTCGTAGCGCTCGGTGAGCCGCGGATCGGCAGGGCTGCGCTTGGCGAGCGGGGAGACCTCCACGGGATACATCGTGATAAAGGTCGGCTGTACCAGGGTCTCCTCGACCTTCTGGTCAAACGCCTCGTAGAGCGCGTTGCCCCAGGTCTTGTCTACGCCGTCCATATCCACGCCGACGCTCTTTGCCAGCGCGACGCCTGCCTCGGCGTCGCCCTCGCAGGCCATGAAGTCCGCGCCCGTGACCTCCTTGACCGCGTCCGCCATCGTCAGGCGGCGGAAGCCGGGAGTCAGGTCGATCTCGTTGCCGAGCCACGTGACCTTGTAGCTGTTGTGGATCTCCTTCGCCGCGCCGGAGAGGATATTCTCAAGAATATCCATCATGCCGTCGAGGTTGGTGTACGCCTGATACAGCTCGCAGGTGGTGAACTCGGGGTTGTGCTTGGTGTCCATGCCCTCGTTGCGGAAGATGCGGCCGACCTCGTACACGCGCTCCATACCGCCGACAATCAGACGCTTCAAGTGCAGCTCCGTGGCGATGCGCATGTACATATCGATGTCGAGCGCGTTGTGATGCGTGATGAACGGACGCGCGTTTGCACCGCCCGCGATGGGGCTGAGAACGGGCGTCTCGACCTCCATAAAGCCGAGGGAGTCCAGATATCGGCGCAGGAAGGAGACAAACTTGCTGCGGATCTCAAAATTGCGCTTGCTCTCGGGGTTGACGATCAGATCGACGTAGCGCTGGCGATAACGGATCTCCTTGTCGGTCAGGCCGTGGAATTTCTCGGGCAGCGGCTGGAGGGACTTGGAGAGCAGCGTGATCTCCTTGCAGCGCACACTCATTTCGCCGCGCTGGGTACGGAAGACCTCGCCGTTGACGCCGACGATGTCGCCGATGTCATACTTCTTAAACTCGTTGTAGGCTGCCTCGTCCATCTCGTCCTTGCGCGCGTAGAGCTGGAGACGGCCGGTCTTGTCCTGCAAATCGCAGAAGCTGACCTTTCCCATGCCGCGCTTCGACATCAGACGGCCCGCAATGCTGACGCTCTGGCCTTCCAGCGCGTCGAAATTGTCGCGGATATCCTGCGTGTTGTGCGTAACGTCGAACTTCGTGACAGTAAAGGGATCGCGGCCCGCGTCCTGCAACGCCTTGAGCTTCTCGCGGCGAACCTTCAGGATCTCGGAAATATCCTGCTGCTGGGGGATGTTGTTCTTCTCTTCAGACATGGTATGACCTCTTTATCTCTCGATCTTGATGACACGGTAGCGGATCTCGCCTTTGGGCGCTTCGACGACGACCTCGTCGCCCTCCTTCGCGCCCATGAGCGCTTTTCCGAAGGGAGAGTCCTCGCTGATGGCGCCGTGCATCGGGTCGGCCTCCTGAGAGCCGACGACGCGGTAGGGCTTGAGCTCCGTATCGCGCGCGATGTCATAGACCGTAACGGTGCTGCCGATGGTGACGGCGTTGCCGTGCTCCTCGTCTTCGGTAATGATGACAGTATGGAGGAGGATATCCTCAATCTCGGCGATACGGGAGTAGAGCTTGCCCTGCTCGTTTTTCGCCTCGTCATATTCGCTGTTCTCGCTCAGGTCACCGAAGCCGCGGGCTTCCTTGATCAGCTCGGCAACTTCTTTTTCGCGGACAGTTTTCAGGTAATTCAGTTCTTCTTTGAGTTCCTGATGGCGCGCTTCGCTCATCTTGTACTCTTTTTTCATGGCGGACGATCCTTTCTTAAAGCGTATAATACGCTATTTTGACTATCTGAGTATTATATGTGCCCGCCCCGGTGTTGTCAATGCCGATGCGGGCAATTTTTGCGACGTATTTTGTTACCAAATCGTTGCTTGCCCTGAGTTCTGTCTTACGCTACAATGATTATAAACACAAGGAGGTGGCGTGATGAAGCGATGGTTTTTCGCGTTGCTCGCATGGTCGATCCTTATGCTGGCAGGCTGCGGGAAATCCGCTGAGCCGCAGCCTGCGCTTCCGGCTCCGAACGACGCGCCGGTCGTTGAAACGCCGGCTGCGACCGCTGAACCGACAGAAACGCCGGAGCTGATCGATCCTTTCGAGGGAGTTTCCGTTGATGGGGTAGAGGTGCCCGTGCCGACTGAGTATCGGGAGTTCCTTGCCATCGAGACGGAACCGGAGGCGTGGAACGAGCACTGGACGCCGCTGATCTCCTTCTCTCATAAAGCCTCCGTAGACGCGTATGCAAAGGACAACCCGGGTGAGGATGCGGATGGGATCGGCTGGGTCTGCACGCTCATGCTGCTCGACCGTATCGGCTTTGAGGACTGGGCCTCCGGCGAGAAGAACGGTTCGTCGGTCTTTGCCGAGGACGGGGCGGAACACTATTATTTAATAAACCGACCGACAGACGTGCGCGTGTATGCGTACGATGCGGCGTGGGAAACGCTGAATGAATGGGCGGACGCACTGCCCGCGCGCGTCATCGAGCAAAACGGCCTGACGCCATACGATGCAAGTGAGCTTTTTGGGACGGACTACACCTATGGCGGCAGCCACGTCGATCTCGGCTACCGGTTTCCGGACCAGCCGATGGATCTTGCCATTCTGTCTTTGTCCCAGCCGGTGACACAGGGCGAAGGCGGCGTCTGGTGCGTGGAGCGCATCCACTACGTTTACAGCGACTATAACTTCACGGACACGCAGCTCGTCTTTCCGGTCAGCTTCGGAGCGGACAAGTCCGCCGCCGATTACTATGCCGAGCTTCAGGCACAGTGCGATGCGGGAGAATGTCCTGAGCTGCTCACGCCGCAGGGCGCGGCGTTGGATTACGCCAGACGGACGGCGTGGATCTTTGGGGAAGACGTCTCCGAAACTGATTTTGAACGGATCGAATTCGTCGGCTGACCCGCGACCGTTCAGAAAGCGCGAAAAATGGCAAAAGAGGGCGTATCGGCGCCCTCTTTTTTGGCAGAAACGCCGTCTTGTCTTTTCGGGCAGAATATCTCATAATGTGAAGCATATTATAAGTGGAGGGTTATCCTATGCAGCTTCTGATCGACCGCATCCGCAAGGAGGGTAAGGTTCTGCCCGGTGATATTATCAAGGTGGATGGTTTCCTGAACCACCGTGTTGATACTGCGCTTCTTTCTCAGCTTGCAGACGAGTTTGCGAAGTACTTCCCGATCGACAGGATCACCATGATCCTCACCGCGGAAGCGAGCGGCATCGCGCTGGCCACGATCTGCGCCCAGAAATACGGTGTCCCCCTGCTGTTTGCCAAGAAGGCGAAGAGCGACAACATCGAGGGCGGTCTGTACCAGAGCGACGTTTTTTCTTACACCTACAAGAAAAAAGTCACTTACATCATCTCGCAGGAGTGGCTGCATGAGGACGACCACGTTCTGATTATCGACGATTTTATGGCAAAGGGAAACGCCATGCAGGGGCTTGTTGATCTGGTAGACGCCGCCGGCGCGACGCTGGAGGGCATCGGCATTGCGGTCGAAAAGGGCTTCCAGGGCGGCGGCGACCATTTCCGCGCCTCGGGCGTGCCGTACAAGGCGCTCGCTGTCATCGACAAGGTCGAGGGCACTGAGCTGATCTTCCGCGAAGATTGATAAGGAGGGCGTTCCCATGTCCGATAATGTACGTCCCGAATCCATGCAGCGCATCAACACACCGGAGCTGGCGGCCGCGTTCATCGATGAGCAGGTCGCCGCGCTGCGCGCGCAGATCGGCGATAAGAAGGTGCTGCTGGCGCTGTCCGGCGGTGTAGACTCCTCCGTTGTCGCGGCGCTGCTCATCAAGGCGGTGGGCAAGCAGCTGGTCTGCGTCCACGTCAACCACGGATTGCTGCGCAAGGGCGAGCCGGAGCAGGTCGTCAAGGTCTTCCGCGACGAGCTGGGCGCGGAGCTGATCTACGTCGACGCCGTCGACCGTTTTCTCGACGCGCTCGCCGGCGTGGACGATCCCGAACGCAAGCGCAAGATCATCGGCAAGATCTTCATCGACGTCTTTGCCGAGGAGGCGAAGAAGCTGGAGGGCATCGAGTTCCTCGGCCAAGGCACGATCTACCCTGACATCCTCGAATCCGACGGCATCAAGAGCCACCACAACGTCGGCGGCCTGCCGGAGGAGTTGAACTTTGAACTGGTGGAGCCAGTCAAGTTGCTCTACAAGGACGAGGTCCGCGTCGTCGGCAAGACGCTCGGCCTGCCCGACAGCATGGTCTATCGCCAGCCGTTCCCGGGCCCGGGCCTTGGCGTTCGCTGCGTCGGCGCCATCACACGCGATCGTCTGGAGGCGGTGCGCGAGAGCGACGCGATCCTCCGCGAGGAGTTTGCGAACGCGGGGCTTGCGGGCAAAGTGTGGCAGTACTTCACCGTCGTGCCCGATTTCAAGTCCACCGGTATCACCGACGGCAAGCGCACCTACGACTGGCCGGTCGTTATCCGTGCGATCAACACCGTCGACGCAGTGACCGCAGAGGTCGCGGAGCTGGATTTCGCGCTGGTGCAGAAGATCGTCAAGCGCATCACGAGCGAGGTCAAGGGCGTCAACCGCGTCCTCTGGGACGTTACGCCGAAGCCGAGCGCCACGATCGAGTGGGAGTGAGTTTTTGAAACTCCGAACCCGTTGCGGCACAACGATTTTGCGGTTTTATATCTCTCTTTTGATAACGATTTG
>JBGVBS010000043.1:0-19788 GCA_045225715.1 Oscillospiraceae bacterium
CATGTGGCGATACTTGCTGACACTCCCCGCAACATTATCCCAGATTTGGTCGTCGTGCGATAGGGGACGGGTTATTTACCGTTTACAGCGGATGCGAGACAGCATCGCGGGCATCTGCCCTTCGTTCGCCGTCAACTTCCCATCCGGCGACACTTAACGCGCTGTTCCTACTCTGTTGATAATTAGTTGTTGATATATTTCCTTGTCAGCGGGATCAAGACTCCTCCGGCGGAGTTGCCAAGAGTGATGACAAGGATGCGGAGGATTGCTTGGCCGCTCCAAGCGCCCGACATCCAGAAATAAAACATATCCGCGACGCAGTGCTCTGTTCCGCAGAGAATGAAGCCCATTACCCCGAAGAAAAGCGAGAGATACCTGCCCAACTCATGCGGGTTGTTTTTATATCCCTCCACAGCGATGTAGATGAAGATATTGCACAGTACGCCGAGAAAGAATAGGCTCACAAGCCCGTCGTCCAGCTTCGCAGCACAAATCGCCGACGCCTTTTCCGCAATGCCGGAGATGCGCGTCATACCTGCGAACAGTGCCGTCAGCGCCGTGCCGCAGAGATTGCCCAGCCAAATCACCGGTAGATTTTTGGCATACGCCGCATCGTTGTCGAACACGTAGCAGACCTTGCCGGTGTAGAGATCAAATCCCATCGTGCAGACCGTGAACAGCCCCACGGTGAAAAGCGCCGCGCCTACCGCCCTGTTGTCCAGCGACAAAAAGATCACACCGCCGAGTCCGATGCTCAGGCCAGCGAGGACGGCGCCAACGAACGTTTTGCCCATCTTCACCTTGGTATCGCGCATCCTTGTTTATCCTTCTGTGAGGCTGCGGCTGATTTTTGTATAGATCAGCTCTGCAACCGGGAGATAGCCGGTGAGCTTTCCATCCACATGCCGGTTGATCTCTTCCGCATATGCTCTGTCTTTCATCAGCTTGGTATTGACCTTGACGTTGATTGCCGCACCGTACATCGCGCCATGACAAAGCATCGCGCCGGTGGCCGCATCGGACAACATGAGCTTGCTTCCTTTTTTCCCAAACGTATCAAGCAGCTCGATGCACTCACAGCAGAGGTCGAGAATTTCCAGCGGCGCAGCCGCCGCATCGCGCAGGCACTTTTCCATCACTTCGTCCCGTGTTGGATCGTCTTTCGGGATACCATATGCCTTGGCAAGCGGTTCAAACGCGACCGCGTCTTTCTCAATGCAGGTCAGGAGCTTTTCGCGCAGCGCCTGCGCTTTTCTCATGAGCTCTTTGATTTCATCCTCTACGTCGGCGTATTTTTTCTTGCCGACGGTCAGTTCGCCTACCATATCGCCCAGGGCGATACCGATGGCGGCAACCAGCGCGCTCGCACCCCCGCCGCCCGGCACGGGCGCGGGGGATGCAAGCTGCTCGGTGAAGCTCGTTATGCTGCTTTCAAGCAAATCCATACACTTCTCCTCAGAACAATCCGCTGATGACGCCGTTCTCGTCCACGTCGATTTTCTCCGCAGAGGGAACCTTCGGCAAGCCCGGCATAGTCATGATATCGCCGGTCAGCGCCACGAGGAAGCCCGCGCCGGCGCAGACCTTGAGATTCCGCACCGTGACCGTGAAGCCCCTCGGCGCACCAAGCAGGGACGCGTTGTCAGAGAAGGAATACTGTGTCTTTGCCATGCAGATCGGCAGCTTATCAAAGCCGAGTTCAGTGATCTGTTTAAGCTGTTTCCTGGCATTCGCGTCGAGGATGACGCCGTCCGCGTGGTATACGCGCTTGCAGATCGTGTCCAGCTTTTCTTCGATGGAGGCGTTTACGTCATAGACAAAGGAGAAGTTGTTCTGCTGCTCGCAGAGGCGGATGACCTCCTCGGCAAGCGCCTTGCCACCTTCGCCGCCCTTCGCCCAGACCTCGCTGAGCGCAACGTTGACGCCTAGTTCCTTGCACTTCGCCTCGACCAAGTCAAGCTCCGCCTTCGTGTCGGTCGGGAACGCGTTGATGGCGACGACACAGGGCAGGCCGTAGACGTCCTTGACATTGGAAACGTGTTGGAGCAGGTTCGGCAGACCCTTTTCAAGAGCTTCCAGATTCTCCGCGTTCAGCTCCGCCTTTGGCACGCCGCCGTGATACTTGAGTGCGCGGACGGTGGCGACGATGACCACCGCAGAGGGCTGTAGGCCGGACATACGGCACTTGATGTCGATGAACTTCTCCGCGCCGAGGTCGGCGGCGAAGCCCGCCTCCGTCACGGTGTAATCGCTGAGCTTGAGCGCCATGCGCGTCGCCATGACGCTGTTGCAGCCGTGGGCGATGTTGGCGAACGGACCGCCGTGGATGAACGCGGGCGTGCCTTCGAGCGTCTGGACGAGGTTCGGCTTGATGGCGTCCTTCAAAAGTGCCGCCATCGCGCCCTCCGCCTTGAGGTCGTGCGCCGTGACCGGCCTGCCGTCGTAGGTGTAGCCGACAATGATCTTGCCGAGGCGTTCTTTCATATCGGTGATACTGCTCGACAGGCACAGCACCGCCATGACCTCGCTGGCGACGGTGATCTCAAAACCGTCCTCGCGGGGCACGCCCTGCATCCGCCCGCCGAGGCCGTTCACGATGTGACGGAGCTGACGGTCGTTCATATCGACCGCGCGCTTCCATGTGATGTTCTTCGGGTCAACACCCAGCGCGTTGCCCTGCTGGATGTGGTTGTCCAGCATAGCGGCGAGCAGATTGTTCGCTGCGCCAATGGCGTGGAAGTCGCCGGTGAAGTGGAGGTTGATGTCCTCCATCGGCACGACCTGGGCGTAGCCGCCGCCGGCGGCGCCGCCCTTGACGCCGAACACGGGGCCGAGGCTCGGCTCGCGCAGCGCGACGACGGAGCGCTTGCCAATCTTGCGGAGGCCGTCCGCGAGGCCGACGCTGGTAGTCGTCTTGCCCTCGCCAGCAGGCGTCGGCGTGATGGCGGTGACGAGGATCAGCTTGCCATTGGGCTTGCTGTCCAGATCCTTGAGCAGCTTATAGTCGACCTTCGCCTTGTAGTTGCCGTACTGCTCCAGATATTCCTCGCCAATCCCTGCCGCCTTGGCGATCTCGGTGATTTTCTGCTTTTTGCACTCCTGTGCGATCTCGATATCGGACTTAAAACCCATGGTCGTGACCTCCTGATCAAAATGTTTGGTCGTATTGTAGTCAGCGGTGGTTTTTTTGTAAATGACTTTCTTTTTTCAATTTTAGGCCCCTGCTTTTTTTCCAAAAGTAAAACGCTTGGTCGCTTAAAATTTTAAAGCGGCAGAAGGAAAGCCCGCGGTTGCGGGCTTTTACCCCGGGAGCTGAAGCTCCTTGGTGCTAAAGTAAGTTTTGAGTTCCACGGAGGTGCGCGAATCGCCGTATTTCTTAATCAGCGACAGCAGGTCCTCCAGCGCGTTCGTATCGCGCACGGCAAAGCGCAGCATGGCGTTATAAGGACCCACAAGATGGCAATGCTCGGTGATCTCCGGCCGTTTCTCGCAGAACGCGCAAAACGCCTCGTATTTCTCCGGTTCCGGCGCAACCATGATAAAACCTGTCATGCCGCAATCAAGCCGGGTTCGGTCGATATGAATGCTGTAGGCTTCAATGATACCGTCCTCTTCCAGCTTACGGATGCGTTCAGCGACAGCCGGGGGTGTCAAGCCCACCTCTTCGCCGATGGCGCGAAGTGTTTTCCGGCAGTCCTTCTGCAAAAGGTTCAAGATTTTGTAGTCTGTTCTGTCCACTTCGTGCTCACCCTCTCTTTGTTTCAGACGATCTCTCCTGCCTTGATGACGGTTTTTACCAAATTGCTGCCCACGCGGTAGCAAATGTAGTCAAGGTCGGGCGCATCCCAAATCACAAGGTCTGCTTTCTTGCCCACTTCGATCGTACCCACCTTGTCCGCCAGATCGATGGCCGCGGCGCCGTTCAGCGTCACCGCCGTCAATACCTCCTCAGGCGTCAGCCTATATTTAAGGCATCCGAGGTTGATGACGAACTGCATATTGAGGCACGGGCAGGAGCCGGGGTTGAAGTCCGTAGCCATCGCGACGGGCACGCCGGCGTTCACCATGTCTCGCGCGGGCGCGAATGTCGCGCCGAGGTTAAAGCTCGTCGCGGGCAGCAGGCAGGCGATCACGCCGCCCTTCGCCATGCTCGCGATACCCTCCGGTGGGCATACGATCAGGTGCTCCGCCGAGATTGCGCCGATCTCACCCGCGAGCTGACTGCCGCCGATGGCTTCGATCTCGTCGGCGTGGATCTTCGGGCGCAATCCGCACTTGAGTCCTGCTTCGAGAATGCGGCGGGACTCCTCCGCCGTGAAGGTGTCCGCCTCGCAGAACACATCGCAGAACTTCGCGATGCCCTGTTCCTGAACGAGAGGCATCATCTCCTCGCAAACGAGGCGGACGTATTCCTCGCGGTTCTGCTGATACTCGGCCGGCACAAGGTGCGCGCCCATGAAGGTCGCAACAAGATCGATGGGGTGCCGCTCGTTCAGCTCGCGGATCACGCGCAGCTCTTTGAGCTCATGCTCCGTTGCGAGGCCATATCCGCTTTTAGCTTCACAGGTGGTCGTGCCAAAACGCAGCATTTCATCCAGCGCCTTCTCAGCCTTATCGGCAAGCTCTTCCTCCGTGGCGGAACGCGTGGCATTTGTGGTGGACTGGATGCCGCCGCCGGCATTCTGAATGTCCAGATAGCTTGCGCCGTGCAGTTTGAGGCCCAGCTCGTTTTGCCGCCAACCACCGAAGATGAGGTGCGTATGCGCATCGACAAGCCCCGGCGTCACCAGCGCGCGGTTTGCGTCAACAATGTCGGCGCAGCGGAAGTCAGGCACGCCGGTTCCCACTTCGACGATTTCGCCATTTCTGATGCGGACATAAGCGTCCTTGAGGATTTCGATCTGTCCCTGTTCCTCTCCCCTTCTTGCCGCTTTTCCCAATGGAGTTGCGAGCATGCCGATGTTCAAAACCAATACATTTTGACTCATAAAACCATCCTTTCGAGGGAGAGGGCGAAGGCCCTCTCCCTTTGTGGTCGTCTTAGCCCTTCATCCCCCTGACAGCTTCTTCAACGAGCTTATCATCGGCGAGATACGGCATGGTGATATGATCCTTGCCCTCGTACATCTTGTTGTACTCGGCGACGGTGGTCATGGCGTTCTCATTGCGCGCCCAGCTGCGGCGGGCAACGCCGACCATCGTATCCCACGGCATCGACATCTTCAGGATGGTATCTACGCGCTCGGAGCCATCGAGCACCATGCCGAAACCGCCGTTGATGGCGCGGCCGATGCCGGTGCCGCCGCCGTTGTGCAGCGCAATGTAGCTCATGCCTCGCGCGGCGTTGCCGGCGTAGCACTGCGTCGCCATCTCCGCCATGATGTTGGAGCCGTCCTTGATGTTGGAGGTCTCACGGAACGGCGCGTCGGTCCCGCCGGTGTCGTGATGGTCGCGGCCGAGGATGACCGGCCCGATCTCGCCGTTGCGGACCATTTCGTTGAACTTGAGCGCGAGGTTCATGCGGCCCATGGCGTCCTGATACAGAATACGGCACTGCGTACCGACGACCAGCTTGTTCTTTTCCGCGTCGCGGACCCAGACGTAGTTGTCATAGTCCTGATAGCGGCGGTTGTGCGCCTTGATGTACTCGGCGGCAGCCACGTCGGTCTTGTGCAGATCCTCGGGGTTGCGGCTCAGGCAGCACCAACGGAACGGGCCGTAGCCGAAGTCGAACAGGCACGGGCCGAGGATATCCTCCACGTAAGACGGGAAGATGAACCCGTCGAGGTCGTTTTCACCGTTCTTGCAGATGCTCTTGACGCCGGTGTCATACACAGCTTTCAGGAAGCTGTTGCCATAGTCGAAAAAGTAGGTGCCGCGCTCGTGGAACTTGCAGATCATCTCATAGTGGTGCTGCAGGGTCTTGTCAACGAGCTTGCGGAAGCCCTCGGGGTCCTTGTCCAGCATTTCGGTGCGCTGGGCGAAGGTCAGTCCCTGCGGACAGTAACCGCCGTCATACGGAACGTGGCAGGAGGTCTGGTCGCTCATGAGGTCGACGTGGACATTCTTCTCATAGAGGTATTCCAGCAGATCGACGATGTTGCCATGATAAGCGACCGCGCAGGCCTTGCCTTCCTTCTGGCAGTCGGTCGCGATCTTGACCGCCTCGGCGAGGCTGTCGGTGCGGTGGCTGACCCAGCCCTGGGTGTAGCGGGTGTCGATACGGGAGTCGTCCACCTCGGCAATGATGGACGCGGCGCCGGCGATCTCCGCCGCCTTGCCCTGCGCGCCGCTCATGCCGCCGAGGCCCGCAGAAATGAACAGCTTGCCCGCAAGGTCCTTGTCCTGCGCGATGCCGAGCTTCAGGCGGCCCGCGTTGAGCAGCGTGTTGAACGTGCCGTGGACGATGCCCTGCGGCCCGATATACATCCAGCCGCCCGCCGTCATCTGACCATAGTTCGCAACGCCCAGTGCCGCGGCGCGGTTGAAGTTCTCCTGATCGTCGAACGTGCCGACCATCAAGCCGTTGGAGATGATCACGCGCGGAGCGAGCTTGTGGGAGTGGAACAGGCCCAGCGGGTGGCCGGACATAACGACCAGCGTCTGCTCGTCGGTCAGCTCCTCAAGGTACTTCTTGATGAGACGGTACTGCATCCAGTTCTGGCAGACCTGCCCCGTCTCGCCGTAGGTGACCAGCTCATAGGGATAAAGCGCCACGTCAAAATCGAGGTTGTTGTCAATCATGACCTGGATAGCCTTGCCCTCGATGCACTTTCCCTTGTACTCGTCAATGGGCTTACCGTAGAGCTTGCCCTCGGGACGGAAGCGATAGCCATAGATGCGGCCGTGTTCTTCCAGCTCCTGAGCAAACTCCTTCGCCATCTGCGCGTGATGGTCGGGGTGGATGTAGCGCAGGGCGTTCTTGATGGCGAGCGCCTTGTCCGCTTCGCTCAGGTGCGACTCGCGGCGCGGCGCGCGGCGGTAACCCGGCTCCATCTTGGGATACTCGGGCAACTCGTAGTCCAGTTTGATTGTCATGGCATCATTCGCAAGGTCTTTCATGAGTCTTCCTCACTTTCAGCTTTTTTGTGGGAAAGCGCCAAAATTCCAGTGCTTTCTCTTTGATGTCTTGTATTATATCGCAATTATGATATAATGAAAAATATTTGATTGATATATTTGCAATACTTTTTCGGTATAGGTGATAATATGACGATCCGCCAACTCGAATTCTTTTGCGCTATTGTTGAGGAAGGCAGTGTTTCTGCCGCTGCGAGAAAGCTGCACATTGCGCAGCCGCCCATTTCACGGCAGATATCGCTTTTGGAGCAGGAATTGGGCGCGCAGCTCTTCCGCCGCGGCAATAAGGGCATGCTGCTCACCGATGCAGGGCAAAGCCTCTATCAACAGGGGCGCGAGTACATTTCGGATATTAAGCGGCTTGCTGACCATGTCCGCTCCCTCGGCGTCGGCGTGCGTGGCAGCGTCCGCGTAGGAATGCTGTATTCGACGGTCCCCCATGCGCTGCCTTATCTGCGCAAATACCATGAAGCGTATCCACAGGTGGAGCTTACCATCCGCATCGGCTCGCCGCAGGACTTGCTCGCCGATTTGAACCGCGGCGAGCTCAACGTCCTTTTCCTGCGCGCGGGCACAACGGCGACGATCGGACTCCGGGAGCGCGTTCTCTATGAAGACATGCTGAAGCTGATCGTCACGTCATCCACCGATCCTGCGCCGGAGCTCGATGAAATTTCCATCGAACGGCTGCGGGAGGTTCCCATGTGCCTGCTGCGGAGCGACGACCTGTGGGGCTATTCGGAAACGCTGCTCAAGGAGTGCCAGCGCAACGGCTTCTCGCCCAACATCGTCTGCCAGTGCTACGACACGCCCATGTCCATGCAGCTCGTGCAGTCCGGCCTCGGCGTCAGCTTCCTGCCGGAGAGCATCGTGGAAACGCTGCCCCATTCCGGCATTTACGCAAAGCCGATCGGCGGCCTTGCGGAGCGTTCCTGCGTCGTGCTGGCGTGGAACGAGAACGGCTACCGGCCGGCGAGCGTCGAGCTGTTCACGCAGTTTGCGCCCGAAAAGCAGCCCGGGCGTTCCCGATGAGGCGGCGGAGGCAGCGGCCGTACCGGACCGCCGCCTCCGCCTAAGAAGGAAGTGTGTGCAGGATATCAAATCTCAACGGTTTCAATCTCGCCGAAACGCACGGTGCCGCCGATGTATGCCGCCGTCACCTCGCCGTTTTTGCGAACCACGGTCGCCTCGACCGTGCCCGCGGGCTGTTCGTAGGCGCGGACGAACTCGCCGTCGGCGAGCCCTTCGCTCTGCGCGACCGCCGCGGCGACCGTGCCGCTGCCGCAGCTCCCCTCCCAGAACAGGGTATGCGCTGCCGGCACCTTCACCAGCGGCGTCATTTTGCCGTCGTTCAGGAAGATCGCGCCGTAGGCGTCCAGATCCGGGAACTGCGCGAAGATCTGCTCCGCGCGCTCCAGATACGCCTCGCTCGGCTTCGTCCCCTCGGTGACGACGTGGGCGATGCCGCCGAGGTGGACGAGCGTGCCGCGCACCCCGTTTTCGTCGACCTTGCGCACGAGCCTCGGCAGGGGCATTTCCGCCCGCGCCGTGCCGCGGTCCAGATCGGCGTCCACGCCGACGATGCGGTCGCAGCCGCTGGCTTCGACGCGCATCTGCACCTTGCCGCTCCTGCCCGCCTGCCGCGCGAGGAACGCGCCGAACGCGCGGGTCGCGTTGCCGCAGAACTCGCCGCCCGCCATTTCGAGGCGGCCGTCCGCGCCCTCGCGGGCGGGGCAGGCGAAGCCCACCTGCTCGATGCCCGCGTCCAGCGCCTTCATGAGCCGCTCCGCCAGCGCGGGGCGCTCGGCGACGGCGACCGGGTCAAGAACGAACAGCGTAATGTTGCCCGAAGGGTCTGCGCGAATCACTCTGCACTGCATAAACCCGTCTCCTTATTCCACGGCAGGGCAGTATTCCTTCACGAGCTCCAGCAGCTCGCCGGAGCGGATCATCTCCTCGCAGGCGCGGATGTCCGGCCAGATCTCGCGGTCGATCTCATAGAACGCGACCTTCTCGCGGACGTGGTCGTAGATCGCCTGATGCAGCGGCGTGATGCCCTGGCCGTGCGTGTTGACGCGGCGGCGGATGTCGATCGCCTGACAGGCGACCATCAGCTCGTCGGCGAGGACGTCCTGCGTGTTCTTGAGGATCATGCGCGCCTTGCGCGCGGCGGTGGTGCCCATGGAGACGATGTCCTCCTGGTTGGCGGAGGAGGGGATGGAGTCCACGGAGGCGGGATGCGCGTAGACCTTGTTCTCGCTGACCATGGACGCCGCGGCGTACTGCACGATCATGAAGCCGGAGTTGACGCCCGGCTGGGTGGTCAGGAACGGGGTCAGGCCGTTGGAGAGCGCGGCGTTGACCATGCGCTCGATGCGGCGCTCGGAGGAATCCGCCAGCTCCGCGGCGGCGATGCCGAGGAAGTCGAACGGCAGCGCCATCGGCTCGCCGTGGAAGTTGCCGCCGGAGATGACCGCCTCGTCGTCGAGGAACATCAGCGGGTTGTCGGTCACGGCGTTGAGCTCGATCTCGACCTTCTCCTTCACGAAGTCGAGCGCGTCGCGGCAGGCGCCGTGGAGCTGCGGCACGCAGCGGAGCGCGTAAGCGTCCTGCACGCGGTCGCGCTGGCAGCGGTCGAGGATCTCGGAGCCCTTGAGCAGCTCGCGCATATTCGCGGCGACGAGCATCTGCCCCTTTTGACCGCGCACAGCGTGGATGCGCGGGTCGAACGCGTCGCGCTGAGCCGTCAGGCCCTCAAAGGTCAGCGACGCGATCACGTCGCCGAGCTGCGCCGCGCAGATGGTATCGTACAGCGCCAAAGCGCCGACCGATGTCATCGCGCAGGTGCCGTTGGTCATGCCGAGGCCTTCCTTACACACCAGCGTGTCCAGCGTTTCGATGCCGGCTTTCTTCATCGCCTCGGCGCCGCTCATGCGCTCGCCCTGATACCATGCCTCGCCCTTACCGAGCATCGGCAGCGTCATGTGCGCCAGCGGCGCGAGGTCGCCGGACGAGCCAAGCGAGCCTTTTTCGGGAACAATTGGCGTTACACCCTTATTGAGCATTTCAATGAGCATCTGCACCAAGATTGGGCGCACACCGGAAACGCCGCCGCACAGCGCGTTCGCGCGAAGCAGCATCATGCCGCGGGATATCTCGGGGTCATAGGGGTCGCCGGCGGCGGTGCAGTGGCTCAGGATCAGGTTTGTCGACAGCTGATTGGACATTTCCTTCGGCACGGCGACCTTCTGGAACTCGCCGAAGCCTGTCGTGATACCGTAAGCTACGCGGCCCTCGGCGGCGATCTTGTCCGCCAGCGCGCGGGACTTTTCCATCGCATCCAGCGCGGAAGGCGCCAGCTCTACCTTCGCGCCGTAACGGGCGACTGCGACAAAGCTCTCCAGCGTCAGGCTGTTTCCATCCATTACGATCTCTTTGATCGCAGAGGGGTTCATGATCATTGCTTCTCTACCTCACTTTTCTAATCCATGCCGCAATGCGCAAAAATGCGTCGCAGCGGCAAATGACCGTTGTGACGTGTGAGAAAAGTGATAGCGCACGGTTTCTGTGATCCGCCTGCCCATGGCGGATACCGCGCTCTATGCGCCGAGGGCTTGGAAGCAATCCCTCCGTGTAAACCTTATCATACCACAAATTTGTGCATTGTCAACATATATTTTAAAATTCTTCGCTTTATCTTTGTATATTATGACAACGCAGTGATAACATGCTACTGTAATAGAGCGATGAGGGCAAAAGGATTCTCCGGCAGATCCCGGAGAACCTCTCATCTTATTTTTTCTTCTTTTTGACTTGGAAGGACTTTGCCTGATCGCGCGCACCTTCGCCGCTGAAAATCTTAATATCCGGGTTTTGCTTTTGGGCGAGCTTCAGGATCTCCTGCGCGTCTTCTTTCGCATAGTAATTGCGCTTGGTACGGTCGCCTTTCGTAAAATACAGAATGGTCCGCCCGCTGCCGCCCGGATCGGTCTCATGCGTCACAGCGTAGATATCCTTCCAGTCCCAGCGCTCATAATTTGTCGTGAACTGCATCTGATGGAAAATCTCCAGCCCGCGCTCTGTCACCGCGACGTACTTTTCCATCAACAGTGCAAGAGCATAGAACACGGCGAACACATAGGCGACTTTCCATCGTGTCAGTGCGCCGCCGGCAAGTAATACCAAAACGAGAACCCATCCGCCAGCTTTGGTCCATTTCTTTCTTTGCAGCGTATCACAGGCAAGATAATGCGGGCCGGGGACGGATTCCCACGGAAAAACGGTTCGACGCATGGCGGTCTCTCCTCTTTTTAAGGGTAAGGCGAGGGGGGTATCCCCTCGCCTTATTCAGCACAATTCTCCGAAAAAATCAACCGCTGATCTTCGGGGCTTTGCCGGCGGCACGCAAGGCTTCAAGCTGCTTGCAGGCATACTCGTGCGCCTCCGCGGGAGCCTCGGCGGGCTTCTTCATCTTGGTCTTGCCAAACAGGTTCGTGTAGGAGCCGTCCGCCCAATAGATGTTGCGGCCGAGGAACGCAGTGATCGCCGCATAGAACGGATTGATCAGGTTCACGAACGCAAACGGAAAATACACGAACGGGCTCATGCCGAGCACCGCGCTCTGATACGCGCCGCAGCCCGTCCACGGGAACATCGGGCTCCACAGGGTACCGGCGTCCTCGAGGGTACGGGAGAGCATGTTGCGCGCGAGGCCCATCTCGTCATACTTATCCATGTAGAGCGGGCCGGGAACGCCGACGCCGAGGAACTGGTCGCCCATAGCGGCGTCGCAGAAGATGGAGGTGATCATCGTGGTTAGCACAAGCTGGCCAACAGTGTGGATCTTGTGCTTGAGGTTGCCGAACAGGGTCTCGACGCAGCCGGCACGCTCCAGCGCGCCACCGTAAGCGACCGCCAGAATGACGAGATTGATCGTCCACATGGTGTTGTCCATGCCGCCCTTGGCAAGCAGGGAGTTGACGAGCTCCGCCACCTCCTCGGTGACAAGGCCGCCGTTCGCCTCAGCCTCCAGCCAGGGACCATAGTGCAGGATGTCGAAGATGTCGCTCAGACCATAACCCATGTTGCTCTGGAAGATCAATGCAAAGATGACGCCTGTTACCACGGACACCATGACACCGACCAGTCCGGGCAGCTTGATGATGCACGCCACAATAACGACGATGATCGGGAGCAGCATCACGGGGCTGATGTTGCAGACCTGCTGCATCGCCTCCTGAATGCCCTTCGCAAACTCGGGATCGTAGGCGGAGGAATCGACGTTCAGACCGACGACGGTGTAAAGCACCAACGCGATCAGGAGGGTCGGGCCGGTGGACGAGACCATCGCCGACACGTGATCGAACAGGCCGGTGTTGGACACAGCGGCAGCAAGGTTGGTGGTATCGGACAGCGGTGAGAACTTATCGCCGACATACGCGCCGGAGATGATCATGCCGGCGGTCAGCGCCGGATTGATGCCAAGGCCCGCGCCGACGCCCATCATCGCGATACCCATGGTCGCGGTGGTGGTCCAGGAGGAGCCGCAGGCCATGCCGACGACAGCACACAGAACGCAGCCAACCGGCAGGAACAGCTTCGGGGTCAACAGGTCAAGGCCGTAGTAAATGAGCGAAGGAATCGTTCCGGAGATCATGAAGGAAGAAATCAGGAGGCCGACCGTCATAAGGATCAACAGAGCCTCAAGCGTAGCATTCAGGCGCTCCAGAATACCGACCATCATGTCTTTGAAGTCATGTCCGCAGAAGTGCCCGACGAAGCAAGCAATGCACAGGGATACGATCAGCGGCATGTGCGCATCGACATAGTCACCGACGTGCAGACCGTAAATCATGAGAGCCGCCATCGCAACGATGGGCAGCAGCGCCTCCCATACCTTCGGGAGTCTGACGGGTCTTGTTTTCTTTTCAGCCATAGAATAATACCTCTCTCTCCTAAATTCATTTTTTTGCTTCCCCGCCATGCGGGAACACCGTTTGGGCAAACGGCTCTCACACACTATCCCGTTTGGCGGACATTGCCGCGGAGGGGTCCCACAACAATGCTCTGGAAGCATCATAACACACTTGTTGGTCGTTTTCAACAAAAACTTTCAAAATTTTCGGAACTATTTTGTGCTTTATTGCTATATCGGGGTGATGTAATGTCGTGCTGTCACTTTAATACGCTATCGTACTAAATCTTGACTTTTTATTGATAGGTGCTTAGAATAGCGGCAAACAGCAAATGAGGAGGGGCTTTCAGATGGATAAAATCAAAGCACGCACGCTGTCCGGCTTCATGGAATTGCTGCCGGGTCCGCAGCTGCAAATGGAGCGGATCATGGAGATCATCCGCTCGTCCTACGCGCTCTACGGTTTTACGCCGCTGGACACGCCGCTGATCGAAGCAAGCGAGATCCTGCTGGCCAAGGGCGGGGGTGAGACGGAAAAACAAATCTACCGCTTCACAAAGGGAGACGCCGACCTGAGTCTTCGCTTTGACCTCACTGTACCGCTGGCGAAGTATGTCGCGCTTCATTATAATGAGTTGGCATTCCCGTTCAAGCGCTATCAGATCGGCAAGGTCTATCGCGGCGAGCGCGCCCAGCGCGGCCGCTTCCGCGAGTTCTATCAGGCGGACATCGACGTCATCGGCGACGGCGCGCTGGACATCACGAACGACGCGGAGATCCCCGCGATCATCTACACCGTGTTCTCGCGGCTCGGCCTCAAGAGATTCCAAATCCGTATCAACAATCGCAAGATACTCAACGGTTTCTACGCCATGCTTGGCCTGACAGAGCAGTCCGGCGACATCATGCGCACGGTGGACAAGCTGGAGAAGATCGGCGCGGACGGCGTGCGCGCCATTCTGACGGACGAGCTTTCCATTCCCGGCGATAAGGCGGATGATATTCTGCGCTTCACCGCTATCCGCGGCACGAACGACGAGGTCCTTTCCGCGCTGGCGGAATATCGCGGCAAAAACGCGCTGTTTGATGAAGGGCTCGACGAGCTTTCGACCGTTGCAAAGTACCTCGGCGGTTTTGGCGTGCCGCAGGAGAACTTTGCGGTCGACCTCACCATCGCCCGCGGTCTCGACTACTATACCGGAACGGTGTATGAGACAACGCTGCTCGACCACCCCGAGATCGGCTCCGTCTGCTCAGGCGGGCGCTATGACAACCTCGCAGAGTATTACACCGACCGTCAGCTCCCCGGCGTCGGCATTTCCATCGGCCTGACGCGCCTTTTCTACGTTCTCGGCGAGCAGGGCATGCTGAACCCGGAGGTTCCTACCGCCCCCGCCGACGTGCTGATCCTTCCCATGACGACGGACCTTTCCGCCGCCGTCGCGCTTGCGACCGAGCTGCGCGCTTGCGGGCTCCGCGCGCAGCTTTACACGGAGGCGAAGAAGTTTAAGGCGAAGATGAACTACGCCGACAAGCTGGGCGTTCCGTTTGTTATGTTTCTCGGTGAGGACGAGATCAAGGACGGTGTCGTGAGCGTCAAGAATATGAAGACCGGCGAGCAGGAAAAGCTTCCGTCTGCGGAAGCCGCCGAGCGCGTAGCAGCGCAGATCGCTGCGCAAAAGCGCATTGCGCCCGTGCTGGATATCTGACTGATAAAAGAGGCGTCCGCTAAGCGGACGCCTCTTTTATCATTATACATCTTTCTTGAGCTTACGATCCAATATGGTCTTATAACCGCCGGAGCCGTATTTAAGGCACCGGTTGACGCGCGTCAGTGTAGCAGAGGACACCCCGGTCTCGCCGGTAATATTGGAAAACGTATTTCCTTGATACAGCTTTTCGGCAGCGTCAAACCGCTGCGACATTGCCAGCACCTCGTTTATCGTACACAGATCGTCAAAAAAGCGGTAGCACTCATCCACAGATTGAAGGGATAAGATTGCCTGGAACAGATGGTCGGTTTCCTCCGACTTGGTTTTGCTCTCATACATAACTGCCAACCTCCGTGCGGTAACGCTGCAATAGTATTCTGCTGCTCTTTGTGAAATATTTTACTAAAAATCATAACTCTTTTCAAGATTCTTGCACTTTTGTTTATTTTGCGTTTTGGCGCAAAAAGCTAAAAAAACAAAAGTGGCAGATATCAATTGTTAAATCAATCTTATTTACGAAAATGAGCCCTCTGCGTTATAATAAACGTACTTCAAATTTAAGAGGAGGGCTATCTGCCATGGCAAGGCTCGTTGAAAGTATCCCCAACTTCAGTTGCAGCAAGGAAAAGGACGAAGCGACCTACAACGCGCTCGTTGAGACCGCGAACAGCGTCCCCGGCTGCACGCTCTTCGATGCGCAGACGGACGGCAACCACAACCGCTGCGTGTTCACGCTTGTCGGCTCCCCCGAAGCGATCGAGGAGGTCGTGTTCCAGCTTACCAAGGTCGCAACCGAGCGCATCGACATGAATCATCACAAGGGTGAGCATAAGCGCATGGGCGCCACCGACGTCATCCCCTTTGTTCCGCAGATGGATGTGACCGTCGAGGAGTGCGTCGAAATGTCCAAGCGCGTTGCCCAGCGTATCTGGGACGAGCTGAAGGTCCCCTCCTTCCTCTATGAAGACAGCGCGACGCGTCCCGAGCGCCGCAATCTGGCGACCTGCCGCAAGGGCGAGTTCGAGGGCATGCCCGAAAAGCTGCTTGACCCCGACTGGGCGCCCGACTACGGCGAGCGCAAGATCCATCCGACCGCTGGCATCACCGCCATCGGCGCGCGTATGCCGCTGATCGCGTTCAACTGCAACCTCGCCACCTCCGACGTCGAGATCGCGAAGAAGATCGCCAAGGTTATCCGCGGCTCGTCCGGCGGCTTCCGCAGCTGCAAGGCGATGGGCTTTATGCTCGAAGATCGCGGCATCGCGCAGGTCTCCATGAACATGGTCAACTTCGAGGATACACCGCTCTACGTCGCCTACGAGATGATCAAGACCCTCGCCGAGCGCTACGGCACTACAGTCATCGAGAGCGAGGTCGTCGGTCTGACGCCCGCCAAGGCGATGATAGACTGCGCCGAGTTCTACCTCAAGGCGAAGGATTTCGACTGCAAAAATCAGGTCATGGAATATCACCTGATCGACATGAACCAGTAAGGGGTATCGTGCCATGAAACTTGCTGATATGACCGTCACCCAATTCGTTGACACGGTGGCTTCCGACGCACCGGCGCCGGGCGGCGGCTCCGCCGCCGCTCTGGAGGGTTCCATCGGCGCGGCGCTGACTGCCATGGTCGCCTGCCTGACGCAAGGTCGGAAGAAATACGCCGACTTCGCAGAGTACGCCGCCGAAGTCGAGAAAAAGGGCAACGACCTCAAAGCCCGCCTGCTGGACGTGATGGATCGCGACACGGAAGCGTTCAACCTCGTAAGCGACGCCTTCAGCATGCCCAAAGAGACCGACGAGCAGAAGGCTTCCCGCAGCGCTGCCATTCAAAACGGTCTCAAAGCCTGTACCAAGACCCCGATGGAGATGATGGAACTTTGCGGCGAGACCGTCGCGCTTGCGGCGTCGCTTTTGGAGCATGGCTTCAATGACACGTCTGCCAGCGATCTCGGCGTGGCGTTCCTGAGCCTCAAGGCTGCCATCCAGGGCGCGTGGCTCAACGTCCTCATCAATGTTGGCTCGATCAAGGATGAAGCATTTGCAGCGGAGTACCGTGAGAAAGGCAAATCGCTGCTTGACAGCGCACTGCCGCTGTGCGACGCTTGCTTTGAAAAGCTCGTCTCAATGATCGAGAACGGATAGATTTTCTCCCATTTCCTTTCCCCGCAAATGCCTTCGGCGATTTTTTTGCCGGAGGCATTTGCCATATTCCACTCAGAAAGAAGGACTTCTTATGCTACCTATTTTCAATATTCTCAAGCCTTTGGATTATCTGACGACCCAGTGGTCAGGCGGATCAACGACGCAGTTGGCCATCGCCCCAGAAGGCGCTGTTTACGCTGACCGGAGCTTCCTCTGGCGCATCAGCAGCGCGACTGTCGAACTGGACGAGTCTGACTTTACGCCGCTCCCCGACTATTGCCGCTTCATCTCCACGATACAGGGCGATATGACGCTCTCCCACAACGGCGGTTCGCCGTTGACGCTGCATCCCGGAGACGTTCACGCGTTTGACGGCGGCGACGCTACACATTCAACCGGCCGCTGCACCGATTTCAACCTGATGCTGCGAAAGGGACGGGCAGACGGGACTATGCGCTCTTTTCACTCTACATCCGGCAACACCGTTTTTCAAGCCGAAAAGGGTGCCGAAATGGTACTGCTTTACTGCGCAGCAGGCGCGGTTGACGTTTCCTGCGGGCAACAACGGATACGGCTCGCCGCACACGAGTCGCTCCTTGCACAGAACGCAGCGAATCTTTCATTTGATCTTGGCTTTTCGGAAGCCGGCTTGCTGATGGCTGCACAGGCGTGGCATACACGCTAAAGGAACGCGCTGACATAGCCCTGTTTCCAATCTAGTCAAACGAGATGTAAGGCATCGTTTTCGGAGCTTTACACCTCTGCTTGACCTTCACGCAGTATGATCTTTTACCGTTCAAATTTTCTTAGAACCGCGAGCTTCCACTTCCCCTTCCCCGTGTACGGATGCTCTCGGAGCGGCAGATTGAAGTGCGTCGAACCGATCAATACCGTTGATGGGTGCGTGAACTCGCGGAAGCCCCATTCGCCGTGGTAGGCGCCCATACCGGAATGCCCCGTGCCACCGAACGGCACGCCTTTGACCATCAGGTGCAAGCATACCTCGTTGACGCACCCGCCGCCGTACTGCTGCGATGCCATCTCGCGCTTCGCCCATGCGACGTCTCGCGTGAACAAATACAACGCGAGGCCATGCTCCCGCGACGCAATGGTCTCCATCAACGCATCGATCTCGGCGCCCCTGTACGTCACCACCGGCAACAGCGGCGAAAACAGCTCATGATTAACGATTCCCTCGTCAATGCCCACGGGATAAATAATATTCGGCGCATATTTGAGCGTTTCGCTGCCTCCGCCATGACGTGCTTCCCAACGCGCGGAGAACCGGTGTAGAAGATCTTGTCGAACCGCTCCGCGAGGCACATGTCGGCGACGTCATGTCCGCCATCAATGACCGTCACGTACTCCTCCGGAAACATCTGCGCGATCAGCTTCTGCAGCGCCGCCGTGCAATTCGGCGACTTGGAGCTCGCCTTGATGACCGCCGTATTGCCGCCCGCAATGGACGCGACGAGCACGCCAAGGGACAGCAGAAACGGGAAGTTAAACGGGCTGATAATCAGCGACACGCCGTAGGGCATCTTATAAACCTTGGTCACAATGCTCGGGAAGCACACGAGTCCGCTGAAATGCGTCTCCGGCTTCGCCCACTTTTTCAGCCCGCGGATCGTCTCGTTGATCTCGGCCACGGTGCTGCCAATGTCGCAGAAATACGCCTCCGCCTCGCTGCGCGCCAAGTCGGCGGCGAGCGCGACGGTCAGTTCCTTTTCATGTACCAGCAGCGCCGTTTTCAGCTTTTGCAGCTGCTCGACGCGCCAGTCGGTGTCAAGCGTCCTCCCAGTTCGGAAAAATGTTCGCTGTCGCTCCACGACGTTATGTATGCGCTCTTCTGTCCACATGGCAGTCTCTCCTACTCCTCGTCCAATTTGTCGGCAACCATCGTATAAAACCGCTCCAGCTCCCGCGCGTCCATCAGGCGTGGGACGGGATAGAGCGGATTGCCCTCCCTGTCCGCGCGGTGGGACAGCATCTCGATATCTTCCGCTTGGATGCCGGAGAGCTTTTCGGGGACGCCCATTTCGCGGTTCATCTCCTCGATGCGGCGGATGAACCGTTCAGCGGCGACCGATTCCGGCGCACCCGACCCTGCAAGGCCAACAGCGACCGCCAGCTCCTTCAATTGCCGATAGACGCTTACGCCGTAGGCGCGGAGCACATAGGGCAGCAGCACCGAATTGGCAAGGCCATGCGGCGTGTCGTATCGCCCGCCGAGCGAATGCGCCACCGCGTGGCAGTAGCCGACATAGGAGCGCGTAAAGGACATACCTGCAAGGTATGAGGCACGCAGCATCGCCTGACGCGCGTCGAGGTCGTTTCCGTCCCGATAGGCGCGGGGAAGATATTCAAAAATCAACTGTACCGCCTCAACGGACCACGCCCGCGTCTCGCGCGTGGTGGACTGCCCGATGTATGCCTCCACCTTGTAGTTATTTCGCAGCGAACAGCTCAACTGATAGATGAGTATATTCAGCGTCAGAGATCACATGCACTGGTGGGAACGCCGTTGCTTGTTAATCGCTGCGGTCAGAAAATAAGCCGGGACGGAATCCAGTACATCGTCGATAAATATGCTGGCCGAATTCATGCAGAGGACAACACTTTCCCCATCCATGTTCATTGCCACCAGTTCCGGCACAGTACACGCACCGAACCGGCGCACTCATGGCTTAATGATACCAGAAACGTTCTCAAAGCGCCATATGTTCGCACACTGGGCTCTCAGTCGATAAAACGTATTGTGATTGATAAGAGCCGTATGAATCGAGAGGTTCACGTACGGTTCCGTGAGAGCCTCGGGGTGAAAGTCCCCTTGGCTACTCGACTGAGAGGTCGGCCCCTCCCTCCCGTTGCACCGTACGTACCGGTCAGGTATACGGCGCTACGTCAAAGCAGAATTTCAAGTACCTCTTGCGAGAT
>JBGVBS010000044.1:0-23551 GCA_045225715.1 Oscillospiraceae bacterium
TTACTTTTCCTTTTCCTGACATAGCAACGCTCCCTCCATAGGTGACAGTTTTGTTTTTCACTGTCTCCTATAGAGGGAGCATATCAGATTGATTGTCCGCGGCGTTCTTTGTTTTGATTCGAAGCAAACTGCACATAAGCATACTTGCTTTTTTTGCATTGTATGATATGATACTTATCATATGAGTGTTTGAATCGATCATCTTGAGGTTTTATATGAAAGCATTTCACCCGGTTTCGTCTACCAAGCTGTACATCGAAATCTACAACCAAATGAAAGACTCCATTGTTGCGGGAGATTATCAGATCGGAGAACAACTGCCAAGCGAGCATGAACTCTGCGATATGTTCAAGGTGAGCCGAGTGCCGATCCGTGAAGCACTGTCCGCGCTGGAGTTGAATGGATTCGTCGAATCCGTGCGTGGCTCGGGATACTTCGTCATACGAACGGTGCCCTCTGTAGAGGATATGGTGCAGGACGTCGAACCGCAGGACATCATCCAGGCACGGATGACGCTGGAGCCACAAATTGCCCGCATGGCTGCGGAGATGATCAACGAGGCCCAGCGCGCGGAGCTTCGGGACATCATCTCGCGCTTTAACAGGGAAGCGCGTCAGGACGTCTATTCCACCAAGGTGGACAAGGAGTTCCACCTGTTCTTGGCGCGGACGAGCGGCAATACGCTCTATTGCATGATGATGGAGATGGTATTTCAGGCGATGGAGCAGCGGATGTGGGATCTGATCCTGCGCCGAACCGTCGCCACGCAGAAATACCGCGAGCAGAACAATCAGGAACATCTCAACGTCGCGCAGGCTGTTCTGGAAGGCAGGGCGGAGGATGCCTACGCCTTTATGAGAGAACACATGGAACGGCTGAACGAGCGATACTGGAGCTGATTTCAATACGATATGACAAAACAGGAGGAGCTGCTTATGACGAGAGAGGAAACGAAACAAATGAAGCTTGCCGCGGCGCGCATTCGCAAAGGCGTCGTGACGGGCACCCACGCCGCCAAGTGCGGCCATCCCGGCGGAAGCCTGTCCGCGGCGGACGTGTTTGCCTACCTCTATTGCAAAGAGCTGCGCGTCGATCCGCAGGACCCGCAGTGGGAGGATCGCGACCGCTTTGTGCTGTCCAAGGGACATACCGCGCCGGGTCTGTACGCGGCGCTGGCGGAGCGCGGCTTTTTCCCCGCGGAGGAGCTGACGACGCTGCGCCGGATCGGCAGCCGCTTGCAGGGTCACCCCAACATGAACGAGACGCCGGGCGTCGATATGTCCACCGGCTCGCTGGGCCAGGGCGTGTCCGCCGCCGCCGGCATGGCGCTTGCCGCAAAGTATCAGGGCAGGGACTGCCGCGTCTACGCGCTGCTGGGCGACGGTGAGATCGAGGAGGGACAGGTCTGGGAGGCGATGATGTTCGCCCACCACTACAAGCTGGACAACCTCTGCGTCATCGTCGACAACAACGATCTCCAGATCGACGGCAGGATCGGCGACGTCATCGACCCGTATCCCATCGTGGACAAGCTGAGAGCCTTTGGACTCCACGTGGAGGAGATCGACGGTCACGACTTCGACCAGATCGAGGCGGCGTTTGCCAAGGCAAAGGAGACCAAGGGCGTACCCACCGCCATCGTGATGAAGACCGTCAAGGGCAAGGGCGTCAGCTACATGGAGGATCAGGCCGGCTGGCACGGCAAGGCGCCCAACGACGCGGAGTACGAGCAGGCGATCGGAGAGCTGGACGCGCAGATCAGGGAATTGGAGGCGATGTGAGATGGCAGACGTGAAAAAGATTGCGACCCGCGACAGCTACGGCAACGCACTGGTCGAGCTTGCGCGCGAGCATGACGACGTGATCGTGTTTGACGCGGATCTTGCCGGCGCGACCAAGACCGGTACGTTCAAAAAGGCGTTTCCCGAACGCCACTTCAACTGCGGCATCGCCGAGGGCAATATGATCTCCGTTGCGGCGGGCGCCGCCGCGATGGGGCTGGTGCCGTTTGCGTCCAGCTTCGCGATGTTCGCGGCGGGCCGCGCGTTCGAGCAGGTGCGCAATTCCATCGGCTATCCCCATCTCAATGTGAAGATCGGCGCGACGCACGCCGGCATTTCCGTCGGCGAGGACGGCGCGTCTCACCAGTGCTGCGAGGATTTCGCGCTGATGCGCTCCATTCCCGGCATGGTCGTTCTGTGTCCCTCCGACGATGTGGAGGCGCGCGCGGCGGTCAGGGCGGCGTATGCGTACAAGGGACCGGTCTACCTGCGCTTCGGACGCCTCGCCGTGCCCGTATTCCACGAGGAGGGCTTCGACTTCCAAATCGGCAAGGGCGAGGTGGTGCAGGACGGCGGCGATATTGCCATCCTTGCGACCGGACTGATGACCTATGAGGCGATCCGGGCGGGGCAGATGCTGCGGGAGAAGGGCATTCACGCCCGCGTCATCAATCTCTGCACCATCAAGCCGCTGGACGAGGAGCTTGTGCTCAAGGCAGCGCGGGAGTGCGGCAGGATCGTCACCTGCGAGGAGCACTCCGTCATCGGCGGACTGGGCGAAGCGGTCTGCGCTCTGCTGAGCGAGAAGCTGCCCACACCCGTGCGGCGCGTCGGCGTCAACGACGTATTCGGCCACTCCGGCCCCGCGGGCGAGCTGCTGAAACAGTTCGGCCTGTCGGGCGAGCACATCGCCGAGGTTGCGGAGGATTTCTACCGCGGGCAAGCAAGATAACAACTGAACGACCGGATTACCCGATGCGGCTGATTCTGCATCGGGTTTTCTGTTTCCGCGTGAGCCGCTTGACCTGCGCCTCGCGGCGTTTCTTTGCGCTTGCGTTTTCTGCAAGCTTGTCCTATAATAGCACGGTTGAAGTGAAAATTCACAGAAACGCAACAATTATGTGCTAGTATCGTATCAAATCGACAAAGGAAGTGTGTGACCCATGGCAAAGAAACAATTCAAGGCGGAGTCGAAGCGGCTGCTCGACCTGATGATCAACTCGATCTACACGCACAAGGAGATCTTCCTGCGCGAGATCATCTCCAACGCCAGCGACGCCATCGACAAGCTGTGCTATCTCTCCCTCACCGACGACAAGGTCGGCATGAACCGCGGCGATTTCTTCATCGAGATCACCGTCGATAAGGACGCTCGCACCATCACCGTGTCCGACAACGGCGTCGGTATGGACAGGGACGAGCTGGAAAACAACCTCGGCGTCATCGCGGCGTCCGGCTCGTACAAGTTCCGTCAGGAGGCGGGCGCGAGCGAGGACGTGGACATCATCGGCCAGTTCGGCGTGGGCTTCTACTCCGCGTTCATGGTCGCGGACGAGATCACCGTCGTCACGAAGAAGTACGGCTCGGAGCAGGCGTATCGCTGGAACTCCGCGGGCGCGGACGGCTATACGATCGGCGAGTGCGAAAAGGCGGGCGTCGGCACCGACGTCGTCATGCACCTCAAGGAGGACACCGAGGATGAGAAGTACAGTGAGTATCTGGACAACTACAAGCTGTATTCCCTCATCAAGAAGTACTCCGACTATATCCGCTACCCGATCCGGATGCTGACGCCGGTGCAGAAGGAGAAGGAAGGCTCCGACACCGAAAAGCCGGAGTACGAGATGGTGGACGAGCTGACGACGATCAACTCCATGGTGCCGCTCTGGCAGCGCAAGCGCAGCGAGGTCACGGACGAGGAGTACGCGAAGTTCTATCAGGAGCTCGCCCGCGATTTTGACAAGCCCCAGCGCGTCATCACCGTCTCCGTCGAGGGTAATATCACCTACAGGGCGCTGATGTTCGTCCCCTCCAGAAAGCCGCTCAACTACCAGACCGAGGCGTTTGAGAAGGGCTTGCAGCTCTACAGCGCGGGCGTCATGATCATGGACAAGTGCGACGCGCTGCTGCCGGACTACCTGCGCTTCGTGCGCGGCGTGGTGGATTCGCCCGACCTCTCGCTCAACATCTCCCGCGAGCTGCTGCAGCACGACCGCCAGCTCAAGGTCATCGCGAAGAATCTCGAAAAGAAGATCCTCGCCGACCTCGACAAGTTCAAGAAGGACGACCGCGAGGGCTACGAGAAGTTCTACGCCAACTACGGCCGCTCCATCGGCTACGGCATCGCGGGCGAGGACGGCGGCGCGCGGAAGGACGAGCTGAAGGAGCTGCTGCTGTTCTACTCCTCCACGGAGAAGAAGCTCGTGAGCCTCCGCGAATACGCCGACCGTATGCCGGAGAGCCAGAAGTGCATCTACTACGCCGCGGGCGAGAGCGCTGCGCAGATCGACGCCCTGCCGCAGACGGAGCTGCTCAAGGAGAAGAACTACGAGGTGCTCTACCTCACCGGCGAGGCGGACGAATTCGTGCTCCAGGCTCTGCAAACGTACAGCGACAAGCCGTTCCGCTCCATCGTGGACGGCGATCTGGAGCTGGGCGACGAGGAAAAGGAGAGCGTGGAGGAGAAGCCGGAGCTGATGCGCTTCGTCAAGGAAACGCTCGGCGACAAGATCAAGGACGCCAAGGCGTCGCACCGCCTCAGGACGCATCCCGCCTGCATGTCCGCGGGCACGGGCTTCAGCTTCGAGATGGAGAAGTATTTCAAGAACTTCGATATGCCAGAGCCGATGAAGGCGGACCGCATTCTGGAGCTGAACACGAAGCATCCCTCCGTGCTGGCGATGGAGGCGGCGATGAGCGCCGACCGCCCCAAGGCGGAGCTGTACGCGAAGATCCTCTACAACCAGTCCCTGCTGATCGCGGGACTCCCGCTGGACGATCCCGGCGCGTACACGGATATGATCGCGGAACTGATGAAATAAGACGGGAGCAAACGCTCGGGAGTCAGCCTTCGGGCCGGCTCCCGAGCGTTTTTACGAAGCCCTCCGCGAACAGCCGGGCGGCGATCAGCGCCTCGTCCAGCGAGTTGCCCGCCGTGCCGACCTCAAGCAGCAGCGAGCCGGTCGTCACCTGCTGGTTGTAGCGCGAGTTGCGCACGATGATCGGGCGCATCAGCGTGGGGTATTCGTTCAGGATCGTCTCCTGCACCGCGCAGGCGAGGGCGAGATTGTCGCGCCAGCGCGGATGCTCCAGACCGCCGCCGTCGGAGCCGACGACGAACTCCAGCTGCGCGGCGTTCGGCTCCTCGGCGCACAGCAGCTTGTACTGATTCCCGTTCGCGTCCGCCACCGCGTCCCGGTGGACGTCGAGGATAAAGACCAGCGACGGATGCTCCGCGCGGTACCGCTCGACCGTCGCGAGCGAGCGGTTGTAGGCGCCGGAGTAGTTCGGATAATCGTGCAGCGTGCGGTCGTGCAGCACGCCGATGCCCGCGTCCGTCAGCACCCGCTCGATCTCGTCTCCGACGCGCAGGACGTTGTACCGCTCGTCCAGCGTGCGGTGGTCGTCGCTCTCGGCGTATTCCTCGCCCGGCGGCATGGTGTACGCCTCGCAGCCGTGCGTGTGGACGATCAGCACCTGCGGCGCGGCGTCTGTCAGCTTCGCGGAGAAGCCGGAGCCGAGCTGCTCCGCCGTCAAAGCCGACGCGGAGGTGTTGTGCACCAGCGCGCTGCCGCGGGCGAGATAGCCCGATGCGTCCGAGGGGCGCAGCGTTGTGGAGGGCACGCCGTTGTCCCGTACGGTGACGTCCGGCGCCGCGAGGGCGGGCTCCGTTTCCCGTTCCGGGGCGTCGTCCTCGCGCGGAAGCGGAGAGCTCTGCGCGGGCTCATCCTCCTGCGCCGCTGCGGCGTTGTCCCGCGCGGCGTACAGCAGCGGCGCCGCGCGAAGCGCGATTGACGCGGGGAACGATAGGCCGGTTTCGGGGAACAGCGCGCCGCGTTCAAAGCGGATCAGCGCCATGGAGAGCGCGCCCGTATCCAGCGCGCGCACCGCCTCGTCGAGGCTTCGCAGGGGCGCTGCCGCCGCCACCGTCCAAAGTGTTGCCAGCGCCGGTATGAGCGCTCCGAAAGTGCGCAGGTAACGGCGTGTCCGCTTGCCCATTTGTCATCACCTCACGGACAAACTATGCGGCGGAGCAAAAAAATATGAATACTTGCATTGTACGCATGGCTGTGCTATTATTACAATGACGTCATATGAAAAGAGATGTTGTTTGTGAAAATCATACAAGGAAACATCGTGTATTCACCGCGTCTCGGCGAGCTGACGGTCTTGCCGCGCGGCGCGCTGCTGCTCGGCGACGCGGGGGAGCTGAAGGAGATCCTGCCTGCCGCGCCGCAGGGCGCGGACGCGGAATACGTCAATTACGGCGACGCGCTCATCATGCCCTCCTTTGTCGATATGCATCTGCACGCGCCGCAGTACCCGATGCTCGGCACGGGGATGGATCTGCCGCTGATGGAATGGCTGAACACCTACACGTTTCCGACTGAGGCGCGCTTCGCCGATACGGACTACGCGCGGCGCATCTACCGGAAGCTTGCGGACGATCTCATCACCGGCGGCACGACGCGGGTGTGCATGTTCTCGTCGCTCCACGCGGACGCGACGCTGATCCTCATGGAGGAGCTGGAGCGCGCGGGCGTGACGGGCTACGTCGGCAAGGTAAACATGGACCGCAACAGCAGCGACGTCCTGCGCGAGACGACGGAGGAGAGCAAACGCGAGACGCTGCGCTGGCTGGACGCCTGCGGCGGTTTCAGGCACGTCAGGCCGATCCTGACGCCGCGCTTCACGCCGTCGTGCACCGACGAGCTGATGGCGTGGCTGGGAAAGCTGGCGGAGGAGCGCGGGCTGTACGTCCAGTCGCACCTCTCCGAAAACGGCGATGAGATCGCGCTGGTGCGCGAGCTGCATCCGGACTGCGCGCAGTATTGGGAGACCTATGCCAAGTACGGGCTGTGGAAGGATCACACGGTCATGGCGCACTGCGTCCACTCCGACGCGCGGGAGCGAGAGGCGCTGCTGGCCCACAACGTTGCCGTGGCGCACTGCGCGGGCTCGAACATCAACATCTGCTCCGGCGTCGCGCCCATCCGCACGATGCTCCGCGAGGGCGTCTGGGTGACGCTCGGCAGCGACATTGCCGCCGGCGCGATCCTCGCGATGAACCGCGTCATCACCATGAGCATCCGCGCCTCGAAGGTGCTCTATATGCAGACCGACGGCGAGGATGAGTTCCTCACCGTGGACGAGGCGTATTACCTCGGCTCCACGGCGGGACACCGGTACTTCGGCGCGGACGGCGGCTTTGCCGTCGGGCGTCCGCTCCACGCCGTCGTGGTGGACGACGGCGTGTTCACCGAGCCGGTGCGGGAGCTGACGCTCCGCGAGCGCTTCGAGCGCAGCATCTATCTGATGGACAAGAGCGCGATCCGCGCCGTCTGGTCGGATGGGCGCAAGGTCGTGGGATGAAACATAAGACCAAACGGCGCGATGACCGCCGGGAATTGCCGCGGCTAAAATACTCTTTGCAAGAGAAACAGGCTGTGCTATACTGTATTTGTAAAAAACTGACGTGAGGTGAACCGATTTGCGATTTCTGAGCTTTTCGGAGCTGATCCGCTGGTACGTTGACCGCACGCCGGACGCGCCCGCGCTCCGCTATGAGGAGGGCGGCATACTGAGGGAGATGAGCTATCGGCGGCTCTATGAGACGGTCAAGGCGCGCGCGCTTGAATTGGAACAGACCGGCAAGACCTGCCTCGGCGTCTTTGCCGACGGCAGCCTCGCCTGTGTGATCGAGCTGTTTGCCGCAGTGCGCGCGGGCCTTCAGGTCGTCATGCTTGACAGAAACGTGCCGGTCGCCATTCTGCGCGGATTGCTGCCTTATACGGACGTCGATCTGCTCTGGGGGGCGGACGATCTCTGCGCCAGCCTTGCGCCGAACCTGACCGAAGGCGTAAAGCATGGCGCGGGGAAGGTGCTGTTTTTCACCTCCGGCACGACCGCGCGCTCCAAGGCGGTGGTGCTGACGGAGAAGAAGCTCTGCGCCAGCGCTTACAACGGCGGTGCGCTGCTGCCGCTCACGCCGGACGACACGCTGCTCTGTATGCTGCCGCTGAACCACGTGTTCGGCTTCGTCTGCGGGCTGCTGTGGGGGCTTTCCTGCGGCGCCTGCGTGGCGCTCGGCCGCGGCACGGGGCATCACACGGACGACTGTGCGTTTTTCAGGCCCACGGCGATCTCCCTTGTGCCGATGCTGCTGGGCTACCTGCTCAGGCATGACCTCTTGAACGACGAACTGAAGCTGATCCTCGTCGGCGCGGGCGATTGTCCCGACGCGCTGCTGCAGGCGGCGAAGGCGCGCGGCGTCCGCGTCAGCTTCGGCTACGGCCTGACCGAGACCGGCTCCGGCGTCGCGCTCTCGCTGGGCGACGATCCCCGCGCCATGACGGTCTGCCCGGACGACGAGATCACCATTGCCGAGGACGGCGAGATATTTGTCAGGGTACGTACCTGCATGATGAAGGGATACTACAAGTGCCCCGAGGATACGGCGGCGGTGCTGCACGGCGGCGTGCTGCAGACGGGTGACCTCGGATTCTTTGACGAAAACGGGCTGCTCCACATCACGGGACGGAAGAAGGACATCCTCGTGCTGCGCGACGGTACGAAGCTGTTCCTGCCCGAGGCGGAGGCGGAGATCGAGCGGCTGCTCGGCACTTCGGAATTTGCGCTCGCGCTGCATCGCGGCCGCGTGGCGCTGGTGCTGCACGGCGACGAACGGGACGACGCCACGCTCCTTGCCGCGCTTACGCCGTATCAGAACGCGCGGGCGCGCGGGCAGCAGATCGCCGCCATCCTGCGGCGGGACAAGCCGCTGCCGCGGACGGCGACCGGCAAGATCAGGCGCTGGGCGCTGGACACAAAGCTGTGAGGAGAAGCGACATGACCGGACAGGAGATATTCGGCAGGAAATGAACGGATTGTATGAACGGGCGCTGCGGCTCGGCAGCGAGCACGTGGACTGCTTCCGACGGCTTCGCGCCTCAACGCTCTTCGCGCTGTTCCAGAGCGCGTCCATGCGCCACATGGAAGAGCTGGGATTGGGACGCGACAGGACGCTGGACCGGGGACTTCTGTGGGTCGTCGCGCGCCAGTACGTCGTCATCGACCGGATGCCGGTCTACGACGAGCGCGTTACGTTGCGCTCCTGGCCGGGGAAGACGCTCCGCGTCCTGTTTCCGCGCTATTACGAGATCCTGTCCGGATCTGGCGAGACGCTGGTGCGCGGCAGCGCCGTCTGGACGCTGATGGACGAGAGCACGCGCACGATCGTGTTATCCGGCGAGTTCGGGGACTGGATCGAGGGCGTGACGACGGGACGCGAGCTGCCGTACCTGACGCGCATTGCGCCGATCGAGACGCCGAACCGCTTCGACTTCACAGTTCCGTATAGTTATGTCGACCTGAACGGGCACATGAACAACACCCGCTATTTCGATATGCTGGAGGATCGTCTGCCCGCCGCGAAGAGCGGAAAACTGCTGCGCGAGGTCAGGGCGGAGTACCACGCGGAGGCGCGGCTCGGCGAAACGGTCCACATCGCGTGGGGCGAGGAAAACGGAAGATATTATGTAAACAGAGTTTCGGAACGAGCCGCACTTCGGATGAGCCTTGCCTATTCCGAAACATAACGGGGAAAGGGATATGGAAACGAACGAGAAAAAGAAACCGGCGGGAAAGGTCAAAAAAACCGCTGCGGTCAGCGCCATCGCGCTGCTGACGGCGGCGAGCGTCGTGACCGGCAGTCTGTTCGACTCTCCGGCGGCGCTGCTGCCGGACGACGGTTCGCCCAATGTCGCATACAATATGACCGTCGGGCTCGACGGTGCGGAGGATGACGACGACGCGGGCGTGGAGGAGGATGAGAGCGAGGAGACGCGCAAGCGCGGCGGCGTCCGCGCGATGCTGCGCGAGCGCATCCTGCGGCTGCCGCTGCTCGTGCGGCTGCTGGTCGTTCTGCCGCTCTGGGGAGTGGGGAGCGCCATCCTCGCGGCGGCGGGCGCGGCGTGGACGCTGGTCTCCCCGGCACTGGGCAAGGTCGCTGGCTTCGCGCTGATGCTGGCGCTGCTGGCAGGCTCGTTCCTTCTGGCGGCAAAGGCGGTGTTCCCGGACTTGCCGCTCCGTAAGATCGTCAATCGGCGCAGCATGGTTGCTCTGCTGCTGGGCGCGGCGGCATTGAGCGTCGCGGACGCGGTGCTGGGCGCGGTCTGGGGCGAGTATGAGCAGATGAAGGATATCGTTCTGTCGGCAGGCTTTTTCGTTGCCCTGTCCTGCGCGGCGGTGCCCTTCGCCCTGCGTGAGCAGAAACGCCGCCTGAGCGCCGCCAAAACGAAGACGGAACGCAAGCGGAAACCGGACAAGCTGGTGTTCACCGACGGCGTTGCCACCTATACGATCCGCACGCCGGAGGTTGGCGGGTAAAGTTGCACAAAGGGATCGGCAACGGTGCATGCTTATCCATGCAAGTCCGACGAAAGATGAATTTATATGCATCATATTCCTTGACAATTCACGTTACCCTACATAAAATAGTCCCAAGATTCCACCTCGGGACTATTTTTATGCACTTTGGAGGCTGACCCATGAAGAAGGAAAACATCAAGAAGATCGTACTCGCCTATTCGGGCGGTCTGGATACGTCGATCATCATCCCCTGGCTCAAGGAGAACTACAACAACGCCGAGATCGTCGCCGTGGCGGCGGACGTCGGACAGGGTGACGGCGAGCTGGACGGCCTGGAGGAGAAAGCGCTCAAGACCGGCGCGAGCAAGCTCATCATCGCCGACCTCACCGACGAGATGGTGGACGAGGTCATCGTTCCTGCGCTCAAGATGGACGCGAACTACGAGACCTATCTGCTTGGCACCGCGTTCGCGCGCCCCGTCATCGGCAAGAAGATCGCGGAGATCGCGCTCGCCGAGGGCGCCGACGCCATCGCGCACGGCTGCACCGGCAAGGGCAACGATCAGGTGCGCTTCGAGCTGGCGATCGCGCGCTACGCCCCGAACATGCCCGTCATCGCGCCGTGGCGCGAGTGGGAGATCAAGTCCCGCGATGAGGAGATCGACTACGCCGAGGCGCACAACGTTCCGCTGAAGATCAGCCGCGAGACCAACTACTCCAAAGATAAGAACCTCTGGCATCTGAGCCACGAGGGCCTCGACCTTGAAGACCCCGCAAACGAGGCGCAGCTCGAAAAGCCGGGCTTCCTCGAAATGGGCGTGTCGCCGCTTCAGGCGCCGGACGAGCCGGAGTACGTCACCGTCGAATTTGAGGCGGGCGCGCCGGTGGGCGTCAACGGCAAGAAGATGAAGGCGAGCGACGTCATCCGCGAGTTGAACGCGCTGGGCGGCAAGCACGGCATCGGCATCATCGACATCGTGGAGAACCGGCTCATCGGCATGAAGGACCGCGGCGTCTACGAGACTCCCGGCGGCACGATCCTCTACTACGCGCATGAGCATCTGGAGATGATCACCGTCGATAAGGAGACGCTGCACGTCAAGAAGAAGCTCGCCGTCGATTATGCCGACCTTATCTACAACGGCAAGTGGTATACGCCGCTGCAGGAGTGCCTGACGGCGTTCGCTAACGAGAGCAATAAATACGTCACCGGCTCGGTGAAGCTCAAACTCTACAAGGGCAACATCATCCCCGCGGGCGTGACCTCGCCCTATTCGCTCTACTCCGAGAACCTCGTCACCTTCGGCGACAGCGACTACGATCAGGCGCAGGCGGCGGGCTTCATCGACTGCTGGGGCCTGCCGACCAAGGTGCAGGCTTTGAGGGAACAGGGGAAACTCTGAGAAGGGAAATACTATGGCAAAGATGTGGGCCGGACGGACGTCCGGCGTGACGGACAGCGTGGCGGACGATTTCAACTCGTCCATCCGCTTCGACCGGCGGCTCTACCGCGAGGACATCGCGGGCAGCATGGCGCACGCGGCGATGCTGGCGTCGAAGGGGATCCTCTCACAGAGCGACGCTGACGCCATCATCGACGGTTTGCAGACCATCCTCGACGATCTGGACGACGGCGCGCTCGCCATCGACCCCAAGGCGGAGGATATCCATATGTTCGTCGAGCAGGTGCTCACCGAGCGCCTCGGCGACGTGGGGAAGAAGCTGCATACCGCCCGCAGCCGCAACGATCAGGTGGCGCTGGACATGCGCCTGCACCTGCGGCACGAGTCGGACGCCATCGCCGAGCAGGTCAGGGGCCTGATCGAGGCGATCGTCAAGCTGGCGGAGGACAACAGGGACGCGATCATGCCGGGCTACACGCATTTGCAGCGGGCGCAGCCGATCCTGTTCAGCCATCACATCCTCGCCTATGCCATGATGCTGCTGCGCGACCTCGGCCGTCTCGCCGATTGCCGCAAACGCATCGATGTCTCACCCATCGGCGCCTGCGCGCTGGCGGGCACGACCTACGACACCGACCGGCAGATGGAGGCGAGTATGCTGGGCTTCCGCGCCGTCGCGCAGAACAGCATCGACGCCGTGTCCGACCGCGACTTCTGCGTGGAGCTGCTCTCGGCGCTGTCTCTGCTGATGATGCACCTTTCCCGCTTTTCCGAGGAAATTATCCTCTGGACGAGCTGGGAGTTCCGCTTCGTCACCCTCAGCGACGCCTTTACCACCGGCTCGTCGATCATGCCGCAGAAGAAGAACAGCGACATGGCGGAGCTGGTGCGTGGCAAGACCGGGCGCGTCTACGGCGATCTGATGGCGCTGCTGACCATGCTCAAGGGCCTGCCGCTCGCCTATGACAAGGACATGCAGGAGGACAAGGAGGCGGTGTTCGACGCGCTCGACACCGTAAAGATGTGTCTGAACGTGTTCACGCCGATGCTGGCGGGCATGACCGTCCACGCGGACACGATGTACGCCGCGGCGCAGGGCGGTTTCATCAACGCCACCGACCTCGCGGACTACCTCGTGCGCAAGGGCCTGCCGTTCCGCTCGGCGTACAAGGTCTCCGGCAAGCTGGTGAGCGAGTGTATCCAGACCGGCTGCGTGCTGGAAACCCTGCCGCTGGAGACCTATCGGCAGTACAGCACCCTGATCGAGGACGACGTCTACGCCGCCATCGACCTGCGCACCTGCGTGGAGACGCGCATCTCCGAGGGCGGCACCTCGCCGGCTTCGGTGGTCAAACAGATCGCATACGTCAAAGAACAGTTAAAGTGAGGATAACGACATGATTTCACTGAAGGGCAGAAGCTTTCTGAAGCTCCTCGACTTCACGCCGGAGGAGATCCAGTATCTGATCGACCTCGCCGCCGATCTCAAGGCGAAGAAGAAGGCGGGCATCCCCCACGCGAGCTGCGCGGGCAAGAGCGTCGCGCTGATCTTCGAGAAGACCTCGACCCGTACCCGCTGCTCCTTTGAGGTCGGCGCCTTCGACCTCGGTATGCACGCGGTCTATCTCGATCCCTCCGCCAGCCAGATCGGGCACAAGGAATCCATCGCGGACACCGCGCGGGTGCTGGGCAGGATGTTCGACGGCATCGAGTACCGCGGCTTCGGCCAGGAGCGTGTCGAGGCGCTGGCGAAGTATGCGGGCGTGCCGGTCTGGAACGGCCTGACGAACGAGTTCCACCCGACGCAGATCCTGGCGGATTTCCTCACCATGCAGGAGCATTTCGGCCCGCTCAAGGGGCAGAAGCTGGTCTACATGGGCGATGCGCGCTACAACATGGGCAACTCGCTGATGGTGGGCTGCGCGAAGATGGGCATGCACTTCGTCGCCTGCGCGCCGGAAAAGTATTTCCCCGATCCCAAGCTGGTCGCCGAGTGTCAGGCGGTCGCCGCCGAGACCGGCGCGACGCTGGAATTCATCACCGACCCGATGAAGGCGGTGCCCGGCGCGAACGTCATTTACACCGACATCTGGGTGTCGATGGGCGAGCCGAAGGAAGCGTGGACGGAGCGCATCGCCGACCTCAAGCCCTGTCGCGTGACGATGGAGCTGATGGAGGCGGCAGGCCCGCAGTGCAAGTTCGAGCATTGCCTGCCCTCGTTCCACGATCTGGAGACCACCATCGGTCTCGACATTTACCATAAGTTCGGCGAGGAATGCCTTGAGGTCACGAACGAGGTGTTTGAGAGCGAGCGTTCCATCGTCTTCGATGAGGCGGAGAACCGCCTGCACAGCATCAAGGCGGTCATGGCCGCCACGCTGTAACCTTCAAGAACTGCGAGACTTTTTTACAAACAAGAGACGCAAAACTTGTGTTTTGCGTCTCTATGTTGTATAATGCGGCAGGATGAAAAGAGGTGTTGCTATGGACGTGCGCATCGAGCATGACAGCATGGGGCAGATGGATGTTCCCGCCGCGCGGTACTGGGGCGCGCAGACCGAGCGCTCACGGCGAAATTTTCCCATCGGCGTCGGTATTGAGACGATGCCGGATGAGATCATCCACGCCTTTGGCGTCCTCAAGCAGGCGGCGGCGCGGGTCAATCACGAGCTGCTGCCGGATCAGCTGACCGAGGAGAAGCGCGACGCGATCTGCGCGGCGGCGGAGGAGGTCGCACGCGGCGCGCTGGCAGAGGAGTTTCCGCTGGTCGTGTGGCAGACCGGCTCCGGCACCCAGACCAACATGAACGTCAACGAGGTCATCGCCCGCCGCGGCAGCGAGCTTGCGGGCAGGTTGGGACTGTTGCACCCGAACGACGACGTCAATATGTCCCAGTCCTCCAACGATACCTTCCCGACGGCGCTGCACATCGCGGCGGCGCTCGCGGTGGAGGATCGGCTCCTGCCCGCCGTGGAGGGGTTGATCAAAACGCTGCGCGGTCTGGAAGCCGAGTACGCCGACGCGGTCAAGAGCGGACGCACCCATTTACAGGACGCCGTGCCGATCACGTTTGGACAGGAGACGTCGGGATGGCGCGCGAGCCTGGAGCGTGACGCGGAGCAGCTGAAAGCGGCGCTGCCGGGGCTGTACGAGCTGGCGCTCGGCGGCACGGCGGTCGGCACCGGTCTCAACGCGCCCGAGGGCTTTGACGCTGCTGTGGCGGCAGAGATCGCGCGGCTGACGGGCAAGCCCTTCGTCACCGCGCCGAACAAGTTCCACGCCCTCACCAGCCTTGACGAGCTGGTATTCGCTCACGGCGCCATGAAGGCGCTCGCGGCGGATATGATGAAGCTCGCCAACGATGTGCGCTGGCTCGCCAGCGGCCCGCGCTGCGGGCTTGGGGAGCTGACGCTGCCCGCCAACGAGCCCGGCTCGTCCATCATGCCCGGCAAGGTCAACCCGACCCAGTGCGAGCAGGTGACGATGGTCGCCGCCCAGGTCATGGGCAACGACGTGACCGTCGGGATCGCCGCCTCACAGGGCAACTTCGAGTTGAACGTCTTCCTGCCGGTGACGGCATACAATTTCCTCCAGTCCGCGCGGCTGCTTGCGGAGTCGATCACGTCCTTCGACCTGCGCTGTATGCGCGGCGTGACGGCGAACCGCGAGAAAATGCGCGAGAACCTGCATCGCTCCCTGATGCTGGTCACAGCACTCAGTCCGCACATCGGCTATGAAAACGCGGCGAAGGTCGCAAAAAAGGCGCATGAAGAAAACCTCTCCCTCCGTGAAGCCTGCGTCGCGCTCGGCTTTCTGAGCGAGGCGGCGTTTGACGAAATCTTCCGTCCGGAAGAAATGGTTTGAAATCTCTATTGAATCGAAAGGATACAATGATATGGAACGTTCCAGCGGAATTTTGATGCCCATTTCCTCGCTGCCCTCGCCGTACGGCATCGGCACCTTCGGCAAGGCTGCCTATGACTTTGCCGACTTCCTCAAGGCCGCCGGCCAAAAGTACTGGCAGCTCCTGCCGCTCGGCCCGACCAGCTACGGCGACTCGCCGTACCAGAGCTTTTCGACCTTTGCGGGCAATCCGTATTTCATTGACCTCGATCTGCTCATCAAGGACAAGCTGCTGACGAAGAAGGAGGTCGAGGCCTGCGAGTGGGGCACGAACCCGCGCTATGTGGACTACGGCAAGATCTACGAGGGACGCTATCCGCTGCTCGCCAAGGCGAAGGAGCGCGGCTGGGCGCGCGACGCGGCGGCGGTGAGCGCGTTTGCGAAGGAGAACGAGGGCTGGCTGCCCGATTACGCGCTGTTCATGGCGCTCAAGCGGCACTTCAATATGCAGTCCTGGCTGGAATGGCCGGAGGACATCCGCGCGCGCAGGCGCGAGGCGGTTGAGAAGTGGCGCGCCGAACTGAAGGACGACGTGGAGCTGTTCACCTATATCCAGTTCCTGTTTTTCAAACAGTGGACTGAGTTGAAGGAGTATATCAACGGTCTCGGCATCCGCATCATCGGCGATCTGCCGATCTACGTCGCGATGGACTCCGCCGACGTCTGGGCGGAGCCGGAGATGTTCAAGCTGGACTCGCGCTGTGTCCCGACCGAGGTATCGGGCGTACCGCCGGACTATTTCAGCGCCGACGGACAGCTCTGGGGCAACCCGCTCTACGACTATGAGGCGATGGAGCGCAGCGGCTTCGGCTGGTGGATCCGCCGCGTCGGCGGCGCGGAGCGCCTGTTCGACGTGATCCGCATCGACCACTTCCGCGGCTTCGAGAGCTACTGGGCGGTGCCCTACGGCGAGAAGACCGCGAAGAACGGCAAGTGGGTCAAGGGCCCGGGCATGAAGCTGGTCGGCGCGCTGACGGGCTGGTTCCACGATCTGGAATTCATCGCCGAGGATCTGGGCTACGCCACGCCTGAGGTCGCGCAGCTTTTGAAGGATTCGAAGCTGCCGGGCATGAAGGTGCTGGTGTTCGCGTTCAACCCGCACGAGCCGAGCGACTATCTGCCGCATTTCTACCACGAGAACTGCGTCTGCTACACAGGCACGCACGACAACACGCCGGTGGGCGAGTGGCTGGAGGACGGCGACCCTAAGGAGATCGCGCACGCGAAGAAGTATCTCGGCCTCAACGAGGAGGAGGGATTCCATTACGGCGTGATCCGCGGCGGCATGAGCTCCGTGGCGAAGCTGTTCGTAGCGCAGATGCAGGACTGGCTTTGCCTCGGTCAGCACAATCGTATGAACACGCCGGGTAAGGCGACCGGCAACTGGGAGTGGCGTATGCTCTCCGGAGAGGACAGCAAGGCGCTTGCCCGGAAGATCGCCGACATGACCGGGCTCTATGGCAGATAAAACCATACCGCCCGCAAGCGGCAAATGGATCAAAAAGCAATCAAAAACGGAGGCTGCGCCGCAGCCTCCGTTTTTGATTGCCTTGATTGCTTAAATGAGGTTCTCCTCGGTCTCCTTGCTGAACAGGTGGATCAGCTTGGCGGGGAAGTGGAACTTCATCGTGGCGTCGTTGCGCACGTCGGTTCCCTCCAGCTCGGTAGTCGGAATGATCGCGACGATGTCCTGGCCGCCCGCGTTCATGTGCAGGTGCAGCTCGGAGCCCATCATTTCGCTGACCTCGATCTTGCCCTCGATGCCGTTGCTGTCCAGAATGACATGGACGGGACGAACACCCGCGACGACGTCCATCGCCTTCACGCCCTTGGCGGCGAGATTGGCGTTCTGCTCGTCGGTCAGCTCGATCTTGCTGCCGAGGATCTCAACGGTGTACTTGCCGCCGTTGACCGTCAGCTTGGCGTTGTTGAAGAAGTTCATCTGCGGCGTGCCGATGAAGCCGGCGACGAACAGGTTCTTCGGGTGGTTGAAGACTTCCTGCGGGGTGCCGATCTGCTGGATGAAGCCGTCCTTCATGATGACGATGCGGTCGCCCAGCGTCATGGCCTCGACCTGGTCGTGCGTGACGTAGATGAACGTGGTATTGATCTGCTGGCGCAGCTTGATGATCTCCGCGCGCATCTGGTTACGGAGCTTCGCGTCCAGGTTGGACAGCGGCTCGTCCATCAGCAGGACCTTCGGCTCGCGGACGATGGCGCGGCCGATGGCGACACGCTGGCGCTGGCCGCCGGACAGAGCCTTGGGCTTGCGCGGCAGGTACTGGGTGATGCCGAGGGTCTCGGCGGCGTGATCGACGCGGCGCTTGATCTCGTCGGCGGGCATCTTGCGCAGCTTGAGCGGGAACTCCATGTTCTCGCGCACTGTCATATGGGGGTAGAGGGCGTAGCTCTGGAAGACCATCGCGATGTCGCGATCCTTCGGGGCGACGTCGTTCATCAGCTTGCCGTCGATGTACAGCTCGCCCTTGGAGATCTCCTCCAGACCGGCGACCATGCGCAGCGTGGTGGACTTGCCGCAGCCGGACGGGCCGACGAGGACGATGAATTCCTTGTCCTTGATGTCGAGGTTGAACTTCTGCACCGCGACAACGCCTTCGTCCGTCACCTGAAGGTTGATCTTCTTCTCCTCTTCGAGAGCGGCCTTCGCCTTCTTCTTGCTCTCTCCGGGCGCGTGGGGATAGATCTTCATGACGTCCTTGAGTAATACCTCTGCCATAGCTCTTTGACCGTAACTCCGCTGCCTCCGCAAAACGGAGCCTCGCGGCCACCCGCGCGGGATGCGCCGCCTTGCGACAGGTCTCCACACTGCCGCACCGCCGGTCGGGGCGGATATTTCCTCCTTTTTTGTTTTCCCGTGTTCGCTACGTAGGTGGAGTACCGGACGCGGGTTGGAATGGAAATGTGCAGATATACACGAATGAATTATAGCGGCGCAAAAAGCAAAATACAACAAAAAGCTGCGCCGGATGGCGAAATTAGCCCCTTTTGCCAAGAGATGAAGCGCATTCTTGTCCGTTTTGACGGGACTGCGCCGCGCTTGCTTTTTGCGCGCGCCGCGGTTATACTTAGCCCATCAATCGGCAAAGGGAGAATGGGCCTATGTGGGCGGAAAACGCTGTCTTTTACCAAATCTATCCGCTCGGACTCTGCGGCGCGCCGCAGCAGAACGACGGCGGGCTTGTCCATCGCATCGAAACGCTCAAGGATTGGGCGGCCCACGTCGAACGACTCGGCGCGAATGCAGTTTATCTCTCACCGGTGTTCGAGAGCGACGAGCACGGCTATGACACCCGCGATTACCGGACGCTGGACTGCCGCCTCGGCACGAACGAGGATTTCCGGGAGGTCGTCAAAGCCTTCCACGCGCACGGCGTGCGCGTTGTCATCGACGCGGTGTTCAACCATGTCGGACGAAACTTCTGGGCGTTCCGCGACGTGCGGGAAAAGAAGTAGGACTCCCGGTATAAGGACTGGTTCCACCTCAGCTTTGACGGGAACACCGCCTACAACGACGGCTTCTGGTATGAGGCGTGGGAGGGCTGCTACAACCTTGTCAAGCTGAATCTGCGCAACCCCGCCGTCATTGACTACCTGCTCGACACCGTGCGCTTCTGGGTGGACGAGTTCGACGTGGACGGCCTGCGGCTCGACGTAGCGTACTGCCTTGACCTTGATTTCATCCGCCGCCTGCGCGCATTCACGGACGCGCTCAAGCCGGAGTTCTTCCTTGTCGGCGAGACGCTGCACGGCGACTATAACCGATGGGTGGGCGACGCCATGCTGCACTCCTGCACGAACTACGAATGCTACAAGGGCCTGTATTCCAGCTTCAACTCGATGAACCTGTTCGAGATCGTCCACTCCCTCAAGCGCCAGTTCGGGCCGGAGCCTTGGACGCTTTACAAGGGAAAGCGCCTGCTTTGCTTCGTGGACAACCACGACGTCACCCGCGTCGCCAGCATCCTGACGGAGCCGAAGCACCTGCCGCTTATCTATGCGCTGCTGTTCGGTATGCCGGGTATCCCCTGTGTGTACTATGGCAGCGAGTGGGGCGAGCAAGCGTGGAAACAGGGCGGAAGCGACTGGAACCTGCGCCCCGCTTTTGACGCGCCGCGGTGGAACGAGCTGACGGACTGGATCGCGCGCCTCGCAAAAGCCCACTGTGAGAGCGAAGCGCTCTGCCGCGGTGATTTCGGCGACAAGATCCTGACCAACAGGCAAACGATCTTCCAGCGCCGCGTCGACGGCGAGCGCGTCCTCGTCGCCGTCAACGCCGACGGCGAGCCGTATCACGCGCACTGCGACTTCGGCTGCGGACGCGCCGTCGATCTGCTGACAGGAAAGGACGTCGATTTCGGCGGCGGGCTGGAGTTGCCGCCGTACTCCGCAATGTACCTCAGGTGCGAACGATAAAGGGGCCGTTTTCTTCGTCATAGGGCATCGTGAAGCTCACGATGCCCTTTTCCGCGCCCGCAAGCGCGCAGAGCGGATAAAAGAAGCACAGGCCATCGTCCGTCAGATAGAAGTTCTGTGTGCTCAGCGCGCGCCGCAGCGCCGAGCGCCAGTTCTCACGGTAAACAGCCCCGCATTCGATGCGGCGCTGCGTTTCCTCACGCGCAAAGCGCAGCAGCATCCGCCGACAGCGCGAGCGCGGCGGGAAGAACTCGCTCAGCGGCAGCGGAAGCCCGGATTTCATGTCCCAGACCTCCGCGCGTCGCAGCAGGAACGGCGGCAGAGAACCCACCGTCTCCCGCGCGTCGCATACGACGCTCCACGTCCCGCCCGCTTGACAGACGACGCGATACGTCAGCTCCGAGCGCGCCGCCTCCCACGGCGCGGAGACCGACAGCGCCGCGCGGAACGCGGCCTCCGCCTGCGGCAGCAGGATCTGTTTGCAATAGCTTATGTAGGCGCGGCAATAGCGCCGGTAATACCGGTTGAAACGCCGTGCCGCCGCGCTGCCGCCCGCCATCTGCGGCAGCGTCACCGCCGCGCGCAGCACCGGCACGCCATCCGCCTCCCATGACTGTTCCGCTGTGAGCGCCTCCGCGAGGCGCGGCTCCGCCTGCTCCATCATGCCCCTCCCGCTGTCATTTGCCTCATGCTATGACACGAACGGGCTGCCTGTGCGAAAAGAGACTTTACTTTTTGCCTTTATTCTGTTAAACTGTAAAGCGAGATTTCAACGGGGAGGGGAGCGCCATGGCTGCACCGGGCAAGCGCGTCGGCAAGAAAGCGAAGAACGAGGATTTTTATAAGGCGATCCTGCTGCTGCAAAACGAGGAGGAGTGCTACAGCTTTTTCCGCGACGTCTGCACGCTCAACGAGCTGCGCGCGATGGAGCAGCGCTTCGAGGTCGCACGTCTGCTGACGCGCGGCATGGTTTATAACGACATCCTCGAACGCACCGGCGCGTCGAGCGCGACGATCTCCCGCGTCGCCCGCTCACTCAACGATTCCACCGGCGGTTACGACTGCGTATTCGGGCGCATGAACGATGGCGAGTTATGAGTTTCTCGCCGGCTCCTACGACGAACTGATGCGCGACGCGGACTATCTGCGCCGCGCGGATTTTGTGGAGAAGCTGGCGCTGCGCGCCGCTAAGCGGCCGATCCATACGATGCTCGACCTCGCCTGCGGCACGGGCACGATGACCTGTATTTTCACGGAGCGCGGCTATGAGCTCATTGCCGTGGACGGCTCGGAGGATATGCTCATGGAGGCGCGTGAGAAGGCGCAGGGGCTGCGCGGCGTCGAGCCGCTGTTCCTGCATCAGTCCATGCCCCGCCTCGACCTCAACGATACGGTGGACGCCGCGATCTGCTGCCTCGACAGCCTCAACTACCTCACGAACCCGAAGGACGTGCGGCGCACCTTCGAGCGGCTGCGCCTGTTCATCTCGCCCGGCGGCGCGCTGGTGTTCGACGTACACGCCCGCGGCAAGCTGGAAGCGATGGACGCTCAGGTGTATATGGACGAGTCCGATGAAGTCTGCTGCGTCTGGCGCACCGACTTCCGCCGCGAACTGCTGGACTACTGCGTCGACCTGTTCACGCTCCGCCCGGACGGCGCGTGGGACAGAGAGACCGAGTTCCACCGCCAGCGGTATTACAGCGCCGAAGACCTGACACAGTGGCTCGCCGAGGCGGGTTTTGCGAATATCCGTGTCTGGGGCGACTGCCGCCTGCGCCGCCCGAATGACGCCGACGGACGGATTTATATTTCCTGCACAAGAAAGTGATGATACCATGAACGACTGCATTGTACGCGCGATCTCAAAAGACGGTTCCGTCAAGGCTGCCGCCGTCAGCACCCGCAACCTCGTGGAGCGGGCGAGAAGCATCCATCATACCACGCCTGTCGCCACGGCGGCGCTGGGCCGCGCACTCTCCGGAGCGTCCATGATGGGCAACGCCCTCAAGGGCGAGGGGGAGAGCATCACGCTCCAGATCAAGGGCGGCGGGCCGCTTGGCACCGTGCTCGTCGTTTCCGACGCCGAGGGCAACGTTCGCGGCTACGTCGGCGACCCATCGGTTGACCTGCCGCTGCGCGCGGACGGCAAGCTGGACGTCGGCGGCGCAGTGGGGCATGAGGGTACGCTGACCGTTATCAAGGACCTCGGAATGAAGCAGCCCTATGTCGGCACGATCGACCTGCTTGGCGGGGAGATCGCGGAGGATATCGCCGCCTACTTCGTCGAGTCGGAGCAGATCCCTTCCGCCTGCGGGCTCGGCGTGCTGGTCGATCGTGACCGCAGCGTGCTCGCCGCCGGCGGCTACCTGATCCAGCTCCTGCCCGGCGCGTCGGAGGATACCATCGCCAAGGTCGAGGGCGGCGTCTACGCCGCGCCCAGCGTGACGAGCTTTCTGCGCGACGACCCTGACCCCGCGCACCTGCTGCAAACGGTGATGCCGGACTTTGAGCTGGAGTTTTTGGAGACTTCTCCCATCGAATACCGATGCTACTGTTCCCGCGAGCGCACGGAGCGCGCGCTGCTTTCTCTCGGCAGCGCGGAACTGGAGGATATCCTGCGCGAGCAGGGAGGCGCGGAACTGACCTGCCAGTTCTGCGACCGCGTCCACGCTTTCACCGGCGACGAGCTGCGTGGCATGATCGCGGAGCTGAAAGCGCGCGGAAAATAAAAGCAAAAAAAGATGAATTAGTTATTGACAAACTGAATCGTCTTTAGTATACTATCTCTTGCCGTTCGCGGGTGCGAGTGGACTCGGGAGCATAGCTCAGCTGGTTAGAGCACCTGCCTTACAAGCAGGGGGTCACTGGTTCGAGTCCAGTTGTTCCCACCACGTTACGGCCAAGTAGCTCAGCTGGTTAGAGCGCCGGCCTGTCACGCCGGAGGTCGAGGGTTCGAGCCCCTTCTTGGTCGCCATTTGCCTCTGTAGCTCAGTTGGTAGAGCAGCGGACTGAAAATCCGCGTGTCGTTGGTTCGACTCCGACCGGAGGCACCATTGCGGGCATAGCTCATCTGGTAGAGCGCCACCTTGCCAAGGTGGAGGTAGCGAGTTCGAGCCTCGTTGCCCGCTCCAAAAAGAGAAAAGGAGCATTGATTTGCTCCTTTTCTCATATACGGTGACATAGCCAAGTGGTAAGGCAAGGGTCTGCAAAACCCTCATTCCCCAGTTCAAATCTGGGTGTCACCTCCAGGTGTGCAACACACTTTTGATCTCCTCGGCGGAAACGCCGGGGAGATCAGCATTTCCGGGCTTTTCTGCCCTCAAAAAGATTGCCGCGGAAGCCGGAAAGCTTTCAAACCTAAATTTTTCAAAAAAGATAACATACGCAAGCAAGGTCGCAAAATAAGCAGCAATATATTGCATATAGCTGAAAAAGTGCAAC
>JBGVBS010000045.1:0-18177 GCA_045225715.1 Oscillospiraceae bacterium
GCAATCTCGGCGTCCTCACGCCGATGGAGAAGCACGAGAAGTATCTCGCGGCGTAAAAAAGCGGCCGGCAGCCGTAGCTGCCAGCCGAGAAAAATTTTATAGTTTTTCATTGTCCTCTTGACGGGGCGCGGTTCACCTCGGCGGAAGTTCTTTTTTGATGTTTTGATGTATTCAGCTTCTTACTTCGATGGCGCGGACGACGCCGTCCTTAACGTAGAGATCCATTTTCCCGCCGTAGGCCTTCGCCGCCGCAAGATCGTCGAACCATTTGCCGGCGTCCTTGTTCCAGCAGATCACGCTGTCGGGATAGACGATATAGGTCTGGCCGCCGTAGTTCACTGCCGTGTCGCCGATCCACGCGGAGGCGGGGACGGAGGAGAGCTTGGTGAGATGGGTGATGCTTGTCAGCTTGCCATCACGGATGACCGCTTCAACATAATCCCCGTTTCTGCAATCAAATCCCGAAGCATATTCTGCTGTTGACTTTTCAGTTCCATTCTCCGGATAGCGAACAGAAATACTATGTGCCGCTTCAACGTCTCCGACGTGATATGGTCCTGAATCATTCACTCGGCCGTAAACAGCGCCGGCACTGTCCTTGATCACGATCAGATCCACCTCGTTCGCACTGTTGGTGCGGGCGTAGGCGATGCGGTTCTGCTCCACGCGGGAAACGCCGAGCGAGGCGAGTGTCGTCAGCTTGCCCTCGCTGAACACCAGCGCGCCGTCCGCGAGCTTGCGCGTGCCGAGGGTCTTGGCGGTCAGGTCAAGGACGCCGGTGCTGCCGCTCTGCTTGGAGAGGTAGATTTGCGACGCGTTCTTGCCGCTCTGCGAGACGCGCACGACCTCGCCAAGCACCTTGGACGTGGCAACGGCGGCGTCGGACGCCTTCAGCTCCAGCTTCTTTTCGATGCTGCCGCCGCAGATCAGGAACACGCCCTTATCGGTCACGTAGGCGAAGGCGTTGCCGCCGTTCTCCGCCGCGCCCGCCACCTTGCCGTCCGCGGTCAGCAGGAGCGTGAGGGTCTTGCCCGGCTTGTACTGCGACAGGCTCTGCTGCGCCGAGGGAAGCACCTTGAACACCGTGCCGCCCAGCACCGTGATCTTCGTCGGCGCGGCGGGCGACGGCTCGCAGTTCTCATAATACACCGCGATGCGGGTGTCGCACGCCTGAATGGTGTTGTTCGCAGCGTTGTAGGTCACCACGTCGCCGCGCTTGAGCGCGCCCGCCGACGCGCGGACGCCGTTTCGATAGACTGTGTAGTTCGTCGCGCCGCCGGTCAGAGCGTCGAAGCCCGCCGTCGAGCCGTTCGCGCTGACGATGACTGCCGCGTCGCTGACAGCGCTGCCGCTCGTGCTCGTCGCAGGCAGGAAGGTGACCGCCTTATTGTCCTTCTTGACGACCCAGCCCTTCAGCCCGATCAGGGCGGAACCGTCCAGCGGATTCTCCATATCGGGATCGCCGTCTGAGGTATGCATCACGCCCTTCGCCGTATCGATCGACCAGAGCGTGACGGTATCCTTCGTCAGATCCGCCGTGTAGCCCAGCCTGGCAAGCAGGGTCACGCCTTTGCTGTTCTTGGACGAGAGCGCGTTGACGAACAGCTTCGCCGCCTGCGCACGGGTGATGGAGGCGTTTCCGGACGCGGCGACGCCCTTGGTCATGCCCGCCTCGCCCGCAAGCGCGATATAGCCGTCCGGCCAGACGCCGCCGGTGTCTTTGTCCTGATAACCCAGCAGGCGCGTGAGGATCGTCACCGCCTCGCCGAAGGTGATGGCGCGGTCGGGCGCGAAGGTGCCGTCCGGCAGGCCGTGGATCAGGCGTCCGCCTTCCTCGCTGGCGGCGAAGTTGACATAGCCGACCGCCCAGTGTTTGCGCAGGTCGTCAAAGCGCATGCTTCTGCTGTAGCGCGCGACCGCGCCGCCGTTCCCCATCAGCACGACCGCCATCTTGCAGAATTCCGCGCGTGTCAGGCTGCTGCCCGGGCGGAACGCTCCGTTGTCATCGCCCTCGATGACGCCCATGAGCCGCAGCACCTCGACGTTCTGCGCCGTCTCCGCGTCGGTCACGTCGGCAAACGCGCCGAGCGCCAGCGCCGACGGCGCGAGCGACAGCGACAGCGCAAGGCACAATACGATGGAAATGAACTTTTTCTTCATGGATACTCTCCTTTTACTCCGCTCTGAGCGCCACGACCGGCTGCAGGCCGGACGCCTTGATGGCGGGATACATGCCGAAGATGATGCCGAGGGAAACCGAGAACGCGAACGCGCCCAGCGTGATCTTGGGGGACGGGTAGAGCGACATGCCGTCAAAGAGCAGCTTGCCCGCAAGGTGCGTGCCGCCATAGCCGATGATGATGCCAATGATGCCGCCGACGCCGCAGATCATCGCCGCCTCGACGAGGAACTGCGTGACGATGGAGCTGCGCTCCGCGCCGATGGCGCGGCGGATGCCGATCTCGCGCGTGCGCTCGGTGACGGTGACGAGCATGATGTTCATGATGCCGATGCCGCCGACGAGCAGCGAGATGCCCGCGATGCCGCCGAGCACGACGGAGATCATCGTCAGCATACTGTTGCTCTCTTCCTGCCACTGCTGCTCGCTGTAGCAATAGCCCCAGCCGTACTGCCCGTCCTGCGTCAGGGAGTTGACATACGCCTGCAGGCGCTGCATGACGGAGTTGAGCGTCTGAGAATCCTTGACCTTGACAAAGCAGTCGCTGGAATTGTTGCCCGCGTTGGGAATGAACCGCGCCGCCGTGTACGGCACGAGAATGGTGCTGTCCACGGAGTAGCTGCTGTCCGCGTCCTTTTCCCGGAAAACGCCGATCACCGTGAACGGGACGCCGCTGATGACGATGTTCTGGTTGAGCGGGTCGGCATAGTCGAAGAGGGTCTTTGCCGCCCGCGCGCCGAGAACGCAGACCTGATGGTAGTCCTCGACGTCGATCTTGTTGAGGTCGCGCCCGCGGGCGATCTCAAAGCTGCTGACCTTGGAATACTGGTCGCTGCCGAGGTAGACGCGCGGCTGCTTTTCCCAGTCCATCGTGTCTGAGGTCTTCGCGCCGTACTTGACCGTGCCCCAGATCTGCGCGGAGGGCGTGACGCCGACCACGTCGTCGCCGAGGCCCTGGCAGTAGTCGTAAATCTTTTCAAACCCGCTCTCGCCGCTGTTGAGCTGGAGCGAGACGGTGATCTTGTTCGTGCCCTGCGCCTCGAACGCCTCCATCATCTTGTCGTTGTAGCCGGAGACGGTGGCGACGATGGTCATGACCGAGGCGATGCCGATGATGATGCCGAGCATCGTCAGGAACGAGCGCCCGCGCTTGGCGAGGATGGACTTGACCGCCATTTTAAACGCCTGTCCGAATCTCATTTCCCGCCCTCCTTGTACCAGTCCACCTCCTGGGCGTGATCCTCGATGATCTTGCCGTCCGAGAGGCGCACGATGCGGCGCGCCGTGGCGGCGATGCCGTTGTCGTGCGTGATGAGCAGGATCGTGCTGCCCTCGCGGTTGAGCTGCTGCAAAAAGCCCAGCACCTCAAGGCCCGTCTTGGAGTCCAGCGCGCCTGTCGGCTCGTCCGCCATGATGATCGGCGGTTCCGCCGCGATGGCGCGGGCGATGGCGACGCGCTGCTGCTGGCCGCCGGACATCTCGCTCGGCAGGTGCTTCGCGCGTCCCGACAGTCCGACTCTCGCCAGCGCGTCCATCGCCATCTCGCGGCGCACGGACGCCGGCACGCCCTGATAGATCAGCGGCAGCTCCACGTTCTCCACGGCGTTGAGGGACGCGATCAGGTTATAGCCCTGAAAGATAAAGCCGATCTGCTTGTTGCGGATGTGGGAGAGCTGCTTGTCGCTCAGCTCCGCCACGTCCTGCCCGGCGAGGAAGTAGTCCCCGTAGGTCGGGATGTCGAGGCAGCCCAGCACGTTCATCATCGTGGACTTGCCCGAGCCGGACTGTCCCGCGATGGCGACGAACTCGCCGTAGTCGATCTCCAGGCTCACGCCGTCAAGGGCGCGCACCTCGCTCTCCATCCCCTCGCCGTAGATCTTATAAACGTCTTTTAATGAAATCAGCATCAGAAGAACATCCCCATGCCGCCGTTGTTCTGCACGACGCCCGCGTAGACCGTCGTTCCCTCCTCGACGCCGGAGAGGATCTCGACGTTGTAATTGTCGGAGATGCCTGTTTCGACGACGACGGGATAAAAGCCCGCCGGAACGTCCGTCATCTCCATCGCCAGCTCCGCCGTGTTCTCCGGTGGCACGTCGCTCTGCACGAACAGCACCTTGACGCTCTCGCCGTCCGAGGTCTGCGCCAACTTGACGCACTGGATCGGCACGACGAGGCAGTCGTCGCTCTGGCTGGCTGTGAAGGAATAGTTGACGTAGGCGCCGGACATGAGCTGTCCCTCGCTGTTGTCCACCGAAATGACCATCGGGAAGCGCGCGACGCCGTTTTCCGCCGTTGCCGAGAGGCTGACGCTCTCGATCATGCCGAACATCTGGTTCTCCCACAGCTTGATCTCGACCGGCATGCCGACCTTGGCGTAGGAGACGTTCATCTCGTCGATGTTGGCGTTGACGATCATCGTGCTCGTGTCCGCGATGCTCACGGCAACGGTGCCGCTCTTGGCGTCCTCGCCCGCCTGGATACCGACGGAGAGGACCGTGCCGTCAATGGTCGCGACGCCGTGGAGCTTGCTGAGGTTCTCCTGCTCCTTTTCCAGCGCTTTCTGAGCGGATTCCAGCGTCTCCTGCGCGTCGTCCACGCGGTCAGTGTAGTTCCTGAGGTCATCCTCATAGGTATCGTTGTCCGCCCGGATGTGGGCGATGCTCTCGCCCGCGGCGACCTTCTGGTAGCTGCGCGCGTGAAAACTGGTCAGTTTCCCGCTCAGCGGCGCCTTGATCTCGGTCTCGCGCAGATAGTCCAGCTTGCCCGGCTCATAGGGATAGACCGTCTCGCCCGCCAGGCTGATCGTCGCCGTGGCGACCATGCCCTTGTCCAGCGTGCCCGGGTTGTCCAGCGCAACGATGACCTCGAACAGGCGGCCGCCCTCCGCCGAAATGCGCTCGACCTTGTGGATCTCATACACCTTGCCCGAAAGCTGCGACATGGTAACGGGAACGGACACGGTCACGTCCTGCCCAACGAAGACGTCGTTTTCGTAGGCGTAGCTGAAATAGAGCGTCAGCAGCAGACGCGTGTTGTCGTAAAGCGTCGCCATGGGCGCCTTCTCCGTGATCTCGTCCCCGATCTGCGCCTTAGCCTGCGCTTCGCTAAGCATCAGAAGACCCGCGTACTCCGCCTTCACGTCGCTCTCGGTGGGCTTGTCGAGGAATTTGGCAAGCTCCGACTGCTGCTTGGCGAGGCTGCGTTCCGCGTCGCGCACCCTCTCCTGCGCCTTGATGACCGCATCCTCCACGTCGCGCGAGTCGATCTCGAACAGCGGCGTGCCCTCAGTCACATAGTCGCCCTCGGAGACGAAGACCTCCTGCACGTGCCCGTTGGAGAGCAGCGTGATGCTGGCGCTGTTCTTTGCCACCGCCGCGCCGCTGCCTTCGACCATGCTGGTGATCGAGCCGCGCGACACCATGTCGGTCAGCACCTCGCCCATGCCGTCGTCCGCGGGGTTCAGCTTCTTCCACGCGAAGATGCCGCCGCCCAGCAGCGCCGCCGCGACGACCAGCGACACAACGCGCCGCACGGTCTTTTTTCTGTTTTTCTTCTTCTTTTTCGGTACGGGAGCGGCCTCGCTGAACACGCTTGCCGGCGCGTTCTGCGCCGCCTCCGCCTCGTTCGCGGCTTCTTTCTCCCGATCTAGCACTTCCGCCATGGCAGATTTCCTTTCTGTTTCCCGGGTAATATCGCAGTCACTGAGTATCAGACGAAACGAGCGGTGAAAAAGTTCCGCCGCCGGGACGGAAAATTACACCACTCACGCCGTGCAGTATAGCAGTTTTTCCGTTGGATTGCAAGACAAAGCGCATGGTATCCGGTTCACTTTTCGGAAACTTAGCTATTGTTTTTATAGATGGTTCGGGCTATAATAGCGTCCGTATTTTGAAAAAGGAGTGGTTATCGTGAGCAAAGTCATCATCCCCGAAGGCTACCGGACGCCGCTGTCCGTCTATGAGATGCAGCGCGCCATTGAGTTCATCAAGAGCAATTTCCAGACGAATCTGTGCAGCGCGCTCAATCTGCGCCGCGTGTCGGCGCCGCTGTTCGTCGAGGAGCTCTCCGGCCTCAACGATAACCTCAACGGCGTCGAGCGTCCCGTCGGCTTCGACATTCCCGACGTCGGCGTGAACGGCCAGGTCGTCCACTCGCTGGCGAAGTGGAAACGTCTCGCGCTCAAGCGCTACGACTTCAACGTCGGCAAGGGCCTCGTCACCGACATGAACGCCATCCGCCGCGACGAGGAGCTGGACAACCTCCACTCCGTCTACGTCGACCAGTGGGACTGGGAAAAGGTCATCGAGCGCGAGGACCGCAACGTGAGCTATCTCAAACGCACGGTGCGCGACATCGTCAACGCCGTCACCGAGACGGCGGACGCGCTGAACATCGCCTTCCCCTCGCTCCACAACCGTTTGCCGCACGACGTATTCTTCCTCACGACGCAGGAGCTGGAGGATCTGTACCCCGAACTCACGCCGAAGGAGCGCGAGGATGCGATCTGCCGCGAGCACGGCGTCGTGTTCCTCATGCAGATCGGCAAGGTGCTCAAGTCCGGCGCCAAGCACGACGGCCGCGCCCCGGACTACGACGACTGGGAGCTCAACGGCGACATCCTCTACTGGAACGACGTGCTGGGCCGCGCATTCGAGATCAGCTCCATGGGCATCCGCGTGGACGAGGAATCCCTCGACCGCCAGCTCACCCTCGCGGGCTGCGACGACCGCCGCGCCCTGCCCTTCCACAAGATGCTGCTCGGCGGCGAGCTGCCGCTGACGATGGGCGGCGGCATCGGCCAGAGCCGCTTGTGCATGCTGCTCATCGGCACGGCGCACATCGGCGAGGTGCAGGTCAGCCTCTGGGACGAGGAAACGCGCAAGGCCTGCGAGGAGAAGGGCATCCTGCTGCTGTAAAAGCACAATACGGCCTTGACAAAAAGAAACCTGACCGGCGGTCAGGTTTCTTTTTTATGGTTCTTGTCGCGGAAGCTCATCTCCGGCTTTTTGATGCTCACGGTCGTGTTCGGCTCTACGCTGCTCGTCAGGAACGCGTTGCCGCCGATGACCACGTTGTCGCCGATCTCCGTCGCGCCGCCGAGCAGCGTCGATCCGGCGTAGATCGTGACGTTGTTCCCCACCTTCGGGTGGCGCCGCTCGCCCGGAACGCTGCGCATCCCCGCAGGCGAAAGCGCGCCGAGCGTCGCGCCCTGGTACATCTTGACGTTGTCGCCGATGACGCTGGTCTCGCCGACGACGATGCCCGTGCCGTGGTCGATGAAGAAGTATTCGCCGATGGTCGCGCCGGGGTTGATGTCGATGCCGGTGCCGGCGTGGGCGTACTCGGTCATGATGCGCGGGATCATCGGCACGTCCATGACGTACAGCTCGTGGGCGATGCGGTAGATGAAGATGGCAAAGAAGCCGGGATAGGACAGCACGACCTCCTCGCGGTTGTGGGCGGCGGGATCGCCGTCGAAGAAGGCGTCCAGATCCTTTTGCAGCAGGCGCTGGATCTCCGGCAGGCGCGCGAACAGCTTTGCCGTGATCTCGTCGGCGCGGTCGCGGTTCGCCTCGCTCTCCTCCATCGTCATCGCGATCTGGGCGGAGAGCTGGTCGAAGATCTGCTCCATCAGCAGCGCGCTGTACTGCTCCGGCGGGAGCTTCAGCAGGTGCTTTTCGCCGTAATAGACCGGGAACAGCAGCTTCTGGAAGCCGCGGATGATCTCGATGATCGCCCTGCGGTTCGGCAGGCGCAGCGCGTCGCCGTACATCGGCAGCGCCGCGGCGTTGTACTGCCCCGCCATCGTCAGCGCGGCGGCGCGGATGATCTCGGTGCGTTTTTCCTTGTTCATATGGGATAACCTCCGTTGGGTCAGACTGTCGTTACGAATAGGGATTATATCGGGTATCGGGGCATAATGCAAGCTATTCTCCCGTGATTTTTTGCAGACGCTCCGCATCCGGCAGCGTGATCCGCGCACGGCGCGCCGTCAGCAGGCCGTCGCGCTGCATATTGCTCAGCTCGCGGCTCAGCGCGCTGCGGTTGACACCCAGCTCCGCCGCAAGCGTCTCCCGCGTGCCGGAAAGCGTCACGCAATCGCTCCCCTGCTCGTTTCGCGCGCGGAGCAGCACCTTCGCCAGCTTCGCGCGCAGCGTCGGCAGGCGCAGCAGCGCAAGACGCTCGTTCTGTGCCCAGTACTTCTCCGACAGTTCGGAGAGCAGATTGAGCCGCACGCGCTCACGCGCCGCGGCGTCGGACGCCGCGCCCTCGCGCATCAGAGCGTCCAGCGGCACGAACAGGACGTCCGTGTCCTCCGAGGCGACGATGTCCACGGGGCTGTGCCGGTCGCGGGATACGTTCAGCACGTCGCCGAACAGCGCGCCCGTCCCGTGCCGCGCGACGATGTGCCTTGTTCCGTCCGCGCTGTTGCGCTCGGCGAGCACTGCGCCGCGGAGCACAATGCCCGCGCTGTGCACCCTCTCGCCGCGCTTCAGGATCACGCTGCCCCTCTTATAATATGCGCGGCGGCAGCCGAGTGCGCGGCACAGCGCGTCGATCTCCGCGCGCGCCACGCCGTCAAAGAGCGCCGTGCGCTCCAATACCGACAGCATTTCGTCCATCTTTTTCTCCATTCGTTGCATCTGCAACAGATTTTTCCCGACCAGTATAGTATCATGCGGAAGCATTTGCAAGAGGAGGAAACCAAATGAATACCAAAACCATCACCCGCACCGCGATCCTGATCGCGCTGCTGGTCGCGCTTCAGGCGGTCACCCGCCCGCTCGGCAATCAGTTTGTCACCGGCTCGTGCGTCAACCTTGTCCTCGCCGTCGCGGCGATGCTCTGCGGCGTCTGGAGCGGCGTCATTGTCGCCGTCATCTCGCCGTTTTTCGCCTACTTTCTCGGCATCAGCCCGCAGATCTGGCTGGCGCCGGCGATCGCCTGCGGCAACGCCGTTTACGTGGTTCTGATTGCCCTGCTCGGCAAAAAGCTTACCGTCAAGGCCGGCGGCGCTGTCGGCGTCGTCGCGGCGGCAGCTGCCAAGTTCGTCGTGCTCTACCTCGTCGTGGTGAAGCTGTTCATCCCGATGGGCAATCTGCCCGCCAAGGTCGCGGCGCAGTTCTCCTGGCCGCAGCTCGTCACGGCGCTGATCGGCGGCTTCCTCGCCCTCGCCGTCGTGCCGACGATCAAAAAGGCGATCAAAGACTAATGCCCCAAATAAAACGACCTCGGAACCGCGGTTCCGAGGTCGTTTTATTTGGCGACAAGGAGCTTTTTCATCGAGCGTTCGAGACCGTCCACGGTCAGCGGGTACATGTCGATCAGCTTTTGGATCACACCGTAGCTCTGCCCCCAGTACGGCCCCCACGACGGCTCCCCCTCCGGGTTGAGCCAAACGAGGTGCGTGTACTGTTCCTTGAACAGCTTGAGCCACTCAAGGCCGGAGCGCGCCGCCTCCTGTGTGCCGCCGTAGTACCAGCGCTTGCCGGTCAGCTCATACATATCCATCAGCGCGTCGCCGACGAGGATGACCTTGTACTCGCTGCCGAAGTTTTTGAGCACCCAATCCGTCGGGACGGCGTGGGAGCGGTACATCCGCGGGTCGGTGTAGACCTGCGAATAGATGCAGTTGTGGAAGTAGTAGACGTGCAGCTCCTTGAACTGGTTCGCCCGCTCCGCTGCCTGAAACAGCATGGAGCACAGCCGCGACCAGTACTCCATCGAGCCGCCGGAGTCCATGAGCATCAGCACCTTGACCGTGTTGCGGCGCGGGCGCTTATACTGTATTTTCAGCGTGCCCGCGTTGTCGCAGGTCTCGCGGATGGTGCCGTCCACGTCGAACTCGGTCTTGTCGCCGAGCGTCTGGTCGGAGAACTGGCGCAGGAGCCGGAACGCCATCTGAAACTGGCGGATATCGAGGATGTTGTCGCGGCGGAAGTCGCGGAAGCGCCGCTCCCCCGCCACCTGAAACGCCCTTCTGTGTCGGCTGACGCCGCCGACGCGGATGCCCTGCGGCGCGTAGCCGCTGTGGCCGAAGTTGGAGAAGCCGCCGGTGCCGATCCAATAGGAGCCGCCGTTGTGCTCCTCGGTCTGCTCCCTGAGGCGCTCCTCAAACATCTTCAGGATCTCGTCGATGTCCTTCTCATCGTATCCCTGCGTGCGCAAAAACGCGCGGAACTCGTCCACGACCTGTTCGGGGTGGTCGAGCCATTGCAGCAGCTCGTCGGGAAGCTCGTCCTCGAAGGGGACGCCGTCGAAGTATTCGAGAAAGACACGGTCGAACTTGTCGTAATCCGCCTCGGTCTTGACCAGCACCGCTCGGCAGAGCTGGTAGAACCCCGTCAGGCTCGTGTGGTGCAAGTTGAGTGTCAGCGCTTCAAGCAGCGTCATCCACTCGTTGAGGGACACGCCGAAGCCGTGTACGCGCAGCAGATAGAAAAAGCCGATGAACATGGCAGGCGCCTCCCTCCTTCCAAATGAAAGCGTTTTTGCGGGAATTACTGGATATAGACGATCGCCGTTCTGCGGAACGCGGACGCGATCCGCACCAGCGCCGAATAGATCAGCCCTGCGGCGTAGATACAGATCAGCACCTCGTCGGACTTGAGAAATACGGCGCAGGTCAGCGCGATGAGGATCTCGACCGCGCCGTTCACGACGCTGAGCTTCCAGGTCGAACCGCCGTAGTTCTTCGCTTCCAGCGCGCGCAGGATGTCGATCACGCCGGTGAAGGCGTGGACGCCGAGCAGGTACAGAATGATGTAAATGCGCGGCGTGTCCACCAGCGTCGCCGTGAACGCGCCCAGATCGAGCACGATGATGCCGACGAACAGCATCAGCTTGCCGCCGACCATGTGCCGCGCCATGGTAAAGTAGAAGAACAGATAGCGTACGCCGTAGACGGTCAGCGAAATGCTGAGGATCGCGGCAACGACAGAGAAGGTCATCTTCGGAGAGAAAATCATCCAGACGCCGAGCAGGATCATGAGCAGGCCGCTCAGGACGTTGGTGACGCGCTGTCCGGTACTCATTGCTCCCGCCTCCTTCCCGCCTGCTCCACAAGCTCACGGAAATCCCGGATACCGCGGAAGCCCTTCTTTGCAAAGTCTACCGAAAAGCCCGCCCTCAGATTGCCGGACCGGTAAATCTTATTGGTGACCATGCTCTTCTGCGCCAGCGCGGCGAGGAAGAATTTCCCGAGAAACGTCTCATTCTTCCGCGCGTCCGGCGCCTGCGCGTATTCCTCCTGATACTGTTCCAGATCGAAGTCCGCGATCTCCCGTCCGGACAGCTTCTCGCCGAACGCTTTCCAATCCTCGCAGGCGTCGAGCTGCCGCTTGCGGAGGATCGCGCGGATCTCGTCCTCATACGGGGAAACCGACTCCGTGTCATAGGTTTCCTTTTCAAACGCGCCGACGCTCCCGCGCAGATATTTCATGGCGTAGACCATCTGGCGGAACGCGTGCTCATAGTCCGAGGGGTTGTCCTTCACGATCTCCTCGTAGTCTCCCCACGCGGGCAGATACTTGTAGCGGATGAAGCTGTAGTCCGGCAGGTGTCCCGCGCGCCCGTGGCCCAGGTTCATGATCGAGTGCTCGCTGACCTGATAGATGCTGTTGGTGTAGGCGCCGGCGTCGATATCGTCCGCGGCGGACGGATTGTGCCGGAACGCCACCGGACGTTCGGTGAAACCGTCTCCGTCCGGGATCAGCTCATAGAAATACTCATTCGTATTGTTGATGACGAGCGAGGGCGTGCCCGCAAAACAGCGGTGCGCCCAGGTGTCGGCAAGAATGTGCATCGCAACGCCGACCGCCTGCAGGCTCGCGCCCCCGGCGAGCTTGACCGTTTCGACCAGCAGATCCCCGTTGGGGCCGCAGATCAGGCGGTATTTGCTCAGATACCGCCGGGAGCAGCGCTTGCGCTCCGCGTAGAGGTCGCGGGGCAGGAAATGGAACGACGCCCAGATGCGGGTGATGTCCTGTAAGCCCACCGGGTCCGTCCGCGCGTCCATCAGCTCCAGCTGGAGCTGAGTCGTCGCCGCCGAGAGCGGCGCCTTCAGCCTGGAGAGCAGCGTGCGGGAGCACAGGTCCACGAACTGCGCGCTGTAACAGACGTCAAGGCTCTCCTCGTGGCTGTAGCCCGCCAGATACGCGGCGCAATAGGTCGCATAGTAGTGAAAGTCCTTCTGCATCGCTCTACCCCCGCTCCTGGCCCAGCCGCTCCGAAATGCGTCTCACGCGGACGGCCGCGACGATCATCTCGATCAGTGTGACCGCCTCGGTTGCCGAGATGACCGCGGTCACGATGAGATCGTCCGAATCGTCGGAATACTCCACGACGCCGAAGATCATCGCTATGATATAACCAAGCACGAGCACGCGGATCAGCGCCAGAACGCCCGCCGCGATCAGATACCCGTTTCTGCGCACGCCCCGCGCCGCTTCCCTGCGCGCCGAGCGCCAGATATAGCCGCGCAGGAGCAAGTCGACTGAGATCAGTATCAGAAACAGCAGCACGATGATCGCCATACCCAGCGCGGCATATTCGTAGTCTCCCAGTTCCCTGCGATACTGCGGCATCTGGAGGATAAACATCATGGCGGATTGGATGAGGCTCCATACGCCGAACAGCATGACACCCGTGCCGACGATCGACAGGATATCCTGATAACGCCGCAATTCCCTGTGCAAATCGTCGGTTCTCATCTGTCACGCACCTCAACACGCTCTGATTTCACGTCTTTTTCACCGAGGACGCCGATACCGGAAAGGAGAAGTAGGTGTCCGGGTATGGCTCGTCGGCAAGGGCAAAGTGCCACCACTCGCAGTCGATCGGCAAAAAGCCGTTGCGGAGCATGACCGCGCGCAGCATCATGCGGTTTTCATACTGCTCGTCGGTAACGCCCCGGTAATCCGGATGTGAAACCTCGCTGAACAGGTCAAACGGGCCGCCCATGTCGAGTTCCTTTCCCGTTTTCATGTCCAGCAGCGTCAGATCGACGGCGCTCCCTCTGCTGTGGCTGGACCGCTTGGAGATATAGCCCCTGGCGAAGCAGTCCTGCTTCTCAATATCCGGGTAGAAGTAGGGCTTCATGCGGATGTCCTGATCCTCGATGCCCCACAGCATGAAGTGCTTGACCGCCGTCGTGGGGCGATAGGCGTCGAATATCTTCAAACGGTATCCCCGCACCGCCATCTCGTTGCTGACACTCCTCAGCGCGCGCGCTGCCTCTCTGGTCAGCAGCGCGCAGGGCTCCTCGTAGCCGTCGATCCGGTCGCCCACAAAATTATAGGTGGAAAAGTACCGGATCTCCTGTACGATGTGCGGTACAAAGTCGGACAGCAGGACAAAACCCGACGCGTCCATGGTCACATCCTTCATGGCAGTCCCTCCCGATCAGCGCTTCACTTCTTCGTCACGCCCTCGCCGTAGATGGTCGTCCAGTCGTTCTTCATCGAGACCGGCACCCAGTCAAACTCCTTGCAGAGATCGAACATCTTCTGTGCCTTGCTCTCGCTGCCGTTCTCGCGCACGGTGTCGTCGCAGCAGAGCATGAAGGCGAGGCTCTCATACGGGTTGCCGCTGGTCACATACTCCGCCATGCTGGAATCCCCCGTGGAGTTGCCGAAGGAGAGTACGGGCTGCTGCCCGATCTCCTGCATGATGACGGCGACCTTGTTCATCTTGAGGTTTTTGATGAGGAATTCACCGCCGAGGATCAGCTCGTCGCCCTCGGCAAAAACGTAGCTCAGCCCATCCGTATCGCCCTGATTGCTGGACACGATCGTCTCGTCGGAGCCGATGATCTGGCGATTGGGCAGGCCCAGCGGAGAGTCGTACGCGATGCCGCGGACGATCAGTCGGTCGGTGCCGCTGACGATGTAAACGGTAAAATCGTTCGCCTTCAGGAAATTCACGACCTGAAGCATCGGCTCATACCATCCCTCGCCGCGGAGCATCCCGTCGTAGCTCGGCATAGGCTGCTTCTTGAACTCCTGGATATAGGCGTTGAACTGCGCGACGGTCATTCCCTTGAACGCGGAGGCGACCGCCTTGCCGTGGTCGACCTCCAGGCCGGAGAAGGACTTGCCCGTTTCGTTCTGCTCCTTGATCTTGTTTGCGACTTCCTTCTCAAAATCGGACGCCTTGTCCTTATAATTCGGATCCTCCAGCACGCGGTACTTGAGCAGCGTGTAGTCGAAGTAGTTCGGATCGGTCTCGCAGAAGAGCGTGCCGTCCAGATCGAACACCGCGACGCGATCCACCACGGGGATGTATTTCTCATTACTCTCGTCGGTGATCGCCGCCATATAGTCGATCAGGGCGTTCCTCGCCTGCGCGTCCTCCGTCCAGGAGCTGAGCAGATCGGCGCGGATCGTCCACTCGTCAAACTTTTTCAGCGCCGCGGCGGCCTCGGACTGCGTGACGGCATCCCGCGCGCCGAGCCTGCCGCCGTCCTTCGCGTCCAGCACGCCGGAGCCGGCCGCCCATTGCAGGGCGCTCACCGCCCAATCAGAGCGCTCGAAGGCGTCCGTATAGCTCAAGATATTGGTGTCCTCGCCGACGGAGACGTCCTCGCCGAGGTACCTCGCGTAACGGTACAGCATCGCGGCGAGCTGCTCGCGCGTCACCGCCTGCGCGCCGTTGAACAGGCCGCTTTCGTCGCCCGTCACGATGCCCGCGCCCTTCGCCCAGACGGCGGCGTTGGCATATGACGTGCCCGCCGCGTCGTCAAACGCAACGGACTGGATCACCATGGGCGTCCCTTCCCGCTCATAGAGCGTCCGGATCACGCCGCCGCGTGTCATGGCGCCGTCGTTCTTCGCTGCCTGCGCGGGAACGACGGCAAGGCTCAGCGCGAGCGCGAGCGTGAGGATCAAACTGCTTACTTTTTTCATACCGGATACTCCCTTCTTATTCTTTGTGCGCCTCAGGTCTTGCGACGCGCTTCCTGCCGGAGCTGATCGCCCGCGACGGACATACCAGAACGCAGAGGTGACAACCTACGCATTTCATTGCGTCAAGGCGCGGCTTCCGGTCCTCTCCGAGACGGATCGCCTGATGACCGCCGTCCGCGCAGGAGATCATGCACCTGCCGCAGCCGATGCACTGCTCGCGGTGAAACTTCGGATAGAGCACCGTGTCGCGCTCCAGCACGTCCGTCGTCTCGCTGACGGAGCCGAGCGCAAGTCCGCGCGCTTCATCCACGCTGCGGAAACCCTTTTCGGCGAGGTAGAGGTTCAGCCCCGCCTTGAGGTCGTCGATGATGCGGTACCCGTACTGCATCACCGCCGTCGTGACCTGTATGCTGCCCGCGCCGAGCAGGATGAATTCCAGCGCGTCCGACCAGTTTTCAACGCCGCCCATGCCGCTGATGTGCATACCCGTGAGATTCGGGTTCTTCCCCAGCTCCGCGATGAAGCGCAGCGCGATGGGCTTGACGGCGTTTCCGCTGTACCCGCCCACGGCGGATTTTCCGCGCACGGCCGGCGCGGAAACGTAGGTGTGCGGGTTGACGCCGGTGATGCTTTTGATCGTGTTGATGGCGGCAACGCCGTCCGCGCCGCCGCGCTTTGCCGCCTCCGCCGCCGGACTCATCCTCGCCACGTTCGGCGTCAGCTTGGCAAGCACGGGCAGCTTCGTCCCGCGCTTTGCCGCGGCGGTAAAGCGCTCCACCAGCTCCGGCACCTGACCGATGTCGGAGCCGAGGCCGCCGTCCGCCATGTTGGGGCATGAGAAGTTCAGTTCGATGGCGTCCGCGCCGTTTTCCTCGCACTGACGCGCAAGGTCTTCCCACTCCCGCTCGTCCTGCCCCATGATGGAGGCAAGAATGAATTTGGTCGGATAGTTCTCCTTCAGGCGGCGGAAAATCGCCATATTCTCCGCCACGCTGTGGTCGGAGAGCTGCTCGATGTTCTTGAAGCCGATGATACTGCCGTTGTCCCCCGTGATGGCGGAGAAGCGCGGCGACGCCTCGTGGATGTCGAAGGAGCAGATCGTCTTGAACGCCGCGCCCGCCCAGCCTGCTTCAAACGCTCTGGCGCACATATCGTAGGTGCTTGCCACCACCGAGGATGACAGCAGGAACGGGTTTTCCAGCGGGACGCCGCACAGCTCCGTCCGCAGGCGCTCTTCGCCCTCCGGCGCGGCGATCTCCAGCTCCGGCTTCACCTCGTCGTACAGACGCGTCAGCAGCGTCCGGACGGGCACCTCATGCGCGCGGACACAGGCGCTCTCGCAGGGCGCGCCGCACCCTGCGCACAGGTTTTCTGCGGGAAGTCGCGCCGCCGCAGACTTTGCGTTGTCGAACCAGACGCTGCGCAGCAGCGCAGCAGGATCAAGCGCTTCGCAGGCGGCCGTGCACGGCGCGTCCGCGCAAAGCGCGCAGCGGAGCATATCCGAACGACAGGGTCCTCTTGTCAGCATATATATCCCTCCACATCCTGACGGTGGCCGGCATAAGTCGGTCATTGGCTTCCACCTCTCCGCCGGCAAGCCGGCGCGCCGTAGCTTCCGTTTTTCTTACAGTTTTACTATATCACGGCAGGGTCGTTCTGTCGAGAGTGCATTTGCGGCGCTTCACAGCCGCACAGCGCGCGACAAGAGGCCGTGGGTCCCTGTACAATCGAGTACAAGCGCCTTCTGGCGCACCTATGACCTCTGCTGACTTCTTGCAGTTCGTTGTTCTCCTTACAGTTATTATTATGTTACTTATCAAGTAGACTTCAAGATGGTGTTATAGCCAAATTATTAAGTAGATATTTGTGAAAAATGTCTACTTGATAAGTATTGAATGCCGGTGTATATTTAATAATGCCAGAGGGGGTATCGCTATATGTCGGATAGTCGTAAATATACAGAGGCGCAGAAGCAAAGTGCAAGAAAGTGGGACGCAGCCAACCTAGACCGCCTTTCGATTGCTTTACCAAAAGGAAGCAAAGAAACGATCAAGAGCCACGCCGAGAAGCGCGGCGAGAGCGTGAACGGTTTTATCGGTCGAGCGATCAGCGAGACGATAGACCGCGATAACGCGCCGCAGGACGGAGAAAAGTCGCAGGCGTGAAAAAACCAGGCGATTAAAACGCCGCAGAGGGCAAAGAATAAGACCAGGAGCATATTATCGAATAAGACCAGGAGCATATTATCAAAAGATACTGTTAGCGATACTGAGCGGAACGCAAGACGCGAGCATATCATTTGCAGAACTGCAAGCAGTCCTTGACCGCTTGGGCTTCCAGCTCCGCACACGGGGCGATCATTTCATCTACACGAAAGACGGCGTTGAGGAAATCATCAATCTGCAGCCGAAGGGCGGCAAGGCAAAGCCGTATCAGGTCAAGCAAGTCCGCCAGATCATCCTTAAGTATCAGCTTGGAGGTGCTATTAATGAGTAAATACGAAGTCATTCTATATTGGAGCGAAACAGATGACGCATATATCGCGGAAGTGCCGGAGCTTGCGGGCTGCATGGCGGACGGTGTGAGCAGGATCGACGCCTTGCAGAACGCCGAGACCGTCATAGAAGAATGGATCGAGACCGCCAAAGAGCTGGGACGTGAAATCCCCACGCCGAAGGGAAGATTAAAGTACGCTTGACCGGCGGTGGTTTTCAGTCAGAGTAGTTTTTTCTACGGCGGGAAGGGCCGCAGCTCTTATTCCGCCTCAATCGTTCAAGTTTGGAGATCACAATGCTGAGAATTACCCAGATATCGCGCCTTCACGGGCTTGAAAATGTTACCGCGTTATAGTTCAATCGCTGAAAACGCCATATCCTTGGCAATCTGAGCGGCGGATCTGTGATAGAAAATCATTGCCAGAAAATGGCAACTCACAAGGTTTGTTGACACTTTTTGTTGACACCCACGCAAAGGCGCAAATCGTATCGCGTCAAGAACGTTGTAATAAATAGGGTAGAGAGGGGTTTCGGCCCCTCCCTCCCGTTGCACCGTACGTACCGGTCAGGTATACGGCGCTACGTCAAAGCAGAA
>JBGVBS010000046.1:0-13721 GCA_045225715.1 Oscillospiraceae bacterium
CTGTTTGAAGAGCCGTATGCGGGAAAACCGCACGTACGGTTCCGAGGAGGGGCGACGGCAGCAATGCCAGTCGTCTACTCAACAAAGAGCGCCGCATTTGAGCAAGCGCGGATCGGAGGGGAATATGCCAGTATCGAAGGCTATTCAACGCATGGAGCGGGAGGTTGCCAAATGAAAACCTATACCATCATCGGCGGCGTCAACGGCGTCGGCAAAAGCAGCTTCACCGGCGTTCTGAGAAGCCGCACAAATGACCTCGGCGTGATCGTGGATGTGGATAAGATCACGGGCCGGGTGGGCAAGGGCGCTGTCGAGGGAGGCAAGGCGGCGCTCCGCATCATGGAAGAATGCATCGAAAAGGGCGTCAGCTTTACGCAGGAAACAACGCTTTCGGGGCACAGGATCAGAAACACCGCGCAGCGCGTCCACGATCTCGGCTATTCCGTCCGGCTGTTTTATGTCGGCCTCGATACGGTCGAGGAGTGCAAGCGCCGCATAGAAAACCGCGTCGCCCGCGGCGGACATAACATCAATACGGAGGACGTCGAGCGCCGGTTCGCCGGACGCTGGGAGGCGGTCAAGGCCGTACTGCCGTATTGCGACGAAGCCGCGTTTTATGACAACGACAATGGATTTGTCGAGGTCGCTGTGTATCGAAACGGCGAGCTGATCCTTGAAGGGGACTATCGCCCCGGCTGGATCGTGGAGTTGTTCGACTATCTGAACGAATAACAAAAGGGACTGTGCAGAACAGGAGAGATCAGATCTCCCGGTTCGCACAGTCCCTTGTAATTTTAATCGACTAAGTTGCCGCCGAGCAGCTTCAAATAGCTGTGGTAGTGGTCGGAGAGCTTTTTGCGCTCCGTTTGCAGCCTGCCGCTCTTCTCGCGGCCGGATTTCTCCGCCTCCATCGCCTCCGCCACGATGCGGCAGGCGTTGTTGTACTCGCGCTGCAATTCTCGGATGCGGGCGCTCATCTGCTGCATGACCGCCATGACCATCGCGGGCTTCTCGCAGAACAGGTGGCTGAAGCCCTCGCTGTCGTAGATCTTGACCTGCGTGCGCTCCTTCGCCACGGCGGTCGTCGTGCGCGGCCGCGCCTCGACCAGCTCCAGCTCGCCGAAGTAGCCGTCGCCGGCGTATTCCTTGACCAGGATCTCGTCCGGCTTGCCGTAGTTCTGATACAGACACACCGTGCCGTAAAGGATGTCGTACAGGCACATCTCATACTGGCCCTCGCGGTAGATGACGTCGCCCTTGCGGAAGACGCGCTCCTGCGGTTCAGACATGGTTCGTATTCCTTTCCTGTGATTCGCCGCCCAGCGCGTCGAGGTCGTGGCGCAGCGTGTGGAACGCGGCGGGGAGGCGGGACACCGTCTCCGTGCTCTTGTGCAGCTCCGTTGCGACGTTCGCGCAGGTGCCGTCCAGCGTGGCGAGGATCAGGTCGCACTGGGCGCGGACGCCGCCGATCAGCTCGTCGGCGCGCGCTCGAGTCTCGCGGCTGTAGGCGTCCGCCTGCGCGCGGGTCTCCGCGCTGTAGCGGTCGGCGCGCGCCCTTGCGGCAAGCTCCATCTCCGTCAGGCTGCCCTTGGCGGCGGCGAATTCCTCCGCCTGCGGGCGCAGCGCTTCGACCTCGGCGCGCAGCGCGTCGCGCTCGGCGGCCGCCGCCTCGAACTCCGCGCGCAGCGCGTCCAGCTCGCTCAGCGCGTCGTCCAGCGCGATGTGCAGGCGCTCGTTCTCCTCGCGCGCCTCGTCCAGCCCGGCGGACAGCTTGACGCGCTCTTCCGTGACGAGCGCCAGCTCGCCGCGCAGCGTGTCCTTCTCCTTCGACAGCGCCTCGCCCTCGCGCTCCAGCGCGGCGACGCGCTCGGACGCCTCCCGCGCGCTTTTCTCGATATAATCCGCCACGTCCCTGCGGCTGAAGCCGCCGAAAATGGCGCTTTTGAAGGTGCTGCTTTCCATGCGCTCCCACACCCCGATCCCTTCTGTTTCTTTTCGCATGGTATCACAAATGAAATCCGTTGACAAGGGGCAGTTCCACCAATATAATATGAAAGACAATCTCTATCTTTATCTTTGGAGGGTGACGATGGCGGAAGGAACGTTGAAAAAGGAATTTAACGCCCGTCTCGCGCGGCACGCGGACGAGCTGAAGTGGCTCTATATGGAGCTGTACCACGGTGACAAGCAGGCCTATGACTATTTCATTTCTATGCTGGAGCGTATGTATATGGAACGCCCCGGCGCGCTGCGCAAGCTCGACCGCGAGCGTCTGGCAAAGGAGGACTGGTACAAGGGGCATGAGCTGGTCGGCATGCTGATGTACGTCTCCGCGTTCGCCGGCAACCTCAAGGGCGTGCGCAAAAAGCTGGATTACATCACCGACTGCGGCGTGAACTACCTGCACCTGATGCCGCTGCTGGAAAGCCCCGCGGGGCGCAGCGACGGCGGCTACGCCGTGTCGGACTTCCGCAAGGTGCAGCCGGAGTTGGGCACGATGGAGGATCTCGCGGCGCTGGCGAAGGACTGCCACAAGCGCGGCATCGCCGTCTGCCTCGACTTCGTGATGAACCACACGAGCGAGGATCACGAGTGGGCGCGCCGCGCCCGCGCGGGGGAGAAGGACTATCAGGACAGGTACTTCTTCTACGACAACTGGGACGTTCCCAACCAGTTCGAGCGCACCGTCCCGCAGGTGTTCCCGACCACCGCGCCCGGCAACTTCAGCTGGTGCGAGGAAGCGGGGAAGGTCGTCATGACGACGTTCTACCCCTACCAGTGGGATCTCAACTACGCCAACCCCGTCGTGTTCAACGACATGACGGAGAATATGCTCTACCTCTGCAACCAGGGCGTGGACATCATCCGCCTCGACGCGACGCCCTACATCTGGAAGCAGCTCGGCACCCAGTGCCGAAACCTGCCGCAGGTACATACGCTGGTGCGCATCATGCGCATGGTGTGCGAGATCGTCTGCCCCGGCACGCTGCTGCTCGGCGAGGTCGTCATGGAGCCGAGCAAGGTCGTGCCCTACTTCGGCACGGTCGAAAAGCCGGAGTGCCACCTGCTCTACAACGTCACGACGATGGCGAGCACCTGGCATACGGTGGCGACGAAGGACACGAGATTGCTGCGCCACCAGCTCGGGCAGGTGTTCGCGCTGCCCAAGCAGTACACCTTCCTCAACTACCTCCGCTGCCACGACGACGTGGGCTGGGGCCTCGACTACGGCTACATCGGCACCTACGGCGGGCAGGAGGTGCCGCACAAGAAGTTCCTCAACGACTACCTGACCGGCAAGTGGGAGGGCAGCCCCGCCCGCGGCGAGCTGTATAATGACGACCCGCGCCTCGGCGACGCGCGCCTGTGCGGTACGACGGCGTCGCTCTGCGGCCTCGAGGCGGCGCGCTACGAGCGCGACGAGTTCAAGACCGAGTGGGCGCTGCGCTACGACCTGATGCTCCACGCCTACATGTTCACGCTCTCCGGCATCCCCGTGCTCTACAGCGGCGACGAGATCGCGCAGGAGAACGACTACGGCTACCACGACGACCCGCTCAAGCGCGAGGACAGCCGCTGGCTGCACCGCGGCGACCTGAACTGGGACAAGGCGGCGCTGCGCAACGACCCCGACACCGTGGAGGGGAAGATCTTCCACGGCCTGCGCCGGCTCGAGACCATCCGCGCCGAGCACCGCGTCTTCGACGGCGCGGCGGATCTGTGGCTGCTGGATACCGGCTGCGACGGCGTGCTGGGCATCGGGCGCTACTACAAGGGCGAGATGCTGCTGGCGTACTTCAACTTCGACTACTGCGAGCGCGTGGTCTGGCCGGGCGAGCGCGGCGAGCTGAACGACCTGATCGCCGGCACGACGCGCGACGACGGCGTGTTCCCGATCCCGCCGGGCGGCTTCCTCTGGCTGACGCGCGTGTTTGAGGAGGCGGGCGAATGAAGCTCATCTTTCTGGACATCGACGGCACGCTGACCGAGCCGGGGCACAACGTCCCGCCGCAAAGCGCGCTGGACGCGATCCGCGCGGCGCGCGCGGCGGGGAACAAGGTGTTCCTCTGCTCCGGGCGCAACTACGCCATGCTCTCGCCGCTGCTGCAATACGGCTTCGACGGCTACATCGGCAGCGCCGGCGGCTACGTCGTCTGCGACGGCGCCGTGCTCTACGACCACCCGATGACGGAGGAGCAGTTCCGCGAAGCGGCGAGGCTCCTGCGCGAGGGCGGCGCGCTGCTGACCATCGAGGCGAAGGACGGCAGCTACTGCGACGCGGGCATCGCCGATCTGCTCGGCAGGGTCAGCCACGGCAACAGCGAGCTGATGCGCTGGCGCAAGGCGCTGGAGGAGGAGCTGAACATCCTCCCGATGGAGCAGTACCACGGCGAGCCGGTCTACAAGATCATCTTCTACTGCGAGCGCAGCGAGCAGCTCGAACCCGCCCGCGCGGCGCTGGAGAGTGCGTTCAACTTTGTCGTGCAGGACGGCTTCGGCTTCGGCGTCGTCAACGGTGAGCTTATCAACCGCGCCTTCCACAAGGGGCAGGGCGTGGAGTATGTCGCGCGGGCGCTGGGCGTGCCCATCGCCGACACCGTCGGCTTCGGCGACAGCATGAACGACCTTGAGATGATCGAGACCGTCGGCACGAGCGTCGTCATGGCGAACGGCAGCGAGGCGCTCAAGGCGCGCGCCGACGTCGTCTGCCCCGCGGTGACGGAGGACGGCCTCGCCAAAGCGTTCGCGCAGCTGGGCCTGTGCTGAAACAGCTCGACAAAAAGACGCGAATCTTTTGGAAATTTTAGTTTACATTGGCAGACGATTCCAGTATAATTATACAAACGCCGTCCGGCAGACGGTCAAATTGAATGTGTGAAGGAGAAAACCACTTATGGCACTGGATTACCGTAAGTGCGCTGAAGAGATCTTTTCCCACCTCGGCGGAAGAGAGAATATTGTCAGCGCGGCGCATTGCGCCACCCGCCTCCGCCTGGTCATCGCGGACAACAGCAAGCTCGACAAGAAAGCTCTTGAGGACGTCGAGGGCGTCAAGGGCATGTTCGAGTCGAACGGCCAGCTCCAGCTCATCATCGGCACCGGCACGGTCAACAAGGTCTACGACGAATTCCTCGCCGTCACCGGAATGACCGCCGCCACCAAGGACGAGGTCAAGGCGGCCGCCGCCGCGCAGGCCCCGCTCTGGAAGCGTATCCTCAAGGTGCCCGGCGACGTGTTCGTGCCCATCCTGCCCGCCATCGTGGCGAGCGGCCTGATGATGGGTATCGTCGAGGCCATCCCGAAGTTCGCCCCCGCGTTCGGCAAGACCGACTGGTTCTCGTTCCTCGATCTGGTCGCGAACACCGCGTTCGCGCTGCTGCCCGTGCTGGTGGCGATCTCCGCCTCCCGCGTGTTCGGCTGCAACATCTTCCTCGGCGCCGTCATGGGCCTCATGATGGTCCACCCCGCCCTCATCAACGCATGGACGGTCGGCAACTACGCCGCCGGCGAGATCCCGACCTGGCACCTGTTCTTCTTCAACGTGCAGCAGGTGGGCTACCAGGGACACGTGATCCCGGTCATCCTATCCATCCTGTTGATGTCCTACGTGGAGAAATGGCTGCATAAGCACGTGCCGGAGATGATCGACCTCTTCGTCACCCCGCTGTGCACCGTTCTCGTCACCTCGTTCATCACCTTCACCATCATCGGGCCGATCTTCTCCGTGTTCGAGAACTGGGTGCTCGCGGGCGCTCAGGTGCTCATCACCCTCGGCTTCGGTCTCGGCGCGGCGGTCATGGGCGCGATCTACCCGCTCACCGTCGTCATGGGCCTGCACCATATGTATAACGTCATTGAGGCGGGCATGATCTCCAACACCGGCGTCAACACCTGGATGCCCATCGCCTCCGCCGCCAACTTCGCGCAGTTCGGCGCGTGCTTGGCCGTGGCGCTCAAGGTCAAGAACCAGAAGACCAAGTCCGTCGCGCTCCCGTCCTCGCTCTCCGCGTCCCTCGGCATCACCGAGCCGGCGATCTTCGGTATCAACTTCCGCTTCATGAAGCCGTTTGTCTGCGGCATGGCGGGCGGCGCCGCCGGCGCCTTCCTCGCCTCCCACATGCACGGCACCAACATGGCGGGCGAGACCGTCGCCTTCGGCGCCACGACCTATGGCGTGACCGGCATCCCCGGCATCCCCGCGGTCAACAACACCCTGATGTACATCGTTGAGCTGCTGGTCGCCGCCGGCATTGCCTTCGCGCTGACCTGGATCATCTGGAAGGAAGACGCTCCCGCGGGCGGCAAGGAAGAGAAAGCGGCTCCCGCTCCCGCCGTTGAGGCGCCCAAGACCAGCGTCATCCGCTGCGCGGCGGGCAAGGTGCTCCAGCCCACCAAGGGCAAGGTCATTGCCCGCGAGGCGATCCCCGATGAGACCTTCGCCGCCGGCATCCTCGGCGACGGCGTCGGCATCGAGCCGGAGGAGGGCGTCGTGGTCGCCCCGTTCGACGGCGAAGTGACCTCCGTTGCGGAGAGCAAGCACGCCATCGGCCTTGAGTCGAACGGCATGGAGCTGCTCATCCACGTCGGCGTGGACACCGTCAGCATGAACGGCGACGGCTTCACCCCCGCCGTCAAGGAAGGCGACGCCGTCAAGGCGGGCCAGAAGCTGCTGACCTTTGACCGCGCGAAGATCAAGGCTGCGGGCCATCCCGACACCGTGGTCGTGCTGCTGACGAACTCCGACGACATGGAGAACGTCGTCTGCGGCGCGGAATAAACAAACCGTTGATCTTACGGGTTTCCGTTATCATAAACAACATCTAAGGAGGACCAAAACATGAAGAGCTTTGAGTACACCATTACCGATCCCGTCGGCATCCACGCCCGTCCCGCGGGCATCCTGGTCAAGGAGATCAAGAACTACGCCGGCTGCACCGTCACCGTCACCAAGGGCGAGAAGAGCGTCAACGCGCTCAAGCTGATGGCGCTCATGGGCATGGGCATCAAGCAGGGCGACACCGTCACCGTCAGCGTCGAGGGCGACAACGAGGAAGAGGTCGCCGCGAAGATCGAGGAATTCTTCAAGACCTATTTCTAAGCATCATCCGAAATACAACAGAAAACGGCTGCCCGTGGACAGCCGTTTTCTGCTATGACCGACAACAAAAGGAAGGGAGCAACGACCATGATCACGATCCAGGGCAAGGGCGTGTCCGCCGGCGTCGCGGCCGGACCCCTCTATTTCTATCAGCGCGCGAAGACGGAAATCACCCGCGTCACCGTCGCCGACACCGACGCCGAGTGGCAGCGCTTCAAGGACGCGCAGGCGAAGGCAGTCGAGCAGCTCGGCGCGCTCGCCGAGAAGGCGCGCGCCGAGGCGGGCGACGAAGCGGCGATGCTCTTTGAGACCCACCAGATGATGGCGGAAGACCTCGACTACGAGGAGGCCGTCGAGGAGGGCATCAAGGGCGGTACGAATGCCGAGGCGGTCGTGACCGACGTGCGTGACAGCTTCGCTGAAATGTTCGCCCAGATGGACGACGCCTATATGCGCGCGCGCTCGGCGGACGTCAAGGACGTGTCCAACCGCATCATCGGCATCCTGACCGGCGCGGTGCAGGGCGGCATCGACAGCGACGTGCCCGTTATCCTCGCTTCCGACGACCTCGCGCCCAGCGAGACCGTCCAGCTCGATAAGACCAAGATCCTCGGCTTCATTACCGAGGGCGGCTCCGGTTCCAGCCACACCGCCATCCTCGCCCGCACGATGGGCATTCCCGCCATCATCGGCGTGGGCGACCAGCTCAAGCCCGAGTACGCGGGCCGTGAGATCATTGCGGACGGCGGCACGGGCACGGCAGTGCTGGATCCCGACGCGGAGACCCGTACGCGCCTGATGAAGAAGCAGGCGGAGCAGAAGAAGCTCCAGGAGATGCTTGACCTGCTCAAGGGCAAGGAGAACGTCACCAAGGACGGCCACTCCATCCGCATCTACTGCAACATCGGAAACCCCGAGGACGTTGCCGCCGTGCTCAAGAACGACGGCGGTGGCGTCGGCCTGTTCCGCAGCGAGTTCCTGTACCTCGGCTGCGACGACTTCCCGACCGAGGAATACCAGTTCGAGGCGTACAAGAAGGTGCTCTCCGACATGGACGGCATGGAGGTCGTCATCCGCACGCTCGACATCGGCGCGGACAAGCAGATCGGCTACTTCGACCTGCCGCATGAGGAGAACCCCGCCATGGGCAACCGCGCCCTGCGTATCTGCCTCAACCGCCCCGAGATCTTCCGCACCCAGCTCCGCGCGCTCTACCGCGCGTCGGCGTACGGCAAGCTGTGCATCATGTTCCCGATGGTCGCAAGCGTCTGGGAAGTCCGCGAGGCGAAGAAGATGTGCGAACAGGTCAAGAAGGAACTGGACGCCGAGGGCATCGCGTACTCGCCCGACGTTCAGATCGGCATCATGATCGAGACGCCCGCCGCCGCGGTCATCAGCGACCGTCTGGCGAAGGAGGTCGACTTCTTCTCCTGCGGCACGAACGATCTGACGCAGTACACCCTCGCCTGCGACCGCCAGAACAACGACCTCGGCCGTTTCTTCGACGCGCATCACCCCGCGGTGCTGCGCCTGCTGAAGCTGGTGGCGGACAACGCCCACAAGAACGGCATCTGGGTCGGCATCTGCGGCGAGCTCGGCGCGGATCTCCAGCTGACGGAGACCTTCCTCTCCATCGGCATCGACGAGCTGTCCGTTTCCCCGCGCGCGGTGCTGCCGCTGCGCCAGAAGGTGCGTGAGAGCAACGTCGCCCAGGTGCGCGACAGAGTGCTCGGTGAGCTGCTGGGCGACGCGACGCCCGTCTAAACAAAAAAAGCGGCGACCGCCGCTTTGGGAGAGAACACAATGATGGAAAAAAACTATGACGTCGCCGCGCTCGGCGAGCTTCTGATCGACTTTACGCAGAACGGGCGCAGCGAGCAGGGAAACCTGCTGTTCGAGGCGAACCCCGGCGGCGCGCCGGCGAATGTGCTGGCGATGCTCCGCAAGCTGGGCCGCCGCTGCGTGTTTCTCGGCAAGGTCGGAGCGGACGGCTTCGGCGACATTCTGGAGCAGACGCTGCAAAACGCCGGCATCGACAGCCGCGGCCTGCGCCGCGACAAGGCGGTGCATACGACGCTTGCCGTCGTCCACACCTTTGAGAACGGCGACCGCGATTTCAGCTTCTACCGCAAGCCCGGCGCGGACATCAACCTCTCCGCGGACGAGCTGGACGCCGACGCGCTGAAGAGCTGCCGCATCTTCCACTTCGGCTCGCTCTCGCTGACCGACGAGCCGGTGCGCGCCGCGACACACCGCGCCATCGAACTCGCGCGCGCGAGCGGCGCGCTGATCTCCTACGACCCGAACCTGCGTCCGCCGCTGTGGGACAGCGACGAGCAGGCGAAGGAGCAGATCGCGTGGGGCCTCGCCCAGTGCGACGTGCTCAAGATCTCCGACAACGAGGTCGAGTTCATGTGCGGCACGACGGACTTCGACAAGGGCGCGGCGATGCTTCTGGCGCAGTACCCGAACATCAAGCTGCTCAACATCACCGCCGGCGGCGCGGGCAGCTATTCGTACTGCGGCGGATTGAAGGCGTTCGAGGCGGGCTGCAAGCTTGGCGGCGTGATCGAGACCACCGGCGCGGGCGATACGTTCTGCGCATCGGTGCTGCACTACGTCCTCGGCCACGGCGTCGAGGGCCTGACGGAGCCGCAGCTCCACGAGATGCTCCGCTTTGCGAACGCGGCGGCGTATCTGGTGACGACGAAGCGCGGCGCGATCCGCTCCATGCCCGATCCCGCCGACATCGACGCGGTGCTGGCAAAGATGTGAGACCAAACGAAAAAGAAGATGCGCTCAAACGAGCGCATCTTCTTTTTTATGCCGTTACAGCTCCAATACGTAGCGTTCATACGCGTTGACGACCGTCGTCTCGCCGTAATGCTGCAGGCGGGGGATGTTCGCGCCGTAGTTCATGTGGACGTGGCCATGGACATAATACTTCGGGTGAAAGCGGTCGATCAGCTTGTAGAGGCACTGGAAGCCGCGGTGCGGCGGATCGTCCCCGTCGCCGAGGCCGCGCAGCGGCGCGTGCGTCAGCACGACGTCCACGCCGCCCGCGAACAGGAGCTGCGGCCAGAGCTTCATCAATCGCCGCGCCATCTCACGCTCGGTGTACTGGTGCGGTCCGCCGTTGTAGCGGATGCTGCCGCCGAGGCCGAGGATGCGCAGCCCGTTCACCGTGACGAGCTGATCCTCGATGCAGTCGCAGCCCTCCGGCGGGTGAACGTCGTAGCGCCGGTCGTGGTTTCCGTGAACGTAGAGCAGCGGCGCGCGCCCGACCGTCACAAGAAACGACAGGTAATCCGCGTCCAGATCGCCGCAGGAGAGGATCAGGTCGATCCCGTCCAGCCGCCCGGGGCGGTAGTAGTCCCAGAGGTATTTGCTCTCTTCGTCCGCCAGCAGCAGAAGCTTCATGGCATGATCCCCCGTGTCGTTTTTTTCTCTGACTTGTTTTATAAGATGGTGTCCGCCTTTTCCGGCGGGATGGCGTCGCGGTAGACGCCCTGCAAGCGCGCGATGCCGCGCGACATGGGCAGCAGCTCGTCGTAGGAGGGGATCGCGCCCTCGACGTTCTCCGCGAGCCAGTCCATGTATAAGATCTCCTCCGGCGCGAAGAAGTGCGTGCCGTCGCTGCGGAGCGCGCCGTCCTGTGAGCGGATCGCGCGGTGGAAGGGGAGGATCGACCCATCGGCGACGCCGCGGCAGAGGATGTTCGCAAGCTGGCGCACGCCGCCGGGCAGCGTGTCGTCGATCAGCACGCCAACCGAGCCGCTGCGCATGCCCCACCAGTAGCTGACCGCGCGGTCGCTGCCCGCGCTCATCGCGTCCAGCCTGCCGTCCAGCACGGCGCGTACCAGCTTCTCGTAGACCTTGCCCCAGTGCCAGTAGGGCGAGGCGACGGCGTGATAGCCGTCCTCCGTCACCTTGCAGAGGCCCCACGGCTCCACCATGCGGTCAGGCGTCGGCACGTCGCGGTTGGAGATGAGATCGACGCCGAGCGCGCGCAGCGTGCCCATGGCGTTTTCGTCCACGCAGGACCAGGCGAGTCGGATCTTCGCGTTGGGATTCGTCATCTGCGCGCCGAGGGCGAAGGCGTTGATCGCGGCGGGCACGCCGAAGATCGGGTTGCTCGCCACGTAGCCGATGGTATCGCTCATCGTCAGCGCGCCTGCGATGGCGCCGGTGATGAACTTGCCCTCATAGATGCGGCTGTAGTAGGTGCGCACGCCCGTGTAGGGCATGGAGATGGAGCAGCTGAACACGCGCACCTCCGGATGCGCGGCGGCAAGCTTGCGGCACGCGCCGATCAGCGAGGGCGTCGTGCCGAAGACGACCTGCGCGCCGTCCTGTACCGCCTCCTCCATGACGGCGGCGGGGTTCTGCGCGCCGTAGTAGGTGTGGCAGCTCACGCGCTCGCCGAGCCGCGCCTCGACGTACTGCCGTCCGAGGTCGTGCGAGCGGGCCCAGTCGCTCTGCTCGGGCAGGTGGTCGCTGACAAAGGCGAGGCGCAGGCGGGTGAGGGAGACCGTCTCGACGATGCGCCGCAGGATGTTCGGCTCGTCGCCGCTCTCCTGCGCCTCGGTGCTGACCGCCACCGGCTCGCTCTTTTCGCTGACGCGGACGTCCGCCCACACGGCGGACAGCTCCTTTTGCAGCTCCGCGGCCGGCATCGCCTTGAGCTGCTCGAAGCTGTGAAGCTTCAAGAACACAAGCATCGCGTCGGCGACGGTGATGTTCAATTTGCCGCCGCCGAGCTTATAGAACGCAGTCTCGAACGCAAGGTAGCCCGTGACAAAGCTGCGCCGCTCCTCGACCGTCCACGCCTGCTCCGGCTCGTGCCCGAGCGCCGCCTGCAACTTCGCGAAGCTGCCCGCGCGGCTGAACGCGACCTCGTACAGCCCCGTGAGCTGGTAGGCGTGCATGAAATCGTAATACGCGCGGATCGCCGCGTCCTCCGACCACGCGGGGACGATGCGCGTCACGTAGGCGGGAATGGACGGCGCGCCGTAGCTCTTGAGCACGCTGACGCGCTTGTTGCCCTCCTGCACGTAAAAACGTCCGAGGTACTCGAAGCAGCGCACCGGCTCGCGGATGCCCTCGTCGCCGAGATGCGCGGCGCAGAGGTTGATCCACTTCGAGGCGAATTCGCTGTCGGCGGGCATGAGCGGCATGAAGTCGGCGGCAAAGGCGTCGCGCCGCCCCTGCGTCTTTGTGCCGACGACGTGCTCGGCGGGAATGTCCAGCAGGCCCATGTCCACATGTCCGGCGGTCATCGTGTCGTTCAGGATCTCGTCGAGTACCTGCGGGTAGGGGTATTGCCCGCGCAGCACGCGCTCCTTGTATGTTTTGCGGCCCAGCTTCAGCGCCTCCTGGTACTGCTGCGCCGCCTCCTGTCTGCTCATAACGGTCCTCCTTGGGATATGGTAGGGACAGTTTACACGAAATGCAGAGGGAATGCAATCGTGGAACGCGAGAAAAAATTTTGAAAAAAACGCAAAAAACCTCTTGCATTTTGCCGGACAGTGTGCTATATTACGTAAGCTGTCATTGAGACAGGCACTTGCGCCGTTAGCTCAGCTGGATAGAGCGTCTGGCTACGGACCAGAAGGCCGGGGGTTCGAATCCCTCACGGCGTGCCAAAAACCGACGTGTGCAAACACGTCGGTTTTTGTTTATGCGCTATGGCGAGGTGTGCTATGTTTAATCAACATGATATCACAAGAGATGCATTTATGCTCCACGGGCCTCTGGCCCACCACGGCTACGACTGGTGGTGGCATTCCTTTACGGCCCAGGACGCGGAGACCGGCGAGGACAAGCCGTTCTTTATCGAGTTTTTCATCTGCAATCCCGCCCTGGCAGAGGCGGCGCCTGTGCTGGGACAACTGCCGGAGAACAGGGCAGCCGGGAAGCGACCCTCGTACCTGATGGTCAAGGCGGGCACCTGGGGTAAGGGCAAATGCCAGCTGCATCGGTTCTTTTCGCTGCAAGACACCCGCATTCACGGCGGCGTACCCTACGAGGTGGAGGCGGGCGACTGCTTTGCCTCGGAAACGGCGCTGCGGGGCAGCGTGACCGTGACGCCGGAGGAGGCAGCGGCCCACCCGGAGTGGATGTGCGACGCAGGCGAAATGCAGTGGGATCTGCGCCTTGACAAGCAGGTGGCCTTTAACGTGGGATATGGCGCCAGCCGCCCGCTGCGGGATGCGGAGGCATTTGCCATGTATTGGCACGCCGAGGGAATGAAAACCGCTTTCTCCGGCTCGGTAATGTGCAACGGACGGCGCTATATCGTTACCCCGGAGAAGAGTTTCGGCTACGCCGACAAGAACTGGGGCCGTGATTTTACCTCGCCCTGGGTGTGGCTGTCCTCCAACTGCCTGAAAAGCAAAATAACAGGGGAGATGCTGACCAACAGCGTTTTTGACATCGGCGGCGGCCGGCCGAAAATCTATTTTGTGCCGCTGGATCGCCGTCTGCTGGGCGTGTTCTATTATGAGGGCAGGGAATATGACTTTAACTTCTCCCACGTGTGGCTGAACGTGAAGACGGAGTTTTCCTTTGACGAGCAGGAGGAATTGGTACACTGGCATGTGCGGCAGGAGAACCGGGAGGC
>JBGVBS010000047.1:0-45303 GCA_045225715.1 Oscillospiraceae bacterium
CTTCAAAGACGTTCGGCCACTTCGAGGTGGTCTGTCTTTGTGCACCCTTTTTCGGTATGGTGCTTAAGTTACAATGTTTCAACCTTGTTTCTCCTGTCCTAAATATTTTTCGCCCCTTTTGGCAGTGAGCGCTCTGCACAATTCGCATTATATTGGGCACAAAATATTTATGCAATATGGATGGCGTATTGCGGAACGATGTTACGGCAAAATGAAACAAGCAAGCAGTCAATCTTGCTTGACAGCGTCATAAAGTCCTCATATTATATAAAATATGCAAGAAAAAATGCATCATATTACGAAATGAGGTACTTATTAAATTGTCTCGGGGAATATTGTGCGTAATTATCGCATCGTTGCTTTTCGGCATAACACCATTAGGAAATAATTATGTCCTTCTCAGCGGAATGCAGCCGTCCTGCGTACTGGTCTATCAGGTGATTATTATGGCATCTGTATGTTTTATTACTGCGAAGATAAAACATATATCTGTTATCGTCAGTAAAAAAGATGCCCTGTCATTATTTCTGCTTGGTGCGGTCGGCATGGGCTTCACGGATTATTTTCTCAATCTCGGCATGAAGCAGATGCAGGTCTCATCTGTTATTATGCTGCATTTCCTGTATCCCACGATCGTCTTGATCGCGTCCGTGGCTTTTTTCCATCAGAAGCTTTCCAAATTTACCGCCTGTGCTGTGGCTTTAAGCCTGACGGGGCTGATTTTGGTGACGGACTTTTCCGGCGTCATTACACCGCTCGGAGCGACCTTTGCCATCGGGTCTGCGGTTGCCTATGCACTATTTGTAACGGCAAACGACTATGGAGATTTCAACAAGCACCCGCTGATCGTAAAACTGTTTTATATGTCTTGCGGAACAGCGATCGTTTACGGAATCAAGGCGACTGCCTGCGGTGAACTGTCGCTGCCCCGGACGTTTGATGTATGGTTTGCACTCGTTGTAATTGTGGGCATCGGGTCTCTTTTGGGATTTTACTTTATCACGGCAGGCGTTCAGTATATCGGAGCAAGCAAGGCCGCGTTCATCAATATGCTCGAACCGATTACGGGAGTTATTGGCGGAGTCCTTTTCTATCATGATATTATCAGTCTGCGAAGCTTGATCGGTTGTATCTGTGTGCTTTTATCTGTTCTGTTTATTACTGTGGATAGCAAGAAAGATAGCATTTAATATAAAATACAGGGAAAACACATTAAAAAAACAATTTGGTTTTTCTATAGCATTTCTCTTTTGGGACGGCTATCTCTTTAAATAGTTTTTTGCGAGGAGAACGTAAACCAGCGAAATCATCTGGAGCAAATCTTGCAAGCAACGTCTGTATACGGAAAACTGACGTTTTCCTACGCAGACACTTGTTAAAGGGGGCACCCCTTAAACCCCAAGACATAGAAACTCCCTACCATTTCCGTTGCGAAAATGATAGGGAGTTTCACTTATGCGTAAATCAATTCGGCACAGATAATCTCCGCGGCACGACTTCGGATGTTGTTCATGCGCTGCACCCAAAGCATTTGATTTTCTGCTTTGGCTCCTTCAGTTACGCCCTCAGAATTAGAAAACTGTTTGACCAACTGAGAAAACATCGTCTCTGCCTGACGGTCAATTTCTTCCAAATGGGTGTTTAATTTGTCATTGAGCAGCATACCGGTGTAAATCGCGTGCTGGTGTTCTCGGAGATATTTTCTTCTGCGCTCGCCCCACACACCGATCTGTGGTGATTCGGGTACAGACAGTTTCGGAAGCAGATACTCCCCGCATTTTACATAGGTAGTGTTGTTTTCTGACATTGTTGTAATCCTCCAAAAGATTTGATTTCCTGCAATTCTATCATTCCGGCTGATTACAAAAGTCGAAGGGAGACAACTTCCTTACGAAGTGCCTCCCTTTCCCGACTCTCTCAAGTATGTGTCCGCAAACGCATACCCCAATTAGTAGTTATATTATACTGCACTGACAGCAAATATGCAAGCCTCAAATAGCTCCCAACTCCTCCGGCGGCTCACTCCGAACAAGCTCAAACAAGTTTCTTGTGACGCGCAATACGTCGTCTCTTGTCGGAGTCGCAGGATTGTCGCAGAGCTCGTCCAACTTGGCATAACCTTGTTCGAGGCTATTCCGGGCGCCTTCGATGTCGTTAGTATTCAGCGCGCTCATCGCCAGCTCTGTTGCGTACAGCAGCGTGTGGTACATTCGATAATAATCTACCATATCTTTACCTTCCGATTACCGTCATACGCTCAGAAGAAGTCTGATATTAGTTTTACGTTGCACGCTTATACTACTATGATACGACGATGTTTGCAATGAAAAGAGTATTTTATTAATTGTGATTCATGGTTGGTATCTCTTGGATGACACCAAAGTTTTTTATTCAGCGTCACCGATCGTGAGTTTGTTGTTCCCGTTGAACGAAACAGCAAACTCGTTGCTGCCATCAGCAATGGCTACGTTTGCTGAAAATGCGTGATCATTGTAATCAATCTGAATACTGGTATCGTTTGGAACGACAATTTCATTATTGGTTGTATCTTTCAGCATCACGACGGTTGTTTTACCAGCATCAATTGCTGCCTGGACACTAGTATACTGAGTTTCTCCACTTTGACAAGCGATACTGGAGCCGGGGATGAACCCAGAGATTCCGGACGGAGTAACAGATGCGTTGCCTAGTGTGAGTGCTCCGCCATTGTTAGAAATAGAGAGCACGCTGCCGAGAACCGTACATGTTCCGGAGTAAGGATGGCTAGTGCTGATAGAGATGCTTTTTCCGTAGCCGAGTGAAATGTTTTCATCAACAGCCTCAGTCAGTGTAATGGACGATGCGCCGGCATTTATAGCCGTTTGAATCAGGCCGAAAAGAACAGGTGTTGCCGTGGTGGTTATCCCGTTATTCACCGGCGCAACTGCAGGATCGGTATAGCTCGTCGCCGCAGCGGTGCCACCAACAATGGTAGGAGTAGCGTTTGCGATATCGTACACTTCAGACTTTACATCGCCATCGGAATAGGATGTTAAATCGAACAAATCATCCTTATCCACGGCCCCCGTAAGATTGAGTATAGCGTTCGGTCCGGCGGTGAGTGTCGTCATATAAAACTCTGACGCTGCGCTACCGCCGCGCTGCGCGGAATCGATGATGACGAAGTACGGGTTGTCCCATGCGTCTGTCTTTTCAGACTTACAGATGATAAAATCAGCGTTGAAATCCGTCTGTGCGTCCATGCTGATGTTGCCAGTCATGGCGTCGGTCTGCCGCGTCACTTTGTAGTCCGCGGGGAGATTCGCGTTCAGCGCATCCATGATGGCAGAGAGTTTATCTCTCTTCGTTGCGGCTTCGATGTTGGCAATCTGCGGGTTCTCGTTCATCGTCATGGCTACAGCGATCTGGAAGTTATGCAGATCACTGATGGCACGTGCCTTCTGCGCCTTCTTGATGGCTGCGGAGCCGCCTGCGAAAACAGCGACAGCAAGGATGGCGATGATGAGGATCACGACAATCAGCTCAACGAGCGAAAAGCCGCGCTTGCCGTTCTTCAAACGGCGTGAATTGGGGTTCAAACGGAACATTTTAGTGTCCTCCTAGATTGTAATTTCTCCGTTGTGGCGGAGATGTAATTCTTATACGCAAAAACTCAAAAAAACAAATTACTCCGCAGGGAAAATCCTGCGGAGATATATTGTGTCGAGTGGCAGAGAAAGTCAAAAGCGCGGGGCATGGGACGATAAACACAAAAGCTGGAACAGAGCGATTGCTTTCAAACAATCTCCTGTTCCAGCTTGTCAAATTCGGGAGTCGAAAAGAACTCTCCCAAGGTAATCTCAAACCCGTCGCAGAGCTTTTTGATTGTGACCGCGCCGGGATTCTTGCTTTCTCCGTTTAGGATACTCTTAATCGTTGCCTGCGGCACGGCGGATAGATTACTCAAGCCGTTCGGCGTGATGCCGCGTTCCTTGCACAATTGAATAATTCTGGCTGCAATAGCCTCGCGGGTATTCATGGGCACTTCCTCCAAATGATTTATCACTATGATAAATCATTTGGAGGTCTCTTATTAGTGATACTTCACTAATTGATAATGATGTGATAGCATAGCGATATATCACTAAGAGAGGCAATGATTATGGAGAACAAACGCTGTTGTGCTATCCTCGGGCAACCGCCTATACGATTCCCGTGGGGCTTCGATGAGGAGGACGAGGGCTGCAACGCTCTCAAGCTGGCATTGGCGCAAAAGATCATGGAGCTGCGGCAGCAGGGCGTGACGCGCTTCACTGTCGTCGCGGATTGTGGCATCGGGCTGTATGCCGGAGAGATCGTCAATGCTCTGCGGCAATCGGACGACGAACTTATGCTCTTCGTCGTAACGCCACATGAGGGGCAGGCAACGAAGTGGGCTCCTTACCTGCGCGAGCGGTACTTCAAGCTGATGGAGGACTGCACCATCATGGAGGCGGCGAGCCTCAGCAAGACACCGGACTGTGAATACGATGCCTACCGCAAGATCATCGACTACGCTGACATGGCGCTTGCGGTCTACGATCCAGCCCTCTCGCGCGGCGATGCCGTTGATCGGGCGATGGAGTATGCCACGGAGCGCGGACTAGCGATGGCTCTGATACCGCCCACCGCTGACTGCAGTTGAGGCAAATTCCAAGATAATCTAAAGACAGTCCGGCCCATGACTGATGCCATGCAGGATGCTTTCGCCCTTCTGAACCAAACGAATCCGCTGAATATTTATGCAATCATACTGTGACACCGTTTGCATGAAGAGAGTCATATTAAGATGCGATGGTAATGTCAAAATAAGGATAAATTACAAATTGCTTAAAATAAGGATATAATACAAATATCGTTCAAAATAAGTGTATAATACAAATTCTACAAAATAAGAATAAATTACAAAAACTTTCAACTTTTTGTAATTCAATCCTTATTTTGAAACCGGAATGCAGAAAACCCATTTTTCAATTGTATCCTTATTTTGAACAGGGCCGCAAAGAAGAATCATAAAAAGATTCGGAGATTACATATAATATGTTGAATCTCCGAACAATTCATATATGATTAAAATGACAGGGGGCATTCAAAAACAGGCAAATATCTTCAAAATAAAGATATAATACAATAAATAAGTATATAATTAAAATCAACAAGAACGTGGTGTGAGTGAAAAACAACGCGGATTTCTGCGTTTTTCCCCTTGACTTTTCCCGCGACATAGGGTAAACTAATCGCTGCTGTAAAGCGATATAACTTTACAAAGATGCAAGAAAGAGAGGCGGCCCGTGAAGAATCAGACGTTTCGCATGACGATGCTCTTCGATTTTTACGGGGAGCTTCTCACCGAGCGGCAGAAGGAATTCTACCAGCTCTACTATGACGAGGATCTGTCTCTCGCTGAGATCGCGGAAAACTACGGCATCTCCCGCCAGGGTGTGCGCGACGTCATCGTCCGCGCCGAGGCTTACATGACCGAGATCGAGGACAAGACCGGCCTGGTCAAGCGCTTCATGCAGCGTACGCCGCATGTTGAGGCGATCGAAAGCGCGGTGGAGGAGATCAAGAAGCTGAACCGCCGCCTGTTTGAGGACGAGCGCCTCGGCCAGCTTTGCGCCGCCATCGACAAAGAGACCGCGGCGCTCAAGGAATAAAGAGGATCAAGAATTATGGCATTTGAGGGTCTTTCCGACAAACTGAATGCGGTATTCAAGAACCTGCGCGGCAAGGGGCGTATCACCGAGGAGGACATCCGCCTCGCGATGCGCGAGGTACGCATGGCGCTGCTGGAGGCGGACGTCAGCTACAAGGTCGTCAAGGACTTTGTGGCGAGCGTCAGCGAGAAGGCGATGGGGCAGGACGTGCTTCAGAGCCTCACCCCCGCGCAGCAGGTCATCAAGATCGTCAACGACGAACTGACCGCGCTGATGGGCGGCGCGAACGCGCGGCTCACCTATTCCCCCCAATCGCCGAGCGTCATCATGATGGTCGGCCTGCAAGGCGCCGGTAAGACGACGAACGTCGCCAAGCTGGCGGGACTGATCCGCTCACAGCAGGGCAAGCGCCCGCTGCTCGTCGCCTGCGATGTGTACCGCCCGGCGGCGATCACGCAGCTGCAGGTCGTCGGGGGACAGCTCGATCTGCCCGTGTTCGAGATGGGACAGGCCGATCCGGTCAAGATCGCGCAGGAGTCCATCCGCTACGCAAAGGATCACGGCAACGACGTCGTGATGCTCGATACCGCCGGCCGGCTCCACATCGACGAGGAGCTGATGAACGAGCTCAAGCGCATCAAGGCGGCAGTCAGGCCCAGCGAGATCCTGTTGGTCGTGGACGCCATGACCGGTCAGGACGCGGTCAACGCCGCCACCGCTTTTGACGAAGCGCTCGGCATTGACGGCGTGGTGCTCACGAAGCTGGACGGCGACGCCCGAGGCGGCGCGGCGCTCTCGATCCGCGCGGCGACGGGCAAGCCCATCAAGTTCATCGGCACGGGCGAAAAGCTCGATATGATCGAGCCGTTCCATCCCGACCGCATGGCGTCCCGTATCCTCGGCATGGGCGATGTGCTTTCGCTGATCGAAAAGGCGGAGCAGAACTTTGACGAGGAGCAGGCGAAGAAGCTGGAGGAGAAGATCCGCAAGAACCGCTTCACGCTACAGGACTACTACGAGCAGCTTGTCCAGCTCAAGAACATGGGCGACCTGAACCAGCTTATGGGCATGATGCCCGGACAGCTCGGCAAGCAGTTCGCGAACGCAGAGATCGACCCGAAGGTCATGGCGCACACCGAGGCGATTATCCTCTCGATGACGCCGGAAGAACGCGAGAATCCAAAGCTGCTGGGTGCGAGTCGAAAAAAGCGTATCGCGGCGGGCTGCGGGCTGGAGGTCGTGGACGTCAACCGGCTGCTCAAGCAGTTTGAGATGATGCAGGAACTGACCAAGCAGTTTTCCCGCGGCAAGATGCCCAAGGGCATGGGCGGTATCCCCGGCATGGGCGGCGGTGGCGGCCGTATGTACGGCTTTGGCCGCAGAAAACGCTTGAAGTAAACGGAAATAAGTGCCAATGCATTTATGATATCACACAAAAAAGACAATATTATTGGAGGTAATTACCATGGTTAAAATTCGTCTTCGCAGAATGGGCGCCAAGAAGGCCCCTTACTATCGTGTTGTCGTCGCCGACAGCCGTTATCCCCGCGATGGCCGCTTCATCGAGGAGCTGGGCACCTACAATCCCTGCGTTGAGCCCGCTGAGATCAAGATCGACACCGACCGCGCTCTTGAGTGGATCAAGACCGGCGCGCAGCCCACGGAGACTGTCCGCGCGCTTCTGAAGAGAGTCGGCGCGCTCAACTAAGCGGGGGTCGTTCTGAATATGAAGGACTTGCTGCTCTACATCGCCCGCAGCCTGGTCGAGCATCCCGAAGATGTGACCGTTACGGAGGTGCAGGGTACGGACGAGCTCACGCTGGAGCTGCGCGTCAATCCAGACGACATGGGCAAGGTCATCGGCCGTCAGGGCCGCATCGCCAAGGAGATCCGCACGGTCGTTCGTTCTTACGCCCAGCGCACCGGCGTCAAGGTTTCGGTCGATATTGTAGACTGATAGAGAAAAGCGGCTCACAGGAGCCGCTTTTCTTGTGAAAGGAGAAAGCTATGGGCCTTTTTACCAAGGCTCCCGCGCCGCTGGAAGCGCCGGAGTACATCGAGGTCGGTCAGATCGTCAACACGCATGGCGTGCGCGGCGAGGTCAAGGTGCAGCCCTGGGACGTTAACGCCGAACGCCTGTGCACGTTCAAGACGTTCTACATGGACGGCGAACCGTTCCGCCCGCTGAGTAAGCGTGTCCACGGTGAGATGGCGCTCCTGACGCTGCCGGAGATCGAGGATATGGACGCCGCCGCCGCGCTGAAGGGTAAGGTGCTGTCCATCCGGCGCAGCGACGTGCGGCTCCCGAAAGGCGAGTATTTCGACGAGGAACTCGTCGGCATGAACGTGTTCAACTACTTTCCGCACAGTTACGTCGGCACGGTAACAGAGGTGCTGACCTACCCCGCACACAAGCTCTATCGGGTCAAGGGACCGGAGAAAACCTACCTCATTCCCGCGGTGAAGGACATCTTTGTGACCGATATCAACACCACCTCGCGGGAGATCACCGTGCATATGATCGAGGGGCTGGAAACCGATGAGAATTGACATCATGACGCTGTTTCCCGAGTCTGTGGACGCGATGCTCAACGTCAGCATCCTCGGGCGGGCGCAGGAGCGCGGGCACATTGCCATTGCGACGCACCAGATCCGCGCGTACACGACCAACAAGCAGATGCAGGTGGACGACTATCCCTACGGCGGCGGCCGCGGCGCGGTCATGCAGGCTGACCCGCTCTACCGCTGTCACGCCGACATTGTGGAGAAATACGGCGCCGGGCACACGATCTACCTCTCGCCCTGCGGCCGCGTGTTTACGCAGGCGGTGGCGCGGGAACTGAAGGAAAAGTACGATCATTTGATCCTTGTCTGCGGACACTACGAGGGCGTCGACCAGCGCTTCCTGGACGAGTGCGTGGATGAAGAGATCTCTATGGGCGACTTTGTCGTGACCGGCGGCGAGATCCCCGCTATGGCGCTGACGGACTGCGTGTGCCGCATGGTGCCGGGCGTGCTGCCAGAGGAGGAGTGCTTCACCGAGGAGTCCCACTGGGACGGGCTGCTGGAGTATCCGCAGTACTCCCGCCCGGACGAATGGCACGGACGCCGTGTGCCGGACGTTCTGCTCTCCGGCCACCACGAGAATGTGGCGAAGTGGCGGCGCAAGGAGAGCTGGAAGCGCACGATGGAGCGCCGTCCAGACCTCTGGGCGCGGTTTGACGAGAGCAGGCTGACGACAAAGCAGGAAAAAAAGCTTCTCGCCGAGGCAAAGGCGGAGTTTGAAAACGAGCATAACAAAGCAGGCGGTTCAACGTGAAAGAACCGCCTGCTTTGTTATGCCGTATTTACGCGATGCGCACTGCGCCGACGTAGTTTTTGTTGTAGTAATTCTCACTTAGAGAGTTGATATGAACCTTGCCGATGCTGTATCGCGCGTGGATGACCTGATCGTTGCCCATGTAGATGCCGACGTGATTGATACGCCCGCCTGCGCCGGAACTGGTGAAGAACACCAGATCTCCGGGCTGGAGCTCGCTGCGCGAGACCTTATAGCCGCAGTTGGCATACTGACCCGACGCCGTGTGCGGCAGGGAATAGCCGAACTGCTTGTAGAGATACATGGCGAAGCCGGAGCAGTCGAAACCGCTGGGCGACGCGCCGCCGTAAACGTAGCGTACGCCGACGTACTGCCGTGCCAATGCAACGATCTGCTCGCCGACCGTCGAGGAGGGAAGACTGTCGCCCTCATGAACATATTTGCTGAGAACGTAACCGGTCTTGCCGTCAAAGCTGAGCAGATACCAGCCGTTTTCCTCGCCGATGATCGTCACGCGCTTGCCAGTGCCGACCTGCGTGAGACGCTCAAACTCGGTTCCGGCGCCGGTGCGGACGTTGACCGTGCCGCCCGTGATGATGGCGCTGCGTCCCTCGCTGCTTTGCGCGCTGTCGGAGCCGACGGCCTCGACCGCTTCCGCCGTCGCTGTCGCAGCGGGGATCTCCTGCTCCGCGGGTTGCTCCGCAGATGCGGAAGCCTCGGCAGATTCAGCGGAAACCAGCGCATCCAGCGCGCCGTCGTCCGGCGCGAGGAAGTCGCCGAGGATGTAACCGGTCGTGCCGCCGAATTCGACCTTGAACCATCCGCCCTCCTCTGTGAGAAGCGTTACGCGCTTGCCGGTACTGACCGTCGTGACACACTCGTATCCTGTGCCGGGGCCTTTGCGCACGTTGATGGCCGAACCGCCTTTGACCGTCGCGTTGCCGACGGAGGCGTCTGCGACCGCCGGGGCGGCGGAAGCCTCCGCCGCTTTCTCCTCTTTGGCGTCCGGGATCAGGTAGTCGCTGAAGATGTAGCCGGTCTTGCCGTCGAAGCTGATCTTATACCATTTCCCGCTTGTCTCCAGGATCGCGACGCGCTTGCCCTTGGCAAGCGTCTCCACGCGGTCGTAACCGGTGCCGGGACCTTTGCGCACGTTGATGGCCGAACCGCCCGTGACAGTGGCGTTGGCGGTTTCGCTTTGCGCGGCGGATGCGGAGCTGCTGTCGGCCGAGACGTAATCCATTTTTACATAGCCCGTGGAGTTGTTCCACGAGACCTTATACCAGCCGTTTTCCTCATCCAGGATCGTGACGCGCTTGCCCTTGGCAAGCGTCTCCACGCGATCGTAGCCTGTGCCGGGACCTTTGCGCACGTTGACCACATCACCCGCGATCACGCCGATGTCCGCGGCAAGCGCGCCGACGGCCATGGAGCAAGCCATGACCGCTGTCAGCGCCGCGGTACGCAGGACATGTCGTTTTGTCTGTTGTGTATTCATCAGCAAATCTTTAATTCATAAAAATTTTGGTGGTTGACCTTACATTTTGCCGCTGAGGGCACGATCCAGCCAGATCGTAGCAAACTCCATGGCTTCCGCCATGCTGTGCTTTTCCGTGCTGCGCACGACGCGGTCGCGGGACTTGAGGTTGGGACTGGTGAGCTGGAGCTGAATGGAAATGCGCTTGGCCAGAGTGATGTCGTTCAGCGGCTCGCTGTCGAGCACCTGCATCATCACAATATACTTATCTGCCATCGAGCCGTAATAGATCAGATTATCCGCGCGGCGCAGCGGATGGCCGTTATACATCAAGCCGTTCTGCTTTTCATCTGCCATGAGAATCTCTCCTTACCGAATCTGTAACAATTTGTAACTATTTTACCATCCCGTCTGCCGTCTGTCAACCATAGTCTGCTCGAAAAGCGGAGAAGATCGGGGCGGTATCTTGTTGAAAATAACAAGGGCTTTCCGTACGTTCCTGCAGAAAGCCCTTGTTGATACCTTGAAAAGGATCGGATCTACTTGTTCAGATAATGCCGCACCAGCACCTGCAACAGTTCATCGCGATCCAGCTTGCGGATCAGTGTGCGCGCCTCATGATGGTTGGTGATGTAGGTGGGGTCTTCAGACAGGATATAGCCGACGATCTGATTGACCGGATTATAGCCCTTCTCCTCCAGCGCGGCATAGACCGTCATGAGGATCTGGTGGATCGCGGCGTCCTTTTCCTGGACCGCGTCGAATTTGCGGGTGAACTCATCCATGTTGATACCCCTCCTTATGAGCACAGTATAGCGCCGGACTTCGGAATTGTAAAGTCCTTTTCGCCATCTGTAACAAAACCGTAATAAACCTGCTCCGATTTTTTAGCGAAGGCGCGCGCCCAGCTTTTCGGCAAGCGCGGAAACGATGCTTTGCATCGTTGCGTCCGCCTCCTCGCTCTTGAGGCTGCGGTCGTCGGCGCGCAGCACCAGCGAGAACGCCACGCTCTTGCTGCCAAGGGGAATGCCGGCGCCGCGGTAGACGTCGAAGAACGTCACCTCGCGCAGGATGCTTCCCGCGGCGGCGCGGATGCAGTCGGACAGCGCGCCGACGGTCACGCTCTCGGCGCAGACCACGGCGATGTCGCGCGTCGCGGCGGGGAACTTCGGGAGCGGCTGATACTCCGGCTTGCCGCCGCGCACGGCGTAGAGCGCCTCAAAGCTCAGCTCAGCGGCGTAGACCTCGGCCTCGACGCCGTAGCCTGCGGAAACCAGCGGATGCACCTGCCCGAACACGCCAAGCAGCGTGTCGCCGGCATAGACTCTGGCACAGCGGCCGGGATGATAGGCGGTGTTGTCGCTGCAGGCGGCGAAGCGCACGTCCGCGATCTTCGCTTCGCGAAGGATCGCCTCCACCGCGCCTTTGAAGGAGAAAAAGTCGATCTCATCGCCGTAGGCGCCCAGAGCGAGCATCTTCGGCTCGTCGGCTAGGCCGTCGGCGCGGGGCTGGTAGACCTTGCCCAGCTCGTAGAGCCGCGCGGACTTGTTGCGGTAGTTGTAGTTGCGCGTCACGATCTCCAGCATACTCGGCAGGATGGTCGTGCGCATGATGGACGTATCCTCGCCCAGCGGGTTGAGGATCTTCAGGCTCGCGCGGCGAGGATCATCCTCCGCCATGCGGATCTTGTCGTAGTACGACGGACTGATGAAGGAGTAGGTGATGATCTCGTCGTAACCCAGCGCGCGGCAGGATACGCCGAGCGCGCGCTCGAACTTCTGCACCTCGGTAAAACCGCCGCGGGTCGTTTCGCCCTTGGTCAGCGTGTTGGGGATGTTGTTGTAGCCGTAGAAGCGGGCGACCTCCTCCGCAAGATCGCACAGCGCCTGCACGTCGCCGCGCCAGGAGGGGACGATCACATCGGCGTCGCCGTCAGGGAAGGATCTGTCAGCCGTAAAGATGTCAACGCGGGCGAGGTATTTGTACTGCTCCGCGGCGGGGATGTTTGTGCCGAGGAAGGCGTTGACCTTGGCGGGCTCCATGCGGATGACCGTCTCCGCCTTGTCGCGGGCGATGACGTCCATCACGCCGTCCACGACCTCGCCGCAGCCCAGCAGCTCGACGAGTTCGCAGGCGCGCTCGACCGCCTTGATGGTGTTCATCGGATCAAGGCCCTTTTCGTAGCGGCTGGACGCATCGGTGCGCATGCCCAGCGCCGTTGCCGTGCGGCGGACAGACACGCCGTTGAAGTTGGCGCTCTCAAAGAGCACCATCGCCGTATCGCCGACGATCTCGCTGTTCGCGCCGCCCATGACGCCCGCCACGCAGACGGGCCTGTGCTCGTCGCAGATGCAAAGCATACTCGTGCTCAGCGCGTGATCCTTGCCGTCCAGCGTCTGGATCGTCTCGCCCTCGCGCGCGGTGCGGACGATGATCTTTCCGCCCTCGACACAGGAGAAGTCAAACGCGTGCATCGGCTGGCCGTATTCGAGCATCACGTAGTTCGTGATGTCCACGATGTTGTTGATGGGGCGCACGCCGCTGGCGCGCAGACGCTCGCGCAGCCACAGCGGGGACGGCGCGATCTTCACGTTTTTCACCATGCGCGCGGTGTAGCGCGGGCAGAGCTCGCCGTCCTCGATCTCAATGTCAAGAAGCTCCGCGATGCTGCCGCCGCAGCCCTTGACCTCGGGCGTGTGCAGGTTCAGCGGGCGCTCGAACGTGGCGCTCGCCTCGCGGGCAAGACCGATGACGCTCAGACAGTCGGGACGGTTGGGAGTGATTTCAAACTCCACCACGGAGTCGTCATAGCCCAGAACCTTGGTGATCTCGTTGCCGGGCCGGGGATCCTTTGCCATGACGTCGGGATCGGTCTGGAGAATGAACAGGCCGTCCGTCGCGGCGTAGGGCCAGTCATGTTCGGTCATGCCCAGTTCCGCAAAGGAGCAGCACATACCGAAGGAATCCACTCCGCGCAGCTTGCCGGCTGCGATGTGCTTGCCTCCGGGGAGATCGGAGCCGTCCAGCGCGACGATGACGAGGTCGCCGACCTGCTGATTCTGGGCGCCGGTGACGATCTGGATCGGTGCGGCCTTGCCGACGTCGATCTGGCAGACCCACATATGGTCGCTGTTCTCGTGGCGCACCATCTCGACGATCCTGCCGACCACGACGTTTTTGATCTCCGCGCCCTCGCGCTCGATCGTCTCCACCTTGGAGCCGGAGAGCGTCATTTCGTCGTTGAACAGCTTGTCGCTCACGTCGCGCAGATCGACGAACTCATTGAGCCATTTTCTGCTTAAAATCATGGTAACACTCTCCTTCCCTTAAAACTGCTCCAGGAATCTGACGTCATTCTCGAAGATGAGACGCAGATCGCTGATCTTGTACTGTCCCAGCGCGAGGCGCTCCAGGCCGAAGCCGAACGCCCAGCCGGAGTAAACGCTTGAATCAATGCCGCAGCCCTCCAGCACCTTCGGATGGATCATGCCGGCGCCGAGGACTTCGATCCAGCCCTCGCCCTTGCAGGTCGGGCAGCCGGCGCCGCGGCATTTGTAGCACTGGATGTCCATCTCGCAGCTCGGCTCCGTGAAGGGGAAGTGGTGCGGACGGAAGCGCGTCACCGTGTCCTCGCCGTAGAGCGACCTGACGACGGTGTTGAGCGTGCCCTTGAGGTCGGCCATCGTGATGCCCTTGTCGATCGCCATGCCCTCGATCTGGTGGAACATGGGGGAGTGGGTCGCATCCACCTCGTCCTTGCGGTACACGCGGCCCGGCGCGATCATGCGGATCGGCAGCGGACGGGTCTCCATGGCGTGGATCTGCATGGGGGAGGTCTGTGTGCGCAGCAGGATGGAGCTGTCCTCCGTGAAGTAGAACGTATCGCTCCACTCGCGGGCGGGATGGCCCTCCTCGACGTTGAGCTTGGTGAAGTTGTACTCCGAGAGCTCCACCTCGCGGTCCTCGATGACCTCGAAGCCGAGGCCGATGAAGATGTCCTTGATCTCGTCGAGCACCTGATACATCGGGTGCTGCTTGCCGAGCTTCTTCGCCTCGCCGGGGATCGTCACATCCACGGTCTCGCTGAGCAGACGCGCAGCCATGGCGCGGCTTGCCAGTTCGCCGGCGCGCTTCTCAATGGCGTTTTCCAGCTTCGCGCGGATGTCGTTGGCAAGCTGCCCGATGACGGGACGCTCCTCCGCGGAAAGCTTGCCCATCTGCTTGAGTACGGCGGTCAGTTCGCCCTTCTTGCCGAGGTACTGGACGCGAAGCGCTTCCAGCTCCTCCGACTTGTCGGCGTTTTCCATCGCCGCGACCGCCGCCGCGCGGATGGCTTCCAGCTGTTGTCTCATATCGCTAATCTCCTTTGTGGGAATCTATTGACACAAATAATACTTATATCATAACAAAAACCCGCTTGCAAGCGGCATTTTCACCGAGAAGCGCTTGACTTTTCACCATCCGAATGTATAATATTTTCGTTTGCTGCAAATACTGCCGGTTTCGGCACTTTTGGAAGGGAGTTTCCACACATGGCGACTTATTCGATGCACGTTGCGGGCCTGACCCGTGAACTTCCCATCTGCAAGGTGAACGACGAGCTGTCCATCGGCGCGTTCATCATGTTCGGCGACGCGGAGCTGACCGTCGCCTGCGCGCGCGATCTGCTCAAGCTGGCGGAGACGCTGGAGTACGACTACCTCTTTACCGCCGAGGCAAAGAGCATCCCGCTGATCCATGAGATGGCGCGTCAGGCGGGCGCGGCGAAATACTTCATTGCGCGCAAGGGCCCCAAGGTCTATATGCCCGACCCGATCAGCGTGGACGACCAGAGCATTACGACGCTCTCGCTCCAAAAGCTCTACCTGGGCAGCGACGACGCGGCGCTGATGAAGGGAAAGAAGATCCTGATCGTGGACGACGTGATCTCCACCGGCGGTTCTCTCAAGGCGATGGAAGCGCTGGTCGAGAAGGCGGGCGGCACGGTCGCCGGAAAGATGGCGGTTCTGGCTGAGGGCGGCGCCGCGGAGCGCAAGGACATCCTGTTCCTGGAAAAGCTCCCGATGTTCAACGCCGACGGCAGCGTCAAGTAAATCAAGCGCTCAAAAGCGGGGAAGAGGACGGCTTGCGCCGTCCTCTTTTTGCCCGTTTACCCAAAAAAACCCATCAATTTTTGGCATGACAGCGGCCTGAAAATGTAGTATCCTATATAAAATACGCAAAAAGAATTTGGATGCCAAATTAATTTTACGGAGGTGCTGTGATGGCGAAGGAAAGCTACGCGGGCAAGATCAACCGCAAGCTGGGCAAGAAGCTGCGTGTGGTCGAGGTGGCGGCGGGACGCGAACCCGCCGATCTGGTGCTCAAGAACGCGACCTATGTGAACGTCTACTGCAACACGCTCAGCCACGGAGACATCGCGGTGGCAAACGGGCTGATCGCCGGCATGGGCGACGAGTACCACGGCAAAGTCGAGGTGGACGTCGGCGGGAAGCTGGTGCTGCCCGGATTCGTGGACGCGCACATCCATCTGGAAAGCTCCCTTGTGTCCCCAACGGAGTTTGCCAAGGCGGTGCTGCCGCACGGTACGACCACCGTAGTCACCGATCCGCATGAGATCACCAACGTCATGGGAACGGACGGTATCGAATACATTTTGCAGGCGACCGAGGGGCTGCCCATCGACGTGCGCGTCATGCTGCCGTCCTGTGTGCCCGCGACGCCGCTGGACGAATCCGGCGCCTCGCTGGACTACCGCGCCATCGATTCGTTCTATGACTACGGCCGGATCAGCGGCCTTGCCGAGATGATGAACTTCGTCGGCGTCGTGGCAGGCGACCAGCAGGTGCTGGAGAAGATCGTCGCCGCGCAGGCGCACCACAAGAAGATCGACGGACACGCGCCCGACCTTACGGGCAAGGCGCTTAACGCTTATATCGCCGCGGGCGTGTACTCCGACCACGAGTGCTCGAACGTGGACGACGCGCTGGCGAAGCTGGAACGCGGGCAGTATATCATGATCCGCGAGGGCACCGCGGCTCGCAACCTCGACGCGCTGCTGCCGCTGCTGACGCCGCAGTACTATACCTACTGTATGTTCTGCACCGACGACAAGCACCCGAGCGACCTGCTGGAAAAGGGGCACATCGATTATATCGTCAAGAAGGCGATCAAGGCGGGCGTCGATCCCATCATCGCGGTCAAGTGCGCCTCGCACCACGCCGCGCGGTACTTCCTGCTCAACAACCGCGGCGCCATTGCGCCGGGTTTCCTCGCCGACTTTGTCGTCATCGACAACTTTGACGACTTCAATATTCTCTCCGTTTACAAGAAGGGCGAGCTGATGTTCGACGGCAAAACGCTCGCCGACATCGAGCCGCCGGAGATCGAGCCGAGTCTCGTCAGGCACGCCCACGAGACCTTCCATGTCGCACATCTGACGGCGGAGGACTTCAGAGAGTCCCGCCCGCGCGGCGTGCTGGGCATGGTGCCGGGTGAGATCGTCACCACCGACGCGGGCTACGCGACGGGTATTGACGTGCAGAACGACATCCTCAAGATCGCGGTCGTCGAGCGCCACAAAAATACGCATCACATCGGTATAGGATACATCAAGGGTTACGGACTCAAGAGCGGCGCGGTGGCGACGTCTATCTCTCACGACAGCCACAACATCATCGCTGTTGGTACAAATGAGGAGGATATCGCCGCGGCAGTGAACCGCGTTGTTGAACTCAACGGCGGCATCGTCGTCTGGGACGAGGGCAAGGCAAAGGGCGAGCTGCAACTGGAGATTGCGGGTATCATGAGCGAGGAACCGCTCGCAGCCGTCAATGATAAGCTGGAGGCGGCAAAGGAGGCTGCGTTTACCCTCGGCGTCAGCAGAGGCGTCGATCCGTTCATGACATTGTCCTTCATGGCGCTGCCGGTCATCCCGACGCTGCGGCTCACCACGCGCGGCGTGTTTGACGTGGTGAACCAGAGATATGTGTAATGTGTAATACTATATATGGTGTAGAGAGCCAAAATTAAGGATACAACATATGCGAAACCGGCGCGGCCCAGACGGGCTGCGCCGGCTTTTTTTGCGCAGAAACGGCGGAAAACATCATGCTGGAACGGATTATGCGGCAAAAAGAGGGCTTGGTTATGTTATTTTTGTGCAAGCTGCGCAGAGCGGGCCTGTATATCGTGTTGAAATCATCGGACTAACGCAAGAAATGGGTGTAAAAGGTGTGGAAAACAAGTGGAAACAGGTTATTTGATTGACATAATACAAAATGTGCAACTTGACAAAGGCAGGGGGCTGCGCTATACTGCGAGAACATCTTCCAAAAGTTACAAATTGTAACCACTGATTACAGCCCTGTAACTTTTCCGAAGCGGCGCTTGATTGCGCTGAATCCAGAAAAGGAGTATTTCAAATGATGATAAAACAAAAACAGGAGCGGAAGGGTTCGCTGATGCGGCGATTCTGGCAGATGGCGTTTGCCATGCTGCTCGTCGTCGGATTCGCGGCGGGCACGATCCCCGAGCCGACGGCAGAGGCGTTGTATCTGCTGACCGACGGCATTACGACCGTCATAACCGGTACGGATCGCGTGGACGCCAGCCGTATTGTTCTGGCGGGCGCGGAGACCGGTGAAACGGACGTGACGCTGGACGCGGGGAAGAAAGTGACGATCCTCCAGGGCGGCAGCGAACGCTATGCCACGAGCCGCGCGGGCGAGACCGTCAGCGCACTGCTCCGCCGCGCGGACGTCAGCGTTGGCCCGCTGGAGATGGTTCACGTGGATCTCTCGGGCGAGGACATCGTGCTGAAAATTGCTTCCGACTTCACCTATTATGAGACGGTTGCCGAGGCGGCGTCCTATGAGACGGTCTACGTCACCGACTACACCATCCCCAAGGGCGAGACGAGAGTTACGCAGCAGGGCGCGGACGGTACCCACACTGTAACCTATGAGGTCGTTTATGCCGACGGTACGCTGGTTTCCCGTCAGGCGATCGCCGTGGACAAGGGAACCGCCGTGGATGAGGTCATCGGGACCGGCACGCTGGTCAAGACGGCGCAGCCGGGCGATACGATCGAATCTGTCATCATGAACGAGGACGGCAGCGGTTATCTGCTGCTCAAATCCGGCGATTCGCTGCACTTCTACGGTTCCATGGAGGTCAGCTGCACGGCGTACAACTCCGCCGAGCCGCTGGTCGGCACCATCACCGCCACAGGCACCAAGGTGCATAAGGGCGTGGTTGCGGTGGACAGAAAGGTTATCCCGCTGGGCACGCAGATGTTCATCACCACGCTGGACGGTTCTTATACCTACGGTATGGGCAGCGCGGAGGACACGGGCGTATTCGGCAAGGCCGTGGATCTCTATATGGAGACGGTCTATGAGATGAATCAGTTCGGCCGCCGTCCCAGCGTCTGCTACTTCCTCGACAAATAACCCATAATAACCAAATATGAAACATAGCGCCATGCCTCAGCGAAAGCATGGCGCTATGTTTTTTCTTTTTGCAGCAGCATCCACCCGCCCGCGCAGAGCAGAAACAGACCGAAGGGCTTGCGCAGCAGCGTCACGTCCGCCAAGGTGGAGACGAAAGCGGCAGCGAGGGCGAAAACTGTCCCGAGCGGCGCGGAAGCGCGGAGAACATCTGTGTCCAGATAACCGTTTTTGCGGTGGATGACGAGTGAAACGAGCGCGGTGGGGAGAAAATACAGCAGGTTGATGCCCTGCGCCTCGACCTGATCCACACCGAGAAAGAGCGTCATGCACAGAAGCAGCAGCGTTCCGCCGCCTACGCCCCACGCAGACAGGATGCCCGTTCCCGTACCGAGGAGAAAGGGGATGAACCAGCTTTTCATGCGGTCAAATACCTCCATGCGCCGTAGAGCAGGAACAGCGCAAATACACGGCGCAGCCAGATGTTCGGTATGTCCCGGAACAGCCTGCCGCCGATCAATCCTCCGAGTAGTCCGCCCGCAAGGTAGGGCAGGGCGTGAACGATGGAGAGTTCGGCGCGTATCAAGTACACGGCGGCGGAGACGGCGCACAGCGGCAGGATCACCGCGACACAGGTGGCAAAGGCGGTTTTCTCATCCAGCTTCGCCCACTTTGTCAGCAGCACCAGCAGCGGGATGCCGCCGCCCCCGCCGAACAGACCGTTGACGACGCCCGCCAATGCGCCCGCGACGCGATATTTGCGCGTATCGCCGCCCTGCGGCGGCGATACGGTGGGTTCAGCAGTATTTTTCAAAACTCTGGCAATCCGTGCATTGGTCCATGGCGGGATCGGCCTCGTGCGTGCCGACGCGGATGCTGTTCAACCCGCAGTATTGCGCGTCCTGACAGTGGTGAGCGCAGTCGGTGACGCTGCAATGGATCGCGGTGTTCGGCGTGCAGGCGCTGCCGCGTTTGGTGTGATCGGTCATTTCGATTACCTCCGAAGAGTATTTGGCGTTTGCCGAAGACAGTTTGCGCAGAAAGCGAGGAAAGCATACGCCGATCACATAAAAAAACGGGATGCGGTTCCATTCGAACCGCATCCCGCATTTTTGAGCATCGCTCATTTTTTCCAGACGCTCGGGAACAGAAGCACCAGCAGCGGCATGATCTCCAGACGGCCGAGCAGCATCGTGACCGTCAGCACCACCTTGCTCAGCGCGGAGAGGAAGCTGAAGTTGCAGGTCGGGCCGATGAGCGCAAAGCCGGGACCGACGTTGGAGATCGTCGTCAGAGCCGCGGTAAACGCGGTGGTGAAGTCCACCTCGTCCAGCGTAACAACGGCGGTGCAGACCAGCGTGATGGCGATGTAGGCGAAGAAGAAAATGCAGACGCTCGACACCGTGCCCTCCGCGACGCGCTCGCCCTCCAGCGTCAGCGCGCGCACCTCGCGGGTGTGGAGGATACGGCGCAGCTCGCGCTTGAGCGACTTGAACAGGATCACGACGCGGCTGACCTTGACGCCGCCGGCCGTCGAGCCTGCGCAGCCGCCGATGAACATGATGAGGATCAGCACGATCTTTGAGAAATAGGGCCAGAGATCGAAATCCGCCGTGGCGTAACCGGTGGTGGTCATCAGGGTCACGACCTGGAACGCGGACTGGGAAACGCTCTCATAGACGCCTTTGCCGACCTTGCATACCAGATCGGCGGCGATCAGCGCGACCGCGCCGACGGTGACGATCGAGTACCAGCGCAGTTCCTCGCTGCGGAGGGCTTCTTTCCACTGCCCCCGCTGCGTCTGAAAGAGTACGCTGAAGTTGACGCCGGAGACGAACATGAACGCCACGATGATCCAGTTGATCGCCTCGGACTGGTAATACGCGATGCTTGCATCCCGCACGGAGAAGCCACCGGTGGAGATCGTTGTGAACGAGGTGGTGAGACTGTCGAATAGCGGCATTCCCGCACCGGCAAGAGCCGCGGTCTCCGCCAGCGTCAGCGCGATGTAGATGGTATAGAGCGAGCGCGCCGTCTCGCTGGTTTTGGGGCGCAGCTTGGAGCTGATGGGGCCGGGGCTTTCCGCTTTCATGAGGTTGACGCTGCCCTCGCCGAGCGACGGCATCAGCGCCAGTACCATGACCAGCACGCCCATACCGCCCATCCACTGGGTCAGCGCGCGCCAGAACTGAAGGCCCCGCGGCAGCGCCGACGGCGCGGGCACGATGGTCGCTCCGGTGGTCGTAAAGCCGGAGACCGTCTCGAATACGCCGTCCACGTAGGAGAAGCCGCATAGTGCGTAGGGGAGCGCGCCGAACAAACCGAGCACGATCCAGCACAGCGCCACAGCGACGAAACCGTCGCGCGTCTGGAAGCGTTTGCTTTTAGACTTGACGCGTGTGAGCAGCAGGGCAAGCACGGCGCAGACCGCGATGGATACGGCGAAGGCGGTGACGTCCGTGCCGCGGGTGGCGAGCGCGATGGCAAAGCTCGGCACCATGCAGACCGCCTCGATGCCGAGGATCAACCCGATGACGCGGGCAATGACTGCTCTGTTCATGGCTTATCCTTCCAGTATATCGTTGAGATCCTGCAAAAACAGCGAGCGCGCCACGATGATGACACGGTCGCCCTCGCGGATCTGCGAGTTGCCGTTCGGGATCTCTACCTTGCCGTTGCGGACGATGGCGGCAACGAGGATGCCGCGCTTGAGATGCAGATTCTTGAGCGGAGTGTCGAGGAAGTGCGTCGCGCTGCCTGCGGTGAATTCCACCGCCTCCATCGCGCCGTCGAGGATTTTGTGCAGGCTTTCCACCGCGCTGCCCTGCGAATTCGCAAAGCCGCGGACGTAGCGGGAGATGAAGTTCGCCGTGATGTCCTTCGGGCTGATAACGGTTTCCAGACCCAGCTGACGCAGCAGCTCCATGTAGTTCGGGCGCGACATCTTGGGCAGTACTTTCTTTACGCCGGCGTGCTGGGCGGAGAGCGCCATCAGCAGGTTTTCCTCGTCACGTCCGGTCAGCGGCACGAAGGCGTCGCACTCGAAGATGCCTTCGGTATCCAACAGCTCGTGGTCGGTGCCGTCCCCCTGAATGATCGTTGCGCGGGGCAGCTTTTCCGCCAGCTCCATGCATCGATCGTAATCGCGCTCGACGATGGTGAGCTGCGCGCCGGTCGCCTCCAGCGCCCATGAGAGGTAGAGCGCGATGCGCCCGCCGCCGAGAATAGACACGCGGCGCACCGGCGTGACGTTGCGGCCCGTGTTCTTGAGCACGCGGGTCGTCTCGCTCGGCGAGCCGATGACGTAGATCAGGTCGCCCGGCAGCGGCACGAAGTGGCCGTCCGGCACGATGACCTCGTTGCCCCGCTTCGCGGCGCAGACCAGAACGCTGCCCGGATGAGTGCGGTTGTATTCGATCAAAGACTTGCCCGCCATCGCGCCGCCTTCAATGAGCTGGAAACCGATCAGTTCCACCAGCCCGCGGGCAAGCGACTCAACGCTGAACGCGGCGGGGACGCGCAGGATGCGCGCGATCTCCTGCGCGGCGGCGTACTCGGGATTGATCGTCAGATCAAGCCCGATCTCGCGGCGCAGCACCGCGGCCTCGCGGAAGTATTCGGGATTGCGGACGCGGGCGACGGTGCGCTTTGCGCCCAGCTTCTTCGCCATGAGGCAGCAGATGAGGTTCACCTCGTCGTTTTCCGTTACGGCGACAACGAGGTCGCAATCACGCACTCCTGCCTGGATGAGCGTGCTGACGCCTGCGCCGTTTCCGGTGACGAACATCGCGTCGATGGAGTTTTCCGCGCGATTGAGCGCATCGACGTCCGCATCGACCAGAGTGAGGTCGTGGTTTTCGCCCTCCAATTGCTGGGCGATGGCATAACCGACCTTGCCAAGCCCGACGATCAGTATCTTCATAGCCTTCTCCTTACTGTTTGCATCCGATGTCCAGCAGGACACTGTTGAATTCCGCGCCCATGATGAGCATGGAGGCGGAGAGGTAAAGCCAGAGCAGCAGCACGATGATCACGCCGATGGAACCGTAGATAACGGAGTAGTTTGCCGCGTGTTCGACGTAGAGCGAAAAGAGCATCGACAGCCCGATCCACGCCGCGAGCGAGGCAAGCACGCCCGGCCAGATGCCGCGTGTCATATGGCGCTCGTCCAGAGCAAGCGCGTAGAGCAGCGCGATCATGACGAACAGCACCGCGCCGAGTCCGACGAAACGCAGACGCGACCACAGGGTGATCACGGCGTTGCTGAGATAGATATAGTTCGCGATGAATTCCAGCGCGTGACGGCCAACCGCCGAGACTGCGATGGTAAGGAAAAGAGTCGCGATCAACAGGATCGTGTAGAGCAGCACGCGAAGCTGGTGGCGCAGGGGGCGCTTTGGCGTACCGGCGTCGTAGGCCTTTCTCACGGAAAGAAACAGTGCGTTCACTGCGCGATAGGGAAAGTAGACCGTGAAAACCAGGCTGAACCACATCATCGCCGGACTTGCTACGCGCGAGACATAGCTGAGATAGTGGCGCAGCAGCTCGACGACGTCACGTGGGATGACCGCCGCAAACTGCGTGAGCAGCGTGTTGAGGTCGAGCGCCCAATAGGCTACAAGGTTGTTGAGAAAGATCAGCAGCGGGAACATCGCGAAAAGCAGGTAATAGGACAGCGCCGCGCCGTCGCGGGCAACGTGGTGATCGAAATACCGCCGAACCAGAAGCGTCGCGCCTTTGAGAAAGCGGCGCCGGTCAAGGAAGTCAGACAAGCGCGCACACACCCCTCCAGTTTAATTAGAATATCAGTATATCATATGGGAAGAAAAAGTAAATCAGAAAATCTTCGATGGGCCGTATAATCGATCTTCGGAGGGACAAAAACTTGACAGGTGTGGAGAATGTGCATAAAATATAAGGGTTAAAGAGATGAAAGGAGGGGCCGGCATGGTCGATTTTGAGGAGAATCGCGAGGAATTGCTCGTATGTATCCGGGACCTGCTGGAGCGCAAGCAGTACGCCGCGCTGCGCGACCAGCTCACGCAGATGGAGCCGGCGGACATCGCCGCGCTGTTTGAGGATCTGAACGAAGAACAGCTCCCGCTCCTGTTCCGCCTGCTTCCCAAGGAACCTGCGGCGGAGGTGTTCGTCGAACTGGAGCCGGACGAGCAGGAGCTGCTGATCCGAGGCTTCTCCAACACGGAGCTGAAGGAAGTCTTGGACGAGTTGTACGTGGACGACGCCGCCGATCTGGTCGAGGAGATGCCCGCGAACGTCGTCAAGCGCATCCTGAGCCACGCCGATCCGGATATGCGCAAGAGCATCAACGAGATCCTGAAGTATCCCGAGGATTCCGCCGGTTCGCTGATGACGACGGAGATCCTGGATCTCAAGCTGACGATGACCGTGCAGGACGCTTTCAAGCGGATCCGCCGCACGGCGGCGGATCTGGAGATCATTTCCGTCTGCTACGTCACGGACGAGGGACGGCACCTGCTGGGGCTCGTCACCATCCGCGACCTGCTGCTCGCCGAGGAGGACGACGTTGTCGGCGACATCATGGATACGAATGTCGTCTCCGTCAACACGCTGGAGGATAAGGAGGAGGTCGCGCAGGCGTTCAGCAAGTACGACTACTACGTGCTGCCCGTTGTGGACGCCGAGGGGCGCCTCGTCGGTATCGTCACCTTCGACGACGCCATCGACGTCATGGAAGAGGAGGCGACGGAGGATATTGAAAAGATGGCGGCCATGCTGCCCTCCGACAAGCCTTACCTCAAGACCGGCGTGTTCGAGACGTGGAAGGCGCGTATCCCGTGGCTCCTTCTGCTGATGGTCTCCGCTACGTTCACGGGGCAGATCATCGCGGGCTTTGAAAGCGCCCTTGCCGCCGTCGCCATCCTGACGGCGTATATACCGATGCTGATGGACACCGGCGGAAACTGCGGCGGTCAGGCGAGCGTCACGGTCATCCGTGGTATCTCGCTGGACGAGATCGAGTTTTCCGACCTGCCGCAGGTCGTCTGGAAGGAGATCCGCGTCGGCGTCGTCTGCGGCGCGACGCTCTCCGCGGCGAACTTCTTGAAGATCATGCTCATCGACCGGCTGGTGTTCCATAACCCGATCACCGCAGGCATCGCACTGGTCATCTGCATCACCATGCTGCTGACCGTCATCTGCGCGAAGATCATCGGCTGCGTCCTGCCGCTGCTTGCGAAAAAGCTGGGCTTTGACCCGGCGGTCATGTCTTCGCCGTTCATCACGACACTGGTGGACGCGGTGTCGCTGCTGATCTACTTCAACTTTGCAAGGACCCTGCTGGGGATTTAGGAGAATCAATGGAAAACAAGCTTAAGGAATACGCCAAACTGCTCATCGAGGTCGGACTGGGCCTTCGCGCTGGGCAGACGCTGCTGATCCAGTCTCCAGTAGACTGCGCCCCCTTCGCACGCCTTTGCGCCGACGCCGCTTATGACGCCGGCGCGCGCGAGGTTGTGATGAGCTGGAGCGACGACTACCTCAACCGCGCGCGCTATCTCCGCGCCGACGGCGCCGTGTTCGACACAGTGCCCGCGTGGCGCGAGCGCTTTTTCAACGACTACGCCGCCGAGGGCGTGCCGCGCCTCGTCATCGACGCGACCGACCCCGAGACGCTGCGCGGCGTGGATACCGACCGTATCCTGCGCGCCCAGCGGGCAGCGGGCAAGGTGCTGGAGCCGTATTATCACACCTATATGAACAACGACGCGCCCTGGTGTATCGCCGCCATACCCATTCCGAGCTGGGCGAAAAAGGTGTTCCCCGAGCTCTCTGAGGACGAGGCGATGGGAAAGCTGTGGGACGCCATCTTTGAAACCGTCCGAATCAATGGAGACGGCAGATCCTCCGAACGCTGGCGCGAACATCTGGCCACGCTGGAGGCGCGGAAGGACAAGCTCAACGCGCTGCGCTTCAAGAGCCTGCACTATACCAACGCACTCGGCACCGATCTGACCGTCGAGCTGCCGGAGGGGCACCTCTGGGCGGCTGGCAACGGCGCGACGCCCAAGGGCCAGCCCTTTGTCGCCAATATGCCGACGGAGGAGATCTTCACCGCGCCGCACCGCCTCGGCGTCAACGGCGTCGTCTATGCGGCGCTGCCGCTGGTGGACAACGGCAACATCATCGACAAATTCCACTTCGTCGTCAAGGACGGCCGGATCGTCGAGGCCCGCGCCGAGGTCGGCGAGGAGTTTCTGAAGGCGGCGTACACCGTGGACGAGGGCGCGTGCCGCTTCGGTGAGGTCGCGCTGGTGCCCTACGATTCGCCGATCTCCAATCAGGGTATCCTGTACTACAACACGCTCTTTGACGAGAACGCCCGCTGTCACCTCGCATTTGGGGAGGCGTACCCCGAGTGCCTGAAGGGAGGCAACGCCATGACCCGCGAGGAACTGAAGGAACACGGCCTCAACTGGTCGATCAACCACGTCGATTTCATGGTTGGAACCGCCGACCTCTCCATCGTCGGTACGACGCACGACGGGCGGGAGATCCCGGTTTTTGTCAACGGCAACTTTGCGATTTGAGGAAAGGGGGCTTGCCCCGTGATTTCAACCGCAACCCTCATCTGGCTCGGCGTCGGCGCGGCGTTCAGCCTCGTGCTGCCGACCGGGCTTCTGATCTGGTGGCGCAGGACGCGCAGGGCGAAGCTGACGCCATTCTTCGTCGGCGCAGCGGTGTTCGTCCTGTTCGCGCTGGTGCTCGAACCGATGGCGCATCGTTTTTTCCTGCTCTCGGACAGCGGTGTTGCCCGCGCGATCAACGCGAACCCTTACCTCTATATGATATACGGCGGACTCGCCGCGGGATTGTTCGAGGAGACGGGGCGCTATGTCGCGTTTCGCTGGCTCCTGACGAAGAAGCGCTTTCCTGAGCGCGATACGGCGGTGACCTATGGCATCGGCCACGGCGGGATCGAGGCGATCCTGGTCGTCGGCGCAACGTATGCGACCTACCTGCTTGCTGCCAACTATCTCGGGCGAGGCAACGAACCCGCGGCGCTCGCAATGGTGGGCGGAAGCGCGGAGGCGCTTGCCGCGCTGCGCGGTACGCTGGCGTCGATCACGCCCGGTACGGTCGTGCTGGGTATGCTTGAGCGCGTGGCCGCGGTCATACTCCACATTGCGCTTTCCTGCTTCGTGTTCCTCGCCGCGCGGGATAAGACGCAGTGGACGTGGTTCCCGTTCGCGATCCTGCTGCACGCCCTCGCGGATATGCCCGCCGCGCTCTATCAGCGGGGGCTGCTGCCGCTGGGGGCGGTAGAGCTGTGGATCTTTGTCGTGGCGCTCTATGCGTTGCGCTCGGCAAGAAAAAACTATCTGGAAGCAATGGATCCGTAAATAATTAACAGGAAGGTGATCGTATGTCCTATATCGCAGTAGCGGGCGGCGTAAACGTTGACATCGGCGCGCAGCCGGCGCAGCGCGCCAGAGCCAAGGACTCCAACCCCGGGCGCGTACACATGAGCCTCGGCGGCGTGGGACGCAACATCGCGCACGATCTGCGCCTGCTCGGCGAGCGGGTGGAACTGCTGACCGCCATCGGCAGCGACGGCTTTGCGGATATGGTGGCGGAATCCTGCGAGACGCTGGGTATCGGCGTCGGCCACGCGCTGCGCGTACAGGGGCGCCACACATCATCCTATGTCTACATCAACGATGAGCGCGGCGACATGGCGCTGGCGGTGTCCGATATGGCGATCTGCGACGTGCTGACGCCGGACTACTTCGCCGACAAGCTGGACGTGCTCAACTGCGCGGCGCTGGTGGTCGCGGACACGAACCTGCCCGCGGAGTCGCTCCGTTTCCTCGCGGAGAGCCTGACCGTGCCACTGTTTATCGACCCGGTGTCGGTGGCAAAGTCGGCGAAGCTGGAGGGGCTGCTGCCGCATATCCATACGCTCAAGCCCAACGCGCTGGAGGCGGAACTGCTCTCCGGCGTGCCGGTTGTGGATCGCAGCAGCGCGCTCCGCGCGGCACACAGGCTCATTGACCTCGGCGTGAAGCGGGTGATCCTGTCGCTGGGCAAGGAGGGCTTTCTTGCCGCTGCGGAGGATGAGACGGTCTGGCAGCCCGCGCCCGACGCGGAAGTCGTCAGCACCACCGGCGCCGGCGACGCGCTGATGGCGGCGCTGGCATGGGCGTGGCTGCGAGGGGAGAATCTTTCGCGCACAGCGGCCCTCGGCGCGGCGGCCGCCGCAATCACCATCGAGTGTGCGGATACCATCAGTCCCGCGCTTTCGGCGGAGGCGGTGCTTGCGCGTGCGGATTGAGCTGAAACATTCCTGGCCGGCGATCCGGACGGGAGAGGCTCTTTCCTGCGGCGGGAGCCAGAACTGGTTTGCCGACGAGAATTTCCGGCTTTGCGGCTGCGGTGTGATCGCCGCCGCCGACACGCTGCTGTATCTGCGGGGCATCCGGGAACTGCCGCAGAAGGAGTATCTACGTTATGTAAACCAGATGCGGCGTTTTTTCCCGCTGATCCCGCACAGAGGGATCGACGGCATACGCCTTTCGCTGGGGCTGAACCGCTGCCTGAGCAAAGAAGGGCTGCGCGTTTCCACGCGCTGGAGCGCCTCCGGCGCGCCGTTCTGGGACAGGCTGGAGCGCCAGCTTGCGGACGACCTGCCCGCCATCGTCGCCGTCGGGCCGAATTTCCCAAAGGTCTGGGGCACGGAGCGCCTGACGCTTTACCGCGCCGAGGAGGACGGTTCATACGTCCCGGCAGAGCGCACGAGGGGACATTTCCTGACCGTCATCGGTATGGATGAGACCTGGCTCCGCGTGTCCTCATGGGGACGGGAGCTGTATATCGAGCGCCGGGCATATGAGAGCTATATGCGGCGGAACGGCGCTCTGTTCACGAACCTGCTGAGACTGGAACGCAGAGAATAAAATCGCTCAACGGCTTGTGCCGCTGAGCGATTTTTGCAATTACCATGGATGCTCGCTGTAGGATTGTTCTTCCGTCATGCCGAAGAAGCGCAGATCGGAGCGCCCGTTCTGATCGCCCCAGGTCACATCGATGTGATATGTCGCGCCGTCAAGCGTCGCAACCGTCCAGATGTGCTCGTTGTTGTGCAGGGCATAACAGTCGATGCCCTCCAGCTTCAGCAGAAGATTGTATGCGCCGGTGTAGCCGTCGCAGACCGCCTCGCCGCGGAGCAGCGCGCTGTAGGCAATGTGGCTGAGCGAACGGCTGTCGCTCGCGTTGTCCCAGTCGTAGGCGCAATGATCGCACAACCACAGGAAGTAGACCCGCGCGATCTCGTATTGGCTCATGTCGGCGGTCAGCGCGCCGGTCTCCCAAAGCAGGTCGTGCACTTCGATCGCCTTTGCCAGCGTTTCCGCGCGGTACTGCGCAAGCTGCTCGCTTGAGCAGGCGGTGGCGGAAAAGCGCAGCGCCGCGTGTCCGCTGTTGACGTAGCGTGTGACGACGACGGAGTTGTACATCTGCTCGCAGTAGCGCTTGACGTGGTCGGTGAACACATTGGCGAGGGTCTGTGCGTCCGCCTGACTGAGCGTATAGGGATAGGACAGCGACATCGTGTCGGCGCCGGAGGCGAGCATATGCCGCACCAGCGCGTCAAGGGCGCTGCTGTCGCTGTAGGCGGGCGACAGCGAGACGTCGTCGGGCGCGGAAACCAGATCGGCAAACGTTGTGCCGGCCGCCGATTGCGGCGGAGCTGCGCCCCAATCCAGCGTCAGCCGCAGCGAGGGGTCGGCCATGCGCGTGACAACAGCAGCGGCTTCGGCACGAGAGGTTGTCTTATCCGGCCAGAAGCTGCCCTTGTCATCCGCGCCGGAGAGCAGGCCCTGCCGGTAGAGCCAGAGAATTTGCGGCTGCCATGGCGTGTATTCATCCACGTCGGCGATGTATCTGCCGGAAGCGTAGGCGTCTGTGACGAGCGCCGCGTTGCCGCTGTCGAAGCAGTCCTCCGGCAGCGTGGCGGCAAAGATACCGGCGAGCTGGGCGCGGGTCGCGGGAACGTTATAGTCCGTGATGGCAGGGTCGAGCAGGCTGCGATCGGCGAGGTACCGGACGAATGGCAGATACCACGCGCCCTCTGCGGCGACCGTGGGAGCCGGTTCGCCGGCGTAGGCGGCATGGATGCGCGCTGAAAGCGTCAGAAGCTCCGCTACCGAGACGTCCGCATCCGGCTCAAAGCCGTTGTCTCGCCCATTGATGAGCGCGTATTCGTAGCTTGCGGAGACATAGGGATAGAACCAGTCCGTCTCGCGCACATCGGCAAACTGGCCGGCGTAGCTCTGCGCGCGGGGCAGGAGCGCGGTAACATTTGCAGCCTGCGCTCCGACGGTGAGCAGCAGCGCCAGCGACAGCAGCGCCAACAGGCGCCGCGGGGTGTGTTTCATGGGGTGCGTCCTTTCTTGTTCGGTGGTAGTTCAGGGGACGAGAATATCCATCTCGTCCATTGTGATGGGCTGATCGTAGGGGTTCAGCGCTTCGTTGACGAGCGCAAGCGTCGCATCTGGGTCAAGTACGTAAACCGACTCGCCCCGATACCAGCCGGCGCCGTCGCCGGGAAGCGTGTGGAATCGGATGCCCTCCGCGCCGGCGTCCAGCGCTGCGGCGGCAAGCCAGGCGAGGTTGGCGGCGCTCAGGTCGGTCCTGACGTGGGAGAAAACGAGCTGCGCCAGCGCGGGCGCGTGCTTGAGCTGCATCGCTTTCTGTGCGACGGCTTTCAGAAACGCCTGCTGCGTCGCGATGCGCCCAATGTCGGCGTCGGCGTATCCGCCGCCGTCGTTGTTCTTGCGCCAGCGCACGACCTCCATCGCATCCTGTCCGCTCAGATGACGCGGGCCCTTGGCGAAATGAATGTGCAGATCCTGCGCGGGATCGTCGTAATCCATATCGGCAGGAATGTCGAAGTCCACCCCGCCGATGCCGTCGATCAGCTTGGCAAATCCGTCCAGACCGACGGTGAGGCTGTGATCCACCGGCACTCCGAGTAGCCGCTCAATGTCGCCGCGCAGACGATCCGTGCCGCCGGAGGCGTAGGCGTAGTTGAGCTTGTTGCTGTGACGTTCGACATGGAGCAGCGTGTCGCGCGGAATGCTTACAAGGTCGATCCGCCGATTCGGCGCGTCAATGCGCGCAAGCAGGTTCGTATCGCTCCCTCCGCCCGCGTCGTCTGCGCCGGAAATCAAAATGACATAGCACCACGGCCGCCGCGAGCGCGCTGCACCGGCGGGCGCCTCGACCTCCAACGTGCGAACGGCCTCCGCGACCCGTGCGTGCTCCGTGACCGGCTCCGCAGGGGCCCGCGTGCCGCAGGAGACGCAGAGAAAGACGGCGAAAGGCAACAACATACAGATGATACGTCTTTTTCTCACATTTGGCAAGCCCTACACACCCTTGTATTTTCTTCTGGTGGCGATGCCGCCGCGAATGTGGCGCTGCGCCTTGTTTTCATCCAGGATCTCCTTGACTTGCAGGTACAGCGCCCGGTTGACCGACGGCAGCCGGGTCTGCAGATCCATATGTACGGTGGATTTGGAAACGCCGAACTTTTCCGCGGCGGCGCGCACGGTGGCGCGGTTCTCTATGATGTAGTCGGCGAGCGCGCAGGCGCGCTCCTCGATGTTTCCCTTCATAGCAACACTCCCGAATATCAAGGTGCTACATGATATGAGAGGGAAGAAAAATGTATGCGATGGACAATATTACTGATTGACGAACGAAAATAATTGTCGTAATATGACAAACAAGAGGACTGTTGTCCGCAAAAATGTTTACAGGAGGCTCCGAAAATGGGCAAGTTTGTCATCAAGGAAACCAAGAGCGGCGTCAAGTTCGATCTCAAGGCAGGCAACGGCGAAGTCATTTTGACCAGCGAAGTGTACAACTCTCTGCGGAGCTGCAAGGCGGGCATCGCCAGCGTGGCGAAGAACGGCCCTGTTGCCGCGCTTGAGGATCAGACAGTCGAGGGCTTTGCCAAGGAAAAATGCCCGAAGTTTGAGGTGTATACCGACAAGGCCGGCGAGTTCCGCTTCCGCCTCAAGGCGAAGAACGGTCAGGTCATCGGCGTCGGCGAGGGCTACAAGAAAATAACGAGCTGCCTCAACGGAATCGAGTCTATCCGTAAGAATGCCGTGGACGCGAAGGTGGAGGACACCAGAGAGCAGGCATAGGAAAGCGATATCCGAAAGTCCCGCCGCGAGGCGGGGCTTTCGCCGCTTGAAGCACAAGAGATTATTGAAAAAGGGAAGCGTTTCCGCTATATTGAAAAAAGAAACTATGAACATGACGGAGGACAAACTATGAAAGCGGCACTGGTTATCATGGCGGCGGGCATGGGCTCGCGTTACGGCGGCAACAAGCAGGTGGACGGCCTCGGACCCAACGGCGAGATCCTGATGGAATACTCGATCTTTGACGCTGTCCGCGCTGGCTTTACGAAAATCGTGTTCATCATCAAACCCGATATGAAGGAGCTGATGGAGAACCTTTGCGGCAGGCGCATCGCGCAGATGAAGACGAGGGACGGCGAGCCGGTCGAGGTCTGCTACGCGTTCCAGGACTTCTCCAGCATCCCCGCGTGGTACACGATCCCGGCCGAGCGCGTCAAGCCCTTCGGCACGGCGCACGCGGTGCTTTGCGCACGCGACGTGGTCAAGGAACCGTTCGCCGTCATCAATGCCGACGATTATTACGGCGCGGATGCGTTCCCGACGGTGTATGAGGAGCTGTGCAAGCTGCCTGCGGCCGGAGCGGCGACGATGGTCGGCTATCGCGTGGACAAGACGGTCAGCGCCAACGGCACCGTGACCCGCGGCGTCTGCCAGACGAAGGACGGCATGCTGACGAAGGTCGTCGAGACCTTCAAGATCAAGCTCTATCCCAACGGCGACATCCGCGACATCGAAAACGGCGAGGACAGTCCGCTGATCCCCCCGGAGACGCCGGTATCCATGAACTTCTGGGGCTTTACGCCGTGGATCTTCGACAAGCTGGACACGTTCTTCAACGATTTCCTCAAGAACCTCGCGCCCGACAACATCAAGGGCGAAGCGCTGCTGCCGACGATTGTCGGCGAGTTGGTGGACAGCGGCGAGATGACCGTGTCCGTACTCCACTCCAACGCCCAGTGGTTCGGCGTGACCTACAAAGAGGACAAACCCGCCGTGCAGGCCGAGCTGAAGAAGCTTCATGACGCGGGCGTCTATCCCGCGAGCCTCCGCGCATAACAACGTATAAAAACGATCGATCGGGCAAAGCTGACCACGGAGGTGACAGCTTTGCCCGATTATCACGATTTGCCGGAGCGTTATGACGACGGAAAGCCCGATGCGACGCCGATGCTGAATCCGTTCTTCGGCCAGCCGGACAGCACGTTCGATCTCATCAACCGATACGGCACGTACAACATCCAGCCCACCAACGAGCAGGAGAATGAGTTCCCCGCCATCATGCAGGCGATGCCGGAGCGATGGCGTGATACCGAGTTGACGAAAGATGATTTAGAGCAACTGTAAAAACGGCTCTCCGCTGCTTTTCGAGCGGAGAGCCGTTTTTCTCACTTGTGATAAAACCGCTTGACCTCATAGCGGGGTTCGCAGGTGACATGGATGCCGAGGCTCTTGTAAAGCTGGACGTCTTCCTCGGAGATAATGACGGAGAAGTGCGCGTCTGCGCCGTTGAGCTTGTCGAGCTGCTCCTGCGCCAGCGCTGCCAGCGGATTGGTCAATCCGGAGATCGCCAGCGCCAGCAGCACCTCATCGGAGTGCAGGCGCGGGTTGCGGTGGCCGAGATGCGAGGTCTTCAGCTCGGAGATCGGCTTGATCAGGATGTCGGGGATCAGATCGAGATCATTCTTAATGCCGCCGAGCAGCTTCATTGCGTTCATCAGCATCGACGCCGACGCGCCGAGCAGATTGGAGGTCTTGCCCGTTACCATGCGGCCGTCGGGCAGGATCATCGCGCCGGCGGGAGCGCCGGTCTCCTCCGCCTTGGCGTTCGCCGCGGCGTAGGCGGGGCAGATGTCCGACGTGACCTCCGCCTTTTGCATGACCAGCTCCAGCTTGCGCACCTGCTCGTCGTCCGCTTCCCCCTTGGCGCGCGCGACCATTGCGTTGTAGTAGCGCCGCAGGATCTCCATGCGCGACGCCTGGCGGCAGACCTCGTCGTCCACGATGCAGTTGCCTGCCATGTTGACGCCCATATCGGTGGGGGATTGATAGGGGCACTTGCCGTGCAGCCGCTCAAAGATGGCGCGCAGCACAGGGAAGATCTCCACATCGCGGTTGTAGTTGACCGTCGTCGCGCCATAAGCGGCGAGGTGGAAGGGATCGATCATGTTGATGTCGTTGAGGTCGGCGGTCGCCGCCTCATAGGCAAGATTGACCGGGTGGTTGAGAGGCAGGTTCCAGATCGGAAACGTCTCAAACTTCGCGTAGCCCGCCGCCGTGCCGCGTTTGTGCTCGTGATAGAGCTGGCTCAGGCAGGTCGCCATCTTGCCGCTGCCCGGGCCGGGCGCAGTGATGACGACCAGGGAGTGCTGCGTTTCAATGTACTCGTTCTTGCCGAACCCCTCGTCGCTGACGATGTGGGCAACGTCGGAGGGGTACCCAGCGATGGGGTAGTGGCAGTAGTGGCGCACGCCCAGCGCATCCAGCCGCTTCATAAAAGCGTCCGCCGCGCGTTGACCGGCGTACTGCGTCACTGCGATGCTGCCGACGAACAGTCCCAGCGAGCGGAACGAATCCATCAGCCGCAGGCAGTCGTCGTCGTAGGTGATGCCGAGGTCGCCGCGCACCTTGTTTTTTTCAATGTCATTGGCGTTGACCACGATGACGATCTCTACGTCGTCGCGGAGCTGCTGGAGCATCCGCACTTTGCTGTCCGGCTGGAAACCTGGCAGGACACGTGAGGCGTGGAAATCGTCGAACAGCTTGCCGCCGAACTCCAGGTACAGCTTGCCGCCGAACTGAGCGATCCGTTCGCGGATGTGAGCGGACTGCATCGACAGATATTTGTCGTTGTCAAACCCAATTTTTGCCATGAAAACCACATTCTCCCCCATACTATTAAGCTGCTTTTATTATAGCGCCAAAAAAAACGAAAAAAAGGCTTGACATTTTCAGAACTCTGCGCTAGTATTATCCATGCTCGCTCCGCGCGGTTAGCTCAGCTGGTAGAGCACATGCTTGACGTGCATGGGGTCACAGGTTCGAGTCCTGTACCGCGCACCAGAAAATACCTGATTTCTTCGGGAATCGGGTATTTTTTATTACTTTTCTGGTAAGTTTGCTTTTCGCAACCTGTGGTATCTTGTGGTAAATTGCGGTAAACTGCGGGAAAAGTGCGGGAAAAGTGCGGGAAAAATCCGAGACATCCCGCCGTCCTCGAAAGAGGACGGCGGGTATTTTGATTGTAGAAGCTGCCGAAAAGAGGTTACAGGGTCGAGCCGAACGCTTCGCGGGCAGCCTGTGCGGCGTCATCCGCCAGCGCCTGCTTGTTGCGGTGCAGATACACCTTTTTGGTCATGCGGTCGTCGCTGTGTCCTGCGAGGTACTGCACCAGCGAGAGGTCGACGCCGGACTCGACGAGCTGGGTCACATAGGTGTGGCGCATTATATGGGCGGTGAAGTGCTTGTTCGAGACTGTGCGGGCGACGATTCGCCACATACTGCGATAGGCGGACTTGGTGAAAGGTTTTCCGTTGTACATGGACACGACGAGCTTGCCGCGGGAGCGCTTGCGCCATTCCAGCAGCTCGGCCTCAAGGTCAGCGGGCATCCCAATGTCGCGTTTCCCGGCTGCGCTCTTGAGGAGGTCTGTGATTTCGGTGGGCTGACCGTCTTGCATCTCGGCGTTGTGGCATACATGGATGATGTGGTGTTCGAAGTCAACATCTTTCCAGTGCAGGGCGACAATTTCGCCGCGGCGCATGCCGGTACGAAGACCGATGAGCGCAAAGATGTGCGCGCGGGGGTTCTTGACCTCCGCAAGAACGCGCTCGCACTCCTCTTTGTCGAGGGCGGGCTTCTCTGGCGTCGGCGTGCCGCCAGCCTTCAACGTAATGCTGACAGGCGACTGCGCGATGAGCTTGTTGTCGACGGCGGCGTCAAAGATATTTCGAAGGGCAGTCAGAACCTTGGTGCTGGTGCTGCTGCTGAGTTTGTTCGCTTCGTTCATTATCCTCTGAATGTGCAACGGTTTAACGCTGTTAATGCGCAACTCGCCGATGTAAGGTAGGATATGGTTGTTCACCGTATTTTTGATGCTCGCCTTGCTGTTCAGGCGAAGGTTCGCACCGTCTTTATAGGTTTTGTACCAAACCTTGGCGAACTCAGCGACGGTCATGTCCGTGGGAACGATACCCTGTTTGGTGAGAAGTTGCACCTCGAGGAGCTTTTCCTCAAACTCTTCCTTGGTGTTGGCGCAGATATCATGCCGCTTGCCGTCAGCGAGGGTAAGGGTCTTGCGGTAGGCGTATTTATATTTTTTTGCTGGCATACTTGGATGCCCTCCTTTCTAAATTGGCACCCTTGCTTTGCGGTATCATTCTAACTCAAGAATAGACACCTTGCAAGGGAGATTGGCATATTCCGCGGCCACACACAGCAGTACAGCCGCAGAATATGTCGTCTTGATGTAGGCGGGGGTTGTTATTCCGGAGCGCGGAAGTCCTGTACCGCGTTGTACAGAGCCTTGCGTACATAGCTGTCGAGATGCTTGATTTCGTACGGCGCGGCTTCGATGCTGTCGATGACCTTGATAATATGGTCAGTGGTTAGAGCATAGTAGCGAGAAACCGCTTCTTCACGACGAAGCTTGTCTTTGCCGACGCGCACATAGGCATCATCCGACAACTCAACAACTGCGATTTCATGTACGATAACATTAAGCAGACCTGCGGAGTCAGGACGAGCAGACAGGATTTCATCATAACTAATATCACGTTTAACCTCTTCTTTTTCTGCGGCAAGCTCAGCGGCATCAATCGTGGATTGATTCTTGACCGTCTTGCTCAAGAGAGTATTACTACTATTGGTTTTGATGCTAATGGTTTTGATTCCTGTCGCGTTATCCGTGGGAGGGAGCTCCACAGCTGGTGTGTCCACCTCTGGGATACCCACCGGCGGGTTTCCTGCCTGTGGAGAATAGTGAGGATTCTGCGTGTAGTCCTCAAAAATCTCCCACTCCCCATCTGCGAACTGTCCGTTAGGGGCATGCGTTCGATTGTCGGGACAGTAGAGATAGCCGGTTGAAATTAGCTCGTTGAGTGCTGTTTTAATGGAATCCTTGCGGTTGCGTCTACCGTACTTTTTGTTCCATCCAGCAATGCCTCCCTGCGTGAAGTGCCAGTTGTTAATGAGGGAAAGAATCCACACGAGGAGTCCCAGAGCTGTGTAGGAGAGGCGCCCGTCGTTAATGATGGAATTTGGGACTTGTGTAAAGTTTCCCTCTTTTCGAATGCGGTGGATTGCCATTGTTAGATGCGCACCCCCTTGTACTTGCGCGTCTGCGCGGCGGTGTTCAGATACGTCTCAATGTCCTCCAGCGCGACGAGCTTGCGATTTCCGCGCTGGACGCTAGGGATATCGCCGGAGCGCACGAGCGTGCGCAAAGCCCAAGGTGTGATGGCGGTCCCGGGGTCGATTGCCGCGATTTCTGCGGCAGCGGTGTTAATGGTGCGATAATGTTTTTCCATTGATATATCATCTCCTCTTTATAAAAATGACCCGCCTTAAACAGGCGGGTCATTCAGCGAATCAAGTATTCTATCGAGATTTGCTGTATTCTTTTCTTTTTCTCTTGTCAGTGCATCATTTTCGGTTTTTAGAGTCATAATCTCGGCGCGGAGCGCGTCAAGCTGTTTCTCTGAGGCCAGAACCTCATCTTGGAGAGCGGCTAGCTTGTCACGGAGCAGAATGTTGAGCTCCTCTTTATCTCGCGCTGCAGCCTCATAAAAGGCCTTGTCGGCCGCGAGCTGCGACGCCTGCTCTTCTGCTGCTTTCGCAGCCGATTCGGCTGTAGCTCTGGCCGCAGAAGCAGCAGCAACCTGAGCCGTCATTGTCTCATTCTCTTTTTGCAGTGTTTGAATGGTCTTAGCTTGGCTTTCGATGCGTTCATTCAGTTCGTCTGCATCGAGTTTGCGTTCTTCGGCGGCAGCCTTGACGATGGACAGGACGGCAGCACTGATGTTAGCAATGCTATCGTCAATGCTGCTGATTTGGCTTTCAAAGCTTGTCGTAAGACCGTTACGGGCCAGCGTGCTTTCAACTAGCTGGAACAGATTCATGAGTTTTTCGCCATTTTTTTTGCCCGGGAATTGTTCCAGCAGCTCCATGCCGTGTGCCTGCTCCTCTGCGGGTAACTCGACCGAGAATAATTTCTTTTCGATGTTTTTTGGCATATGTTTACTCCTTAATCATTTTTAATTGTTTAAAAGCTTTTAAACTATAAATCTTATGAATCTTATGGACTATAGGGACTATATTATTAAAGGGCACCCCTAGAAAGGGACGCCCTGAATCTGTGGCGGTCTGCCTGATTGGCAGTTGACCTAGAATAATCTGTTGCTATACAAGTTATGAGCAGCAAAAAAGCCGCTACCCCGAAAGGGGCAACGGCTGACAATTACGCGATTACACACTATTTGACACTACCATTATATACATTTGACATTTGGAATCAATTCCTTTTTTGTTACGGTTTCGCGAGCAGAAAGGCTTTAAAGCCGATATTATGCGGTTTTCGGCCGCGATGTTCAAGTTGAACATCGCACATTCTTTCTTTAATTATGATAGAGGGTGCCGAGTAAATAGTTGGTATAGGAGGCGAAATAGCCATCAGTGCCTGTCATGACTTGCTCCGCGACGCAAGTCGTGATATAATTGTCGACGCGAAAGGAGCTGATACTATGACTTTGGAAGATGCCCGAAAAAATAATATAGCTAAGCAATATGTGCAATCGTTTCAGGGCGAAGAAGAGGCATACTACAGCGAATTCTTTGCCGCTTGTCGCAGGTACAATGTAGTTTGGAGCGAGGCATCAGAAGGCGTGCGGCATTTCATCTCGGAAATAACGCGGTTCAATTACGAGCGGACGAAAGCGGCCGCCGAAGGGTTGCCGCTTTCATCCGTGAGGCCGGTTTTCGACATATAAGAGCAGGCTTGCGACCTGCTCTTTTTGTTTACACCGTGATGAAAGCATAGCCAAGGACAACGGCTTTTTCTAGTTGAGCAAAAGCAAATCTGCTTTCGCTCGGCGCAATTTATATTTTTGCACGATACCATTATATCACTTTGACATTTTGAATCAATTCCTATTTTGTTACGGTATGTGTCAAGCGCGCGTTGGCAAGGATTCCATTCGCTTGAGAATCTTGTTTGCGCCCGTATTCCCGCTCCCGTCAGCTCAGCCGGATTTCCGCAAGAGACTGGTAGCCCGTTATCGCCTTGAGCCAGGGCAGATTCGGGACGGTTGCGCGGCTCCGGCATTCGTAACCTTTGCCCGTCTTGAGCGGTATTTTGGACGCGCTCAGCGGTCTCCAATCAGCCGCAGCTGTTTCTGCTGCCGGCAAAGCAAAGCCGGTAAACATGCCTGAAAAGCCTGTTGTATGATACAGGCAAAGAAGGTTGGCGAGGTTAGTCGCGCCGCGGATGCTCCAGCAGGCGCGGCGGCCCTTCATGCGGTTGCCGACGAGCGTGAAGACGTTGCTCTCCATGCTGCCGAGCCTCGCGTGGTGGATCACGCCCGGTTCGCTGGTATCGGGAATAGGAACATTCCTGTCGTAGGCGCTGAGCAGCCCATCCGCATTGCTCTTGTAATAACTCAGCAGCTTGCGGTAATTCTCCTGCGTTTTGGCGTCTTCCTCATTGTCTATCAAGACCTCGATACAGGCCAGCAACATCGGGATGTTCTTGTCATAGAGCTGCTTCAGCAGCAGCTTGCGGTAATCGGGATCCTGCACATATGTCAGCAGCGCCTTGTTGCGGTGAAATACATCCAGTACGTTGATATCGGCGTTTCCAAAGCCCTGTACCCAGCCCGCGCCATCGCCGTTTCGGATGCGCAACTCAATGCCCTTGACGTCAAAGCGACTGGCGACGAGTCCCTCCTTGCGCTCGCGGTACTCCGCCACGGAATCGAAGCTGGTATAGGCAACCTTGTTGTGCAGCTCGCGCCGCTCTTTTCCGCTCTTGCCGCCGCTCCACAGCACACCGTCGTAGGCAATGCCGACCTTCAGCTCTTTACTCGACCCATATTTCTTGCGGTCCTTGCCCTGCAGCGGCAGCCACACGCCGTCGTCTTCCTCGTAGAGCAGCTTCGTCTCGATACAGCCTTCGCTCTTCTTTGCCCTGGCAAGCTCGCTGAGACGCTCCAGCTGTTCGCCGCGATACGCGCCCAGCTTCTGCACCACATCCCAGACGCCCTGAGTACTCAACGTAAGCCCCGTCGTCTCGGACAGCATTTGCGCCGCACCGCGATACGTCGTTTCGCAGATCGCGTTCGCGATCGCCTCGCAGGCGTCCGGAGACACCAGCCCCACCGTCTCGATGCCAAGATCCTCGTCCAGCAGAAACACGCAATGCTGTCCCTCCGGCACAGACTTGTCGACATAGACCGTCCGCTCAAACTCGACGTCGCCGAGCAGCGTCTTCAGGCAGGTCTTTCGCTTGCCCTTGTTGACATAGCGGGCAGTGTCCCGCTCTGCGCGCAGCTCCGCGTCACGCTCTTCGACGATGCGCCGAACCAGCTCTCTGCCAAACGCCAGCGAGTATTCGAACGCCGCCTTTGCCAGATCACTGAAATCTGAAATGTTTTCCTTGCAAAAATCGATTTCAACCGCTATAGTCAAGTTACCACCCCGTGTTTTTCTTTGTTCCGCAAAACAAGATTCTAACACGAGTGGTCTCGGAGGGCTATAGCTCTCCGAGTTTTATTTTTACCAACGTTTATTTTACACTATGTTTGTTACGGTTTTCGTAGGTTGTTTTGCGAGTTGCGAACGCCGAAAACCCGCATAATAACAGGGGTTTCGGCGTGATGTTCAAGTTGAACATCACGTGTCAATTGCCAGCATGTAGTTGCAAACTGCGACGTTAGTCCGCCAATGCGATAGGTGAAAAACGCTCACCGCCATCAGCGCAAGCCTGTCATAAGCGATTGGCAGACCGTGTTTTAGTGCGAATTCGCGATTTTTTCCGCGTAAGTGATATGTGCCGCGCACGACGCGTGGATTCCAGCGTTTTTTTCTGTTGTATTTCTGCCATCTCGCTTTGATTTCCCCTGTGAGCTTCTCGCATCCCTCGTTCTCGATACGTTGCAAATAATACTGGTACGCGCGCTGAGCTTGTTCGGCGCGGAGGCGGTGCAAATCAATCTTGTTGCACATTTCTTCGCGTGAAAAGAGATAATCGTTCTCACCAACATCAGCAAAAATGGCCTTAACAGTTTCAACATCTTCGTCGAGTATGCGTTGGAGCTGATACTTGCCGCCCTTGCCATTTTGGACTTCAACGCAGGTGTAGCCGTTCTCATCGACGACTAGATTTCTGCCTCGCAGGTCGCCATACTCGCTGCGACGGATGCCGACTATCGATGCGAACGCGTGAAGTCGTGGCGATGCATCCGGATGCACATCGCTACGTTTGTCAATTGCCTTGCTGCCTCGCGAACGTGTAATTTCTGAAGTGCGGCGAACGGGGAGGTCATAATCGTTGAGATGAATTCTGAACGTGCGACATATTCCGGCCATGTAGGTGTGAGTGGTTGCTGCGGATTTTCCATTTGCTACAAGAAAATTGGCATATTCCTGTATGTAAGCTTGGCATTCCTCTGTTGTTCTGCAGCCGTGAGCCTTTTTTGCCCATTTACAGAATATTACAGCCGCATTTAGGTACTGTTTACGAGTTCCTGTCGTAATATTCTTTGTCGGAAGTAACATTCCATCGCGGTCTGTCTGTTCCTTTGCGTATTGTTTCTTGAGGTCGTAGCGTAACTGCTTGACCTGATGTGTCATGCTTGCCATATTGATTCCCCCTTGCTGCGAGCCACTTTGGCAGGCTGCCCATCCCCGTTCGTTAAATGCGGCACGTATTTTTTGAGGCTTTTCAAATAGAAAATAGAAAAGTCGGGATACAGAACCCATGCACTATACGGAGGCCACTCTCCACATAGGCACCATTCGCCGAACATCTGACCTTGCGCCACTGGAAATGGCGTAGACCAGCTTCAAAACGGGCGCTTGCAGGGTATTCGCCGCCTTGCCAAAAGCGACGGCGCGTTTGTTTCTCCACAAAACGCGAAAATGGAGAGCGTTTCCGCTCCACATGACCCAGTTTTCGGCTGCGGGGTCGCTCGCAGCGCCGATTCCCGTCGGCTGGCGGTAAGGAGGTTATGGTGTGTTTCTTCTGTACATATATGAAAACAGCCGGTTGACCGCGATTCCTCGAGGCCAACCGGCTGGTATTTTTGTTTGTGCAAAGGTACCGAATGCATAGGCACTGTGGTCGTTGCGACAAACGAATGATGATAAGGTAACGACTCACCGTTTGCAGCGGCGGGGGAAAGATGACTTAGGGCATCGTCAAGCAAACTGCCACTAGTTAGAAGAAGACTTTGTACAATAAGATAATACAATGACCTTCATTCAGACGCAACCTTCCGCGCACCGAAAAATCGAAGGACGGCAAAATTTTGCGAGATAGGCGGTTATTTTCCAGCTGAAGCTGAAAAATAACCGCCATGGCGGGGCCACACATTATCAATAATACTGTGACGATTAACGCAATCGCTTGGCCTATAATTTAGCATGGGTTAAAACAAAAACCATTTCACAGCGATTTTGCGGGATGCGCAGAACGTATTGTACTTGGCTGATTGTTTTGGCCGGTGCGCACGCCGCCATGCGGCGTGCGCCGAGCAATAGCAATGCGTATGCATAATAACTATGACCAAGTTGGTCAACGCGATTGATGAGCTACGCGCTCGTCGCGGAGAGCTTGTCGCGTACGGCTTCCTCGATAAAACTGTTCAGACTCTGCTGATGCGTCATCGCATACACAGCGGCGCGCTTGTGCAGGTCGTTGCCGAGACGCACGTTAAGACTTCCCTTATAGGCGGTTTCGGGCGCGGTTCCCTCTGATTCGCAGAGAGCGAGGTAGTCGTCCACTGCGCCGTGGAAATCCTCAACGAGTTCACCGGCATTCGTGCCCTCGTAGGATATCAGAGACTGAATACCCTGTACCTTCCCGAAGAACACACCGTCATTTTCGGAGAACTCAACACTGCCCACATAACCCCTGTATTCCATTGTGTTGTTCATATCAAACCCTCCTGCTTAAGCTGTTCCGTCAACTGCTTCACCTGATATTCCAGCAGCTCCTTGCGCGGGTGCGGCTTGTGAAGCACTATTTTTGCCATATGCGTCTTGCTGGTAAACATGACTCTGGAACCGCTCGTTCGTCCTTTGTGGTCCAGTACGTAATCGAAATACCCGAGCAGCGTTTCCGCATCATTAAATGTGAACGTCTTGGGTTTTGCTTTCAGCTTCTCGATTAGTTTCTCTTTCTGTCCCAACTTTACACGCCTCCTCTTTAAGAACAGTATATCACGGAATTACAAAAATGCAACTAGAAATAGTTGCATTTTAAATGAGGGCACTGCGTAATAGAGCGCTGCATAAAAGCGAAAAACATGTTGAATTGCTCATAATTAACAGATATACTATAAAAAATGGAGTTTTTTATAGGTGCAGAAAGATATCCTTTCTATCGGACACCTATACGCGTATCCTTGAAGAAACACACCACGGGAGGCTTTTTATATGAGCGAGGTCACCAACGTCGGCGTCAACATTGCCGAGAAGTCAACGGTCATCTGGAACGTCGCGGATATGCTGCGCGGCCCGTTCAAGCCGCATGAGTACGGTCTTGTCATCCTGCCGATGACCGTCATCAAGCGGTTCCATGACTGCCTGCTGCCGACGCATGACAAGGTGTTGGAGGAATATGAGAAGCACAAGCATCTTGAGGTCATCGACGGCTTTTTGACCCGCGCCTCCGGCTATCAGTTCTACAACACCAGCAAGTTTACTTTCGGCTCGCTGCTTACCGACCCGGAGAACATTGAGACCAACTTCCGCGACTACCTTGCAGGCTTCTCCGGCAACGTGCAGGACGTACTCGCCAAGTTTGACTTCGACAACGTCATCAAGCGCATGGTGGAGAGCAACACGCTCTACCTCGTCATCAAGGAGTTCAACAGCCAGAAGGGCTACCTCGGCCCCGACAAGGTCTCCGCCGTGGACTGCGGCTATATCTTTGAGGATTTGGTGCGCCGCTTCAACGAGTCCTACGGCGAGGAGGCCGGAGCGCACTTCACCAGCCGCGACGTCATCTACCTGATGACCGACATTCTGGTTGCCGACACGCGCTTCAACGGTCAGACCATCACGGTCTATGAAAACTGCACTACGTCTTTGATACGGATTCAGGCGGCGTGAAGCGAGGGCTCGTTTTTCGGGCAAAAAGGGCTCGTTCGAGCCCTCCTGTGAAGTTAACAGAAATATGTTGAAGTCGGGTGTTGACCCGGCTATATTATTGCACAGATACCCTTTTTGATTTGTGAGGATGATATGGGTAAAAAACTCTCAGAAATGACATTGGAAGAACTATGGGACCTGTTCCCAATCTTCCTTGTTCCATACGATAGCAAGTGGAACGAATACTACAATGAAATGGAGATTTCGATAGAAAGGCTGTTGTCGGATTACCCGGTGGACAGGATCAGCCACATCGGCAGCACAGCGATACATAACATATGGGCGAAAAACATCGTAGATGTGATGGTTGAGATTCCTCAAAGCGTTGACATGAAAGAGATTGCCCGCGTTCTGGAACAAAATGGATTCATCCGGATGTCCTCCGAGGCAAAACGAATCTCTCTCAATAAGGGATATACTGAAAACGGATTTGCGGACAAGGTATATCATATCCATCTGCGATACACCGGAGATAATGATGAACTGTACTTCCGTGACTATTTGAATGAACATCCGGATGCGGCAAAAGAATATGAAACATTGAAACTCCGGCTTTGGAAACAATATGAACATGACCGGGATGCCTATACAGATGCAAAGACAGATTTCATCTCGAAATGGACGGCAGAATCACGAAAGGAATATGGAGACCGATACTGACATATCGGGATTTGACGAGGTAAGACAAATGACCATCCAAACAGTTGAACAAAACAACATATTATGTGCTGTTATTAACAGCGATGAAAAGGTATTTACAGATGCACAGTCTGCACTCGATGTGCTTATGACTGCAAAGTATGATGTAGGCACAAAGAATATC
>JBGVBS010000048.1:0-43452 GCA_045225715.1 Oscillospiraceae bacterium
GATCCAGCAGCTGCAGCAGCGCGCCGCGTCCGGTGATCCGTCCGCGAGAGAGGCCGCGATCAGCCAGGCGAGACGGGATGCGCAGCAGGATATCCTCAATCAGCAACAGCAGAAATCCTGAGGAAGGGAGGCAGATACGATGGCTGACTACAAGATCAAGAACAGCGGCAACCAGGTAGCCAATGCACCGAAGATGCAGGCGCCTACCAAGGGCAAGAAGGTCGTCAAGACCGGCACCGACCTGCGCAAGTAAGCGCACGATTTCGCACGGAAGAGCGTAAAAATCCACAAGAAAGGAACCCCTTATGGAAATCGATTATAACGAGCTGTTCGGAGGCGAAGAAGAGACGGAGACCGCCGACCCGTCCGTGGAGGAGACCGAAGCGGAGCAGCCTGAAGGCGCAAAAGAAGCGGAGCCCGCCGAACCGCAGAGCAAGGAAGACAACGCGAAATTCGCCGCCATCCGCAGAAAAGCGGAGGAGGAGGCTGCCGCAAAGGCACAGAAGCAGATGGACGAGTCCTTCGCCGCGCTGAACATGACCAACCCCTACACGGGCAAGGCCATCAAGAGCAAGGCAGACTTCGACGAGTACGCGATAGCGTCCCACAAGGAGAAGAAGGACGCCGTGCTCGAGCAGACCGGATGGACTGACGAGCAGCTGCAGGCCTTTATCGACGAGCAGCCCGACGTCAAGGCGGCGAAAGCGGAACGCCAGAGCATGGAGCGCGAGCGCCAGCAGCGGGAACTCGAGACCCAGCTGACCGAAGTGGCGAAGCTCGACCCCTCCGTCAAGACTCTGGAAGACCTGCAGAAGCAGGACAACTACGCCGACATCTACAACCTGGTCGTCAGGAAAGGCCTGTCGATCAGCGAGGCGTACAAACTGGCCAACTTCGACAAGCTCAGCTCCGCAAGGGCATCGTCCGCGGCGAAGCAGGCGGAGCGGAATGCGAAGGGGAAAGAGCACCTGCAGCCCACGTCACAGCGCGGCGAAGGATCGGTGTCCGTCCCGCAGGATGTGAAGGACATGTACAGGGTGCTCATGCCGCAGGCAACCGATGCCGAAATCACGGCACACTACAACAAATATCATCGAAAGGAATAATGCAAAATGGCTTTTATGATCCATGCCTATGTGGACGGCGAAGTCCGTCCCTGGCAGTATCTGCCTGCCGATGACGCGACCTATGCCGTCGGCCAGGCACTTGTTCTTAACGGCGGGCATCTCGTCCCCGTTTCCTCCGGCGTCGGCGAAGACACCGATGAGGGCACCCATTACATCTGCATGAGCGACCGCGTGATCGCCACCGACGGCGACCTGCTCCCGGTCGTGCAGTGCGAAGAAGAGATCATCTGGGAAGCTCCGCTGTCTGTCGATTCCGCGAGCATCGCAGTCGGCGCGTCCTACACGCTGTCCAGCGCCGGTACCGGCGTCACCGCTACCACCACGAAGGGCTGCTTCAAGGTCCTCGAGTTCGACGGCAAGACCGCCGGCGACCTGGTGCGCGGCATCATCGTCTGAGGGAGGTAGCAAACAATGGCAGGTATTATTTTCAGCGAAGGCTCCAACGTCAACAACAGCATCTACGGAAAGAGCCAGGAACCCATCAAGATGTTCCTGGAGAAGCGTGCCGAGGCCTTTGAGCAGCAGAGCATGCTTCCCGAGATCTATAACATGGGCACGTCCACCCACTGGGCGGAGAAGTTCACCAGCATGACCGGCATGGACGGCTTCCAGCCCGTCGGCGAGAACGGCGCGTATCCCGTGGACAATCAGCAGGAATCCTACAGCAAGGTCCTCGAGCACGAGACCTGGAAGGACTCTTTCGCGCTGTCCCGCGAGATCATCGACGACGGCAAGCTGATGGATCTGCGCGGCAGACCGCAGGCATTCATCACCGGCTACTATCGCACGAGAGAGCAGTTCGGCGCGTGCCTGCTGGGCAACGCCATCAAGGGCAACGGTACCGCACAGTTCAAGGGCCGCAAGTTCGACATCAAGTGCGCTGACGGCCAGAATCTGTTCAGCAAGACCCATCCGTCCAAGGTGAAGGGCGGCAACCAGTCCAACCTCTTCTCCAACGCGTTCTCCGCCGATGCGCTGGGCGCCATGGAGGAGCGGATGCAGCTGTTCCGCGGCGACAACAACGAGATCCTCGACGTTGTCCCCACCACCATCATCATCCCCAACATCTACGCGCTGAAGAAGGCCGTGTTTGTTGCGCTCGGTTCCGATCAGGAGCCCGACACCGCGAACAACGCGTCCAACTTCGTGGTCGGCCGCTACAACGTCATCGTGTGGACCTATCTCAACCAGTTCATCACTTCCGGCACCGCGCCGTGGATTCTGATGAGCAAGCCCTTCAACGAGGACTACGGCTCCGCCATGTGGCTGGATCGCGTGAAGCTGGAGGTCCGCTCCGAGATCGCCGAGAACGACGCCAACGTGTGGAAGGGCTACGCCCGCTTCACCGCAGGCTTCAACGACTGGCGCGGCTTCGCTGTCGGCGGCGTAGAAGGCGGAGACTCTCTCTCCTGAGGTGACGTAGATGGCAGCAACGAGATTTACGAACCTCGAGGTCACCGGCTCTCTGACGCTCGGTGATACGACGCACATCGCAAAGACGACCAAGACCGATGCAACTGCTGCCGCCGGATCTACGCCCACCAAGGCGGAGTTTGACGCGGTCGTGACGCTTGTCAACGACCTGAAGGCAAAGTACAACGCGATGGTCGACGCGATTACCTGAATCAAGGGAAGGGAGGGGGCACCCTCCCTTCTCTCCGTATGAGGTGAAACAATGACAGTAAGAGAAGCGATTAAAATAGCCGACGCCGTGGCACCGAACGCGCTGAAAAGCGATCTGAAGTGCCAGTTCCTGAATGAAGCAGAGGGCGCGGTCATGACAGAAATCATGCTGCTGTCACCCCATGACTTTGACAAATACATGCTTTCCGGTACCTATACCGGCAACGTCTCCTTCCCGGATTCCAGGACCATGAAAACGGAGACGCCGCACGGTTTCACCGGCGCAGGCAAGATCACCATCGGCGACAACACGGCGAGCGGTTATGTCACGGACGAGTACACCGTCCGATTCTACGAGGATATTGAGATCCCTGCCGGCCCGGCGACCGTCGAGATGGACGGAGGCGACACCGTGCTGCTCGCGTACCCGCCCCACGACAAGCTCTATTGGCATTATGTGACCGCCATGATCCACTTCGCCAACGCGGATTATGACCGGTATCAGAACACGATGCAGATGTACAACGAGAGCTTCGGGGAGATGATGCGGTGGTACGCGCAGAATTACCGGCCGGCAGACAGATGAGGAGGAAACATGATCAACCATAATCCATACTACAAGCCTGAGCCTCCGTACTACATGACGGCATACGGCATCGCCGTGAAGCACGGATTCTGCGGGACGGAGGAGCAGTGGCTCGCGTCCCTGAAGGGCGTCGCCGGAGATCCCGGCCCAGGCATCACGTTAATGATATGCAATCCGGACAATACCCTGACCATCTACTACGGAGACGGGCAGAGCGTCACGACGGACCCGATTGCGTCAAACAGCATTGCCGGCATTGAGCTGACGAGCGGCACCCACGCGCCCGGCACGACTGACACATACACGATCTACTACACGGACGGAGACACCGATACGTTCTCGGTCTACAACGGCGCAGACGGCAGCCTGCCTCCGCAGGTCGGCAACGCCGGCAAATTCCTCACGACCGACGGCGCGAGAACATTTTGGGCAACGCCCTCCGGCGGCGGCGGAAGCAGCGACCTTCCGGAGGTCGATTCCGGAGATAACGGCAAGTTCCTCCGCGTCGTTGACGGCGAGTGGGCCGCGGCAGAAGTGCCGATCTATAACGGAGGTACCATATGAGCGATATCAAGATCCGCAGGGTCGACACCGAGGGCAAGGAGGAGTTCGTCGTCGGGTATAATCCGTATACCTCGGATTACCAGGAGCTTACGCTCGATACCGCCGGCACCATGCTTGACCGGCCGATCAGGGTCGGCGTCAATGTATCGCAGTACCTGACGCACGAGAAGTGGACGATCGAGGAGGGAGACTCCGAGGCATTCGGGGAGGGCGTGATAGTATTCCGCTTCCCCCGAAACGTATCCGACATCGGCGCGTTCATCATATACGCGGCAGGGGAGCTCATGGACGGCGCCAGCATGTACGAGAAAATCTACGCCGTGCTCGGAGATTCGTCCGGCGTGTATAAGTGGTGCAGCGACGAGGGCTTTTTCGCAAGGATAACCGACAGCAGCATTTACGCCACGCCCATCTCTGACAACAGAGTCGCCGTGTATGGCAACGGATTCAACAGCCAAGTCGGGTATCACATGATCTGCATCTGCGGCAACACCGGGAGCCTTGCGTTTCACACGGCGTCTGCCGAGCTTGCAAATCGCGCATCGAGCATTACGTTTGAAAGACCGGACGGATTCAGGCCGTGGCTGTGGTTCTGCAGCCTTTGGTGGGGGCCGATTACCGAGACGCACGAGATCGGCTGCGCGATCTTCCGCGAGGGCGCGGATGCGGCGAGAATAAACGCCGACCTCGAGTTCTACCGGACCGATACCGAGCTGGGCGATCTGCACGACCAAAACATCACCCTTACCCAAGATGCTGTCAACGACACGATGACGATCACATGCCTCGGCACCGAGCAGTTCGCCGCAGGGACCTACAACTTCTTCTGGCTGGGCCAGGAGGACGTCAGGGGTTACGTACACTACACCGACGACGCTAACGTCGAAGCGTCCAAAATGCTGCAGGGCTACAGCGGATACGCGAAGGGGCAGCTGGTCCAGGGTTCCATGACGACAAAAGCCGCGGCGACGTATCATCCGTCCGCGTCGGATCAGACGATCGCGGCGAATCAGCACCTCAGCGGCGTGCAGACCATCAAGGGCGTGCAGATCACGAATCTCAGTCCGGAGAACGTGCGGGCCGGCGTGACGGTCAAGGTTGGCGACAGCGAGGACGACGACTGCGTCACGGCAGTAACCGGCACGTTGTCCGCCGGCGGGTGGAAGATAAAAAAGCTGATCGACGGCTGGTCCGCAGACACGGACTTCGTACACTTCGACGATGCTGGTATCGACGGGCGCGTCGGCGCGTGGATTCTGTACCCCGCGCCCGGCATTGACGATTCTGGATATAGCACCGGCACACTTCTCTGCGCGTGCGGCGATGGCTACGGCGCGTATTGCTGTAAACTTGCGGCAACCGGAACAGAAACCACCTGGGGAGACGCGCCGCTTGCCTTAATGGTCTACAACAACGGAGACGTAGAGATCTCTACATCGGGTGCGCTGTTGCTTGACGAGATCGGTTACAATCTGCTGGTCGTATACGGAGGAAACGGATATCTAAAATTCGAATACGTGTTCGACGACGCCAGCCCGAGCGGGTATATTTCCGTTGGCGCCGACAAAAACCCATTGCTGTATCTGTCGATGCTGAACAATTCGGCGTCTATGACCGGGGCCGTTGTATCTGCCGCGCGCGATTTTGACGACGGAACAGAGCACACTTTGCTGCTGACCACGTCAGACAACGGCATGGACGCGGACACCGCAACTGCCGAATATGACTCTTCCACCCACCGCCTCAAAATTACTCCGTCATCGGGTACTGTGTACCAGGACAACCACTTCTTCTATCTTACAAGACAGTACCTGGAAAAATCTCCCCACGCGGTCCGCGATGTGGAAATGACCGGACATGTCGACAGCGCGAACGACATCGTGTTTGCGATCCCGGACGACATCGATAAGGTAGGGCCGTTTGTCGTTTATGCGTCTCCAAGCTCCGGCTGGGCGCTCGGAGACGGAGACGTTGTGGCCGTGGTGCACGATTCTGCCGGCACGACCGTGTGGTATGAAGAAGACAGCACCATCTTTAAGGAGACCGTGGACGCGACTGTCGATATAATCGGCAACAATATCGCGCTGTTTCTGCCGGATCGGTTTTCTTTCGCCAACATGGACTATCGCATGGCGGCAGCATACGGCGGAGGCAATGCCCTGAGATGGAGAACCGCGTCGGTGTACACGCCAGGATCTGACTCCACGTCCGCAGCGTTCTCGGTTTACGCGGAGCCGGTCTTCTTCGCCGTGACCCCCCTCAGCGACGACCTGCCAATGTCTGCGACGCAAAACCTCGCGGGGATATGGAGCAGCACGGATAAGTTCACCGGAAGAAGAAAGCGCACAGACATTGCGGCAGGCGGAACCGTTGCGTATAGCGACGGCTTTTCGAATAGTTATTCCGACCAGACCCGGACCCTTACCGTGCAAACCTACGGAACGGGTGCGCCCGTGTTCAAGGCAGGTACGGCCTACGGCCTGTGGTATCTGACGGAAGAAGACATCGAAGGATAAGGAGGCTCGCGCATGAAAATCATTGATGTATCACAATGGCAGGGTAAAATCGACTGGGACCTTGCAAAAGTCAACATCGACGGCGCGATCCTGCGTGCCGGGTACGGCAGCAAAGGCAAGGCGGACGAGCAGTTTGCCCGCAACGCTGCCGAGTGCAACAGGCTCGGTATCCCGATCGGCGCGTACTGGTTCTCCTATGCAAAGAGCGTCGACGAAGCAAAGCGGGAAGCACAGCACCTGCTGAATGCGGTGAAGCCGTATCGCATGGAACTCCCGCTCGTCTACGACTTCGAGTATGATTCCGTCAACAACGCCGAATCCCAGGGCGTGAAAATCACAAAGGCAGTGGCAACATCGTTTGCCACCGCCTTCCTGGAAGAGATCGAAAAGGGCGGATACTGGGCGCTCAATTACACAAATATCGACTACTTGCAGCGCATGTATGATGTTTCGCTCACCAACCGCTTCGGCCTGTGGCTGGCGGCATGGACGCTCAGCAAGACGCCTGATTATTCCAATCCCCCGCGAAGATGCGACATCTGGCAGTGGGGCCCGAGCATCGTCCCGGGCATCGCCGGCAGCGTGGACACGAATGAATGCTACAAAGACTTCCCGACGCTGATCCGAAAGGCCGGGCTGAATCACCTGACGGAAGATCCGCTGAAATGGGCGCAGGACCTGAAGCTCGTCGAAGGCGACACAGACGTGGACAAGGCGATTGCGAGGGCGCTGTGGCGCTATCACAAGGAGGTAACCAAATGATCACGCGAAACGAGAACCCACCCATCTTTGGGCTGTCGGGAGAAGCAAGACCTGACAACTGCGCAAATGGGCAGAGGCTCATACTCATTGATACTGGCGAGACAAAGTTCTATGACGAGGTCCACGACAAGTGGCTTCCAGAGGGGGCAGGATCATGAATACGATAAGTGGCAAAGACGAATATAAGCTCACCACCTACGGGCTGTCAGGCGACGGCAAACCGGCAAACGTCTCGAATGGGCATCGTCATATAGAGATGGACACCGGAAAGGAATATCTTTATGACGAGGAACACGACACCTGGTACGAGCAGCCTGCCGGCGGCGGTGGACTCCCAGCCGTTACTGACGCAGACAACGGCAAGGTGCTGGGCGTGGAGGACGGAGCGTGGAGCCCGGTTGAGCAGAGTGGCGGGTACTTTGCGGTTAACGTCATTCCGACATACAGCAGCCTCCAAATAACAGGTGCTACGGTTGACAAAACGTACGCCGAAATTATGGCCGCAATTAACGCCGGAACGCCTGTGCTTGTAATGCAGAGGACGTCTGCAACCGGGAATGTCGTAAACATCGGCACGGTGGAAAGCACATACTCCATGACATATTACTCGAATGTAATCATCATGCACATCCCGGCGTTTGGTTACGATGTGGTTCTGCGGCAAAACAATCAAGTTGCATTGGCTACACCGTCCAGCGGGTTGCCAGCTGTTACGTCATCCGACAACGGGAAAGCGCTGATAGTCGAAAACGGAGCGTGGAGCGCAGGTTCGCCGACACCAAAAAACCCAGAACTGTGGTGGGACATAAACGAAAACACAGTATCTAGTTGGCAATCAAACCCGCCTGATTTTACTTCGTTCCCAAACGGAACCGCAGTTATTCTCAAAGCTACAGCATATGATGTGTACAGCTACCGGGTTTACGAGTATTCAACTCTTGGAATTGGTACGATTGTGCGTCAAGAAATGGGTGGAACTCTCTATGGGTGCTATCTTGATGCCGTCATGGTATATAATTATGGCGGGTTGAAAGCAGCAACATTGCACATAGACTTCTTGAATAGTGCAAACACAACGTATTCGTACACATCAATTAAAACGGACGAGGATATCCAATTTATAGAAAGCAACGGAGTCTGGAGTTGTAACAAGACATTCAACGAGCTTCCGTATACTGATGCCTTCGATGCCGTAGTCATTTATGGTGGGTACACGTATTATTGTTCTTGTACCGCGCAGAACAATGGGTTAAATTCAAAGACAATCAGTGCAACAACCGCGCCAACTGTTACCACCAGTGGCGGCGACGCATCGTTGCAGTGGAGGGCGTTTTCACTCACCATGAATAACCAGAACGTAGTAACAGGTGAGATGGGAATTGTAACTTATCCCCCGATTTGATTCACACCATACCGTATCAAGTCTTGCTATTGAACGACAATAGCTCAGTGAAAATCAATCCGGGATATGTCCAGCTCACCCCATACACCTAACCCTACACCCCCTAACTGAAAGGAGAACAATATGAAACTACCCGACAAAGTCTACGACATCCTCAAATGGATCGCCCTCATCTGCCTGCCTGCACTCGCGACATTCTACGTCGCCCTTGCTCCCGTCTGGAACTGGCCGTTCGCAGATGAGATCGCCAAAACCCAGTCCGCAATCAGCCTGCTTATCGGCGCTCTTATCGGCATCAGCACGGCAGAGTACAGAAAGTGAGGCGGCGATATGCTTGACGGCATTGCCGGCGTGATCAAGGACGTCGTCGTCATCATCTCATTCCTCGCATCTGTCATTGCGATCCTCCGCAAGCTCAAGACCATCGCGGACGCGAGCAGGTGCCAGCTCCGGTCAGACATCACCGGGATCTACTACAAACACGTCGATGAGGCCCAACCGACGCTGCGGGAGTACGAGCGGAAAAACCTTGATGATCTGTACGACGGCTATCATACGTTGAAGGGCAACCATTTTGTTGACGACCTCTATAAGCAGATGCGCGAATGGAGGGTGGTAACGTGAAGGAGGGACGGCATGAGGCTTCCCCAGATACCTTATCCAAACTATAAGCACAGCAGAGTCAAGACCAAGATCCAGACGCTGGACTTCCGCGGGCTGAATCTCTCCGCCGGCGCAGGCGAGGGCGAGCTGAGCGACAGCAAGGGCATCACCACGAAGGATTACCCCTGGATGGTCCAGCGGCCCGGCAGAGCGCCGGTCGAAGGGTATTCGTATCCGTCGGACGTCTTCGAGTGGGATGGGCACCTGGTGGTCGTGGACAGCGGCTATCTCTACATGGACGGCGAGATCATCGCCAACGTCGCGGAGGGCAAGAAGCAGATCGCCATCGTCAACACCAAGATGGTCATATATCCGGACAAGACCGTCATTGACCTCACAACTGGCGATGTTAAGCCGATGGCCGCGTCGGTTTATAACCACGGCACTGCATACCTCAGCACCGACACGATCTCGTTCGAGGCGGAGCACATCTACGACCGGCAGTCCAAGCGCTACCGCAACGACGACTGGGGCGACGGAGACGCGAGAGAGCCATACGTATGGGTGTACGACTCCGTCTCCTGGGACGGCACGCGGTGGACGCTCCAGGGCCTGCAGCAGGCCAGCCTGTTCACATCCGCGCCAAATGGGAAGTACTACATCCCAAGCGTCAGCATCTCACAGCTTGATGGCTCCTATGTCATCGCATCGCCGAGCGGCGTCACCTTTTCCGTGGCGCCGCCCGACCCGGCCGAATACCCGCCGCTGCCCCCGGGAAACGAGATCGGTTTCTACTGCCAAATTTTCGAAGATGAGCAGGGCGTGCTCAACGGGCAATCCAGATACGCCGACTGGCGCATCATCTCCCATTCCGGCGCACAGGAGAACACGTTCGATCTCACAGACGCGTTTGAGGTAGGCGACAACGTCTCGGTCGAGGGTACATACCTCGGCCTCGGCGACGTCGACCACGCGATCATCACAGATCTCACGGGCAACGCGCTGACGCTGAACACGACCTTCCTCGTGCCGAAGTGGATTCTGCCGGTCGAGAGCACGGCGGTCATTGCCGGCGGGGCGTCGACGATCCATCCCGGCCCCGGCGTAAGCTGGTACGACGAGGACGAGGAGACGTGGTTCACCGTCTACCTCGGCACGCACGAAGCGTACACTATACACGAGGGCAACTACCTGCTGTACCGCACGACGGACGATGGGCAGGAGATCATCGAGTGGAACCCGGTCCGGAAGGCCATCGTCCAGACCGTCGCCCTCAACGCACCGGCGGAACGCCACGACGGCGATTTTACAGCTGTCGTGTTCAACGGAGAGATGGAGGGGCAATTCACGGTATCCAGAGACGTTCCGGACCTCGACTTCATCTGCGCACACGAAAACCGGCTGTGGGGCATTTCCAACCGCGTGACGAACAAGGTGTGGAATGAGGAGACCAACTCCTGGCACACGTTTACGTCCCGCGTGATCTATGCCTCGGAGCTCGGCCAGCCGACGCGCATGTGGACGTTTTCCGGCGTGGACACCGACTCCTACCAAGTGGCCGTCGGCTCGGAGGACGACTTCACGGCGATCTGCTCCTTTGGCGGCGGCGTCTGCTGCTGGAAGGAGAACAGGCTCCACAAGATCCTCGGCAACTATCCAAGCGAATACTACATGATGGAATATCAGTATGCCGGTGTGACAGACGCGGCAAGCATGGCGGCAATTAACGAGACGCTGTTTTATAAGGGCAGGGCAGGCATCTACGCATGGAACGGCGGGGTGCCTTCTTTGATCTCCGAGAAGCTCGGCAGCGATCCGTACAGCAACGCCGTCGGCGGCACGGACGGCGCGAGGTACTACGTGAGCATGCGCGATACGCAGGATCGTTTCTTTGTCTATGACCGCGGCCTGTGGATCAAGGACGACGATATCCGCGTGGACGCCATGTGCTACTACAACGGCAAGATGCACTTCCTGATCGGCGGCAAGATCTACACCGATGGCGACGAGACCGTCGAATGGATGGCGGAGTTCGCCACGATGACAGAGGGCACGCTTGACCGGAAGGGCTACACGCGCATCCTGATCCGCCTGGATATGTATGCCGGCAGCAGCATCATGGTTGAAACCAAGCAGGACAGAAACGGCTGGGAGACCGTCTGGGAGCAGGCGGCGGACGACAGCGTCACGCTGAACATCCCCATCCGCATCGGGCGCTGTGACCGCTTCCAGATCCGTCTCAGCGGCGTGGGCCGGGTTACAGTGCAGGCAATGCGAAGAGAATACATCGGAGGCACAGAAAGATGAAGATCGATAAAGCGCCGCCCGCGCCGACCGGAGACCCCCGCACGGACATCTCCGCTATCATCACGTATCTGTACTACCTGCGGGAACAACTCAACTTTATGATCCATAAACTCGAGGAGGCGACAAATGACTCCAACGTATGAACAGCTCCTCGCGGAGCTGCAGAAAAACAACCTCACGTTCAGCGACTACGATCTTGCGCTGGCAAGAGAAAACCCGGCGGCGGGGTACGGAATCATGAACGCGAAACTGGACTACAGCAAAGCCACCACAGATGCCGGCAGGGCGCTTGCGAGCTCTGCCGCAGAGCGCTGGCGTGCGCAGGGCGGATACTCCGGCGGAGTTGACGGCAGCGGGTATGTTCCACTGCAGAGCATGCCCACGTCCTTCTCGTTCCCCGCTATGGACAATCAGTACCAGCAGACCTACGACCAGAAGCTGCAGGCCGTGTACGACCGTAAGCCCTTTGAGTACAGCCCGGACACCGACCCGCTCTACGGCTACTACAAGGACGCCTACAACCGCGAGGGGCAGCGTGCCATGCAGCAGACGCTGGCGGAGGTATCTGCACGCACCGGCGGCCTCGCGTCGTCCTACGCGACTACAGCGGCCGCACAGCAGCAGAATTATTATGCCCAGCAGCTGGCCGACAAGATCCCGGATCTGTACCAGATGGCATATCAGCAGTATGCTGACGAATTCAACCGCAGTCTGCAGGACGCTTCGCTCGCCGGCGACAGATACAACATGGAGCTCGGCAGGTACAACACCGACCGGAACTTCGCGTATCAGCTCTACGGCGACGACTGGACGCGCAGGCAGACGGCGATCAACGACGCGAGAGACCGCGTCAACGCCCTCATCGCGCAGGGCGCGGACGCTGCCTCTATTCCCCGGGACCTGCTTCTCGCGAGCGGCCTGACAGAGCAGGAGATCCAGCAGGCGATCACGTACAGAGATCTGCTCGCGCAGGGCAGCGGCGGCGGGAGAGGGAGTGGCACACCGGCCGCCCCCACGGAGATTATCGGGTATAACGGCAGGGGCAAGTCCCTTGTTGCCGCATCCGCAGGAAATCCGGAACTTGCGTCGGCGTACCTCCAGCAGTATTGGGACAGCCTCGACTATGTGACAAAGTTCAACCTGCTGCAGAACGCCGGGTACGACAACGACACCGCAAACGCCCTCGCCCGAGGAGACAGCAAGACCGGGCTGACCGGTTCCGATTTCAGCGCGTATGTGGCCGCAAATCAGAACACACAGAACGGTGTGCCGGATGGCGCAGATCCGACCGTCAGCAACAACAACACCGGAAGCTGGGTAGAGGTCAACGGCAAGCGCTGGACGTGGAACGAAGTTCTTGACAAGGTCAACAGCGGAGAATTCATCGAAGAGTACCACCCGAAGGACAACTCTGTAACGTATCGGAGGAATCCGAACTACACCAAGTAAGGAGCGCGATTTATGGCAAGCAGTTTTCTGACGAACAAAGCGAAAGAGCAGGCCAAGCAATCGCAGGAATACTCGAAAAACAGACAGAAGCAGGCAAAAGAAGACGAGCGCAAATGGAACGTACTGACCGGGAGAATCGCTTCCGGCGACACGTACAATATGCAGGCGGCGCAGAATAAATACCTTGCGCAGGTTGGGCTGGGCCGTCAGCCGACCGTACAAATACCGCAGCAGAGCATACTCCCCGCGCCGCAGCAGAACAACATGGCGGCACCGGCTGCGGCAGGCATCACCGGCGCTGTGGCGGGGGCAATTCCGCAGGTCCAGCTGCCGCCCCCGACGCAGGGCAACATCGACCTCAATAACCGCCCCGTCTACCGCAATCCGGACGGCACCATATCTACCGTCGACAGCTTCAGCACAAACATCGACGGCATGGAGGTCCTTCTTCCGCAAATCGGTCGCGACGCGAACGGTAACGCGGTACGCTGGACGCAGGACCAGGCTATTGACAACTACCTCAAGACGGGGGAATATCTCGGCAAGTTTGCGACCGTTGATGATGCAAACCGCTACGCCGAGTGGCTGCATAATCAGCAGGCTGAAATGTATGGACAGCAGCCGACGCGGACGTACGCACAGAGCTATTACAACGACACGCTCCGGTCCAGCCTGCAGCAGCAGATCGAGGCGAAGACCAAGGAGCGCGACCAGTACGACCCGAGCAGCAGACAGTGGCGCAAGGCCAACCGTCAGCTCGGCGCTCTGTACGGGCAGCAGGCGCAGGCGGCATCGCAGGCGGCGCTGCCTGGGGCAGGCACACTCACCGCTGAAAACCTCGCGTCTTCCGCAATCAGCGGGACAAGGGACTTCCTCAACTTCATCGGAAACTCCGCCCAGATGGGACTGCAGGCCGGCGTTGTTCGGAACCAGCAGACGCTCGGGATTCTTGGGGCCGTGACCGGGAACGACACGTTCAACGAATCTGCGCGGCAGGTCCAGGAGTCTATTGACAAAACGCGGGCAGCTGGGTATACGCCTATTGCGAATTTCGGACGTGAATACGAGCAGCAGGTCGCACAGAAAAACGAGCTGTACGACAACCAGATCGGCGGAGAAATCGCACAGGGCGTCGGTCGCATGATTCCGTCCGTCGTTTCAAACTTTATTGTTCCCGGAAGTTCTCTGTTTGTCATGGCCACAAGCGCGGCGGGAGCGGCATATGAAGAGGCCAAGGCGGCGGGCGCGTCGGACGAAATCGCGATGACTTATGGCGCACAGATCGGTCTCGTAGAGGCCGCGACCGAGAAAATCGCCGACGGCGTTGCGGGGATCTACGGGAAGGGCGCCGCGGACGACTTCGTAGAAAGCCTCGTCAGAAACAACCTCAAAAACCCGGCGGCACAGGAAGCGCTGCTCAAAGTGGCGGGGCTTCTCGGTGAGGGATTTGAGGAGTGGATCTCTGAATATGCCGACGCAGCGCTGAACAAGATCATGCTGCAGAACGACGACCGCTCGTTCGGCGAGGTCAGCACGGACGCCGGCAGATCGTTCCTCATGGGCGCGATCATCGCCGGCATCATGGACACCGCCGGCTCCGGTATCCAGAACCTTAGCCCGAAAGCGGCGGCGCAGAGGGCGGCAGACATGGCCGCACGCCAGTACGAATACGAAATATCCCGCTATCAGGAGACCGCGGAGAAATACGGCCTTATGTCCCCGGAGGCGGTGCAGGCACAGCAGCGTGCCCGGGAGACCGGGCTGCAGGCGCGGCGGGCAGAGGCGGACCTCCAGCGCGCACTCGGCGCGGACCCGGAGCAGGTGCGGCAGGCGAGCCAGCTGCTCGGCAGGATGCAGACCGCAGATGCGACGTATGACCTGGGCAGCACCGGCACGGAAACCACCAACGCCGGGATCATGCTGCCGACGGCGCGTGAGAACTACACCCTGCCCACACTTGCATCTCAGCAGGAACGTGGTATAATGAATGCAACGAATGCAGAGGAGGGAACGCAGAATGGCGCAGAAACACGGGGAGACGTACGTAACCGTGAAGGGAGCCAGCGGGATGTACTCGACAGTACCAGTCAGCGAGCTTCCGGAGTGGAGGAAACGCCAGGAAGAGCTGCGGGCGAAGGGAGTCTCTCCCGAGCGAACGAAACGGCTCTTTACGGAACTGAACGAGAAACTCAAACCGTACTTTCCGGAACTGAGCGACAAGTAAACAATAACCAGGTAATCGCCGCCGACGCCAAAGACAAGGATGTCAGCGGCGTTACTATTGCACGGACAGAGGACGCGGCAAAGGTCATGCCGGGGCTGAAAGCCGGCACGAACATCAATATTGCCGACGGCAACGACACGGCGGCGATGAAGGCCGGAAAAACAATGGCGGCAAAGTCGGGGGCCGACCTCGAGTTCTTTGTCGGGGGCGACATTGAAACGGCAAAGGGTGAGAGGGGAAGGGGCGCAATCGTGGAGCTTCCCGACGGCCGGTTTAAGATCCTTGCGAGGGCCGACGACTCAGAGGCGGACGCCGGGCAGATCTCCGGACACGAGCATGGGCACATGGCGGCCCGTACGGGCAAGCTCAATGTTCGGAAAACGATTGATGATTTCAGGCGCACATACCATCGCGGCGAAGAGGCCGCGAACATGATCATCGACACCTATCTGCAGGCGAACGGCGTAGATCCGGACGATACTGGGAAATATGCAGAGCGCGACGAGGAAGAGCTTCTGTGCGATGCGCTCGGGAACATCGATATCTTCGATGGCATGCAAGCCATGGCCCCGCTCAGCGCCGGTTTCCGGGAACTGCGTCAGTTCATTCTCGATAGCCTTGACCCGGAGACGCGGGCGTGGTTCGATGACGCCGCGGCCCCGTCAACGCAGTCAAAGACCGAACCTGCCAAAGCCCCGACCAACGGAGAGCCGAAGCAGGCGCTCAGCAGAGGGCCTCCGGCGAAACCGACGGTCGTGGACGGCGCTGCCGTTACCCCGGATGTGGCCAAGATCATGCAGTCTCCGGAATACCAGCCGCCGGTCGACTACATGAAACTGTCCGTCAATACGAGGGACGCGTGGAAGAAGAGCTACCTCGAGCAGTTCAACAGCAAGGACGCGGAGCGCGTGGCCAGGGTCGTGGACATGTTCACCGACAAGATGATCGCCGACGACGCGATCATGGGCTATGTCCCGGTCGGAAGCTACAAGTACGACAGCAAAGGCCCCCTGCGCGGCAACATGGAGTACATCTATACATTCGACATGGACACCTCCTGCCCGCGCACGTTCCAGTTCCTCAACTACCGCGACGCGCTGCAGACGACCGCCGGCAGGCCGCTGGAGTACAACGAGAGCATCAACCTGCTGGAGCTGATGCGCGCCTACGGGCAGCAGATCCCGTGCGCATACTGCTATGTGGAGAACAAGCGCGTGCTGCTGAGCTCCAGCTACAACAACTTCTTCGCCTTCCGCCAGAACGTCATGAACGCCGAAACGGACGAGGAAGCGCTGAAGCAGATGTACTCCTATAACGAGAAAAAGGGCAAGGTCAGCGACGCGGCCAAGAAGGTGTTCGACAAGTGGCGGGCGGACCGAAGCTACAACCCGGGCGTCACCGAGGTGTGGACCGCTTCGCAGCAGTCCCGGAACGCGGTACTGAACTATCTCGACGCGCAGAAGAAGTCCGGCGCCATCACGGACAAGACCGGCACCAAGGCCATCGTGGACATGGTCAAGTCCCGCTTCGGATTGACCGACAAGGCCGCGCTCACTGAGGCGGCGTCCTTCGTGGCAGACTGGATGTACGACACCGACGCGGAGATCGAGCACACCTACACGATCCCGAACACGGAAGATGCGGCGGTCGACGAAAAAGCGCTGGCTCTGCACCATGAAGCGCTGGCATACTCGAAGAGCGCGTCGTCGGCGAAATCCGTTGAGAACTACGTCCCCTACACCGACCAGCTGAAGAACATCAGCAAAGAGGACAAGGACTATATCAACGGCATGGGCGGCATCCGGAAGCACTCCAGCAATGACTTCCGCGTGGACTACGTGCAGGACTACCTCATGTTCTACGCCGACCTCGCAGCGGGGAAGTGGATGGGCCATACCTACACGAAGAACACCGACTACGTCAAGATCTTCGGCAGGACCGGCGACCGCATCAACATGAGCATCGCGATGTACGGCGACACCATGGACACCGTCCGCGAGAACCTCGACGAGGGCATGGGCTGGAAGGACGCGAAGGAGCTCCGCAAGGCGTATAAAAACGCGGGCGTCATGGCGATGGTCACCAATGACGCCCAGCTGTCGTATGCGCTGAACACGGAAGAATTCGTGGACATGATCATCCCGTTCCACGCGTCCGGCCTCGACAAAGCCGTGTGGTACAACCTCCGCATGTGGCAGGACTACACCAGCAAGCAGCTGGAGCGCTGGATGAACGCGGACGACATGGAGGCAGCCCTAAAGGAAAGGCACGTGGAAATCCCGAAGGGGCCCACCAAAGAGGATTTTATAGCGCTGTTCAGAGAGACGTTCCCCGGTGAGAGTGACAGCGGGCTCTCCCTTAAGGAAGTTAAAGAGAAACTCAAAAAAGCCAACGTCAAAATGCCAAGCCGCGCGGCCGACATTCAGGATCTCTACGACAGAGAGTTCAAGATCAAGAAAATCTATGCGGAGGACGGAACGCGGGTAAAGCCGCACTTCCTGCCCGGAGACACCTATGTCAACGGTCAGCTGGTGCCCGGACACCACAACGACATGAAGCTGTATAAGAAGCTGTGCGCCGAGTACGGCGTGCACCCGCGCTTCGACGGCGTCATGGTGACGGACAAGAACGGCAAGACCATCAACGTGGTGGACCATCCCAACTACGTCCGTCTGGTGAAGGAGACCGCACGCACCGACTCCAAGCAGGGGCCGATCCAGTTCAACTTCGATGAGGAAGACCCCTTCCTCGGCATGACCCCGCTCGACTACGCCATGCAGCGCATGGAGGAAGAGGCGAAGAACGGCGGCTACGAGAACACCAAGAACGACCCGTATGGCATCGTCAAGGAATTCAAGGAGCAGTACCTCGGCAAGAACCGCCCGCTCGGGTATCTCACTGACCGCGCAAAACAGTACCAGGAGATCCGCGAGGAGCAGCAGCGCGAGGCGCAGGAGAAGCTCAACAAGGAGCTGCAGGCGGAGAGCAAGCCGGTCGAGGTCAAGCTGAGCCAACGGTCAAAAAAACGTCCCGTTGTCAAGACCGACCACGTCACTGACATGGAATATCTTGCCGCTGCGGAGAGCGGAGACGAAGAAACTGCCGGGCGCCTGGTAGACGAAGCCGCCGAAAAGGCAATGCCGGATAGCAAGGTCCGAAACAAGAAGACCGGAAAACTGCGCGCGGTATATCACTATACCAACACGCAGTTCACGGAATTCAGGCCGATGGAAAAGAGCGTCGGCAGCAACCGCACGCTGGGCGACGGCTACTATGTTTCGACCGATCCCAATGAGTTCAAGTCGTTTGGTAGGTTCCAGATGGCGATGTTCGCAAACATTACCAACCCGTTCGAGATGGAGATGACCAAGGCGCAGGCCCAGACGGTCTATGACAAGTATTTTCGCCCTCACCACGAGGATCGCTTCCATACCTACGAGCCACACGTCCTCTCAAAGCTGCAAAGCTACAGCCAGGTATTTGATTATCTGAAAGAGGCCGCCGAGAAGAACAACACCACGACCAGCGCAATCCTTTCAGAGCTCGGATACGACGGCGTACACAGTGGCATCGAATGGGTCGCGTTTGACTCCAGCCAGCTCAAGTCCGCCGATCCCGTCACCTACGACGACAACGGGAAGATTATCCCACTGCGTGACCGCTTCGACCCGGAAAAGACGGACGTCCGATTCTCCAGCTCCGGCCGCAACCAGGACATCTCCCGGCTGCAGTCCGAGAACAAGCGCCTGAAGAAGCAGGTCGAATACTGGCAGGGCCAGACGAAGGCCACCGAGGGCTGGAAGGCTGACGCGAAGCAGGAGGCCCGGGTGACGAAGGACGTCCTCAAGAGCACTTCCTCCAAGGCCGACGCGGACGAGATGACCCGGCGCATCACGCAGCTGCACGAGGACCTTTCCAACGGCAAGCTGACCTATGAGCAGGGCAAGGAGACCGCCACGCAGATCGCGGCGGACATCATCAGCAAGTCCGAGCGACTGGTCGGCAAGGACGTGGAGACCTACCGCGAGGCGCGGAAGATCCTCAAGTCCACGCCGCAGACCCACGTGGCGTACAATCAGCTGCAGGCGCTGATGGGCAAGGAGCTCTTCCCGGACGTGCTCGGAGACGAGGCGCGGAAGGAGATCATCGACGACGTCATGGGCGCGATGAAGCCGTTCGTGGACAACCCCTACGACCTGCAGAAGGCAATCGTCATTGAGTCTGTCGCGGACGACATCGTCAACGCCGGCATGGAGATGCGGCAGGCGAAACCGACTGTCGTGGACGTTGAGCGCGCGAAGACCGCCGAGGCGAAGGCCGAGGGCGCGAGGGCGCTGGAGGAGCAGAGGCTCGTCGACCGCATGTTCTACGAGCGGAAGATTGCCGAGATCCGCCGCCAGCGCGACGAGAAGATCGAGGCCGTCAAGCAGCACCAGCGCGACGTCAACGCGCACCGGCGCGAGATGCGGGAGGAAGCCTCCGACCGCAGGCGGCTGCTGAAACTCGTGAAGCGGCTGCAGGCCAAGACGGTCGACCCGGTCACGAAGGCGCAGCTGCCGGAGATTCTCAAGACACTCGACACCGTCTCCGTCAACATCACCGATAAGAGCATCCAGAACCTCACCGAGCTCCGGCAGTGGTATCACGACAAGACCACGCAGGGCTCGGACATTTATGACCCGAACTTCATTCCGGACAAGGCGACGCTGGACAAGCTCGACCGCCTGGAAAAGGTGATGAACGGCGGCTCCATCGGCGATATGAGCATCATGCAGGTGCGCGAATTGACGGAGGTCCTGCTGAACATCGAGCACAACATGCTCGAGGGCCGGAAGTTCCAGAAGTCCAGGCTGGCTATCGACAACTACGAGGCAGGCATGCGGCTCATCCAGGATATCGACAACGCCGTGCCGGGCGGCATCAACCGCGAGCTGAGCCCGCTGCGTGCCGCGCGACGGATCGCCGGATACAACGACGGCGCCATCGAGGGCACCGAGGCGTCTCCGGTCATCACGCTGATGCAGGAGTGCATCGCCGGTGAACGCGCCGCGCAGATGTACACCAGAGAAGCGACGCACATGCTGTCGAAATACCTGGAGGACAAGGCGTTCATGCGCGGGCTGTACGGACGCCGGGCAAAGGAAATCACCATCACCGGGTACGACGCGAGGACCGGCGAGAAGAAGAGCGTGGCCATCACACCGGCCATGCGGGTATCTCTGTACCTCCACTCGCTGAACGACGACAACATGCGTCACATCCAGGATGGCGGCGTGCTGATCCCGGACATGCGGCTGTACAAGAGGGGCAACCTCGCCGAGGCCTATGCTGCGGACAACCGCCTCAAGCTGACGAAGCAGAACGTGGCGAGCATCTGCGCAAACATGACGGAGCAGGAGCGTGGCTTTGCACGGGCGCTGTGGCGCTACTTCAATGAGTACGCGCCGAAGAGCCTCAACGAGACGAGCGTGGAGCTGGACGGCTATGAGAAATTCAACGTCGAGAACTACTTCCCGATTAACGTCGACAGCAACTTTATCGGCCAGGACTATCAGCAGATGGTCATGGAGAGCGACGGATCTCTGACGCATCCTGGCTTCGGTGAGGAGCGCATCCAGTCCTCCAAGCCGATCTATCTCCGGGACGTCAACGACGTCTTCCGGACGGCTGTGGAGCAGAACGGCGCGTATGCCTGCAAGGCCGTGCCGCTGAGCAACCTCAATAAGCTCATCAACGTGCAGCAGGTCGGCGCGGTCGACAGCGTCAGCGCGGCGCTCGACAGACGGTTTACCGCAAAGAAAAAGTCCCCGGTCACAGTGTCTGGCGCGGACTATCTTGCAAAGTTCATGCGGGACTATGCCGGGAACCGCGGCGGCAAGAAGAGCGGCATCGACAAGATGCTCGCCAAGATCCGCTCCAACTACTCCGGAGCGGTCCTCACGCTGGCGGCGGGCACGGCCGTCAAGCAAGCCGCGTCCTATCCGACGGCGGCTGCAGTGGTGAGCGCAAAGAGCCTCACGCAAGCGCTGAATCTCGCGCGGACCGTGGATACGTCCTTCATCGACAAGTACACCGCGACCTTCACGCAGCGAACCGAGGGCTATTCCAGCGTGGAGCAGGCCGAGCTGTCGCAGGAGGGCAGACACATCCCAAAGGTTCTGAACTGGATACAGGCGGTCGACGTGCTCACAACGAAGGCGCTGAAGCGCGCAGCGGCCATCGAGGTACAGCACACCACCAACCTCAAGCCCGGCACCAGGGAATACGAGCAGGCCGTCGTGGACATGTACCAGCGGATCATCGAGGAGACGCAGCCGAACTACTCCACGGCGCTCCGCCCGGACATCCTCCGAAGCGACTCCGCGCTCGAGAGAGCGCTGGTCATGTTCGCCACGCAGCCGATGCAGAACTTCGGCATCCTCTACGACGCGGTCAACGACTTCTCCGCAAAGCGCAGAGCCTACATGAACACCGAGAGCGCGAGCGCGAAGAAGGCCTACCAGGCCGCCGGGAAGAAACTCGGCAAGGCCATCGGCTCGCAGCTCGCATCCAGCCTCGTGTTCGCGCTGATGCAGGCGGGCTATGACTGGTTCCGCAAGAAGGACGACAAGTACAAGGACGAGGGCGAGTGGACGTGGGAGTCCTTCGCCAAAGGCATCGGGCTGAACATGCTGACCAACGGCGCCGGACTGTTCATCGGCGGAAAGGTCGCGCTGGAAATCGCACAGCTTGGCGCCGACGAGATCGCAAAGAAAGTCGGCGGCGAAAAGATATTCAACACCGCCGCGTACGGTTTCGACGTCGCCGAGCTGGAGGCAATCCTCGACGCGGGCAAGAGCGCGGTATACCTTGTGAGCGAGACGGCGGGAGCTGCGGTAAACGCCGCCACCGGAAAGGACGTAGATTACGAGCAACTCGCCAGAAAGGCGTGGACGGCTGCTGAGGACACACTGAAGCTCATGGGCGTGCCGCTGGAGAACGCGACGACGATGATCACGTCCGTGGCAAAGCAGGTCATGACGGCATCCATGGGTCCATACATCGGCGACTACTACGCCCTGCGAGTCGGCGCAGACCCGGACAGCAGCAAGGCGGCCTTCTACGACAACCTCTATGCGTGTTGGAAGAAGGCACCGAACAGCACGATGCGCGAGCTCTACGACATCATGCTCCAGGACGGCTTCACACCCGACGGGGTCAAGAGTGCAATGGAGACTCGCGCGAAGAAAGACGAGGGCGTCGGCAGCGTCAAGGAACTCAAGACGCGCTGGCCCTTGAAGTAACGCTTGGGATAGCGGAACAGAATATGCCCCCGGTCACGCCGCCATGAAGGCCGGGGGCACGCGCGGAAGGAGGAGTTATGCTTCCACGCTACAGCAACGACGAGGCGCGGCGACTCATCGACGACAGAATCCACTCCAAGCGGAACCGTCAGATCCTTGTGCTGAAACTGATCGACGGCGAGACTTTCCTCACCATCGCCGAAGTGATGGACATGCCGGTGACGACGGTCACGGATGCGTACTACAAGTGCATAAAAGAGATTTTCCCCGGGCCATAACGGCTCGGGGAATTTTTTCGTAGGATATCCGGAAGATATCCGTAAAGGGGCCGTAATGACATGCGGCCCTCTTTTTATTTACAATGGTATGCAGAAAGAGAGGAACCGACATGGACATTATTATGGACGACGACTGCTTCATAGTGTGGGGTGATGAAGATGTGGAAGCAATACAATCCGAACCCTCTGGCAAATAACGGGATCGACTGCGCGGTCCGGGCGCTGAGCGTGGCGCTGGATATCACATGGGAGGAGGCGTACGCGAAGCTCTGCGCGGCGGGATTTGAGATGGGAGATATGCCGACAGCGCCGTATGTATTTGCGGCCGTAATGCGAAAAAACGGCTTCAAACGCAAGGCAATCCCGGACGAGTGCCCGGACTGCTACACGGCTGGAGACTTCGCCGACGCGCACCCGGTCGGGGTGTACGTGCTCGCGTTCGGCGACCACGTGTGCGCGGTCAAGAACGGCGACGTCTGGGACAGCTGGGACAGCACCGGAAGGGTGCCGCAATACTATTGGTATAAGGAGGAGTGAGCATGGCATGGCCAACGTATCCGATGTATCAGCCGTATCAACCGATGATGACACCGACGATCCGCGCTGAGATCGTGCAGGTGGACAGCGAAGAGCAGGCAGCGAACTATCCGGTCTCGTCCGGGGCGAGCCAGATGATGATCGCGAGGGACGACAGCGCGATCTATGTCAAGACCGTCGGGCCGAACGGCGCCAACCTGGACGTCTTCGTGAAGCGTCCGCCGGCACCGGCTCCGGTGTATCTCACGAAGGAGGACGTCGCCGCGATGATCGCGGAGGCAATGAAAGGAGCAGAGGAATGAGCATCTTTGATTCACTCGGCGGGCAGCAGAATCCCATGCAGATGGTGCAGCAGCTCCGGGCGAACCCGGCGGCCATGCTTCGGTCGCGTGGGCTGAACATCCCGGACGGAATGTCCAACCCCCAGCAGATCGTCCAGCATCTCGTGCAGTCCGGCCAAGTGCCCAACAGCAGGCTGCAGCAGATCATGCAGATGATGGGCAAGCGGTGAGTATATCCCCGTCGGCGCGCAGACGGCAGATATAAATATCGTACCGGGCGATTCCCGGCTGACCCCAACAGTTAAGGGGTGGAAAGGAAGAATATGGCACTCACAGAAAACGGCGGCACCACGATGCTGGTGCAGCCCTCCGGCTTCGGCGGAGGCTTCGGCGGCTTCGATAATGGCTGGTGGATCATCCTGCTGCTGCTGTGCGGCTGGGGCGGCATGGGCGGCTTCGGCGGCGGCTTCGGCGGGGACGTGTACCCCTGGCTGAACAACAGCCAGAACATCAACGACGGCTTCCGGGATCAGATGCTGCAGACCACCATCTCCAACGGTTTCGGCGATATCCTCGGCGCCATCAACAGCAATGAGGTCGCCAGCCTCAACCGCAGCTTCGCCGAGCAGACTGCGAATTCCCAGGGCTTCAGCTCCATCGCGTCGCAGCTCGCGCAGTGCTGCTGCGACAACAGACTGGCCACGAGCCAGACGCAGAACATCGTGCAGGCGGAGGGCGCGGCCACCCGTCTCGCGATCCAGAACCAGACGCAGGCCATCCTGGACAAGATGTGCCAGGACAAGATCGACGCCAAGAACGAGAAGATCGTCGAGCTGAACAACCGCATCAACTCGCTCGAGGCCAACAACTACATCCAGAACGCGCTGACCGCGCAGACGCAGTACTTCCTGGGCATCTATCCGCCTCCCGCCGCCGCCGCGGTGTAAGGGGGTGTCACCATGAAGGACACCATGGAGCGCCTCTGCGCTATCATCGACGAGCATCTTGACGTGGCGGTCGACGAGCTGGAGCGCAGCGGCAAACTAAGCATGGAGGACGCGAAGTACATCGACCTGCTGACGCACACGAAGAAGTCAGCCAAGGCCGTGATGGAGGACTCCTACCACGCCTACGAGCGCCGCAGACGCGACAGCATGGGCCGCTTCCGTGAAGGTTATCGGGGCGGCAGAGACGAATTCACCGAGCGGCTCCGCGAGGTCATGGCGGACGCTCCCGACGAGCAGAGCCGGAAGAGCATCGAGCGCATGATCAGGAGCATGTAATCCGGGGGAGGGCAACAGCCCTCCCTTTTTTAAGCGAAATGTCGTCGTAATTGGTGTCAGAAAACATTGAAAGTATTGAAAATACTACATTTTATTATGGCTACGGACCAGAAGGTCAGGGGTTCGAATCCCTTACGGCGTGCCAAAAGAGAAAACCGTTGAAATGCCTTGATTTTCAAGCACTTCAGCGGTTTTTTCTTTTTGCTTTCTCCCATATCCTGTAGTGAAAAATAGTGAAAAAGTGATACTTTTTTATACTGGATTGGTGTCAGAATTGGTGTCAGCTTTTTTCGGGTCCGGAAGTTGGTATCCGGCGTTGGCATAATCTATCAGTTTCTGCACGGATGCTTTCCGTTTTTTCTCGCGCAAATGTGTGTAGATTGCCGTCGTCGTCTGAATGTCTTTGTGGCCGAGGAGCTTCTTTGCCGTATAGACATCGACTTCTGCCTCGAACAACATGGTCGCGTATCCGTGCCGCAGGGCGTGGGCCGTCAGCGTCGGCTTGTAGTGATGCCGGATATAGGTGTGGCCGTTCTTGCCCTTATACTGTTCGGGGCTGTCCGTGACGAATCCGGTGTCGATGCAGTAGGCGAGCCACTTCCGCTGGTACGTAGATTCCGGCATCAGCTCAGACTCTTCGCCGCGGAAGACGCGGTCGCCGGGCTTTGCGTCCTTTGGTCTGTATTCCTTCAGCAGGACCTCAAGGTCCGGCAGCAGCGGCACGGTACGAAGGCCGGCGGCGGTCTTCGGCTCCTCGATCACCGGCCTGCCGTGATACTTCAACGCGTCGGAGATGTGGATCTCCTTTTTCTTGAAGTCCACGTCGCCCCATTTGAGGCCGAGCGCCTCGCTGCGGCGGCAGCCGGTGCAGATCAGGAACATTGGGAAGATGCCCCAGCGCGCAGAATGAACGCTCCGGCGGATGATGTCGATCGCGTCATCCTCCGGGGCCTCTCTTTCTTTTGATGGCAGATTTTTCGGCAGAGGTACGTCCGCGACCGGATTGTAGCGGATCTCCCTGCCCAACGCCTCGTCGTTTATGGCGTGGATGTAGATCTGCTTGTAGACGGTGCGCTGCGTCTTGACGGTCTTGGAGCCGTAGCCCTGCTGCTTCATCGCCTCCAGGTGCGCGGTGATATCATAGGCGCCGATGTCGGTCGCCGCCCAGTCCCCGAAGCGGTCCACGGCGCGTTTGTAGGACGAGGCATAGCATGACCGGGTCCCGACCTTCACGCGCTTCCATGTGGCGTCGTGCCAGGCCTCGGCAATCTTCGCGAAGGTCAGCGGCTCCGGCTCCTTGGGGTCATAGAGCTTGTGCCACAGTCGCTCCGGATCTTTATCATACATTGTATGCCGATTCCCGTCTTCGCCCGTCCAGCGGTGCATATAGCGCCCGTCCTTGCGGAGATAGAACAGGGAGGCGTAGTCAAGTTTCTTCGCCATAGTGAAACAGCGCTCCGATCATCGTCAGCCCGACCGCGGAGGAGTGGCGGTCCTTGCAATAGCGGTCCCTCGCGCACTGGAGACAGTATTCCGCGTAGCCGTATAGGCCGGTCGTGGTCATGAGGTTATAGTCCCCGATAACCCCCCAGAAGTTCTCGCGATACGGCTTGTTCATCTCGTCGAGTTTCTTTTGTATGGCACGGTCTGTCATATCAATGAGGGCTTCGTATCTTTCCTCCGTGTGCCGGCCCTTCCAGAACGTCTTCTTTATAATTGTTACCCGTTTCATGAAATCACTCCTACCAGCATCTCGAGCAAGGCGTATATCCCTGCGCTTTTGCCGCGTTCAATGATATCGGTATCTTGCTTTGGTTGAGATAAGAACAGTTGCCCCGGTGATACTTGGACCCGGTGTTTGTAATGTAGACCGTCATTGACGTATCCGCGCTTGCCCGTGCCGGCGCCTGAGTTGGCCTCGGGGTCGGCGTCGCCTTCGGCGTATAATACGTCGTATACGAAGATTCACGCGGCGCGGGCGACGGCGTCGTTTGCGCAAGGCTCGGGGCCAGCGGCGATTCCGGTTGCACCGCGCTTACCGGGGGAGCCGTGCTCGCCGGGGGCGCCGTTTCCACGTTGGACGACGCGATTGCGCGTCCCGCCTCGTATCCGCGGTCATATCCCGCAGAGTATCCGCTGCTGTAGCCTTCTTCATAGGAGCCGCTGTAACCGCAGGCGGAGAGCAGAAGCAGGACCGCAAAGGAAAGAAAAACGACCTTCTTTGCCATGATTCATTTACCTCTAAATATGAGAGACGCTACCAGCCATATCAGAATATAAGCGATAATAACGTAAGGTATCCACATCACGACCCACAACGCCGCGTCGCTTATTTTTTGCTTCCATGTGACTTGGCTCCCGGAAAAACCGCCTCCGGCCGTCAATGCTATGAAGTATAGCATGACCAACACGGCAATGCCCATCCCCATGGCTATAGCACCTTATCCATCAGCCGCTGGATCATCTCGTCCTTCTCATCCATGCGGCGGTCCTTCTTTTCGATCTGCTCCAGCAGAAACGTGATGCGCGATTCCAGATGCTCCTTCATGTCGTGCAGGCGGGCAATCTCCTCATTCTGCACATGGATCACGGCCTTCAAGCCGTCGATCTCTTTGGCATAAGGCGACGCGTCCGGCGTCGGGACGTCCTCCACGTTCAGCAGGACCTCCGCCAGCGGAAGCAGTGTCTCGTCGTAGCTGAAGTTGGTAGACTCGGAGCCGTCGGCAAAGACACGGCGAAGCGTCGTCAAGGACACGAACTTGCCGTTCTTCTCGAGGCGCTCCATGATTCTGGGATAGGTTACCTCATTCCTGGCCTTCGCTTCTTTAAGCTGGCGGATCAGGGCCTGCGCACTGGTTAATTCCATATCTGGTTCCTCCGTGGCGTTAAAAGTACCATACGTGGAATGGTCTGTGCTCATAATTGACACTCCTTTTTCCCGATGTGGAACTTGAATAACACGTTCCGCGTCGTTTATGATAAGACCATCCCAAGCAGGGGCGCGGGGGCGGAACGGCTTGGCGGCGACGGCCGCTCCCGCTGTCCGTTTTATCGGACACTATTTTTTGTAGGCTGAGATTATCCAGTCAAGACACTTTTCCACTCAAAATTGTCTGAAAGGAAGATTTGATGACCTCGACCGAACAACTACTCAAGATCATTTCCGAGCATCCGGATCTGCTTGATCTCGCACTTTCACTAACAACTGATAAATTATGTCGTTCTGATCCGCCTCCGGAAGCTGATTGAACATCTCGATCAGAATCGCCAGCTTCGTGCTCGACTGCATGTGTTTCGTTATCACATCTTCGCGCTCACCGTCCTCGGTGGGCGCTTTTTTTGTTTCTTCTGCAAGTCGCGCATTAAGAACACTGGCCTGGAGTTCCATTGCAGGTATATCCGGTTTCGACAGTTCGTCTACCGTCGTGCCGAGATAGTCTGCGATGGCTACCAGCCTGTCGTACGGCGGAGACTTTTTGTTTGTCTCCCACCTGGCGATCACGCCGTTGCCGATACCAAGCGCGCGCTCCAATTCGGCGAGCGTCGTGTTTCTCATTGCGCACAGCATCCTGATATTGTCCACCGGGAAAGACATAAAAATTCCTCCAAATTTGCAAAATAACTATTGACAATTAGCGAAACTGCGACTATAATAGCAATCAAGCAAGGGCAATAGCAAACCGAGCCCGATGCGAACCGGACTATGGGAATGTGAAATTGAGTCTGCAAAACTACATTAGCACATTTCCTATTTCCTGTCAAGACTTAGCGTAAGGAAAGGAGAGTGAGCAATGATTCTAAAGAACATCAGACGCCGGTGCGAAGAGAAGAATATCACCATCAAGGCGCTCGAGACCGCGACCGGAATCGGCAACGGGGTGATTGCAAGATGGGAAAACGGACGGCCGCGCGTGGATCTTCTGAAGCGGGTCGCAGATTACTTCGACTGCACGGTGGACGATTTGCTGAAGGAGAATGACGAATGAGCAGAGAGAAACCCGGTTACCGTGACAACATCGAGCAGATCTCCGAGCGATTCCCCGGCGCTGAGATGCTGACAGTCAAGCAGGTGGCGGCGTTCACCGGGCTGACAGAGCAGACCGTGCGGAAGAAGTTCCCGCTCAACCGGCTGACGAAGCGGATCTCGGTGTACGAATTCGCCAGATTGATCACCGCCGGGGGAAAGCCATGAGAGACAACAAAAAATCCCGGCCCGTGCTGCAACACGGAACCGGGGAGAGACAAATGTGAGGTAAACAATATGTCTTTATCGAATCTTATCACAAAATGCAGAGAAAGTAAAGCCTATTTTCGCAGGCTGGTTGTGCGGGCGATCGAGGACGGCATCATCCTCTTCGGGATCTGTGTGGCCATCGCAGTCGTGTGCTACGTCTGCGGCAGCCTGCTGAGCATGATGGGGGTGGCGTGATGAACGAACTGGTCATGAAGGCCGCGGCCGTTAAGGCAGAGTGCGACGCCAAGGTGCAGGCTTGTATCGACGAGATATCCCAGGCGCTTGGAACAACGGTGATCAGCGTAGAGAAGAACCGGGTGCACGTCTTCGACGAGAACTGGACGGCGGCGCATGACGGCGCCGAGTGGATCGAGCGGGACAGCGACATCTATCCGTGGCATGTGCGGTGGGAGAACGACGGCGTCGTGTACTTCTCGGTAGCGACGGATGCAGCGCACCGGCGCTATTGCGGAGGCGATGACGATGACGCAATGTGATCGCATCCTGCGGCACCTGGAGGACGCCGGCAGCATCACGCAGGCCGAGGCCATGAGCGAGTACGGCATCATGCGGCTGGCCGCGAGAGTCGCGGACCTGCGCGGGCGGGGGATCGATATCTCCCGGACGATGGAAACGAGCAAGAACAGATACGGCGAGCCGGTGAGCTACGCCAGATATTTCAAGGAGGAGAAATCATGAGAGACTGCGATCTGCAGCACCCAGATATTACGGCGGCGCTGGCGACCGGATACCCCTGCGGCTACCACGAGAGCGAGGAGGAAGAGACCGAGGTCACGACAGACGACGCGCTGCAATGGCTGATCCACATCGTGGACAACGAACTGGACGGCGACGGCTTCTATAAGCAGGCGGTCGAGAACATGCTCGAGGCGCTGCAGGACATGATAGGCCACGAGGGAAAAGCGCGGCTCCCGGTGAGCGCCGCGGTCCGCGAGATCGCGGACATGTACGAAGACGATATCAAGGAATTCAAGGAGGATCACTGGTGGTAATGTTCAACGAAAAAAAAGAAGAATGGTCTGTGAAGCAGGGGAAAAACATTCCTGTTTGGCAGTCTGACAAGTACCTTGAGAGCCGCGCGAAGGCCGTTGAGATCATTGAGAGCGGAAAATACGGTCTGCGATCATCTGACTTTTGGATTCTGATGAACGAGACAAGAAACGGGAAGATGGGCTACACGGGACTGATTATCAGTCACAACGGATGCCTGAAAATCAACGACCATCTCGCAGACCCGTTCCGCGCTGAGTGCGTTTTGTGGGACAAAGACGGATACAACAGCTCTCTCGTGTTCTCCTATTGCAGTCCTGAGCAGGGCATCTTTGAGGTCGGCGAGGTCAACGCGAAGAATTGCAAAATCGACTATCCCTACGCGATGGCGTACAAGCGTATGTTCGACCGCGTTGTCCTGAAACTGAGCAAGCTCGCGTTTGCAGGAATCTACAGCGAGGTAGAGGCGGACGAGTTCCACGAACGGCTTGACGGTGACGAGGAAGAGACCACGCGCCAATCCAACAACGACGATTTGCCGTTCACGATGGACGAACAGCCGAAAGATCTTAACTTCCGCTGCGCGCTGTGCGGTGAGGTGCTGAAGCCGTACAAGGATGCCAACGGCGTGGAGGTGTCTCTCCGCAAGCACGCCGCCGGCTGCGAGAAAAAGTTCGGGCAGGTCCTCTGCCTTGACTGCATCAAGAAGCGCTATCCGGACGGGGTGAAGGAATGAATGTCACCGGGGCGGAATTCACGCGGGGCAAGCTGACCCTCCTCACGGAGGGCGGCGAGCCGCTGCGGTTCGCAAAATCGTTCAAGCCCGGAGAATACGAGATCCGCCGCGTGACGAAGAAGCGCAGCCTGGACGCCAACTCGTACTGTTGGTCGCTCATTGGGCAGCTTGCCACCGTGATGCGGTTGGACAGAGACGTCGTATACCGGGACGCGATCTGCGCGGTCGGTGCCGCGGAGCAGGTGATGATCCGGTCAGAAGCCTTCGATGACTTCGCCCGTGTGTGGGGGCAAAAGGGCCTCGGATGGGTCGCGCAGAAGCTCGACGAGCGGGACGGCTGGGCGCTCGTGAATGCCTACTACGGCAGTTCGGCCTACAGCACCGCACAGATGTCCGCGTTGATCGACTATATCAAGCAGGACTGCGAGGCCGTCGGCATCGACGTGGACGACGAGCGAATCAAGACGCTCCTGGAGGAGTGGGATGCGAGATAACGGCTACATCCCCAGCATCGTCCAGCGCGAGACGGAGTGCTACGTCTGCCACCGGCAGGGAGCCCTGCATCGGCACGAGCCGCTGGACGGCATCGGACGCCGCCAGAAGAGCAAGGAGCTCGGCCTGTGGGTGAGACTCTGCCCAGCGCATCACGAGATGTCACACAAAGACAGAGAGCTCCAGGACATGCTCAGAGAGGACTGCCAGCGGGCGGCCATGCATGAGTACGGTTGGACGGTCGAAAAGTTTATACAGGAATTCGGAAAGAACTACATCTGAAAAGGAGAAGAAATATGCTGAACACTATCACCATTATGGGCCGCTTCGTCAGGGACCCGGAGACGAGGTACACGCAGGCGCAGAAGCCGGTCACGACCTTCACGCTGGCGTGTGAGAGGGACTTTGCCCCGCAGGGCCAGAAGAAGGAGACCGATTTCATCGATTTCGTCGCCTGGGACAAGGTGAGCGACTTCGTTTCCAAGTATTTCACGAAGGGCAGCATGGCCGTCGTGACCGGGCGGCTGCAGATCCGCGACTGGACGGACCGGGACGGCAACAAGCGCCGCAGCGCAGAGATCATCGTCGATCACGCCTATTTCGGAGAGAGCAAGAAACCGTCGGCAGACATCAGTGCCGCGGACTGGAAGGAGGCGGATGACGGCGAGCTGCCGTTCTGATCATGCCGAACAGGATCATCAAGGACAGCATTCACGAGTCCGAGAAAGTGAATGCCATGACGGATTTCCAGTTTCGGCTTTGGATCAGCTTAATCACGTATGTAGATGATTACGGACGCGGGGATGCCAGGCCCTCCATCATCAAGGGCAACTGCTTCCCGCTCCGGGACAGACTGACGAACAAGGATATCGATGCCGGGCTTGCCGGGTTGGCGGGTATAGGCTGCATCGTCCTCTATGAGGTAGACGGACGGCCCTACCTATACTTCCCGAACTGGGAGCAGCACCAGACGATCCGCAATAAGCGCAGCAGATTCCCGGAGCCGCCGCCATCTGAAAGCAATTGCGTGCAATTGAAATCAAATGCGTCTTTAATCCAATCCAATCCGAATACGAATCCGAATCCGAATCCAAGAGAGTATACGCGCTTCGCGCCGCCCTCACGAGAAGAGGCGGAGGCATACTGCCGGGAGAAGAGAATCGGCATAAATCTTGACACATGGTTCGCCTTCTACGAGCAGAACGGCTGGAAAGTGGGCAAAAACCAGATGAAGGACTGGAAGGCGTCGCTCAGGTATTGGGCGTCGAAGGAGCCAAAGAAGAAGCCGGCAATGGCGCCGAGCATGGACTACGGCGACACGTCCGCGAAGAAGGACCGGCTGCGGAAGCTGACGGCAGCACTGGAGGGACAGGATGCGTAGAGACTATAAGCCGATGATTATAACTGCTGCAGTGTGCATGGCACTGATCCTGCTGCTCATGCTTCTGGCACCGATGGCGGCGGCGGACTGGTACGGCAACACGTACCACCCGGCTGACTACTGGGCCTATATCACGGCCGATCGGTACCAGGGCGAGACGTACTCGGCATCGCTTGAAGAGATGGATAGCATGCACGAGGCATGCCCGCCGGCGCGGATCACGATCGATGCGGATATCGACGACGCGGACCGCCTGCTGCACGAGGCCATGCGATATGCACCAGGGGCTGTGATGATCTCACTGCCGACCAGGGATCAGGCGATCAAATACTACAAGCGGTGGATGGAGCCGGAGGACCTTGACCCGATCATCGGGGCCGTATGGACGAGAACAAGTGATCTGTATGCAGTGAGGCGAGAGGGCAGTAATGTGATGCTGGATATCCCGCGGTACTCGGATGGATGGCTGGCTTATGTGGACACATCGCCGCAGATCAGGTGCTACCAGGACACGGCATACAGCGAGAAGCTGCTGGAGTTCCGGGCGGAAGCAGAGAAGATCACCGGGACCGAGACGGAGCTACTGTACGGTGCGTGTAAGCTGGTGATCGATCGGACGGAGATCGATCAGGAGGAGATGCGGCACCTGCTGGCCACCGGCTACAGGATTTCCAACCGGGACTCGCACTGCGTCGCCGGCGTGATCAAGGGCAAGGCGGTGTGCGACGGGCTGGTATCAGGGCTCTCTTTCGCGCTGGCCTGCATGGAAATCAGGAGCGTGGATGTGATCGGCATCGGCCCGATGGACAACCACTCGTGGCTCCGGGCAAAGATAGACGACGCCTGGGTCAACGTAGATCCAACGTGGATGATGGCCAACGGCCGGGACTACATCGGGATACCGGGCGAGTGGTACGCAGAGTATGAGACGCTGGACGTGATGAGGTACGCGACATGAAAGACGAGGAATATCTGTTTTACAGCGACGCCAGAGACAAGAAGCGAACCGGGTGGGGTGCAACAAAGCGCAACCGGACCGGGAAGGGCGCCGTCCGATTCCCGAGCGACTATTTGACGAAGAAGGAGAAGAACGCGATGAACGGAGACGTGGTTGTAACCAACATGAACAAGCCGATGACGTGGGACGAGTTCCGCAAACTGAAGGACGACCTGAAGGTCGAGTACCTCCAGAAATTGAGGGCGCGGTGGGACGTGACCAACGACATGGTAGCTGAGATGCTGGGGTGCTCGACCCACACGATCTGGGTGCTCAGCAAAAAACTCAACATTCCGGCGGGGCAGAGAGGAAAGAGAAAACCGGACCGCGAAGGCTTTGCCGCCTGGGTACGCGGTGAGGACCGGATCGGAACAGCGGCCGCAGAGGAGGAGCAGGAGCGCGTGAAGGAAGTCGTAGAAGCTGCGCTTTGCGAGCCGGAGAAAGAGCCGGTACGGAAGCACCGTGTGCTGAGCGGGACATTCACGGCAGAGACCACGCCGCAGGATCTCGCGCTTCTGCTGAAGCTGGTGTTCGGCGACAGTGTCAGAAAGTACACGGTGGTGGCGGAATGACAGACAGCCCATGCTATGAATGCGGGAATCGCAACCCTGGGTGCCACCAGATCTGCGACCGGCACATGAGCTGGAAGGCTGAGCACGATGCCCATAAGCGGAAGATCTGGGAGGCAAAGGCGGGCGACAAGCTGGTGGACTCCTTCAAGATCCGGCAGATCGCCAAGACAAAGAAGGCGGTAGGCCGATGATGCGGATTCTTCGAGTGTTCCCGGATCGGACCAGTTACACGCCGGACGACGACCTCGCGTTTGTAGGCCCGCCTCCATTCGCGGAGATGATACCGGAGCACGACGAGGTGCACGTCTCGTGCACGTTCACCTGGGACATGGACAAGTGCGAGGACCTCGCCTTCCAGTGGGAGGGCGCGACCAACAAGCCGGTGAAACTGGGCGGGCCCGCGTATCATTCGGCGGTGGATGGATTCACGCCGGGGCTGTACGTTAGGAAGGGCATCATCTTTACAAGCCGCGGATGCAACAACAACTGCCCGTGGTGCGGCGTCCGGCAGATGGAAGGAACGCTCCGGGAACTGCCGATCTGTGAGGGAAATATCATCCAGGACAACAACTTTCTGCAATGCTCCCGCGAGCACAAGAACAAGGTCTATGACATGCTTAGATCGCAACGAGGGATATGCTTCCGCGGCGGGCTGGAGACGGACCTGGTTGACGACGAGTTTGTCAGCAACATCACGTCGCTGCGGATCGCGGAGCTGTGGCTTGCCTGCGACACGGACGCTCAGCTCCCACGATTCAAGAAGGCCTGCAAGAAACTGACGGACGCAGGGTACAGCCGCAACCAGATCAAGTGCTACTCGCTGATCGGTCACGACATGGAGGCCGAGGAGCGGAGGAACCGCGAGATCTACCGCGCCGGCGCCATGCCGTTCTCGCAGTTGGAGCGGGATTTCTCAAGGACGAAGACGGAATATTCCGCCGCTTGGAAAGCGTTTGAGCGACAGTGGCAGAGGCCGGCGGCGACGGTCGCGCACATGAGAGAGGTTGACAGAGAGGAGGAGCAGATGTGCTTCGTATAACGCTGAAGGGCGTGCCGCCGTCCCTCAACCGCTTCGCCGGGCGGAAGAACGAGCACGAATACCGCGCGGAGAAGGAGCGGTGGACCAGGGCGGTGTACTACACCGCGAAGGCAAGCAAGGACCGGCCTGCGGAGCCGTGGCAGAAAGCCGACGTGGAGATCATGTACTACTTCCCGGACCGCGGGAGGAGGGACCCGGACAACTACGGCGGTAAGTTCCTGTTGGATGGGTTGACGAAGGCGGGCGTGATCGTGGACGACAGCATGGACCACATCCGACTGCACATAGGCGGTGACGTGGACCGCAAGGAGCCGCGGACGGTGATAACGATCAAGGAGGAGCAAAAATGACAGAAGAACTCAGGGGCAGAATCGAGGGCGCATGGAACGCCGCGAAGGCCTGCACGCCGGAGAAGGCCTGCACGCCGACACCGGAGCGCAGCGTCCGGGTGATCCTGGCAGACGCGGACAGCACGCTGACCGACGCGCTGGGGCTGCTGCATCGCATCTACGGCTCGATTCGGGCCGAGGAGAACACGCTGGTGAATGACAACGAGCCGCCAAGGGACATGACCGACACAGCGCTCACGCTGGCAGACAAGGCGGCGCGGCTGCTGGACGTGGCAAACAGCATCGCCGTGGCGCTGGGGGAGTGATATGGCTAAAGAATACATAGAGCGCGAGGCGTTTCTTGACGCGAAGCGGAAACTATACTGCGCGGATTGCGCTCACCGCAAGGGCATGAAGAACGGCAAGTTCAAGACGCTATATGAGATAGGCGGCGCTCCATGCAGAGCCTGCGGCATCAACGATGTTCTTGAGGATGTCGAGGATTTCCCCGCCGCCGATGTTGTGCCTGTGCGGCATGGACGGTGGAAAAAAGCTGACGAACAGCCATACTTTAGAAAGCACTTTCATACAGTCGTCTGTTCTGTTTGCCACCGAGCTGGAAGACAGGCGTGGAACTACTGCCCCAACTGCGGCGCGAGAATGGACGGTGACGGAGATGTATGAGGAACTGATTAATCGGCTGAGAGAGCTACAGGTTCTTACGGAACATTGTGACGAGCAATTGTGTTTTGACTGCGAAAATAGAGAATTGTGCGACAAGCACGATAACAAGACATTAAGCGGGACTTATAAAGAAGCCGCTGATGCCATAGAGGAACTGCAACAGACTGTTGATCACTACAAGGGCTGTTCCGATGATTGGTACAAGGAGGCGTGTGACTACCACGATATGATCTTGCGGAAGTGTACGGTCTATGGTGCTACGCACAGCGAAGCGTCGGACTGGAGAAAGAAGTATGTCGCTTGCGGTATGTACGACAAAGAGTGGAACGGCGTTGAAATTATCAGGACGATTCGACACAGCGGAATGCCGAAGCTACCAGAGCAACCGATTGACGGGCAGATGGATTTGCTTAAAAAGGAGGCAACATGAAGGGAGTGATTGGATGCGACGGAGGCGGCGACAGCGCAGAGATGATACGGCGCTGCTTGAGCTGCTCGCGGCCCTACTGCCGGGGAGAAGAAAGCTGCGCCCAGGGGCACCCGCTGATCTGCGTGCCGGTGGGCCGGAACAAGATGCCGGGCTTCGTCCGCAAGCTGGCATCGGAGGGCATGACCGTGCCGGAGATTGCGCGCTTGGTGCACCGGACCCAGACGTCCGTGCGGGAGATGTTAGCGTGAGTATATACGATACCTGCGAGATCCACCACGGCTGCACGGTGGAGATCTGGAGCAACAGCGTGACCGGTGACGTGAGCATCGGATGGTATAAGGAGGAGACGGATGGAGACATTCCCACAGAGACTTAAACGCATGAGGCAGGACAAATATCTGACGCAGGTCGGGCTGGCGCTCCGGGCCGGCGTCGCGAACAACTGCATCAGCAACTATGAGAGAGACGTGTGCGAGCCGAGCGTGACGGCGCTGTGCGCACTGGCGGACGTGTTCGGCGTCAGCATGGACTACCTCTGGAGGGGCAAGCAATGAGCTGGCGAAAAGACGCGCGCGGGGTCGTCCGACGATACCCGCAGCACAAGGCGGACCTGCAGGCGCTCAGGGCCGGGAGCGTGACGCCGAACTATGCCGGCGCCCAGGTATCCCACGAGGCCGCACGGACGACGGAGGACATCGCCTTGCGGACCCTGCCGAAGGCGGAGCAGATGGAATACGACGCCGTGGACTTCGCAATCCGGACGACGCAGGCCAACTATCCCCGCGACTATGCCGACCGCATGCGGGTGATCCGCCTGCTGTACTGGCACAAGGATCGCCTGACGATAGAGGGCGTGGCGATGCAGATCCCGTGCTCGGTGCAGACGGTGAAGAAGTGGTCCGGGGCGTTCCTGGCCCTGGTGGACGCGTATGCAATGATTATGAGCGCGCGGTTTTGAGCATGAAAAAAGCCCGGGGAATCAATCCTCGGGCTTTATGCCTGCCAGCTCTGCCAGCATCAGCTTTACGTATGGGGGGCAGTCCCGGTCGCCGGCTGCCCAGTGCTGCACGGTCCGCAGCGGGATGTCGAAGCGCCGGCTGCACTGTGTCTGCGTCATGCCCATGGCCTTGAGCAGATCCCGGAAGGGCAGACCGGCGAGCTCGTCTCGTGTCATGGCGTCATCTCCTTTCCGTCATTGTACGCCTGGCCAGAGCTCTCGTCAAGCCTCCGGCATTCCGACGGCTGCATGTTCGCAGGATCTCTGCCGGTCCACCAGCAGCGGTGAGAGAACATAACCGAGCCGACGCCGAAGCCGTGGTAGTAGCTCTTGTAGTACTGGCAGCCCTTGCACGTGTCGCAGTTCATGTCGATTCTCCTTTCACATAAACTCCACGAAGGTTTCGCGGAGGACTTTCCATTCCTTGGTGTTGAACGTGGACGTCTCTCCGCCGTCGTGATGCAGGACGTAGTACCAGGTCTTCTCGCGGTCCCATTCCTTGGTGATCGACTCTACCGCGCTGTACGTGATGTACTCGCTCGCGTCCACTCTGTTCTGCACCCGGATGCGGGCGCCGTTGTTCTTGATTTCCTGAAGCACTTTCATGCTGTTCTCCTTGTTTCTCCATTCGCGTACCGTCATTGTCGTATTCTCCTTTCATGCTCTGTAGGTCTCGCGCTTGAGGCCCTTCATGTGGTAGCTGTCTTTCTCCGGTACGTACACCGTGTCGACGTGGCCGGCGCTCAGGATGAAGTCAACCACCGTCATCGGGAGGTTTTGCCGGTCGGTGTAGGTAACCACCCTGCCGCGCTTCCATCCGTTGCCCTTGTAGTAGACCCGGAAGTAGAACCCGCTCCGCTTGTTTGTCTCGTGCCAGCCCCAGCTGCTCTTTACGACTCGTTCGATCATGTCTCTTCTCCTTAATTGTATTTGAAAACCGCCCAATGGGCGCTCCCCATGGTCCCAATATACGACCGTTGGGCGTGTTTGTCAAGCGTTTTTTGAAAAATTTCTCAAAAAAATTTTCGGCCCCTGGAAAAAAGGCCGAAAAAAAGTATGCACTTTTTCGCGGAAAATCCGTGGTAAAGTGGCAGCATGGAGAGATCGGGGAAGCCCGGTCTCTCGTGCTGTGTGCGAAAAATGGCGTCCGGTGCGGTTTCTCCTTGCCGCGCCGGTGGGGAAAAGGCGATCACCATGCGGGACGAGGGTGGGGCCCGGATTGCCGGAGGAACTGAATGAAGGTTATCAAAGCTGATCTGCCGCGGGAGCTCGAGCGCATCGAGATCCTTCCGCTGGCAGATTTTCATATCGGGGACTTGATGTCGGACTGGAAGCTGATCCAGGAGCTGCTGGCACGGGTCAGGGACGATCCGCTCTGCTATTGCATTTTGGGCGGCGACCTCATGGACACGGCGATAGCGTCCTCGATCGGAGATACATACGCAGCCAACGTGCAGCCGATGGAGCAGCTCCAGATGTGCGTGAAGCTGTTCGAGCCGATCAAGGATAAGATCCTCGCCTGCGTGTCCGGGAACCACGAGAACCGCATCTACAAGAGCGATGGCGTAGATATGACGCAGATAATGTGCAATCAGCTCGGGATCGGGGAGCGATACTCCAGCACGACGGCGCTGATCTACGTGAGGCTCGGGGAGAGCAGAGCAGAGCACAAGGGACGGCAGCAGCTTTACAGCATCTATCTGGCACACGGCTCCGGAGGCGGACGCAAAGAGGGCGGAAAGATCAACAGGCTGGCGGATATGGCGGAGATCATTGACGCAGATATCTATGTCTGCGCGCATACGCATCTGCCGGCGACGTTTAAGACGGAGTTTGCCCGGACGAATCTTATGACGAGCTCGGTGCAATGGGTGACGCATACGTTCGTGAACACGGCGGCGGCACTGCAGTACGGGGGCTATGGAGAGATCAAAGGCTACAAGCCTGCGTCAAGGGACTATCCGGTCATCGTGCTGGACGGAAAGCAAAAAAAGGTAAAGGTCATCGTTTGAGAAAGGAGGGCGGGGATGCCTGCGAACAGGGACAAACAGGGCGGCAAAACCGCCAACAGTACGAGCTTTAAGCCTGGGCAATCCGGGAACCCAAACGGGAGGCCGAAGGAATCGGAAGCCGTGAAGAACGCCAAGACGGCCATGAGCAAGATGACGCCGAAAGTCGTCGAACAGATGGAGGAAGCGCTCAACAGCGAGGACACAAAGCTGTCGGACAAAATTAAGATCTGGGAGATCATCTTCGACCGCGTGTACGGCAGGCCGCAGCAGGCCGTTGAGGTCGACGCCAAGAACATCCCGCAGGTGATATTCATGGGCGGTGATTCTATTGCCGACTGAGGTCAACCTGCCGGAGAAGATAGGCAAAGGTTACGGCAAGTTCTGGTATTTCCGCGGGCGATACCGCGTCTGCAAAGGATCGCGCGCGTCGAAGAAGTCCAAGACGACGGCGCTGTGGTTTATATATAACATCATGCGTCATCCGCACGCAAACGCGATGTGTGTGCGCCAGACGTTCAACACGCTCCAGGACTCCTGCTGGGCAGACCTTCAATGGGCTGCAGGGCGTCTTGGGGTTTCGCATCTGTGGAGCTTTACCGTGAGCCCGCTGAAGGCCACGTACGAGCCTACAGGGCAGGTAATACTGTTTCGCGGCCTTGACGATCCGCTGCGCCTGGCGTCCGTCACGGTGGCTGTGGGCGTGCTCTGCTGGGTGTGGATCGAAGAAGCGTATGAAGTGCCCACGGAAGAAGACTTCGACATGATCGACGACGTCATCCGCGGAGAGATGCCGGAAGGACTGTTTAAGCAAATCACGCTGACATTTAACCCGTGGAGTCATACGACATGGATCAAGAGGCGATTCTTTGACCATGCTCCAGACGATGACATCCTGGCCATGACTACCAACTACACCTGCAACGAATGGCTGGACGAGGCTGACCTTCGAAGGTTCGAGCGGATGAAGGTAGAGAACCCTGACCGCTACCGCGTGGCAGGTCTCGGCGACTGGGGCGTCACGGGCAACACCATCTTCAACGCTGGCGACGTCGTGAGACGGCTCGAGACAATTCCCACACCGACAGACGGGATCTTCCGTGATGGCAAGTTCCGCGAAGAGAACAACGGCACAACGCACATCTACAAAGCGCCCGAGGCAGGCGTGCCTTATGTCATTGGAGCTGACACTTCCGGCGATGGAAGCGACTGGAACGTGGCGCAGGTGCTGGACAACAGGACCGGCGAGCAGGTCTGTACCATGCGGATGCAGTACGGCGAGACTGCCTTCATAGACCAGCTCTATCAGCTCGGAATGTACTATAACGAAGCCCTGATCGGCGTCGAGGTCAACTTCTCCAGCTACGGCGCGCTGGAGCTCGAACGGCGCAACTATCCGAGGCAGTACGTGCGGCAGGCGATAGACAATTTTACGCACAAGCCTACCGAGAAGTACGGATTTCATACGAACCTCAACACGCGAGAGACCATCATCAGCAACCTGGTGGATATCTCTCGCGATATTCATCTTATCAACGACAAGGCCACACTTGAAGAGATGCTCACCTTCGTACGGAACGAGAAGATGCGAGCTGAGGCGGAAGCGGGAGCACACGACGACTGCATCATGTCTCTGGCAATAGCGCACTTCATCCGGCCGCAGCAGAGATATACGGCAGAAGCTCCGGCCAAGGTAGGCAAATGGACCGAGTCGATGTGGCAGGATTACCGCAACGCGAGCACAAAAGCGGAGCGTGAGTATCTCATTCAGAAATGGGGGAAGCCTACTTGAACAATGACAAGCTGATCATGTGGCAGGGCCGCCTGCGCACATCGGAATCGGCATACAGCGACGAGCTCAAAAAGATGGATCACCGGGAAGCGCTGTATCGGGGCAGCAGGAAGCTCAAGCAGATCGTCAAGGGCGAGCGGACGACGGAGGCCGTGCACGTCCGGAACGTCTGCAGCGAGTTGGTGGAGGCGCAGGTCGACAGCAACATCCCCGCGCCGAAGGTCACCGCGCGCCGGAAAGAGGACGAAAAACTCGCGCAAATCATCGAGACGATGCTCCGGAACGAAATGGACCGGCTGCCGGCAGAGACCATCAACGACATGGCGGAAAGGATCGTGCCGATCCAGGGCGGCGTCGGGTATCTCATCGAGTGGGACAGCACGGCCAGAGTCAACGACGTATCGCTGGGTTACCTGCACCCAAAGCAGTTCATCCCGCAGGACGGCGTGTTTTCCTCCATCGAGGACATGGACTATATCATCCTCAAGATTCCAGAGACCAAGGAATACATCCGCCGCCGCTTCGGCGTGAACGTGGACGAAGAGGGCGAGACGGAGCCGGAGATCCGCGATGGCGATGAGAGCAGCGACATGGTCACGCTGTACGTCGCGTACTACCGCAACGACAGCGGCGGCATCGGAAAGTACAGCTGGGTAGGCGACACCGAGGTTGAGGATATGGACGCATACCAGGCGCGGCGGCTGAGACGCTGCAAGGTGTGCGGCGCGCTGGAAGACGACGCCCTGCAGCCGATCGAGCCGACGACGGACGGCGATCCGGGCGAACCGGTGAAGCGGACGGGCTGCAGATTCTGCGGCAGCAACGCCTGGGAGAGCTCCGAGGAAGATTACGAGGAGATCTACAACCCAATCCAGACAAAGAACGGGACGGTCATCCCCGGGGTGCATCCGGTAGAGCAGACGGACGAGGCCGGGAACGTCTACGCTGTGGAGATGGTGCCGACAAAGATCCGGTACTACCGGCCGGACATTTACCCGGTCATCCTGCAGCGGAACGTCTCCGTGTACGGAAAGTTCCTGGGCGAGTCGGATATCGACAAGATCGAGGACCAGCAGAACACCATGAACCGGGTGGAGACCAAGATCATCGACAAGCTCCTGCAGAGCGGAAGCTACATCACGCTGCCGGACGATGCGAGCATCCGGGTGGACGCCGACGACATGAAAGTCATCCGGCCCGGCAATGCCGCCAACAAGGCCCTGATTGACGTCTACGACCTGCAGGGCAACATCGCGCCGGACCTGCAGTATCTGCAGCAGGTATATGAGGAGGCCCGACAGAACATTGGGATCACCGATTCCTTCCAGGGCCGCAGAGACGCGACCGCGACGAGCGGCAAGGCCAAAGAGTTCGCCGCAGCGCAGAGCGCCGGCAGACTGGAATCCAAGAGAGTGCTGAAAAACGCGGCGTATGCCGCGCTGTACGAGGCGATATTCAAGTTCAAGCTGGCGTACACCGACGATCCCATGCCCGTGGTATCGACGGACAACCGGGGCGGCGCGGTGTACGACGAGTTCTCCCGCTACGACTTCCTCGAGCAGGACGAGACGGGCGAATGGGTATACAACGACAAGTTCCTGTTCTCCTGCGATACCTCCGCGCCGCTCGCGAACAACCGCGAGGCGATGTGGCAGGAGACGCGGCTGAATCTGCAGACGGGCGCGTTCGGCGATCCGTCGAGCCTGGACACGCTGATCCTCTTCTGGACGAAGATGGACGCGCTGCATTATCCGGGGTCGAGCGACACGCTGGACTACCTCAAGGAGCTGCAGCAGAAGCAGATGCAGGCGCAGATCCAGCAGCAGAGGCAGGCACAGATCCAGCAGCTGCAGCAGCGCGCCGCGTCCGGTGATCCGTCCGCGAGAGAGGCCGCGATCAGCCAGGCGAGACGGGATGCGCAGCA
>JBGVBS010000049.1:0-24922 GCA_045225715.1 Oscillospiraceae bacterium
ACGCACTGCTTGACTTCCTTCTGGCTGAGGTTGTCCACCTTGACGAAGGGCGCGAGATAGGTGTCGAAGGAGGAGAACGCCTGCGCGCCCGCCCACTCGTTCTGCATGATGCCGAGGAAGTTGACCATCTGGTTGCACAGCGTGGAAAGGTGGCCTGCCGGAGAGGAGGTGATCTTGCCGGGCACGCCGCCGAGCCCCTCCTGAATGAGCTGCTTGAGGCTCCAGCCGGCGCAGTAGCCGGTGAGCATGCTCAGGTCGTGGAGATGGATGTCGCAGTTGCGGTGCGCGTTGCCGATCTCCTCGTCGTAGACCTCGCTGAGCCAGTAGTTGGCGGTGATCGCGCCGGAGTTGGACAGGATCAGGCCGCCGACGGAGTAGGTCACGGTGGAGTTCTCCTTCACGCGCCAGTCGCTGATGTTGAGGTACTTATCCACCGTATCCTTGTAGTCGAGGAAGGTGTCGCGCGTGTTGCGCAGCTTTTCGCGCTGCTTGCGGTAGAGGATGTACGCCTTGGCGACCGCCTCATAGCCCGCCTTGGACAGCACGGATTCGACGCTGTCCTGGATATCCTCCATCGCGATCAGGGAGTCCTTGATCTTCGGCTGGAAATCCGCCGTGACCTTCAGCGCCAGAAAGTCGATGACGCTGTCGTTGTACTCCGTATTGGTCGCGTCGAAAGCCTTCTTCATTGCCGCGGCGATCCGCGAGATGTCAAAATCGACCACGCGCCCGTCGCGTTTTACCACTCGATACATGTTTCTTTCCCTCTCTAGTTTTTTTAATAAATATGTCTGTCTGTTTCGTTGTTTCCGCCGCGCTATCCCACGCCGCGCAGCTCCGCCGCCGGGATGATCGTCCGCACCTCGGCGAGCAGCTCGCGCATCTCGTCGTCCGTGAACGAGCCGAGCGCGTCAGGCCGGATCACGTCGCCGGAATCCTTGTACTGCTGAAGGTAGTACTCCCTCGCGCCCTCGATCCAGCGGGCGGCGCCCTTCAGGCTCTCCGCCGTGTGGAGCCCGCGCACGACGGTCGTGCGGAACTCGTACTCGACGCGCCCCTCCAGCAGGTAATCCTTGCTCCGCTCGACGTTCGTGAGGTCGAAGCGGTGGAGGCCGACGGTCTTGCCGTAGAGCAGCGGGGCGTTCTTCACGTCCATCGCCACGCGGTCGACCAGCCCCTCCTCCACCAGCGCGCGGAGCCGGTCGGGAAACGTGCCGTTGGTGTCCAGCTTGATCCGGTAGCCCATCTCCCGCACGCGCCGCAGGAAGTCCGCGATGTCCGCGTGGAGCAGCGGCTCGCCGCCGGTGACGGCGACGCCGTCCAGCATCCCCTGCCGCTTTGCGAGGAAGCGCAGCACCTCGTCCTCGTCCGTCGCGTCGTTCACGCGCTCCGGCAGCACCAGAGAGGCGTTGTGGCAGAAGGGGCAGCGGAGATTGCAGCCGCCCGTGAACACCGTGCACGCCACCTGTCCCGGATAGTCCAGAAGCGTCATTTTTTGCAGGCCGGAGATGCGCATGTCGATCCTCGTTTCTTTTTTCGTACAGGTAGTATCCTAACACAACATATTGTGCTTGTCAACAAAAAAATATACCACCAGCAGAAGATATGCGATTTTCTCCCGCAAGCGCGAACGGTTGGGCAAATCCACGGTTCTGTATCGTTTTTGACTTGACTACACACTTTGTCGCTAGTATACTGAATACAGAATTCCGTGAACCGAGCGAGCGTTCATAAAATTGAGAGGAGAGTGCGCACCATGGCAATCCAAGTTGGCATCAACGGTTTCGGACGCATCGGTCGTATTGCCCTGCGCAGCATGATCGAGCGCGGCAGCCACAGCTATCACATCGCGGGCATCAACCTCCGCAACGCGGACCTCGACTTCATGGTCTACCAGATCAAGTACGACTCCGTGTTCCGCACCTTCTACGGCTCCGTCGAGCATGACGGCCACAACCTCATCGTCAACGGCCAGAAGATCCGCGTCTACAGCTATTCCGACGCTTCCGAGATCCCCTGGGACGATTGCTACGCCGAGTACATCATCGAGTCCACCGGCGCGTACCTGACGACCGAGAAGGCGTCCGCCCACCTGAAGAACGGCGCGAAGAAGGTCATCCTCTCCGCTCCCGCCAAGGACGCCGAGACCCCGACCTTCGTCATGGGCGTCAACAACAACAAGTACACGACCGATATGGACGTCGTGTCCAACGCCTCCTGCACCACCAACTGCCTCGCGCCGATGACCAAGGTCATCCATGAGACCTTCGGCATCGAGCAGGCGCTGATGTCCACGATCCACTCCTGCACGGCGAAGCAGAAGCCGGTCGACAGCCGCGGCGGCAAGGACTGGCGCACGGGCCGCAGCGTGCTGGGCAACATCATCCCCTCCACGACGGGCGCGGCGAAGGCGGTCGGCAGAGTCATCCCCGAGCTGAACGGCAAGATGACCGGCATGAGCTTCCGCGTCCCCACCACCGACGTGTCCGTGGTCGACCTGACCGCGCGCCTCAAGACGCCCGCGACCTATCATGACGTCTGCATGGCGATGGAGAACGCCGCGCAGAACAGCATGAAGGGCATCATCACCTGCACCAGCGACCCCGTGGTGTCCAGCGACCTGACGGGCTTCCCGCAGACCTGCATCTTCGACGAGACGGCGGGCATCATGCTCGACGACAACTTCGTCAAGCTGATCGCGTGGTACGACAACGAGTGGGGCTACACCAACAAGCTGATCGACCTGATGACCCACATGTACAACGTCGATCACCCGGCCGGCGTCTTCACCGACATGCGCTGAACGCGCAGAACCGAACAATATCATCGTGGATCCATCAGGAAGACCGCTTACTCGGTCTTCCTGATCTCTTTTTTGCGCCGGAAGCCGCAGCGCATAACTTTTGTTCATTTGATCCATGACAATAAATCATGATTTACCTAACACAGCGCAATTATTTATACTGGACAAAAATTTTTCGTTGTGCTATAGTTTTTTTGTGCAAATAAGGAGGTGAAACTATGTTGCAAGAAACCGCGAAGGCCGCATGGGAATACGGACGTCAGTTCCTCCTGCAAGGCAAGGTCGCGGACTATATCCCCGAGCTGGGAAAAGCAAATCCCGTGTATCTGGGCCTGTGCATCAAGACGACGGACGGCAAGACCGTCGAGTACGGCGACGTGGAGCAGCGCTTCTCCATGCAGAGCATCAGCAAGGTCGTCGCGCTGGCGACGGCGCTGCAGCACAGGGGCTTTAACGACGTGTTCAACCACGTGATGATGGAGCCTTCGGGCGACGCCTTCAACTCCATCCTCAAGCTGGATACCGCGAGCAACCGCCCCTTCAACCCGCTGATCAACGCGGGCGCGATCGAGATCGTCAACCTGCTGTGCCGCGACTTCTCCTTTGAGCAGCTGCTGGACTTCACGCGCGCGATCTGCATGGACGACGACATCACGCTCAACGAGGCGGTGTATCACTCGGAGTACAGCACCGGCGACCGCAACCGCGCCATCGGCTACCTGCTCAAGAGCAAGGAGGTGCTGGAGGGCGACGTGCTCGAAACCGTCGACCTGTACTTCAAGCTCTGCTCGATGAACGTCACGGCGCGTTCGCTGGCGGGACTCGGCCTGATCCTTGCCAACGGCGGCGTCGACCCGCGCAACGGCATCCGCCTGCTCAGCGCGCAGACCGTCCGCACGGTCAAAACGCTGATGCTGACCTGCGGCATGTACGACGGCTCCGGCGAGTTCGCCGTGAGGGTGGGCCTGCCCGCGAAGAGCGGCGTCGGCGGCGGCATCATGTCCTGCGTCGAGGGACAGATGGGCATCGGCACCTTCGGCCCCGCGCTCGACGCGAAGGGCAACAGCATCGGCGGGAAAAATACGCTGGAATACCTGTCCCGCGAAATGCATTTCCACATCTTTGATTCCGAGCCGGCGTAAGCCGCTCGCTATCATATCACAGGAAAACAGGAAACAACAAAAACAGGAAAGAGAGTGTGTGTAAGTTATGTGGAGTTTTCTTCTGTATCTGACCGGTTGGCCTCTGGCGCTGCTGCTGTTCTGCGGCGGCCTGTATTTTACCATTCGCACCAAGTTCCCCCAGTTCCGTCTGTTTAAGGAATCCATCCGCGTCGTCGGCGAGAAGCCCGCGACCGAGGGCTCCATCTCCTCCTTCGGCGCCCTGATGATCTCGACGGCGTCCCGCGTCGGCACGGGCAACATCATCGGCGTGTCCACCGCCATCTGCGTCGGCGGCCCCGGCGCCGTGTTCTGGATGTGGGTCACCGCCATTCTCGGCGGCGCGTCCGCGTTTGTCGAGTCCACGCTCGCCCAGATCTACAAGAAGAGAGATCCCGAGGGCGGCAGCTACGGCGGCCCCGCGTACTACATTGAGGCTGCGCTGCACAGCCGTCCGCTCGCCATCACCTTCGTTGTGGCGCTGATCATCACCTACGCCGTCGGCTACAACATGCTGGCGTCCTACAACCTCCAGAGCGCGTTCTCCGGCTTCGGCTTCTATCAGGCGAACCCGAAGATGACCGCCACCGTCATCGGCGCGATCATCGCGATCGTCTTCCTGTACACCATGCTCGGCGGCGGCAAGCGCCTCGTCAAGGTCACGGGCACGCTCGTCCCCATCATGGGCATCCTCTACGTCCTCATGGCGATCATCGCCCTGCTGCTCAACATCAAGAACGTCCCCCACATGTTCGGCATGATCTTCGCGGACGCCTTCGACTTCCAGTCGATCTTCGGCGGCTTCATGGGCTCCTGCCTGATGATGGGCTTCAAGCGCGGCCTCTACTCCAACGAAGCCGGTATCGGCTCCGCGCCGAACGCGGCTGCCGCGGCCGATGTCTCCCACCCCGCCAAGCAGGGTCTCGTGCAGATGCTCTCCGTGTTCATCGACACGCTGCTCCTCTGCTCCGCTACCGCGTTCATGACCCTCTGCTCCGGCGTGGAGCCCAACGCCGACATCGCCGGCGCGGGCTTCGTGCAGGCGGCGCTGAGCAAGACCTTCGGCGCTGCGGGCCCGATCTTCATCGCGGTCGCCATGGTGCTCTTCGCGTTCACCACGCTGCTCGGCAACTTCTACTATGTTGAGAACGGCTTCGCCTACATCATGAAGAAGACGCCCAGCAAGGGCTTCACCACCTGCGCGCGCATCGTCGGCGCGGTGCTGATCTTCCTCGGCGCGATCGTCTCCTTCGGCTTCGCGTGGGACCTCGCGGACGTCTGCCAGGTCGTGCTCGCCGGTCTGAACATCCCCGTTTGTATCGTGCTCGGCGGCGTCGCCTACAAGGCGCTCGACGACTATACGGCGCAGAAGGCGCAGAGCAAGAACCCGACCTACAACGCCAAGGCGAACGGCGTCAAGGAAAAGACCGATTTCTGGAACTAATCCAATATCTCAAGAACGGAGGAAGCCCTCGGGCTTCCTCCGTTTCTCTATTGCCGCCATTCCGCTGACTGGCGCATACCGGCGAAAATCAACTGCTGCATGGTGGAAAAACGGCGCAGGGTGTGCTATAATGAATTGTAATGCGTAACAGTGCTTTTCGCGCAGAACGGAACATAGAAAGACGACCGGGAGGTGGGAACATGACGGAACAGAAGAAGCCCGACAAGCCGGCGGCGACCGGTAAGGAAAAGCTGTATCTCTCCCTCATCGCCGCGGTGCTCGTCCTGATCGCGGCGATGCTGCTGATCTATCCGCATACGAAGCCGGACGCCGTGGAGGCTTTGTCGCCCGCCGCCGCGTCGGACGGCGCGCAGGAGCCGAAGCCCGCCGTCCGGGAAAAGTGGATCGAGGTAGAGAAAAAGGTCTCCGCTGAGGTACTGGAGGATCGGCTGCAGGACATGGGCGTTCTGATCACGGCGGAATATTACTTTACCGATCTGGTCAGCTTTTCCAGCGTGAAGACCTTCCTGAAAACGGATTTCGTACTGCCCTTCACGGAATCGAGCTACATGGTGCGCTACGACGGCGTGGTCAATGCCGGGATCGACCTCTCTGCCGCGCGCGTCGAGAAGGACGAGGAGCGGAAGCTGATCGTCGTACATATCCCGAAGGCGTCGATCCATACGACGTCCATTGACCTGGACAGCTTCGAGCTGATCGAGGAGAAGTCCGGGCTCGGCAATCCGCTCTCCGTGCAGGACTTCAACGCCTCCCTTCAGGCGTTGGAAGCGTCCGCCGAGCGGAAGGCAATGGAGCGCGGCTTGCTGGAAAAGGCGGAGAAAAATGCCGAAGCGGTGATCGGACAGTTCATCGGCGGCGTCGTTAACGACAGCGCCTATACGCTGCGATTTGAAACGGACTGAGGAGGCGGAACATGAGGGAAAAAATGCTTCGCAAGGCGCTTGCCTGCCTGCTTCTGCTGCTGGCGGCGGTCATATCGTTCCTGTTCGTCGCGGATTGGGCGACGTCCGCGGACAACAACCGCTCGATCCGCGCGTCCATCGACGAGAAAACGGAGACGGTGCTCAAGCTGACCGCCGCCTCCACGCTGGCGTCCGCCGGCATCTCGGCGATCCCCGGCGACACGGCGACGCCGATCGCGGAGAAGATGGCGGACCTCACGGAATACTTCCTGCTGATCCTCTGCGTGCTGTATGCCGAAAAATACCTGCTGACCATCGTGGGCGCGGCGGCGTTCAAAATGCTGATCCCCTGCGCCTGCGTCCTGCTGATGGTCGGATTGTTCTGGAATCCCCGGGACATGAAACGCCTGTCGCTCCGCCTCGCGGTGTTTGCGCTCTCGCTCTTTCTGGTGATCCCGGCGAGCATCAGCGTGTCCGATCTGGTCTACGGGACGTATCAGCAAACCGTTGAAGCGACGGTGCGCGAAACGGAGCAGCTGAACGCCGAGACCGGCACGCTTTCGGAGGCGGACGGCAACGAGGGGCTGATCGCGGCGATCCTGGATCGCCTCTCCGAAACCGCGACGGGGCTGGCGGATCGGGCGGCAAAGCTGCTGAACCGCTACGTTGAGGCGCTCGCGGTGCTGATCGTGACCTCCTGCATCATCCCGCTGCTGGCGATGGTGTTCTTCTTGTGGCTCATCCGGCTGCTCACCGGCGTCGACGCGCTCGGCGCATTCCCGCCGCGCCGCTCCCATCACCGCGCGGACACGGCGGAGGAGACCGTCCCCGACGCGTGACGCGCCATCCGCCGGTTTTTCCATCTTGCCAAACGCCGCGTTTTCGCTTATACTATATAGATACCAAATTGTGAGGTGCGCAGCATGAGCGACAACACGTTCCGCGCGATCAATTCAACGCTGATCTACATCGAGCGCGGCGACGAGTACCTGATGCTGCACCGCACAAAGAAAGAAAACGACCTCAACCACGACAAATGGATCGGCGTGGGCGGCAAGTTCGAGGAGGACGAGTCGCCGGAGGAGTGTATGCTCCGCGAGGCGCGGGAGGAAACCGGCCTGACGCTGACGCGCTGGCGCTATCGGGGGATCGTCACCTTCGTCTCCGACGTCTGGGAGACCGAGTATATGCACCTGTTCACCGCCGACCGGTGGACGGGCGAGATCAGGGACTGTGACGAGGGCGAGCTGGACTGGATCAAAAAGGAACGACTGCTTTCCCTGCACCTGTGGGAGGGTGACAAGATCTTCCTCCGCCTGCTCGATTCCGACGCGCCGTTTTTCTCGCTCAAGCTCCGATACGAGGGCGAAACGCTGGTGCTCGCGCAGTTGAACGGCGAGCAGATTATCCCAAAAAAGGAGGCGCAGCATGAGATTCTCCCATAAAGTTGAACAATGCGGACTGTCCCCCATGCGCAAATTCCACCCCTATGCCGTCGCCGCCAAGGCAAAGGGCAAAACCATCTACCATCTGAACATCGGCCAGCCGGACGTCGCGACGCCGCCCGCGTTCTTTGAGGCGATCCGCGCCTTCCATCAGCCGGTGCTGGCCTACGCGCCCTCCCCCGGCATTCCCGAGCTGATCGGCGCGATCCGCGGCTACTACGCAAAGCTCGACATCGCGCTCGACGAGAGCAATATCCTCATCACCGCCGGCGGCAGCGAGGCGCTCGCCATCGCGCTGCAATGCATCCTCGACGACGGGGACGAGATTTTGATCCCCGAACCGTTCTACCCCAACTACAACACGATGGTGCGCACCTGCGGCGCGTCCATCCATCCCGTGCCCACCGCGCCGGAAAAGGCGTACCACTACGCCGTGCGCGAGCAGATCGAGCGCGAGATCAACGAGCGCACCCGCGCGCTGCTCATCACGAACCCCGGCAATCCCACCGGCACGGTGCTGACGCGCGAGGAGATGCGGATGCTCGCCGACCTCGCCAAGGAGCGCGGATTGTTTCTCATCGCGGACGAGGCGTACCGCGAATTCGTCTACGGCGGCGAAAAGCTGCAATCCTTCGCAGAGCTTGACGACATCGACGACAACCTCATCGTCATCGACACGGTGTCCAAACGCTTCTCCGCCTGCGGCGCGCGCGTGGGCTGTCTGATCTCCCGCAACGCGGAATTCCTCGGCCACGCGATCAAATACTGCCAGTCCCGTCTGAGCGTGGCGACGCTCGACCAGACCGCCGCCGCGAACCTCTACACCGTCGGCCCCGAGTATTTCGCCGCCGTGCGCGAGGAGTACAAGCGCCGCCGCGACACGGTGGTGCGCAAGCTCAAGGAGATCCCCGGCGTGCAGTGCGAGTGCCCCGGCGGCGCGTTCTACCTGATGGCGGCGCTGCCCGTGGACGACGCGGACGCCTTCCAGCAGTGGCTGCTGGAGGAGTTCGACGACCACGGCGACACGGTGATGTTCGCCCCGGGCGAGCCGTTCTACGCCACCCCCGGCAAGGGCAGGAACGAGATCCGCATCGCCTACGTCATCGAATGCGACAAGCTGGAGCGCGCGATCGACCTGCTGGCGCTGGGCATCGAGAAATATAACAAGAGGTAACACGATAGAACAGCAAGATCCGTCTCGTATCGAGGCGGGTCTTTTGCTGTGCGCTCCGCTCTTGTCAAATACCGTCGAACGGGCTATACTCATTGTGTCGCCGCGTCTCCGGCATGAAAGGAGGCGAGGTCGTGGACGGAGCCATCGCATTTTTACTCTCCATCACGGCAAGTGTAGTTGCCTACTACATCTGCAAACGGCTGGATGGAATGTGAGGCGACAACAGCCTGCGGTTTGGTCAGCCGTGCGTACATAGCGACGTAAAATGACAAGAACCCCCTCGGAAGTGCCAGCTTCCGAGGGGGTTCGTTGTTTTGGTCGTGTAGGAGCCATCACATCTGCCTACGGTTATAGTATAATCCCATGCGGCTTGCCTGTCAAGGATAATTGCGAAGAGAACGCCGTTCGTTATCCTACCATCTGCTCCAGCGCCGCCAGTCTCAGGCAGACGCAGAAGACGTCCATCGCCTCCTGCAGCTCGCTCAGCGGCGGCAGGCTCGGCGCGACGCGGATGTTGCTGTCCTGCGGGTCCTTGCCGTAGGGGAATGTCGCGCCCGCATCGGTCATAACGACGCCAGCCTCCTTGCACAGCTCCCAGGTGCGATGCGCGCAGCCGGGCTTGACATTGACGGAGACGAAATAGCCGCCCTTCGGCTCATGCCAGGTCGCGAGGCCGCGCGGCGCGATCTCACGCTTGAGCACGTCCACGACCAGTTTGAACTTCGGGCCCATGATCGCCGCGTGCTTCTTCATCAGCTCCAGCGTGTGCGCCTTGTCCTTGAGATACTTGACGTGGCGGAGCTGGTTGACCTTGTCGTAGGAGATCATCTGGATGCCCATCAGCTTCGTCAGGTACTTCATGTTCGCCTCGGAGCACGCCATGCAGGAGATGCCCGCGCCGGGAAGCGTGATCTTCGAGGTGGAGGCAAACTCATAGACCATGTCGGCGTTGCCGTACTTCTCGCACTCGGCGAGGATGTCGGGGAACGGCACGTAGTCGCCCTCGAACTCGTGGATGCCGTAGGCGTTGTCCCAGATCAGCGCGAAGTCGGGCGCGGCGGGCTTCATCGACGCAAGGCGGCGGATCGTCTCGTCGGAGTAGATGATGCCGTCCGGGTTGGAGTACTTCGGCACCGTCCAGATGCCCTTGACCTTCGGATCGCGGATCAGTTCCTCGACCATGTCCATATCCGGGCCTTCGGCGGTCATGGGGATGGTGATGAGCTCGAAGCCGAAGCTCTGGGTGATCTTGAAGTGGCGGTCGTACCCCGGCGCGGGACAGAGCCATTTGAGCCCCATCTCCTGCGCCCACGGCTTCTCGCTGTTCTTGAGACCGTGGGTCATGCCCTTCGCAATGAGGTCATACATCAGCGTCAGGCTGGCGCTGCCGCCGGCGAACACCTGCTCCGGCTTGCAGCCGAGCACGTCCGCGAAGTATTTCTTCGCGCAGGGCAGACCGGACAGCTCGCCGTAGTTGCGGGCGTCGATACCGTCAGACACGCAGTCGGCGGGGTCGGAGAGCACGGTGAGGATGTCGCTGACCAGGTCGAGCTGCTGCTTCGAGGGCTTGCCGCGCGCCATGTTGAGCTTGAGCCCCTTCGCCTTGATCGCCTCAAACTCCGCGAGCGTCTTGGCGTACTCCTCCTTCGCCTGCGCAGGAGTCAGATCGTTGTAGTTCATAGAAATTCCTCCTTTGTCATCTTGTGAGAATATTATACTATGTGAGTTTGGGAAAAACAAGCAAAACGGCAGCCTTTCGGCTGCCGTTTTTCATCTTTACAAAAAGCGACGGATGTGTTTCGCGCCCGCAGGCGCGAAAGAATCTGAATGGAAAAATCCGACGACATGTGCGTCGGATTTTTCTCTTTGCGCGAAGCGCCCGTGCGCCGCAAGGCGTGCGGGAAGCGCAGCGAAACCCTTTTCAAAAAAGTGCTTGCACTTTTTTGAGGCGTCAGCCAAAGAGCGCCATCAGAGTACCGGCCGCGATCGCGGAACCGATCACGCCCGCAACGTTCGGGCCCATGGCGTGCATGAGCAGGAAGTTGGAGGGGTTCTCCTTCTGGCCGACGACCTGAGAGACGCGCGCCGCCATCGGGACGGCGGAGACGCCCGCGGAGCCGATCAGCGGGTTGATCTTCTCCTTCAGGAACAGGTTCATCAGCTTCGCCAGCAGCAGGCCGCCCGCGGTACCGAAGCCGAACGCGACCACGCCCATGACCATGATCATGATGGTCTTGAGGGAGAGGAACGTCGTGGCGGTCGCCGTAGCGCCGACGGTGAAGCCGAGGAAGATCGTGACGATGTTCATCAGCTCGTTGCCCATGGTCTTCTGGATACGATCCACCACGCCGGACTCCTTGGCGAGGTTGCCGAGCATCAGGCACGCGACCAGCGGCGCCGCGGAGGGCACCAGCAGGGCGACGAACACGGTGATCATGATCGGGAAGATGATCTTTTCCTTCTGGCTGACCGCGCGGAGCGGGCGCATCTTGATCTTGCGCTCCTCGGAGGTGGTCAGCGCCTTCATGATCGGCGGCTGGATGACCGGCACCAGCGCCATGTACGAATACGCGGCGACGGCGATGGGTCCCAGCAGGTGCGGAGCGAGACGGGACGTGACGTAGATCGCCGTCGGGCCGTCCGCGCCGCCGATGATGCCGATGGAGGAGGACTCCTGATAGGTGAAGCCCATGAGCTGGGTGCCGACGTAGGTCATGAAGATACCGAGCTGCGCGGCAGCGCCCAGCAGCAGGGACTTCGGGTTCGCGATCAGCGGGCCGAAGTCGGTCATGGAGCCGACGCCCATGAAGATCAGGCAGGGGTAGATACCCAGCTTGACGCCGAGGTAGAGGATGTCCAGCAGACCCGCGGTGACGGAGACGGAAGCCATCTCAACACCGTACATGGCAGCGGCTTCCTGCGCGGAGGCGACAGCCTGCAGCGTCGCTTCCAGCTCGGTGGAGCCCTGCGCCGTGAACTGCTGCGCGACGCTGGCGACCTGCTCGGGGCTGAAGGCGTTCTGCGCCGCGACGAGCAGCTGGTCGGCGTAGGGTTTGATGACGTCCACCAGCGCGCCCTGCTGCAGCAGCTCATAGAGCTCCGCCGCCTGGATCGGGTCCCCGTGGAACATATCCCAGTGGATGTGTCCGCCGGCGAAGAGGATCTCGTGGAACATGTCCGCGCCGGGGAGGTTGGTGCACAGCATACCGAACGCGATGGGCAGAAGGAGCAGCGGCTCGAACTGCTTGACGATCGCGAGGTAGAGCAGGACGAAGGAGATGGCGATCATGATGAGCATCTTCCAGTTGCCGCCCTGCGAGAACTGATAAAAGCCGGTCTGCTGCGCGAAGTTAATAATAGCTTGCATAATCCAGCTTTCCTTTCATCACAGTTTTAGAGGGGTTTGCTTCGTGTATCTCAGCCGATCACGCACAGCGTGTCGCCCGGGTTGACGGTAGCGCCCTTCTGGACTGCGACGGAGGAAACGGTGCCGGAGGCGGGAGCGAAGATCTCGTTCTCCATCTTCATCGCCTCGAGAATGAAGAGCAGGTCGCCCTCCTTGACCGCCTGACCGGCGCTGACCTTGACGTCAAGGATGGTGCCGGGCATCGGGGATGTGACGGCGCCGGCGCCGCCGGCAGCGGGAGCAGCCGCGGGAGCGGCGGCGGGAGCGGGAGCCGCGGCGGGAGCGGGAGCCGCCTTCGGAGCGGGGGCGGGAGCAGGAGCAGCCGGCGCCGCAGCGGGAGCGGGATGATACGCGGGAGCGGCATAGCCGCCGCGGCCGCTGCCGGCGGACTCGACGGTGACGTCGTAGCTGACGCCGTTGACGGTAACTCTGTACTGCTTAACCATAGTGATTTTCTCCTTATATTATATAGATTTTTTGATGTTTGTGATGTTCCAGCCGCGGGACGAGATCCCCGGCTCTTCAGAAAGCGCCGCCATGATCGCCACGACCACGTCCGTCGGGATGCCGGACGCCGTCTGCTGCGGATGCGCCTCCGCCACCTTCTTGACCTCGGCGATCGTATCGCTCTTGGGCGCGGCGGGCTTCGCGGGGGCAATGCTCGTCATGACCTTGCCCATGATCATCGTCAGCACGATGATGCAGATCAGGCCGACGAACACGACGCCGATACCAAAGACGACGACGAACCAACTCGGGTAACTAGCCATTGAAAAACTCCTTTCCTTCGGATTATATCTGCGGGATATTCACGAGTTTATCACTGCATTGCCAAAACGTCAACAAACGCCTGGATCGCGGTGGCCGCCTGGCCGAAGTCGCGCATCTGCTGGTCGACGCCGAGCTTGATGAAGGGGATGCCGTGCGCGTCGAGCGCCTTCTTAAGGTACGGGAATTCCATCTCCTCGGGGTCGCAGAACTGCTGCATGAACAGGACGAGACCCTGCGCGCCGGACTCCTCGACCTTCTTCGCCACGAACTCGCCGCGGCGGTTCTCGGAGCTCGCCTCATCGTAGAGCAGGATGTCGTAATCCTGATCCGCGAACTGCTGGCACAGCGCCATCATCGGGTCGCCCTCTTCGCTGGCGTCCACGCGGATGGGACGGGACTCGTGCGCCACGTCGTCCGCCGCGATGGCAACGTTGTTGTCCTTGAAAATCTTGAGCAGCGTCGGGTTGTCGCAGATGATGCCGGAGGTGACGATCTTGACGCCGTTCCACTTCGCCTTGGGGAGCGCCTTCAGCTCGGCGTTCAGCTCCAGCAGCTTGGCGGTGTGCTCTTCCTTGCGCATGAACCACGCCGCCTTGAGCACGGCGGAGCGCATGATCGGGTCGATCACGTCGCAGTGGTCGCTGGCGAGCTGGACGAACTCGCGGCGCGCGGCGCGGGACTGGTTGTAGACCTTGATGGACGCGCGCAGCTCGTCATCGGTGATCTCGCTGCCGCGGATCTTCTCGATCTCCTTCTTGACGTGGTCGTACTGCGCGCGGCAGAACTCCAGACCGAAGGCGGGCTTACGGAACTGCGGGTGCGCGAGGAAGATCGTCGGGAGCTTGTTCTCCATGGCGACGCGGATGTTCTGCGTCATCGGGCGCAGCGTGTCGCAGATGGCGGGCGTGATGACGCCGTCCAGCTCGTCGCAGGTGCCGTCGAGCAGCATCTCAAGGTCGATCTGCGCGATGGTGCAGTAGAACGTCGCGCAATACTCCTTGGACTTGGAGATGGTCTTCTTGTTGCTGCCCCACATGCCCAGCGGCACCATGCCGGCGGCGTGGACGATCTCCTCGGGGGCATAGTACGGCAGGACGCCGATGCACTTGTAGCCCGCCGCTTTGTACTTTTTCAGCTGGCCTCTGGGGCTGGCGGCGACGGCGGCAAATTCCTTGACCAAAGATTCGATACTCATATTCTCCGCCCTCCCTTACTTGTTTGCCTGCATGGCCTCGACCAGGCCCTGCACGCGGGTTTCATACTGAGCTTCGTTGAAGTTGCGCGGGTCGGCCTGGTCGCCGTCGAAGCCGGCGCAGGGGATGCCGAGGTCGCGCGTGAAGCGGCGCTGCATCTCTGCCATGTAGCCGGACCAGGGCTTGCAGGAGCGGTTGTAGTGGACGAGCACGCCGTCGACCTTGTTCGCCTTGCAGATGCCCTCGCGCCAATCGACGCCCTGCTCGATGCAAACGCTGTTCGGCGCCTTGCAGTACGCCTTGACCATCTCGTCATAGTTGTTGTAGACGAAGCCGAAGGCGGGAGCGTAGACGACGGCGGTGACGTTCACGCCGTTCGCCTTGAGCGGCTTGAACAGGTTCGGGAGCTTCGGCCAGCAGGGGATGCCCTCGAACATGACGCGGTACTGCTCCGGGAAGGGCAGCGTGGAGGTGCCCTCCTGGATGTTCTTCTCCAGATCCTGGGAGAGCAGCTCGAACGCCTCGGCGGCGGCGGACTTGCCGCGCGCGGTGACGACGTCCGCCATGTGGTTGAACAGGTCGAAGCCGCTCATGGGCGCCGGCTTGTACTGGAGGTAATCGCAGACCTTCAGCCAGTTCTGGGCGGTGCGGTTCGCGTGCTTGCAGGCGTCGTCGAACTTCTGCTGATCGAACTTCTTGCCGGTCAGCTTCTCCAGATCCTTGATGGCGTTGTCGAACTGGGAGCGGATGTAGGCGACGTAATCGTCGTTGACCTCGACCGTATTATTATAAGGTACGTCGATCATGATCAGCGGGATGTTGCACATACGGGCGATGTTCTCATACCACTTGGTCATGCAGTTGCAGATGTTGTTGCAGCAGAGGACGAAGTCCGGCTGCGGGATGCGCATCTGCTTGTAGGGCTGGATCGCGTTGAGACGCAGCTCCTTCTCGCGGCCCTCGGGCAGCGCCTCGATCTCGTGGATGTCGTCGAGGACGATGAAGGGCTTCATGGTCTTGGGATCCTTCTTGGGCTTGCCGGTCGCCTCGTCGATGACGACGTTGCCGTTCTCGTCCTTGAGGGGACGGCCGCTCGACGGGTCGATGACGAACTCGCCGGTCTCGAGGTCGATCTTGCGCGCCGCGCGCTTGCCCGCCGCGTAGGCGAGGCTGATGCGGGCGTAGCCGCAGATATCGTTGTCGAAGCCGAGGTCCTCGGCGGCCTGGCACATGATCTCGCCGTCGCGCTGGGCGGCGATGCCGGCAGCCTGGTTCTCGGGGTACATGACGTTCAGGTCGAACGCCTCCGCCAGCTCGCAGGGGAACTTAGAGCTGGACCAGCCGACGAGCTTACCCTGCTTCTTGGCTTCGCGGGCGTCCGCATAGACGTCGTCCACGACCTTGCGCAGAGCGAGTACGCCGGGGCTTACTTCTTTGGCCATAATGAATCTCCTCCTATTCTGACTGTTAAGCGTTGGCTTGTTTGAGCGCCCTCTGGTACGCGAACAGCGCCGCGCCGAGCGCGCCGTTGTACTGCGTGAGGGGGCTGCGGTGGATCTCATGCTGCAGCTGGTGCTGCAGCGCCTTGACGATGCCGTGGTTCTGGGCGACGCCGCCGGTCATGACGACCTGGTCGCGCACGCCGACGCGGTGGCAGAGGCCGACCACGCGGGCGGCGACGGAGCGGTGGATGCCGTCGATGATGTCGCACTTGTCCGTGCCCATGGCGAGCTGGGAGATGACCTCGCTCTCGGCGAACACCGTGCAGGTGGAGCTGATGCCCACCTCGCGGGTGGAGCGGTCGCCCAGATCGCCGAGGTCGCGGGTGTTGACCTCCAGCACGCGCGCCATGACGTCGAGGAAGCGCCCCGTACCGGCGGCGCATTTGTCGTTCATGACGAAGTTCTTCATCATGCCGTTCTCGATCTCGATGACCTTGACGTCCTGACCGCCGATGTCGATGACCGTGCGGACGTTCGGGAACAGGAAGGCCGCGCCCTTGGCGTGGCAGGAAAGCTCCGACATCTGCATATCGGCAAGCCCCTCCAGCGAGTTTCTGCCGTAGCCGGTGGCGAGGATGAAATCCATATCCTCCTTCTTCATGTCCGCGTCCACGAGCACGCCCTCAATGGCGCGCTGCGGGCCGGAGGTGCCGGTGCCCACGGCGACGAGGGACTTGCCGACGATCTCCTCGCCGTCCCTCAGGATGACGCACTTCGACGCGGTCGAGCCGACGTCGATGCCCATGGTGTAAATTGACATATTGATCTCCTTAGGCGGGCGGCATTACGCCGCCCGCTCGGTGTGGTCTCTTACTTCGCGTACAGGTTATTGAAGTCGCGGATGATGCGCGGCAGGAGCATCTGGTGGAACGGGCAGATGCTCAGCGGGTTCTGATAGCAGGCGTTGACGAAGGCCTGGATGTACGGGCGCATGTCGTTCATGTCGACGATCTCGTCGCAGAGGCCGAGCTTCGCGCAGTACTTCGGGCGGGACTTGTCGCTGTACTCCTGGATCAGCTTGTTCATCTTGTCGATGGTGGGCTGGAGATCCTGGCCGTTCTTCTTGTCCTTCACGAGGCGGCGGGAATACATCGCGGTCGCGGCGGTCTCGCCGTGCATGACGTAGATCTCGGTCGTCGCCGTGCCGATGGAGAAGGCGTTGTTGTCGTTGCCCTGCGGGCCGCCGAGGACGTAGTGCGCGGCGGCGGTGCCCTTGCGGAGTGTGATCTCCATCATCGGCAGGCCGCTGGACTGGATGGAGTAGATCAGGCTCTGGCCGAGGCCGAGGAGCTCCGCGCGCTCGGCGTCGTTGCCGACGTCGATGCCCGTGGTATCCTGGATCCACAGCATCGGGATGCGGTCACGGGAGCAGAAGGTGACGAACTCGTTCATCTTGATGAGACCCTGGCGGTACAGCTTGCCGCCGACGCCCATGGACGTGCCGTAGGCCGCGACCTTGTACTCGGGGTAGTTCATCAGCATGCCCTGCATGTTGGCGACGACGCCGACGAGCATACCGTCGATCTTGGCGAGGCCGGTGATCATCTCGGGGCCGTAGCCCTTCTTGTACTCCATGAACTCCGAGCCGTCGAACAGGCGCGCCATGACCTCGTACATATCGTAGCTGCGCTTCTGGTTGAACGGGACGATGGAATAGAGGTCGTTCGGATCATACAGCGGCTCCTTCGGCTCGTCCACGCGGAAGAACTCGGGATCGTAGGCCGGGAGGTAATCCATGTACTTGCGGATGGCGTCGAGCATGCCCTCCTCGTCGACCTGCACCTCGCGGAAGAAGCCGGTCTCGCTGTAGTGGATGGCGACGGTGCCGGGGATGTCGGCCTTGAGGTTCTTCTGCGCCTCGATCAGCTTCTCCGCCTCTTCGAGGTCAACGTAGCCCTTGGGGTTCATGCCGCCGACGATGCCGGCGCCGCCGACCGCCATGTTGGCGTCCTGATGCGCGATCAGGATGGTCGGGCTGATGGAGTGGTAGCCGCCGCCCGCGGGGTTGGTGCCGTAGATGCCGACGATGACGGGCACGCCCAGCTGGTTCAGCTCGCTGTTGCGATAGAACGGGGTGCCGCCGCCGCGGCGGTTCGGGTACACCAGCTCCTGCTGGTCGAGCTTGACGCCGGAGCAGTTGAGCACGTAGACCAGAGGGATGTGCAGGCGCTTCGCCGTATCGCTGCCGCGGAGCAGGTCGTCCGCCTGGCCGGGGACCCAAGCGCCGGCGAGCTTCTTGTTGTCGCTGGCGATGATGACCGCCCACTTGCCGTCGATGCGGCCGAGGCCCTTGACGATACCGTCGCTGCCGTCCTTGTTGTCGCCGGGGTTGTAGAGGCTGTTGAGCGGGCACCAGGTATCCTCGTCGATCAGCTCCACGACGCGCTGCATGGCGGTCCACTGGCCGCTCTCGTTGAGGGACTCGGTGGAGCGGCCCGCTTCGAGCGCCGCCTCGCGCAGCTCGTGGATCTCCGCCTCGACCTGCTGGATCTCAACAATGTTCTCTTCGTTGAACTTGGCGAGCGGGGTGCCGATGGTGGGCATGCTCTGGAAATAAGAGGGCATGGAATATTCGCTCATAGTGTTGTCTCCTTCTCTTATTTGTTATTGACTTACTTGTCCTTCGGAACCTTGATGAACGCCTGGCCGGGGTCGATCTCCTCACGGATGAGGCGGATGATCTCGGGGCTGGGGCCTTCCATGACCTCGGCGCGGGAGCAGTCGATCTCGAAGCCGGTGTTCTCCTGCACCATTTCCGCCGTGACGCCGGGGAACATGATGGCGCAGTACATACGCTTGGTCTCGTCGTCGAACTTCATGATGCCGAGGTCGGTGACGACCATCTGCGGGCCGCGGTTGCCGGGCAGGCCAGCGCGCTCACGGCCGCCGGGGCCGTCCATCCAGCCGCAGGAGGTGATGTAGTCGACCTTGTCGATGAAGCGGCGCTTCTGGTGCTGCATCATGATGATGGTGTTGCAGTAGGTGGCAATGCCGTTCGCGCCGCCGGAGCCGGTGAAGCGCGTGGTGGGCTGGAGGTAATCGCCCTTGCCGAAGATGCAGGTGGAGTTCACGTTGCCGTAGGGATCGATCTGCGCGCCGCCGATGAAGGCGACGAGGCGATCCTCGTCATGCAGCCACTCGTTGGCCTCGAAGCCGACGAAGCGGATGTTCGGCCACTGCACGGCGCAGTGCGCCATGAAGCGGTTGTCGCCGACGGAGCGCGGCACCTCGACGGGGTCGCAGTCCATCAGGCCGGACTCGACGATGGGGTGGCAGCTCGGGCAGACCGCGCGCTTGGCGAGGGACGCGCCGATCAGCGGCAGGCCGGTGCCGACGATGACGATCTGGTTTTCCTTGATGCTCTTGGCGATGGCGTACGCCTGCATCTCCTGCTTGGTGTATTTCGTGTAATCAGACATTTCTATAACCCTCCCTGCTTAGTGCGTCGTGGAATAGCCCAGGTGCGGCTCGTTCTTCAGGCGCATCAGGCGGCTGCCGCCGATCTTGTCGAGCAGCTCCTCGTGCGTCTTGCAGCCGTAGACCCACTTCTCCAGATAATCCTGGAAGGTCTCGGGGATCTTCGTGCCGTTCTCGGCGGCCTCGGCGGCGGCCTTGGCCTTCTCCAGAGCCTCGGTCAGCTTCTCGTCGCCGGGCTTGGCGTCGAGCGCCTTCTGCGCCTTGACGGCGGCCTTCTTCAGCTGCGCCACGGCGTCGGCGGCATCCTGATACTTGGACGCCTTGTCGTACTCCTTGAGCGCGGCGTCGTCGTCATCGTAGTAGTCGTAGCACTGGGCGGGCCATGCGCCGTAGGGCGCCTTCACGACCGCCTGCACGCACTCGCCGAAGATGCGGGTCTTGGTGGGATCGCGGCGGATGTACTCGTTGGAGACGATCTCCTCGCAGGTGACGATGGTCTTGCGCGCGGCGACGGCGATGTCAATGTCGTGGAACTCGTCGCCGTTGATGATGCAGGTGCCGTCCGGGCTCGCCTGCTGGACATGGATGAGCGCGGTGTCGATCCTGGGAACCGGAACGGCGACGACCTTCTGGCCGGGCTCCATGGGGTTCTCGATCTCGACGCACTTGAGGTTCTCCATCTTGGGCATGCTCTTGCGCTTCTCCTCGCTGATGCCCCAGAACTTCATCAGGCCGCTGCCCTGCATCAGGCGGACCGGCAGGAACGGAAGACCGAGAGACGCCGCGTGCAGCATGAGCATCAGCACGTCCTGCGAGTAATCCTCGTAGGTCAGCTTGCCCTGCTCGATCCACGCGCGGAAACGGCGGGAGACGTTGGTGTAGCCGGAGTTTGCGGTGTAGCAGTTGATGTACGCCGCGACGCGGCCCTCGCCGATCAGCATATCGACCTCGCCGCCGCCGGGGCCGGCATAGACGATGAAGTCCTTCTGGCCTTGACGCAGGATCTCGGCAACCGTCGCATAGGGCTTGCGGTTGGTGGTGAAGCCGCCGGTGGCGAGTACGTCGCCGTTTTCCACGTACTTTGCTACGGCGTCATGCAGTGACATTACCTTGCTCAAAATAATTACCTCCCTGTTCTATCGGCGCTGCGGGCGCGTATTTGCAACGTTTCCGTCAAAATTATACGTGCCACTGTCCGACTTGAATTCATTTTACATTATAGTTGAATACGTCCATCAATTCAACGAAAAAATCAATCGGAAGCTGTAAAAAACTGACCAAAAATTTGCCGCTATTTTTGTCGTTTCCGTGTATGGCGCGCAGAGCGTCGCAAAACCTCCCTCCCGCGATTTGCAAGATTTCCTGCAAATCGGGAACAGGTCGCAAAAGAGCACTTGCAAGCGCAGCCGCAGCCTGTTATACTATGATTAAATTAACGTAAAGCAGGAGGTAATCATGGACGTTTCTTCTCTCATTTCCGAATCCGGCATCAGCATCGGCGCGCTGACGCTGACCGCCGCGGTCAAGGCGCTCATCACGCTGCTGGTCGGCATTCTGGTCATCCGCGCGGCGATGTCGCTCTTCGACCGCAGCTTTGACCGCTCCGAGAAGCTCTCCCCGCTCAAGCGCCACGTCCGCCCCATCGTCAAGACACTGCTGGGCGTCCTGCTGGCGCTGGTGGTGCTCGACGCGCTGGGCGTGCAGGTGACGAGCTTCATCGCGCTGCTCTCGGTCGCCGGCCTCGCCGTGTCGCTGGCGCTGCAGAACACGCTCTCCAACATCGCGGGCGGCATCATGATCATCACGGCGCAGCCCTACGGCATCGGCGACTTCGTGTCGATCGGCGGCACGGAGGGCACGGTGGACACGATCCGCCTCGCCCACACCAAGCTGGTCACGCCCGACAACAAGGAGATCCAGATCCCGAACAGCACGGTGGCGGGCGCGGTCGTGACGAACTACAACCGCCTCGGCAGACGCCGCATGGATCTGACCTTCACCGCGTCCTACGACGCCCCGACGGAGGCGGTCTACGCCGCGCTGCGCGACGCGATGGCGCGCTTCCCGCAGATCCTCAGCACTCCCGCGCCGGAGACGCACCTCACCGAGTACGGCGCGAGCAGCATCAGCTACGTCGCCCGCTTCTGGGTGCCCGCCGCCGATTACTGGACGGTGTACTGGGGCGTGATCGAGGCGGTGCGTGAAACCTTCGCCGCGCACGGCGTGGAGATGACCTACGACCACCTCAATCTTCACATGTGCAAGTGAACATGGTACGTGAAAAACCCGCCAAAAGGCGGGCTTTTTGCGTTTGGCGTGAAACGCAAAAAATCGGAGCAAGCGATGTAACGCTTGCTCCGACGATGTGGCGGACAGGGTGGGATTCGAACCCACGGTACCCTTGCGGGTACACCTGATTTCGAGTTATTTCACCTAAAATCCATTTAAGAGAAAATGCTGGAAATTAGGAGAAGATTAAACACCTTGAAACCCGCATAAAATCAGGGCTTTCCGTCTCTCAACAACCGCGAAGCTGCACCGTTGCTCACTTCTTTTTCTATCCTCAAAAAGCGGGCAAATCGGGAGAAAAGATAGAACGAGGATAGAACAAGCCCCATGAGCTTTCTGCTGTTGGCAATCTTCGACAAGGAGAAGTAAGGTCATGGACTTGACAATTCAATATGAATCTATCCGTGAGCGTTTTCCGCTCACGATGAGTAAAGACGATTTCTACAAGATCGCCCATATCAGCAAGCGGACGGCGGAATACCTGCTGAAAACGGGAGCCGTTCCGTGTGAGTACACCGGCAAGAAAACCCGCTGCTTCAAAATACGGACGGAGGACGTACTGCGCTACCTTGCGCAACGTGAGCTGGAGCCGGAAGTGTATGCCGTCCCGCCGGAGTGGTATCGAGAGAAAAACCGCGGCAAAACGCCGCCGCCCAATCTGTCCGATGAGCTGACGGTCATATCTGCCGAAAGGGGCAACATTTTCCGTTGCTTCATCGAAGCGCGCCTTGCAGGACATAGCGATCTTTTGGGTGCTGATGAAGTTGCAGAAGTCACAGGCTATTGCGCTAACCATATCGACAATCTATGCCGACGCGGATCAATCAAGGCGTTTTTGATACGAAGCAAGTATCTCATGCCGAAGATCACACTGATCGATTATCTGGCGCAGCCTGCCATTTACAGGCGGTACAGCAAAGCAGAAACCGCGCCGACGCTTGCGCGAGACTTTTTATCAAAGTACCACAACAATGCCGAAAAAGATCGCGGCAATCAAATTTGAAACTTACTAAGGACAGAAATAACAGCGTTTCTGCCATCTTCTCAATATACACAATGTATGTGACTGGTTCCCTTTGCCATGTTGCAGAATAGAATGGAATGCAGCTCTTTTGAAAAGGGGGGTTATCTGTATGGAATCTGCCATGATGGAAGCTGTGTCCATGAAAGCGCGTGTGCTTCAAGTCCGCGACTGCAATTTGCTGGTCTGTGACTGCTGCAACAGGCAAGAGGTGCTGGTGCATACGCCGGACTCTTGCCGCTTTCAAGTCGGAGATCAAATCTGCATCCGGTATAACGGGATCATGACCATGAGCCTTCCGCCTCAGATTAGTGCAACCGATATTTCCAGAGGGTGCTGCTGTTAAAGATGTCAACACGCCGTTCGACCGAAGCCGGACGGCGTGTTCATTATTGCAGTTCATTCAAATCTGCGGCGGGGATATCGTTCTCCAGATTATCCCGTGCCAAATCCGTATCAATGACGGGATACACATCCGCAGGTATCGAGCGCTCTGTGTGAAACACCTTCATGTCTGCGCCTTCGGTTCCGCTGATAATGGGATTGGCGCGCTCCTTCCCGTGCTTGGCTTTCCCCTGCAACTCGGGTACGGGATCGACTTGATTATGGAGCTGCATATGCGTCCGCTCCGGACGCTTCATGCCCTGCTTTGCCATAAAATCACCTCATGGGCAGTTTGCCGAAAAATCCGCAACAATATACGGAGGGGTAGAAACTCGTTAGCAACGCTGATCAGCCTTGTGAATGTCCCCCAGAGCTTGTACCCCATCATATGCAAGCACGGATGTCCATTCAGACCATTTTGTGATTTGCAAACTTGCATTATGAATTTCTTTCGATCCGTTTACAAGCCATACCAGCTTCATGCCCATTTTACTCAAAAAAGCATCCAGCAGATCCTTTCGAATAGCAAGCCCCGCTTTTTGTTTGTTCAACGACGTATCAAATGCAGCAAGATCTCCACGTTCATCGAAAAAGTAGCCGTCGTACTCCAACTGGCACAGGTGCAATTCATCTATCAGTTCCGGGCAGGGAACCATCCAGGATAGGGCAGACTCTTTAGACGCATCATACTGTTCTTCCCACATTAAATTTGTTGCAGCCGCGAGGATTTTTCCGATCGCCTTTTTTACCCGTCTTTCAATTGTTCTTTCGTGAAACCGCACATCAGGAAGTTCAAAATCGTTTTCCGGTATATTCGGGTCTACTTCTTCATCGCTATCATCTAAATTGTCAGTGTATCCGAGTTTTTTAAGAAACTCATCAATTTCCGAAAAATCCGGCACCATAACTTTTTCTGTGACTATCTCCGTTTTGCCTGTTTCAACATCCACCTCTTTCCAATTCCAGCATCTCAAATCGTTGCAGCTAGGCGACCATGGATACTCCCTGTTGAACACCGAATAAGTCTCATTGATCCGAGAAAGTTCATCGCTTCGCAAATCGACTCCCCGGTTCGATGCATTCACAAGCTCATTTGCTTGCTCTTCGGTTGCCAGAAAGCCATAAACCCAGCTCCATGACTGTAAACCAGTCGTTTTCATTTCCTCAAAGCCAGTATCAGCATACCGAGCGAGACAGACCCACTCGCGTCCGCAATCGTCTTTTACAATCAAATCGCTCTTTAAGTCGTCAAAGAAGCATCTGTCTTCTTCTAACCACGCCGTTTTATCTCCATTTTTCGAAGCAGCTTCGTTCTCTTCACAAGCTCTTTTGATATGACGATTTATTTGTTCAAATTTAGGCGTATGGGGATATTTCATAAAGTTGTCATTCAGTGTCGGGTCAAAATCCCTTACATACGGCTCCCATGCCCCCTCAAACGGAACTTCGGTTTTTTCTTTGCCAAAGCCTTCTACTCGTTTACAGTGGTCGGAAACCCTCGCAAGAATGTTATACATGGCAATCCATTGATATTTTTTTCCGATTCGCTCCACCTTGATTGTGTCATGGCGACTATGGCTTCGATATCTATAAACCTTGTCAATTTCCCCTAAGGTATCCTCCTGATAGCCAAGGTCATTTAGGATAAACGATATAGCGTAGTGAAAGATATTTTTTTGCTCAACGTCAAAATCTCTCAGGGCACTTTGAAATACATATCTTCCAAAATCTCCGTACATTCCCATTCCCATTCCCTCAAATTGCATGGACGATATAATACGGTGCGTACCGGATGAATAGTCTACTGCATCGTATTTTCGCTCTTCCACTGTTGGGATGGGAGTGGAGGAATACGGCGGTACAATTTTTGCGTGATTTATGCATCCGTTGTACTCCGGATTCTCCCACAGAAACCGTTCAATAATCAGTCTGGCATAGTCTCTCAGCAAAATGTCCGGATATACCTGCTCCCTGTCAAAAATAGCATGAT
>JBGVBS010000050.1:0-45781 GCA_045225715.1 Oscillospiraceae bacterium
GATCTACACTGTATTTGTAAGAATAGACGCAGAACAGATATAAACGGAGGAAGCGGGATGAAACGAATGTTGATCGCGATTTTGCTGCTGTCCCTCACGGCGCTGCTGCTTGTCGGCTGCGGCGCACGGATCGGCAAGGGAGCCGAGCCGGACGGCCCCACGCCGGAGGTGGATGGCGGCGTGACTGACCGCAGCGACCCCGATGCGCCGAAGGCCCTTCCGTCAAGCCCGATTGCGTCCTTTGACTGCCGGTTCTCCACCACGCTCGCCGTCGAACCGGGCGCGCTGGGCAACCACATCTACAAACTGGCAGCGAAACTGGACGGCGGCGCTGTCAGGGGCAGCTATCAGATGCAGGATAAGGAGGCGGCGCGCGTCTTCAACGCCGATCACAGTTTTCTGGACGATGTCTATGAGCTGCTGGAGCGCTATGACGTTGCGCAGCTCAACGGCCACGACGTCGAGGTGCACGGTCTTCCCGATGAATTCGGTGTGGAGCTGGACGTAGTGTTCTGGTCGGGCGAACACCTCACGGTCTACGACAACCGTGACAATGTCCTGCCCTATCATTTCCTGAACGAGACGGTCAAGCTGTTTGAGCGCGGCGCGGCAACGCCTCCCACGGTGCTGGATCTGGAAGTCAACACCCATTTCGAGCACCATGAGATCGAAGGCGGATTCGGCGAAGTCTCCGTGCCGGTCTACGGGCTTGGATACCGCGATTCGAACGGAGAGCTTGTTCCCCCCGACGGCTATAGCGGGCTGAAGGATACGATCGCCGCTCTTGACGCCGGGTTGCTCCTCGGCGTGGATACCGCGTGGGATCGCTTCGGCACCGCGTCGGGCGACCGCGTGCTCTACTGCCGCACTGAGTCCTTCGTGACGCGCGCGGACAGCGAAGCCGTGTCCTTCTATGAGCGCACAAGGCGCTGTGAGGACGCGGCGCAGCAAAATGAATTCACCGAGATCGTTGCACACAACCTCGATGCGCGGACAGGCAGGGAGCTGACCTTTGCCGACGTGTTCCGCGACATGGACTATCTGCCGAGCCTGTTGCTGCTGGAGTTTTCACGCGCGTACCCCGACCTGACCTTCTACGACGACGCGCTGGACTTCATCCGTCAAAGCGTTGAGGGGAATGACGGCAATATCAGCTTTGCCCTCGGGTACGGCTTCGTCCACGTCTTTGCGAATGAGTTTGTGCTGTGCGACGCTCCGGGCGAGCTGCACGCGACGATCTCCTACGTTCTCAACCCCGGGCAGGTGCGGGCATTCTATACCACCGAACCGCTGCGCTGGATCGTACCGGCGGACTACGGCACGAACTACTGGCGCGGCGACGTCAGCCGCTGTTTCCGCATCCAAAGCACTCTCGGCGGAGATGACAGCGGTACGGTCACCTGGGAGGTTCTGGCGGACGACGCGCCCGCGGGCAGCGGCTACGCGGAATCGTTCTACGGCCGCGCGCCGGACTGCTGGATCGCCCGTCTCAACGGGTACGACTTCATTTACCTGCGCGTGCCGACCGGCGACGTATCCATGCTGACCAACGTCTACGAGGTGACGGAATTCGGCGTGGTCAAGCGCAAGTCCGATTTGCCGCTGGCGATTCGCGCCAGCACGCCGCTCGACCCAAACCGGCTGCTTATGATCAGCAATCAGGTGGTCCTTGCCGAGCCGGTCTCAATGCTGCCGCACGCGGACTACCGCCTGAACGAGGGCGGTTTGCCGGAGATGGTCAGCAACGTTTATGACCTTGACGGAGCGTGGGTGCGGCTGCGCAGAGACGGGCGCTACAACCCCGACAGCCGTGACAACGCCGCCGTCAGCGGCGGGATGTGGACGCTGATCGCCGGTCAGGCGCTGAAGCCATTTCAGAGCGATCTGAACAGCTTCGTCGATTTCATCACCGACGACGGGCGCGTCGTGCGCTTTGCCATCGACCGCTTTGACGACGATATGACCTTTGACGGGCAGTCGTCGGATGAGCTGTTCTCGCGCGACGCGACGGCGGCGGGATAACGGCGGCGTGAAAAATGAGGGAGGGATGCGATTGAGAACAGTGATTGTGGATATGCAGAGCAGCCTGTACGCGGGCGCCGTACGGCGTTCGCTGGCGCAGGAACTGACGGAGGTGCAGGTCGTGGTTTCCCCCCATCCCGAGGAGACCGCGGCACAGTGCCGTTTGCTCAGGCCCTATGCTCTGCTGATGGAGGTCACGGACTACACGCCGTGGAAGCTGGAAGAACGGCTCAAACTACGGAACAGTGTCAGGCGGGACGTACCGGATTGCCGGATCGTCCTGCTGGCGGACGAAATGAACCGCGCACTGGCGGAGGAGGTCAAGCGCGCCAAGCAAGCCGGACTTGCGGACGCCTTTCTCTTCACGTCCGCCACCGAGGGTTATCTTGCCGCCGTACTTGACAGCTTTTGAATCAAGGACTAGAGTATAAGGAGGAACCTCTCATGACACAGCGTTTATTCGGCGTTTTGCTCTGTCTCGCCCTCGCCTGCGCAGCGCTGTCCCCGACGGCGATGGCGGCAGGGGGTGATTTGGATACGAGCTGGCAAAAGGATCAGGAGATCACGCTCGCCGATCCCGCGCCGTGGAATCTTGACGAATTGAAGCAGGTCGTAGACGTCAGGGATCCCCGTAGCGTCGCGGCGTACTGGGTCTGGGCGGTCAACCGTCTCGTAGACGACTACGACGACGGCATGGCGATGATGAAGTACCTCTATGCGGATATCGAGGTTTACGGCCGCGGCTTCACCGAGGGCGGCGTTTCCGGCAAGGCGGGCTGGGACAGCTATTTCAACGAACGCCTGAAGAACGCCGACTACAGCTGGCTTCCCAGAGCGTATTTCAAGGGCGCGTCCGCCGACAACGGCTTCAAGCCGCCGCGCCCGCTGACCGTCGAGCTGCATTACAACAGCACGAGCACCGATACCATCAACGCACAAACGCTTTCGCAGATGGGGCGGCTGAACATCGTCTACTGGCTCAAAAGCAACGCGGGCACCAACCGCTTCAACCTCACGCTGAGCAAATTCGAGGGCAGCGACCGCTGGTACGTCACCAGCGGCAGCACCTCCGGCGCGATGTTCTTCGACCAGCGCAGCGCGATCAGCGCGTCCGCCCTCGCGCTCGCCAAGTCCACGAAGGGCGACGACAGCACCGATGCGGAGCATCAACGGCTCTACGACGCCGTGACGGTGAAGATCAGGACCGGCTCAAGAGCCGCCGCGCAGGAAAGCGGCTTCTTCTCCGCACAGCTCGCGGGCTATGCGAAAGCCCTCTATGACGGGCTGAATCGGCCGGAGTGCGTGCGGCAGCTCGCCGCCGGCGGAAACGTCGTCCTCAACGTGAGCGCGCAGCTCTATTCTCAGGAGCAGGCGCAGCGTGTTGCAAACGATCTCGCGCAGGCGAGCACCTATGCCTTTGCCGCGCTGGAGCTGGAGCATATGGACGTCTTCTGGATCACGGGAAGCAGCACCAACATCCGGAGCGCTTCTTATGGATTTGACGTAACGGTGACGCCCAGATTCGGCTACAATTGGCAATACGGCGGGCGCGATACGGGCAGCGACTACGCCGCCGTCAGCGCCGCCGTGAAGCAGATCGCGGCGGAGGCCGCGGCACAGGGTAGTGCATATGAACAGCTTCTCTATGTGCACGACTGGCTGACCACGCACAACGTCTACAACGAGGCGGCGGCATACTATGGCACGACATACGACTATCTGCCTTGGACGCCGCTCAGCGCGCTGACGGATGTCTCCCAGCCGGTCTGCGAGGGCTATGCCAAGGCGTTCAAGCTGATCTGTGACGAGCTGGGCATTCCCTGCGTTCTGGTTTGCGGTCACGCCAACGGCGGCGGGCACGCATGGAACGAGGTCAAGCTGGGCGAAAAGTGGTACGCGGTAGACGTGACGTTCGACGATCCGACCGTCTTCGGCGTCGGCAGCGTGGTTTCCGGCGCAGAAAAGCACGATTATTTTTTGGTTGGCGCAAACACCTACCTGAGAAACACGCCCTTTTCCGTGAGCCATCCGGCAGACGGAAGCTACTTGCAAAACACGTATTTCAACTACCCAGCGCTGTCATTTGACGCATATGGCTCAAGACGGTCGATCGATCCCGCGGGCACACAGGCGGACGACAGATCACCGGCTGCTGCGCCGGAGTCTGACGGCTCCGCTGCAGTCGGCAGTGCGGAGTTTGCGGATGTGTCGGAGGATGATTATTACTACGACGCCGTGGAATGGGCGTACAGTCATAAGCCGCAGGTAACGGGCGGCATGGGCGACGGCACCTTCGGAGCCAACGGCGTTGTGACGCGCGCTCAGGCAATGACCTTCCTCTGGCGCACGGCGGGCTGCCCCGAGCCCGAGACCGCGGAGAATCCCTTTGCGGACGTCAGAGAGTCGGACGATTGGTACAAAGCCGTTCTCTGGGCGAATGAGCGCGGCATCGCCAACGGCACGGGCGACGGGACGTTCTCCCCGGAGCAGACGTGCAGCACGGCGCATATCATCACCTTCCTCTACCGCGCGATGGGAATCGGCGCGAACGGCTGGTATCAGGAGGCGGCGGACTGGGCGGAAAGCTCCGGATTGCTGGACGGCGTCGAGCTTGAGATCAGCCCGAGTGTCGGCTGCCCGCGCAAGGATATTATGGTTTTCATGTTCCGCGAAATGGAAGTGTAAATACGAAACAAACAAATAAAGGAGGAACTAAGACATGGGACTGATTTCAGCGGCATTGAGTGCGGCGAGCGGCGTGCTCTCCGATACCTGGCGGGACTACTTCTACTGTGAGGCGCTGCCTCAGGAGGTGTTGCTTGCCAAGGGCCGCAAGCGCGCGGGCAAGGGATCGGAGAATATCATCTCCAACGGCTCCATCCTCGCCGTCGCGGACGGCCAGTGCGCCATCATCGTCGAGCAGGGCAAGGTTGCCGAGCTCTGCGCGCAGCCGGGCGAGTACGTCTACGACAACGCGACGGAACCCTCTCTGTTTTACGGCGATCTGGGCGAGAACATCAAGCAGACCTTCGCGAACTTCGGCAGGCGCTTCTCCTTCGGCGGCAGCGCCGCAAAGGATCAGCGCGTCTACTTCGTCAACACGCGCGAGCTGATGGGCAACAAGTACGGCACGCCCAGCCCGGTGCCCTTCCGCGTCGTGGATACGAACATCGGTCTGGATCTGGACATCTCGATCCGCTGCTTCGGCGAGTACAGCTACCGCATCGCCGACCCCATCCTGTTCTACACAAACGTTGCAGGAAACGTCGCGGGCAACTACACGCGCGACATGATCGACGGCCAGCTCAAGACGGAGCTGCTGACCGCGCTTCAGCCTGCCTTTGCCCGCATCTCCGACATGGGCGTACGCTATTCCGCGCTGCCTGGGCACACGCAGGAGATGGCGGACGCGCTCAACGCGGTACTCTCCTCCAAATGGAAGGATCTGCGCGGCATTGAGATCGTCAGCGTCGGCGTCAGTTCGGTCAAGGCAAGTGAAGAGGACGAGGCAACGATCAAGGAGCTGCAACGCAACGCGACGCTGCGCGACCCGCGCATGGCGGCGGCGCATCTCACCAGCGCGCAGGCAGACGCGATGAAAGCGGCAGCCTCCAACACCGCCACTGGTCCCGCCTTTGCGTTTATGGGTATGAATGCCGCCGCAAACGCGGGCGGCATGAACGCGAACGCGCTGTATCAGATGGCGCCCCAGCAGGCCGCTCCTGCTCCCACAAGCGCCCCCGCGGGCGCTTGGACTTGCCCCTCCTGCGGCAAGTCCGCCACGGGCAAGTTCTGTCCCGAATGCGGCGCGAAGAAGCCCGAGCCCGCTCCCGCCGGAACGTGGACGTGTACCAGATGCGGCGCGACCGGCGCGGGCAAATTCTGCCCCGAGTGCGGCGCGCCCAGGCCGGCCGGTTCGGGCCTGTACAAATGCAACAAGTGCGGCTGGGTGCCCTCTGACCCCGCGCATCCACCGAAGTTCTGCCCCGAATGCGGCGACCCCTTTGACGCCGCCGATCTGACGTAAGGAGCAAATCATGGGACTTTTCGGACTGTTTGACAAGAAGAACTGTGCGATCTGCGGCGGCGAGATCGGCCTGTTTGGTAACCGCAAACTGGAGGACGGCAATCTCTGCAAGAACTGCGCCGCCAAGCTGTCCCCGTGGTTCAGCGAGCGCCGCAGCAGCACCGTGGAGCAGATCCGCGGGCAGCTTCAATACCGCGAGGAGAACCGCAACGCGCTGGCATCCTTCCACACCACGCTCTCACTCGGCGAAAACACAAAGCTGCTGGTGGACGAGGACGCAGGTACGTTCGTCGTCACCGACGCAAGCAACCTGATCAACGACAATCCGGATCTGATCCGCTTCGACATGGTCACGGGCGCCGAGCTCGATATCGATGAGGAGTCTTCGGAGGCGGAGACGACGAACGCCAAGGGCGAGTCCGTGCGCTACAATCCGCCGCGCTACGACTACAGCTACGATTTCCATGTCGTTATCCGCGTCAACCATCCATATTTCAACGAGATGCGCTTCCGTCTGAACGCCTCCGACGTGGAGACTACGACCGTCCCCGTACCCGCCATCCGCAAGCCGAATCCCAGGCTCAACCGCGAGTACGCGAGGTACGAAAAGATGGGCAACGAGATCGTGGCGCTGCTGACGCAGGAGCGTCGGAGGGTGCGCAACGAGGCGGCTGCCGCCGCCGCGCCCAAGGTCGCCGTCACCTGCCCAGCCTGCGGCGCGACCACCTTCCCCGACGGCAAGGGCTGCTGCGAATACTGTGGCTCTCCACTTGCCTGAATCGCTAAAACCCCCAAAGCACAGTGAGCCTTTATTTGCTATACTGTGCGAAACAGCAAGGAGGACTCTGCTATGCCGTACATTGCGATCAAGGGCTATCCCAAGGACGAGGCGACGAAGCGTGCCGTCGCGGAGCGGATCAATTCCGTGTTTCTGGAGCTGTGGGGCTGCCCGCAGGAGGCGATCAACATATCTCTGGAGGAGGTCCCGCCGAATCAGTGGGACGAGCGTATAGAGCGCGGCGAGATCGAGGCGAACCGCAGCTATATGCTGATCCGTGCGGGCAAAAAGCTCTATGAGGGCTGACATGGCGGAGAACGAGCAAAAGGCGATCGAAGCCCTGCTGACGCGGCACGGCTTTCATTTCTCCAAATCCAAGGGGCAGAACTTTCTCGTCGACCGCTCCATCCCGCGCGCCATCGCGGAAGCGTCCGGCGCAGACGAGTCGAACGGCGTGCTGGAGATCGGCCCCGGCATCGGCGCGCTCTCGCACGAGCTGTGCCGACGCGCGGGCAAAGTCGTCGCTGTCGAGCTGGACACGGCGCTGCTGCCGATCCTCGGTGAAACCATGGCGAATTTCGACAACTTTGACCTCGTCTCCGCCGACGTGCTGAAGCTCGACCTCCCCGCTCTCGCGCGGGAGCGCTTTGCGGGGCTAACGCCCGTCGTCTGCGCAAACCTCCCCTACAACATCACGACGCCGGTGCTGACGAAGCTGATCGAGGCGAAGTGCTTTGAGCGGCTGACGGTGCTGATCCAGCGCGAGGTCGCGGAGCGCATCTGCGCCAAACCCGGCACGGCGGCTTATGGTGCGTTCTCGGTGTTTATGCAATATTACACCGACCCGGAGATCTGCTTTGAGGTCGGGCCGGAGAGCTTCATCCCCCGGCCCAAGGTCACGTCCGCCGTACTTCGCGCCGCCGTGCGCAAAACGCCGCCGGTGGTCGTGACGGATGAAGCGTTCTTCTTCCGCGTGGTCTACGCGGCGTTCGCCCTGCGGCGCAAGACGCTGGTCAATAGCCTGATGACCGTCTTCGGCGCGCTCGGCAAGGAGAAGCTGACGGAACTCGTCGTCTCCTGCGGACTGGACGCCGGTGTGCGCGGCGAGCGGCTGGGGTTGGCGGGCTTTGCCCGCCTCTCTGATGCGCTGTGGCAGGAACTGCAATAAAAAAACGCCCTGCGGGGCGTTTTTTTATTGCTTTCTTCTCTTTCGTCTCACGCGGTTCAGATGCCGCTCAAAATCGCCGCTGCGCAGCAGCTCGGCAAGCACGTACTGCTCAAAGAGCGGCACCGTGCAGGAGTAGAAGCCGACGGCGTTCTCAAACGCCTCTGTCAGCGCGGCCGGCAGCACCATGTAGCCAACGCGGATGGACGGCGCGACAGTCTTGGAAAAGGTATTGACATAGATGACTGATCGCTCCGGCTCCAGCGAAAACACGGTGTCCTCCGCCTTGGAGGAAAGCGTGAACTCGCTGTCAAAATCATCCTCAACGATATAGCCGCCGCGCTCCGTCGCCCAGCGGATATATTCCGCGCGCTTTCCCGCGCTGGCGGTGACGCCGCTCGGGAAGCTGTGGAAGGGCGTGACGTGCAGCACTGTCGCCGCCGTGCGCCGCAGCTCGTCCGTGCGGATCCCGTCCGCGCCGAGGCGCAGCGGATCGACCGTCACGCCGTTTGCCTGATACACGCGGCGGATCTTCTCATACGACGGGTTTTCCACACCGTAGACGCGCTCGCGTCCCAGGAGCTGCACGATCAGCCCATAGAGGTATTCCGCCCCGGAGCCGATGACGATCTGCGACGGCCTGACGCGGATGCCGCGCGAGCGGGCAAGATAGTCGCTGATGGCCTGCCGCGCTTCGGCGCAGCCGTTGTTCGGTGACTTGACCAGCAGACTTTCGCCGTAGTCCGACAGGACGCGCCGCATCGTGCGCGCAAGCACGGAAAACGGGAACTCGCCCTCCGCCGCCCGATTGGGCGCGGCAGGCGCGGGCACGGCGCCCGCGCCGGGAAAACAATCGCCGGCGCGGTACGTGACGAAATAGCCGCTGCGCTCGCGGGACTCGATATAGCCCTCGTCGCAGAGGATGGCGTAGGCGTGCTCTACCGTGACGAGGCTCACGCCCGCGTCGTCGGCAAGCTGGCGCTTCGACGGCATTTTCCCGCCGTGCGGATAAGCGCCGGACACAATATCGTCGCGCAGACGATGGTAAAGCTGCAAATACGCGCTCCGCGTCGCGTCTCTGTCAATGTGATAGTTCATCTGCTCCGAACCTCACGCAGGAGACTTTTCAGGATGCAGCAATACTTCTATGATGCCGGGGCGGACATCGTTGGGATAGAACAGCACTTCCCACGGAGACAGGTCATACTCCGGCTCCGCCGGCTCGGGCGGCAGTTCGGCAGCCCTGATCGCAGGCTCCCCATCGATCGGCGGCATTGCCTGCGGTTCGTCAGACCTCTCAGCAGCTTCCGTCTCGATCTCTTTCTCAGCCGGAGGCTCTGTCTCCTCGGACGGATGGAATTCGTCGTAAACGCTGCTCAGCATCGCCATAACGCCCGCGCGGTCGGTGCCGAACCAGCCGAATCGGACGGCAACGGCGCTCCTGCCCTCTTCCACCGCAGTGCGAAGGAGGTCGGGCAGCGCCTCGGTGCTGGTCGCGTTGACGATGGCCGCCTGTTCCTCCGCCGTACGGCGATAGCCAAAGCGTACGGTCAGCTCATAGTATCCATTTTCGTCCTTACCGTCATAGGTGATGTAATCCAGCAAATACGCGCCGACAGCGGTCTCCTTCTGTACCTCTACGCAGGCGTTCTCCACCATACGCGCCTTGTCCGGTGCTTCGCCGTAAACGCGTACGACGCCGTCTTCGCTGTGTTCACCCAGCAGGATCAAAAGAGCATTGACGAGGTCCTGGTAGTTTTCCGCGCGCAGCGTATCGGCGTCCTCGGTCTCGCGGTACGCCGCGCTGTGCGGCGTCACGGTCGAGTAAGAACGCTCCAGCAGCTTATCTCCGCAGCCGGACAGAATCAGGCACAGAATGAGCAAGTATGCAATTGCGGCATATCGCTTTCGCATAACGTCAATACCCCAGTTCCTCGTCGATCAGAACGACCTCCATCTCACAGCTCTTCATTCGTTCCCAAAGCACCACGAGTCCGCGGCAGATGCGCTGCGGACTCTTGCAATCATAACATTTGTCGCCTTTGGCCGCGCAGGGTGTCTTCACACCGAGGCGCTGGGCGTTTTTGGGGCTGGCGACATTCCGGGCGCGCCAAAGCGCCTCATCGTAAGTCGGGGCAATCTTGTTGCGGCCGACGACGAAGTACACCTTTCTGTGCCCGTAGAGCGTGGAGGCGACACGGTTGCCCGTGCCATCGATGTTGATGAGCTCACCTGTCTCGGCAAGTCCGTTGACCGAAGTGAGGAAGACGTCTGCACGCGCTGCGTCTGCCTGCACCTCCGCGCCGCCGCGCCCTTCCGGGGCGTTCCAATGGCTGTACACCGTGTTGTGCGCGCTCAGGCTTTCAAACAGTCCCAGTTCCCGGAGCGTCATCGAACCACCGAAGCCAACGCTGGCGCCGTCGATCTGCGCGTTCAGATACGCGGTGGCGTTTTCTTTCGTCTGGCACACCGTTACAGTGAATTCGCGCTGTTCCAGCGCGGTCTTGACTTTGGTAAAATCCATGCCAATGTCTCCTTATATGTTACAGAATGGACATCTGCTTTTCCGCGCTGTCCTCCTCCCTGACCAGCGAGCCGATCGCGGGGATGGAGCGCCCGCGATAACGGGCGAGGTTGGTGATACCGGACTCCTCCAATGTGCAGGCGTAGTCCAGCACGCGATTCTTTTTGAGCGTCAGCAGCCCGACGCCCTGCGTGGCGCGGGTGGACTTGACACCCAGCAGCGCCGTGTTGACCACAAGGCAGCGCGGCTCGTTGGAGTAGACCGCGATCTCAGTGTCCTCCGCAAGGTACATTGCGGTCTTCAGCGGGCTCTTGTCGCTGTACGCGCCGGTGAGCCGGCGGCGGTTCGAGGTCGTCTGATATGCCGACAGCTCCACCTTGGCACACTTGCCGTTCTCAAAGAAGAACAGCATATATCCCCTGTAATCGCCGGGCAGCACCATGTAGACGACGTTCTCACCCTCGTCCATGCCCAGCTTCGCCGGCAGGAAGTCGCCCAGCACGGACGCCTTCGTATCGCCGAACTCGCCGAGTCTGGTCTTATAGACCTGTGCCTTATCCGTGAAAAACATGACTTCGGCGTTGCTCGTCGTCTCGAAAGTCTGGCGCAGCGCGTCGTCCTCCTTATACTTCTGCTCGCCGCTCATGCGGAGCGACTGCGGCGTGATCTTCTTGAAGTAGCCGTGGCGGGAAAGGAACACGGTGACGGGGTACTCGTCCGCCGCTTCTTCCTCGACGGCAGCAGGCTCGTCGAATTCGTAAACGATGCCGGTTCTGCGCGGCTCGGCGTACTTCTTTCTGACGTCCTCCAACTCGCCGACGATGATCTTCTTCACGCGCGACGGCCGGCTTAGAATATCCTCAAGGTCTTCGATCTCATCTTGCAGCGCGTCGGTCTCCGCCGTGCGCTTCAGGATGAACTCGCGGTTGATATTGCGCAGCTTGATCTCCGCGACGTACTCTGCTTGCACCTCGTCTATGCCGAAGCCGATCATCAGATTCGGCACCACGTCCGCCTCCGCTTCGGTCTCGCGGATGATTTTGATCGCCTTGTCGATGTCGAGCAGAATGCGCTTGAGGCCCTTCAAAAGATGCAGTTTCTCCTTGCGCTTGCCCAGCACATGGTACACGCGGCGGCGAACACTCTCCGTGCGCCACGCGCACCACTCGTCCAGCAGTTCGCGCACGCCCATGACGCGCGGCATGCCCGCAATCAGCACGTTGAAGTTGCAGGACATGGTGTCGAGCAGCGTTGTGGATTTGAACAACTTCTGCATCAGCTTGTCGGGATCGGCGCCGCGCTTCAGGTCGATGGTCAGCTTCAGGCCGGAAAGGTCGGTCTCGTCGCGCATATCGGCGATCTCCTTGATCCTGCCCGCCTTGATCAGCTCCGCCACCTTGTCCATGATCGCCTCGGTGGTGGTCGTGTAGGGGATCTCATAGATCTCGATCAGATTCTCGCTCTTGACGTGGCGCCATCTGGCGCGGACGCGGATACCGCCGCGGCCGGTGTTGTAGACCTCCTCCATCGCGGTGGGGTCGTAGAGCACCTCGCCGCCGGTCGGGAAGTCCGGCGCGAGCAGCGTCTCGGAGATCGCGCAGTTCGGGTTCTTTAAGTAGGCGATCGTCGTATCGCAGACCTCGCCGAGGTTGAAGCCGCACAGCTGCGACGCCATGCCGACGGCAATGCCCTGGTTGGCGGAGACGAGGATGTTCGGGAAGGTCGTCGGCAGCAGCGCCGGCTCCTTCATCGTATTGTCGTAGTTGTCGACAAAGTCCACCGTGTCGCTGTCGATGTCGCGAAACAGCTCCGCGCAGATCGGCGCGAGCTTCGCCTCGGTGTAGCGGCTCGCCGCCCACGCCATGTCGCGGGAGTAGACCTTGCCGAAGTTGCCCTTGGAATCGACGAAGGGATGCAGCAGCGCGCCGTAGCCCTTCGAGAGGCGTACCATCGTGTCATAGATAGCGGCGTCGCCATGGGGATTGAGGCGCATGGTCTGACCCACGATGTTCGCGCTCTTTGTGCGCGCGCCGTTCAGCAGCCCCATCTTATACATTGTATAAAGCAGCTTGCGATGCGATGGCTTGAAGCCGTCGATCTCCGGGATGGCGCGGGATACGATGACGGACATCGCGTAGGGCATATAGTTCAGCTCCAGCGTGTCGGTGATGCGCTGGTCGACCACGTCGGCGCGCAGACCCAGCACGTTGGGGTTGCTCTTATGCTTGTTTTCGTCGGGTTGTTTCTTCTTTGGCATGGGGTGTTCCGCCTTATTCCTTCAATTCGTAGATTTCGACCTTAGTCTCAAGGCTGTATTTCTCCTTGACACGGAGCAGCTTCGCCATCGGCTCGCCCTTCTGGTGCGCGTCCAGCGCCGCCGCGTCGCGCCAGCGTTCCAGCAGCACGCCCGCGCAGCCGTCCTTCGCGGAGAGGTAATAGTCGTACTGGATACAGCCGTCCTCGGCGTACACGTCCTTTTGCAGGCCCGCCTGCATCTCGTCGAAGAAGCCCTTCACCGCGCCCTCCGCGCCCTTGTAGAAACAATGGATGATGATTGCCATGATTCCGTCCTCCTTTACGATACGTCGATCATTTCCAGATACTTGTAACCGTTTTCCGCGATATGGTCCTTGCGCCCTTGCAGATTGTCTCCCAGCAGCAGGTCGAAGACCTCCGCCGTGCGCTCCATATCCTCCGGCGTGACGCGGATGAGGCGGCGCGTCTCTGGATTCATCGTCGTCAGCCACATCATCTCGGGATCGTTCTCGCCCAGTCCCTTGGAGCGGTCGACCTTGACCTTCTTGCCCGCGAGCGAAGAGACAATGTCGTTCTTCTCCTTATCCGTATAGGCGAACCATGTCTTGTCGCCGCAGTTGATCTCGAACAGCGGTGTCTCCGCGATGTAGACGTAACCCTCGCGGATCAGCGTCGGGCAGAGGCGGTAGATCATCGTCAGGATCAGCGTGCGGATCTGGTAGCCGTCCACGTCGGCGTCGGTGCAGATGACGACCTTGTTCCAGCGCAGGTTGTCGAGGTCGAAGGCGTTGAGCTCCTTGGCATACTTGCCCGACACCTCCACGCCGCAACCAAGAACCTTCAGCAGGTCGGTGATGATCTCGCTCTTGAAGATGCGCGGATAGTCCGCTTTCAGGCAGTTGAGGATCTTGCCGCGCACAGGCATGATACCTTGGAATTCCGCGTCGCGTGAGAGCTTGACGCTGCCGAGCGCGCTGTCGCCCTCGACGATGTATATCTCACGCTTGGAAACGTCCTTCGTGCGGCAGTCGACGAACTTCTGTACGCGGTTCGAGATGTCAATGCTGCCGGAGAGCTTTTTTTTCATGCCGAGACGCTGCTTCTCCGCGCTCTCGCGGCTGCGCTTATTGACGAGCACCTGCGCGGCGATCTTCTCCGCGTCGGTGCGGTTCTCGATAAAATAGACCTCCAGACGGCTCTTGAGGAACTCGGTCATCGCCTCCTGCACAAACTTGTTCGTGATCGCTTTCTTGGTCTGGTTTTCATAGCTGGTCAGCGTCGAAAAGTTGTTGGAAACCAGCACAAGACAGTCCTCAATGTCCTGCCATGTGATCTTCGACTCGCTTTTCTGGTACTTGTTGTTCTGCTTCAGATAAGCGTCGATGGCGGAGACGAAGGCGCTCTTGGTCGCCTTTTCGGGGCTGCCGCCGTGCTCCAGCCAGCTGGAGTTGTGGTAATGCTCGATGCGCTGCACCTTGTTGGAGAAGCAGCAGGCGCAGGAGAGCTTCACCTTGTACTCGTCCTTGTCCGCGCGATCCTTGCCGCGGCGCTCCGTCTCCCAGAACACCGGCGTGGACAGTGTGTCCTCGCCCGCAAGCTCCGCCACGTAGTCCACGATTCCGTTTTCGTAGACGAAGTCCGTTGTCTCGAATTTGTTCGGCGAGACCTCGTTCCGGAAGCGGAAGGTCACGCCCGCGTTGACCACCGCCTGCCGCTTCATCACGTCGGTGAAATAGTCGGCGGGAATGTCAATGTCGGTAAACACGTCGAGGTCGGGCAGCCAGCGGGTTCGGGTGCCGGTCCTGCGCCCGCGGTCGGTCGGTTCGACGACCAGCTCCTTCCCCTTTTTCCCCGTGACCACACCGCGCTCGAAGTGCAGGGAATACCTGTTCCCGTCGCGCCAGACGGTCACGTCCATGTAGCGCGAGGAATACTGCGTGGCGCAGGCGCCGAGTCCGTTGAGGCCGAGAGAGTATTCGTAGTTGTCGCCGCCGTTGTTCTCGTATTTTCCTCCGGCGTAGAGCTCGCAGTACACCAGTTCCCAGTTCCAGCGCTTCTCCTTTGGGTTGAAGTCCAGCGGACAGCCGCGCCCCTGATCTTCCACCTCCACGCTTTTGTCCAGATAGCGCGTCACAGTGATGAGCTTGCCGTGTCCCTCGCGCGCTTCGTCGATGGAGTTGGACAGTATTTCAAACACCGCGTGCTCGCAACCCTCCAACCCATCCGAGCCAAAGATAACGCCCGGGCGCTTGCGGACGCGATCCGCGCCCTGCAGCGAGGAAATGCTTTCATTGCCGTAATCCGTTTTTTTATTCTCTGCCATGTAGTTCTCCGTTCCGCAGTTGTCAATTTGCCGTTTTTTGCCGAGCCGGACATAACGGCATTAAATCTCACAATACAATACTTAGTATATTATACCGTCTTTCCCCCACTATGGCAAGCGTTTTTGCAGTCAAATTGACATAACATCCCACGGTGGTATCCGCCGTTCGTTTTCTCCCCAATCGTTACTCTATCCCGTCGCGCACAGCGTCGGGTCATCATTCGAAAAACGCGATAAAATCAGGGTTTTTCACATTATCCACACAGTTATCCACACACTTATGTCAACAGCTTTTCGCTCGAAAAATGTCGTTTTTTGCCTGTACGCTCTTTGCGCCGCCGCACACGGCGTCGCCCGCAATTTCGTCACTTTGCCATATTGACAGGCACCATCGCTGGTATTGTCCAATTGCGGAAACGGCATCGGTTGTAGCGCGAAGGGGGCCTCCCGCAGGCGGCCCCCTTCGTTTTCAAACGCTCAGCAGCATCAGGATCGCGCCGTACACCACGCTTGCCGCGGTGCCGAACGCGATGACCGGACCCGCAATGGTGAACATTTTGACCGCCGTTCCCGTGATAATGCCTTCGCTCTTGAAATCCAGTGCGGGCGAAACGACTGCGTTGGCAAAGCCCGTGATCGGCACGAGCGTCCCCGCGCCGGCAAAACGGGCCAGTCGGGTGTACAGCCCCAGCCCCGTCGCCAGCGCGGAGAGGAACACCAGCGTCACCGAAGTCGCCGTACCTGCGTCCGTTTGATCCAATCCAAGGCTCGTATAGCCGTTCAGGATCAGCTGCCCAAGGGCGCAGATCCCCCCTCCGGTAACGAACGCAAGCAGCGTGTCCCTTGCGACGGGCGACTTCGGCGCTTTTCGCTTCACATACGCCTGATACTCTTTCGGCGTCATATCCATAAATGATTCCCCCTTTTCCGCTAGTTTTGCCAATTCCTCACATTTTATGATCGAGACTTGCGCAGCGGGGCAAAAGCGCGTAAAATGAACGCCATGAAAACGCTGGGGCTTTACATTCACATACCGTTCTGCAAGGCGAAGTGCGCCTACTGCGACTTCTATTCCCTTGCGCACAGCGAAGTCCTCATGGACGCTTACGCCGCCGCGCTGGCTGCGTCGCTTCGCGCCGCCGCGCCCACGGCGGCGGGATACGAAGTCGACACCGTCTATTTCGGCGGCGGCACGCCGAGCTTCTTTGGCGCTCCGCGGCTTGCCGCCTTGCTGGACGCCGCGGCGGGGCAGTACCATATCTCAGGCACCGCTGAAGTCACTTTTGAAGCGAACCCCGAAAGCGCGCGCGACATATCCGACCTGCGGGCGCTGCGCCGTGCGGGCTTCAACCGCGTCTCGCTGGGGATGCAGTCGGCGGACGACGCCGAGCTGCGCGGCATCGGGCGCATCCACAGCGCGGCCGATACCGTCGCTGTGGTCGAAGCCGCGCGGACGGCAGGCTTTGATAACCTGAGCCTCGACCTGATTTACGGCCTGCCCGCTCAGACACGGGAGGGTTGGCGCGCCAACCTCGCCGCAGCAATCTCGCTCGCACCCGAGCACCTGTCCTGCTATGGGCTCAAGATCGAGCCGGGCACAGCGCTTTGGGCAAGGCGAGACAGCGCAAGCTTGCCCGACGATGACTCGCAGGCAGAGATGTACCTCGACGCCACGGCGTATCTGGCAGCAAACGGTTACGCGCAATACGAGATCTCCAACTTCTCGCGCCCCGGCCGCGAATCGCGCCATAATCTCAAATACTGGACGCTGGGGGAATACCTCGGTTTCGGTCCGGGCGCCCATTCGGACTTCCGCGGGCGGCGTTTTGCCGTTGCGCGTGATCTGTCCGCCTTCCTGCGCGGCGCCCCTTTTTACAGCGAGGACGCTCCGATTTCATCCGTCGAACGTGCGGCGGAACGTGTCATGCTCGGCCTTCGCCTTGCCCGCGGACTGCCCGCAGATGAACTGTCTGGCGCGGAAAACGTGATGTGCGAGTGCGCCGCGCACGGTCTCGCGGAAAAAAGCGGCGGTTTCTGGAGACTGACGGCGAACGGATTTCTCGTCTCAAACGCCATTATACTACGTGTGCTGGATGCGCTTGGATTGTAGCAATCAAGGAGTCTGCTTATGAAACATATCGTTCGAAAGATCACATCCGCGGCGCTTGCCGCCGCATTGCTTACAGGCTGTCTGTCAGTCCATGCTTCGGACGCGCTGGGGCACGATCTTGCCGCAAAAGATACGGAGCTGAACACCGGGACCATCCTGGCGGATGGCACATTTTGGAGCGACACCCACTCCGACCTGCGGCAGGAGAATTACGTCGTCTACACGCCGAACGGGCGTGTGACGCCCCTTGTCACTTATGGTGAAACCTCGCGCTCGCTGACCACAGTGCTTGCTGCGGCGCGGGATCTGGAAGCCCGCGGGCTGCGCGTCGTCGCCGGCATCAACGGCGATTATTACGGTACGCAGCTCGGCATCCCGCTCGGTTCGACCATGACGGACGGCGCGCTGCGCAACGCCAACGGCGATCCGTATTATGCCGTCGGCTTCCACGCGGATGGCACAGCGGTCATCGGCGACCCGAAACTCTCCATGCAGACGACAGTCAACGGCGGCAGCGGCTTCCCGGTCTTTGCGATGAACCATATGCGCCAGTCGGAGTACGGAATCTTCCTCTATGACTACAATTTTAACGCACGTCACACCACCGGCACCAGCGAACCCGGCACAGATGTGATCTGCTCCGTCGAAAGCGGCGCGCTGACCATCGGCGGGGCGCTCTCGCTGCGCGTGGACGAAGTGCTGAGCGAAGTGACTGACACCCCAGTGTCGGAGGGCAAATATATACTCACCGCGAATCTCTTGGCTGGCGACAACGCCGCCACGCTGCTGGAACTTCAGCCTGGCGATCAGATCACGGTCTCCGTCTCCTCCGGCGCGGAGAACGCCGAAGCGTGGAACAGTGTAACGAACCTGCTCGGCGCGCCGGTGCTGCTGGTGGAACACGGCGCAGTGGTCAACGGCCTGCAGGCCGGCAGCGCACCGCGCACCGCCATCGGGCAGAGGGCTGACGGCACGCTGATCTTCTATACCATCGACGGGCGTCAGGCTGGCTACAGTATTGGCGCGACGCTGACCGCCGTGGCAATGCGCCTCGTCGAGCTTGGCTGCGAAACGGCGGTAGCGCTGGACGGCGGCGGTTCGACCACCATGGCGGCGACGATGCCGGACGAAACCGCGGCGCGCGTTGTGAATACGCCATCGGACGGTTCCGTGCGCGCCGTGAGCAATCACGTCTTCCTCGTCGCGCCGAATACGTCAAGCGGTTCGCTTGACCACATCTGGCTGTCCGCCTCGGCGGCAAGGGCTCTGCCCGGCGCTCAGATCACACTGACTGCCGCCGCGGTTGATACCAATTTCATTCCGATGGACGCTTCCGTCTCGCTCACGACCGACAAGGGCAGCCTTTCCGGCGATATTCTGACGTTGCCCAACACCGCCGGAACAGTCAAGGTGACCGCGCGCTATGGCGGCAAGTCCGCCACGACGGAAATCATTGCTGAGGAACCGGAGCGCATCGTCGTCAAACGCGGCGGCAGCGCTGTCACCGAACTGACGATCGCGCCGGACAGCGAAGTATTTTTGACGGCACAGGGCATTTCAAACCATCTCGCGCTCGCGGGCGGCAACAGCTGCTTCACCTGGTCGTATGAAGGCAGCGGCGCAAAAGCGCTGCCGGACGGCACGCTTCGCGCGGGCAGCGGCGTCGGAGCGGGCACGCTGACCGTCTCATGCGGAGAAAAGAGCCTGTCTATCCCCGTCACTGTGGCGGCGCTCCCGATCAAACTGCTGAACGACTTCGAGTCGGCGTTCGCGCCGATCACCGATGTACCCGCCGACACGCCCGACGTCCAGCCGCGACTGACGCTCTCGCAGTCAACAGACGCCGCGCACGTCCATAATGGCAGGGCGTCCGCAAAGCTCGCCTACTCGCTTGACGCCGAGACGAGCGTGACGCTGCCGCTCAGCTGCGCCTTCTCCTCCGAGTATGACCGTCTGGAGCTGTGGGCCTTCGGCGACGGCAGCGGCGTCGCGCTGTCCATTGACACCAATCTCGGCGGCACGACGCCGATCACTCTGAACGAGGGCTGGAACGCCCTCTCGATCCGGCTCCCGTCCGGCCTGCGGAGCATCAACGGCTTCACGCTGACGGCGGCGACCACAGTGGCCGGCATGATCTGGCTCGACCAGCTTGTATTGAACTACGGAAAGTCCGACGACGACGCGCCGGAGGTCTCGCTGGCGCCTGGCAGCGAATCAAGCACGCTGGCAGGCCGCGCGTTCGATGCTGTCAACGGCACGACGCTGCCCACCCTTCGCCTCACCTATGACGGCGCGGCTCTGGACTACAGCTATGACACGCGCACCGGCGCGCTGACAGCGGCGCTGCCCGAGCCTGACGGCGCCCTCCATCGCGTGACGCTGACCGCGGGCGACGCTGTCGGAAATCTTGCGCGCACGACCGTTGCGCTGTCCGCGGCCGGAGACGCTTCCCCCGCCTTCCCCGACACGGCGGGACATTGGTCGGACGGCTATGTCGCTTGGCTCAAGCGCGCGGGTATCTCCGACGGAAACAACGGAAAATATCTGCCCGACACCAACATCACGCGGCAGGAATTCGCGCTCATGCTCTACCGATACCTCGCACCTGTTGAGGACTACAGCGGCGTGGAGCTGCCGTTTGCCGACGCTGCTCAGATCGCACCGTGGGCGCTGGACGCAGCAAAGGCGATGTACGCCCTCGGCATCGTCAACGGCGCTCCGGGCAGCAACGGAACGATCCGCTACAACCCCACCGCCAACGTCTCGCGGCAGGAGGCGGCGACGATGATCGGTCGTCTGCTCGATAAGGGATGGATCGTGCCGGAGCCGACGCTCACCGACTTTGCCGCCGTGCCCGACTGGGCAGCGGAGCACGTCCGCGTGCTGAACGGGCTCGGCGTGCTCGGCGGTTACGAGGACGGCAGCTTCCGCCCGACGGGTCCGCTGACAAGGGCGCAGATCGCGGCGATGCTGTTCCGGCTGAATTGAGCCAATTATCCAAAAAAGTTGAGCGAAGCCCGTCAGCTTCGTTCAACTTTTTTGTTGCGCCTGCGCCATGATTCCATTATACTGTATCATCATACTGTTCAAGAATGATAATAGGAGGCTGTGTTCATGGCCAAATACTCAAAAGAGGACGTCATTCGCATCACGCGGGAGAAGAACATCCACTTCATCCGGATGCAGTTCACCGATATTTTCGGCCAGCTCAAGAACGTCACGCTGCCCGCGTCCCAGATCGAGAAGGCGGTCAACGGCGAGATCATGTTCGACGGCAGCTCCATCGAGGGCTACACCCGCATTGAGGAGAGCGACCAGTACCTGCGTCCCGACCTTGACACCTTCGCCGTGCTGCCCTGGGATCAGGACGTCGGCATCTCCGCGCGCATGATCTGTGACGTATACAACCCCGACGGGACACCGTTTGCCGGCGATCCGCGCGGCGTGTTGCACCGCGTGCTCCAGGAGGCCGCCGACATGGGCTACACGTTCAACGTCGGCCCTGAGTGCGAGTTCTTCCTGTTCAAGACCGACGCCGAGGGCAAGCCCACCGTCCGCACGAACGACGAGGTCGGCTACTTCGATCAGGGCCCGCTGGATACCGCCGCGCTGACGCGCCAGCGCATCTGCCTCGCGCTGGAGGAAATGGGTTTTGAGATCGAGGCGTCCCATCACGAGTGCGCCGCCGGTCAGCACGAGATCGACTTCAAGTATGCCGACGCGCTGACCGCCGCCGATGACATTATGACCTTCAAGCTGGCGGTCAAGACCATCGCGCAGAAGGACGGTCTGCACGCCACGTTCATGCCGAAGCCCCTGTTCGGCGTGGCAGGCAACGGTATGCACATCAATATGTCGCTGTTTTCCGGCGATAAAAATGCCTTTTACGATGAGAATGACTCGCGCAAGCTCTCCGCCGTGGCTTATCAGTTCATCGCGGGCGTGCTGGCGCACGTTCCTGCGATCTGCGCGCTGACCAATCCGCTCGTCAACTCCTACAAGCGCCTGGTTCCCGGCTACGAGGCGCCGTGCTACATCTCCTGGTCGACCGGTAATCGCAGCGCCCTCATCCGCGTGCCCGCGCCGCGCGGCTCCGCCACGCGTGTCGAGCTGCGCAACCCCGACCCGTCCTGCAACCCCTATCTCGCGCTGGCAGTCTGCCTCGCGGCGGGGCTGGACGGCATCAAGCGCGGTCTGACGCCTCCCCCCGAGGTCACGGACAACATCTACGAGCTGTCCGCTTCCGCTCGCAAGGCGAAGGGCGTCGGCTCCCTGCCTGATTCGCTCGACGAGGCGATGAACGCCCTGCGCGACGACGAACTGGTATGCAGCGTCCTCGGCACCCACGCCCTGCTCCAGTACCTCGTCGGCAAGGAGGAGGAGTGGAACTCCTACTGCACCCGCGTCAGCTCCTGGGAGATCGAGCGATATATCACGAATTATTGACAAAAATCCCTTCGGCATACGCCGAAGGGATTATTTCTGATTTCAGTGGCTGAAATTGCCCATCGCCTCGAGAACGTCGTAGCGCTCCATTTGCAGTTTTTTCTTCATTTGCAGCGCCTCCTCGATGGGAATCTCCACGATGTCGCCGTGCTTGGTGCCGATGATGCAGTCCGTGCGTCCCTCGGCAAGCGCCTTGACCGCCCGGTAGCCCATGCGGGTCGCCGTCTCGCGGTCGCGCGCGTTGGGCGAACCGCCGCGCTGGATATGTCCGAGCACCGTGACGCGCGGGTCCATGCCGAGCGCGTCCTTGATGCGCTTACCGATATCGAGCGCGCTGCCGACGCCCTCGGCGACGACGATCATGAAGTGCGTATTTCCTGCGAGGCGCGCGTTCTGGATGCGCTCGATGACGTCGCGCTGGAAGTCCAGCTCGCGCTCGGGTACCAAAACCGCGGTCGCACCGGCAGCGATGCCGACATAGAGCGCAAGGAAGCCAGCGTTGCGTCCCATGACCTCCACGACGGAGCAGCGCTCATGCGACTGCATGGTGTCGCGCAGCTTGTCGATGCAGTCGATCGCCGTATTGCAGGCGGAGTCGAATCCGATGGTATAGTTCGAGCAGCCCAGGTCGTTGTCGATGGTCGCGGGCACGCCCACCACGGGTACGCCGAGACGCGACAGCTCCAGCGCGCCGCGGAACGTTCCGTCGCCGCCGATGGCGACCACCGCGTCGATGCCGAGCATCTTGCAGGTCGAGACCGCGCGCAGGCGTCCCTCCTCGGTCATAAAGTCGTCGCTGCGCGCGGTATAGAGGATCGTTCCGCCGCGGCTGAGGATATGGTTGACGCTGTTGGCGTCCATCTTGACGAAATCGCTGTTGATGAGCCCCTGCCAGCCGCGCCGAATGCCGATGCATTCGAGGTTGTTTGCGATTGCCGTGCGCACCACCGCACGTACCGCCGCGTTCATGCCCGGCGCGTCGCCGCCGCTGGTCAATACGCCGATTCGCCTGATCTTCTTCTCCGCCATTGGAGCACCGCCTTTCCTGTGTCGTAATCATGTATTGCATGCCACGCAGATTATATGCGCGCGGCATTTGAAATGCAAGTGTCTGTTCGCAAAAATACATTTTCGCGTCAAAAGGACAGCACGCTTGCGCGTGCTGTCCTCCAAAACACGTTGATGCAGACGAGATCAGATGCTGTCGGTGCGGTTGATCCACTCCTCATTCTGCTCGATCTCCGCCTTGAGGTGGTCGATTTCCTTGACCAGATCGTCATAGTGCTTGCTCTGGACATAATACTTGATGAAGGTAAAGGTCGCCTCGCCCAGTTCCTCCTCCGTGTAGGAGTTGAGCAGAGAGCCGCCCTTGCGCTGCAGGCCCTGCACGTTGACAACGATCAGACGGCGATGCTGCTCAGAAAGCTGGAACAGCTTGAGCGTCTCGGGGATCTCAAGGCCGAAGTCATAGGTCTCGTTCATCCGCTCCAGCAGAGGGCGCTGCTCCGGCTTGCAGGAGACGATGACGCCGTGCTTGGCAAACAGTTCCTTCAGATAATCGGCAGAGACGTTCTCGCGGGTAATGGTGCCCTTGCCGATGCCGGTGAGCATGGTGTTGGACAGATTCAGGCTGACATACACTTCTTTTCCGGTTTTGGGATAGCTCATAGCTGATGACCTCCGCTTTCTTCAAAAATAATTGTTGCGCGGCGCGCACAAGTATTGCCACTTTCATAGTAACACCGCTTTGTGAAAAATGCAATACAAATTCAAATTGTCAGGCGCAAAAACGTTCGGGATAGACAAGAAGTGGTTGCCGCGTCTTGTCACGGACGGAGTAACACTGTTTTTTTGAGTTCGCTTGAAGTACGCTTGCGAGGTATTCTGAAAGCCCTGGTCGCTGTGGAGCTTCAACTTCTTTCTGTGTCATGCCTGCTGCCAGTATCTCTTGTATGAATGGAAGTATCTTCATCGTGTGCTGATACTACCTGACCATATAATTACCCCCTGATGTAGTCTTTTCATTCTCCTGCATCAGGGGGCTTTTGTCTATTGTTCGGTTTGCCGGTTCTGTTCATCACGCCTCAGGGGTTTTCTTATCGCGGTTCGGTTGATAAATACGGACCGCGTCGTTGGAGCGGAACAATTCATCGTTCTCCACTCCCTTGATTTTCAGCCGTTTGTCCCTGTGATAGTTGACGACGGTATACAGGCACGCAAACACAGGAACGCCAAGGAACATCCCGAGTACGCCGAAGAAGCCGCCGCCAATCAAAATGGCAACAATGACCCAGAAGCTGGGCAGCTCGGTCGAACCGCCGAGGATCTTCGGGCCGATGATATTGCCGTCGAGCTGCTGGAGTATAAGGACGAAGATAATAAAGTAAAGGCACTTGACGGGGCTGACCAGCAAAATCAGGAACGCGCTGGGGATCGCGCCGAGGAAGGGGCCGAAAAACGGGATAATGTTCGTGACCCCCACGATCATACTCACGAGCGGCGCATACGGCAGCTTGAGAAGCGACGCCCCAACGAAACACAGGATACCGATGATCAGCGAATCCAGCAGCTTGCCGCGCACGAATCCGCTGAAAATCACATCCGCCTTGCCGACGGAATGCAGCGCATTTCGATAGGTTTGCTCGCTGACCGCGCTGTACAGGAGCTTGCGGCTGTTCAGCGCGAATTTCTCCTTCAGCGCCAGCAGATAGATTGATACGATCACGCCGACAAAAAAATCCTTGAAGAATACCAATACGCTCAGCACACCGCTGGTCAAAACGCCGATCGTCTGCTGCGCCTGCGGCAGGAATTTCCCCGTGAACCATGTCCGCAGGTCCGTCCAGTATTCGTCGATCACGCCGGAGACGCCGCTGGCGATCCGCGGATTGTCGGCAACCAGCTTGGTCACCCAGGAATAGACCGTGTTATAATATGTCTGCATATTGTTTACCAGGGTCACCACACTCTGGTATAGTTGTGGGATAATAATGCTGAAAAACACATAGCACGTGAAGAACACCACCGCCCAGGTCAGCAAGATGCTCCCCGCGCGCACGATGCCGCTTTTGTCCGCGCCGGACGCGCGGAGGATGATCCGATCAAAAAAATTGACCATCGGCGCGAGCAGATACGCCATCGCCGCACCGTAGATCACGGGACGGAGTGCAACAACCAGCGTGTGCAGCAGCGACAGGAGGACGCCGTGCCGAAAAACGGAATCGTAAAAGACCAGCAGGGCAGCAACAGTCAGGAATATCGTCAGTCCCCAGTGAAAACGCTGCTTTCTGTCCATGGCGCACCCCCTTCTGAACTGCTTTGTGCTTCCTTTGTTAAACATATCGCGTTTTGGAAAGAATTGCAATATTGATTTTGATATGGTATGATGACCGGGCAGTTCCGATATCATGCGCAAAGGAAGTCCTGATATGAGCAAAAAGCTTCTCTTCATCGTCAACCCACGCGCGGGGCGCGCCAAATCCCGCAGCCCGCTGTTTGACGCCGCGGCGATCTATTCCGAGGCCGGTTACCTGGTCTCCATCCGCATCACCCGCCGTCGCGGGGACGCGACGCGTCTGGTCGAGCAATACGGCGCGGAATATGATTTGATCGTCTGTCACGGCGGCGACGGTACGCTCAACGAAACGATCAACGGTCTGATGGCGCTGCCCGCCGAAAAGCGTCCGCAGGTAAGCTATCTGCCCGGCGGCAGTACGAACGATTTCGCGGCGAGCCTGAGCATTTCCTCCGAACCCGCAGTCGCCGCGGAAAGCGCCATGCGGATGCTCCCGCACAAGCTGGACGTCGGGAAGTTTGACCGTCGGCACTTTGTCTATGTCGCCTCCTTCGGCGCGTTCACCAAAACAAGCTACCGCGTACCGCAGGACATCAAGAATGTGTTCGGACACTTCGCCTATATTCTTGAAGGTGTGCGCGACCTCGATACGCTGCGTCCGTACCGTATGACGCTGACGGCGGATGGCGAAGTGTTTGACGGCGAGTATCTATTCGGCGCGGTCAGCAACTCCACCTCCATCGCCGGCATGATGAAGCTCTCGCCCGACGACGTCGGTTTCAATGACGGTGTGTTTGAGTTACTGCTCGTGCCCGTTCCGAAGTCGCCCGCGCAGCTTCAGTCGCTGACGCACGCGCTGATGTATCAGGAATACGGCAATAGCGACGGCCTGATCTTTCGCCATGTTCATAACGTCACGGCAGAGACAGGGGATAACATCCCATGGTCGCTGGACGGCGAATTCGTGCCCGGCGCGCCGCACATCGATATTTCCATCGAACACAGCGGCATTGAGATGCTGCTGTAACGCGGCAGCCATGCGAAAACTTTTCATCAAAAACGCTGAAATAACTGTTGTACAAACACAATTTTTATTATATAATTTATTTGTTGAGCGATTTTCCCCCAATGGGGAATTACAGTAAAGGAGAACGAACCCTATGAGTGCAAAAGACGTACGCAACATCGTGCTGCTGGGCCACGGCGGCAGCGGCAAGACCCGCCTCGCCGAGGCAATGCTCGCGCTCGCCGGCTCGCCGGCGCAGCTGGACTATGACGCCGAGGAAAAGAAGCGCGGCATTTCCATCGCGCTTTCCACCGCTCCCGCGATCTGGAAGAACGTCAAGATCAATATTCTCGACGCCCCCGGCAACTTCGACTTCGCCGGCGAGGCGCTTTCCGGTCTGCGCGCCGCCGAGTGCGCGGTGCTGGTCTGCGGCGCGAAGGACGGTCTGTCCGTCGGCGCCGAGCGCGCGTGGAAGATGATGGGCAAGAAGCCCCGCATGATCTTCATCAACCGTACTGACGAGGACAACAGCAACTATCAGACCTGCTTTGACGCGCTCAAGGCGAAATTCGGCACCGCCGTCGCGCCCATCGTCGCACCCGTCATGGACGCCAACGGCCATGTGACCGCCATCGTCGATCTGCTGCACAACAAGGCTTATGAGGCCAAGGGCGGCAAGGCTGTTGCCTGCGCCATCCCCGCCGCTGTCCAGGACGAGGTGGAGACCCTGCGTGCTGAGCTGATGGAAGCCGCCGCCGGCGCGGATGAGGAACTCATGGAAAAGTTCTTCGAGACCATGGAGCTGAGCAATGAGGACATTGCCAAGGGCCTCAAGCTCGGCGTTCACGACGGCAGCGTCGCCCCTGTCCTCTGCGGCAGCGCGGCGAACGGCCTCGGCGTCGAGATGCTGCTTGAGTGCGTGCTTGATCTCGTCCCCATTGCAACCGATATGCCCGCTGAGGCCGCCAAGAACGATGACGGCGGCGACGTCGAGGTTGCGTTCGACGAGAACGGCGCGACCGCCGCGATCGTCTTCAAGACCATCAGCGACCAGTACGGCAAGTACTCTCTCGTCAAGGTCGTGCGCGGCAAGATCACCGGTGATATGTCCCTCTACGACACCACCACCGGCAACACCGAAAAGCTCGGCCGCCTCTACATCATCAAGGGTCAGAAGAACGAGGAAACCAAGGAGATCGGCTGCGGCGACATCGGCGCCATCGCCAAGATGGATCGTGTCAAGACCGGCGACACCCTCTGCGACCCGAAGAGCATCGTCGTGCTCAAGGGCATCGACTTCGCGGAACCCTGCTACTCCCGCGCCATCGCGCCCAAGACGCGCGGCCAGGAGGACAAGCTCGGCACCGGCCTCAACCGCCTCAACGAGGAAGACCCGACGTTCAGCGTCCTCAACAACGCCGAGACGCACCAGATCGTCGTCTCCGGCGCCGGCGACATTCAGATCGATGTGCTGGTAAGCAAGCTCAAGAGCCGCTTCAGCGTGGACACCGAACTCGACACCCCGCGCGTCGCCTATCGTGAGCGCATCCGCAAGACCGTCCAGAAGCAGGGTCGCCACAAGAAACAGACCGGCGGCAGCGGTCAGTTCGGCGACGTCTGGGTTCGCTTTGAGCCGAATGAGGAGTCCGAGGAAATGGTGTTCGCCGAGGAGGTCTTCGGCGGCAGCGTGCCCAAGAACTTCTTCCCCGCGGTTGAAAAGGGTCTGCGCGAGGCCTGCCTGCATGGCCCGCTCGCCGGTTATCCGGTCGTGAACCTCAAGGCAGTTCTGTACGACGGTTCCTATCACCCCGTCGACTCCTCCGAAATCGCGTTCAAGACCGCCGCGAACCTCGCCTACAAGGCGGCAATGCCCGAGGCGTCCCCGGTCCTGCTGGAGCCGGTGTGCGAGCTGAAGGTCACTGTGCCCGACCAGTACATGGGCGATATCCTCGGCGATCTCAACAAGCGCCGCGGCCGCGTTATGGGCATGAACCCGACCGGCGACGGCGAGCAGGTCATCGAGGCGGAGTGCCCGCAGGCGGAGCTGATGAGCTACGCCATCGATCTTCGCTCCATGACTCAGTCCCGCGGCAGCTTTGTCATGCACTTCGTGCGCTATGAGCAGTGCCCGGGCGACGCCCAGGAGAAGGCCATCGCCGCTGCGAAGGCGCTGCAGGACGGCGAATAACACAATCGAATTTCAGGCAGGCAGCCGCGTTGAAGCGGCTGCCTGTTTTTTCATCATCAGCAGCAAAAGAGGAAGGCGGCGCGATCGAATCGCGCCGCCTTTTGCGGAAAAATGGTTTATAGCTTTGAGTTCACCTCGAACGGGCTGCTGTGCTTATGCCGCCTTGGAGGAATACTCGTAGAGCATCTTCGCGGCCTCTGCACGGGTGATGTTATCGATAGGAGCGAGCTTGCCGTCTTTGCCGTTGACAATTCCTTCCTGAACCACCCAGTGCATCGCTTCATCCGTATCTTCCCAATCGATGTGGATCAGGTCGGCATCGGGATAGTTGAGCGGGAAATACCATGCGCCAACATAGCCACCGCCCTTAAGAGTTTTCTCATAGCGGTAGAGCATTGTGGCAAACTGCTCACGGGTAATGGACTGTGTGGGATCGGTGCCGTCGGAGATACCCTTCTCCATCGCCCAGGCAACGCCCTTGTCATACCACTGCTGACCCTCGCCGGCGGTGGTGTCAACGCCCTCCATGCGGGCGAGGATGGTCATGACCATGCCGCGGGTAACAGCGCCGGACGGGTCAAACTTGCCATCGCCCACGCCATTCATGATCTTGTTCTCCACGGCATAGTGCACCGCATCGGCATACCACTGGGTCGTACCCACGTCGGCGAAGTCCCTGATGGTGATGCGGCCCTGCGGCTTGCCGTACTTCTCAGCGGTGATGGTGCCCTTGAGCTCAGTCTTGATGTAGTCCATGACGACCTCGTCCATCGGAATGCCGGTGGGGTACTGCGAACTCGCGTTCTTGAACGCATAGTACGTATCGCCGCCGGCGGCAATGAAGTCGTTGGTGACGACGGCGTAGGTCGCCTTCTCATCGAACGCCTTGCCGTTGATGCTGTCGATGGTCACACGCTGGATGCTCTTGGGAGCATGGAAGGTGGACTTGGGATACAGATCACCTTCATCGAACGCCTTGGCGTCATTGATCGTGATCTGCATGCCCGCGATCTGCGGGAACGCGCCCATAGGGAAGGACGGCGTGGATGCTTCCAGCGCCTCCAGCAGCTCCGCGCCGGTCACGTAAACGAGGGTAACCGCGTTGCCAAAGGGCAAGACGTTGTTGATGTCAAACATGGTGACGTCACCAGCCGCGATATCCTTGCGGATACCGCCGCCGTTGGTGATGGCAACAACATGATCGGCATCCACGGTAAGGCCCTTCTTGTCGTGATACTGGAACTGCCAGATCAGCGCGTCGGCGATCAGGTCGCCGAGGTTGGTCTCCTGCCTGCGTGCGATCTTGTTGGCACCGGCAAGATCGACCTCGCTTTCAGCGAACTTCACGCCGTACTTATCAGCAACCTCTTTCATGAGGCGGTCAGAGATCGCCTTGACAGACGCGTCCTCCTTGGCGTAGTTCTCGAGGCTGAACAGGCAGTGGCTCTCGATCTTCTTAGTCGCGTTGTCGATGACGACGACGCCGACGTTCACGAGCTCCGTGCCGGTGGACTGGATGGGCTCGCCGCCCTCGCCTGCAGTCATAACGGCATGCGTGTGACCGTCAAGGATGAAGTCGATGCCGGTGACCTCATCATACAGATTGCGGGAGCTGTTGGGAAGATTCTCATCCTCCACACCGAGGTGTGTGATGCCGATCACAAGGTCGGCGCCGTCCGCCTTGAGCTTGTCCACAGCGGTCTGCGCAACCTTCATCATGTCCGCTTCAGCAGGCCAGGTCACGCCCTCAATCTTGTCCGGATGCGCCTTGGTGGCGGTCTCCGGGGTCGTCACGCCGAAGAGCCCGAGCTTCAGGCCGGTCGTCTCGTTCGTCACAAGCGCGCTGATATCGAATGCGTCCTTGCCCTGATACTGCACATCGCTGAGAATCTTGAACTCAGCCTTCTTGAGATTCTCCTGAAGGGTCGCCCAGCCAAAGTCGAACTCATGATTGCCGAGGATGGCGTAGTCATAGCCAACGGCGTTCATCAGCTCAATGGCGCTTGCGCCCTGATAATACGTCACATAGGGATTACCAGAGCTGTAGTCGCCCGCATCGACGAGCAGCACCGTCGCGCCCGCGGCCTCAAAGTCCGCCTTCAGCGCAGCGACCTTGGTGTACAGCTCAAGCGCGCCATGCACATCGTTGGTGTGCAGGATGACGGTCTTGCCGGACAGATCCGCAGGAACCTTGTCGATCTTCGTTGCCGCAGCTTCGTACCGCGCCTTGTCCCATTCGACCGTAACGGCAGCCGAAGCGCTGATGCTCAGGCTGAGGATCATGACCAAAGCCAGAACAAGAGCCAATGTCTTCCTAACATTCTTCATACGCGTTCCTCCTAAGCATTTTTCCAGGACAACTCCTGTATTTGTTATTTTAACCAAAAACCGCGCGATTTTCAAGCCATAACAGGCACTCTGTCCAAAATCGTCAAGTTGCCATATTATTTGGCGACATAACAACCGATTCGCCCGCCAACAAGCACAAGAAGGCTGACGCGACGCCGCGTCAGCCTTCTTGTGAAATAAAATGATCGTGATTCTGGATATTACATCAGCTTGATCGTGTAATACACCGCCAGCGCAAACGCCGCAACGCCCAGCGCCCAAGTCGCATAGAACGCGACAGGCGGAACGACAAGCGCAGCCGCCACCAGCGCGAGGCACAGTCCCGGAACGCCGAGCGTCAGCCGATAATCCGTGTTGGCTTCAAATACGCGCTGTTTTTTGCCGCGGAACGTCAACACGCCGCTGTTCCTTCTGAGCACCGCCGTGCAGACGATCAGCGCACAGATGCCAAGAATCGCCAGGATTGCACAGGCCTTGACCGCCGTCGTCCCGGAACGGCCGAGCAGCACCAACGCACCAAGCCCCATGGCAAGCGCCGTTGCCTGCACCGAGAACTCCGCCTGATAAAACAGATACACGATGCCAAGGATCAGCAACACGGGAACGAGCACGCACATGACCGTAACGCTTATGGGGTAAAAGTGCCGCATGGCAAAAGAGGTAAACGCGAAAAATCCACCGACTGCGGCAAGAATGCCGCCAGCACGCATAAACCACGCCTTGCGCGCACGAAGCAGCAGTAAGCCGACGCCAGCGGCGAACACAGCGAGCGCCGCCCAGCGCATCACGCCCAGAAAATCATACCAGCCGACGACCTGCGAAATCGTGCCGCGCGCGTAATAACGATCCACCATCAGCAAATACCATTCCGCGACCAGCCCCGCCGTCAGCAGGATCACCGCGCGGTTCATATTGCGATCACTCTTCTCGCGGCGTGCAGCGCGTTTATCATTGTTGTTTTGAGCCATCTGCTATCTATCCTCCAAAAGAATTCAACAAAAGCAAGGGCGATTTTCACCGTCCGCTTCGACGTATCATATCAGAAAGCGCGTCCTTTTTCAAGCTAATTTTCACAATTAAATGAACCGCCCAATTAAATAAACCGCTTTTTTACCCGCTTCCACAGGACTTTCTCTTGCCGGATCACGCTTTGTGTGGTACAGTCGATGGCAGGAAGGGGGCGGCACGGCATGGAGCGGGAAAAGCGGCGGATCGAGCTGATGGACGCGGCGCGCGGCGTCGCGCTGTGCCTGATGGTCGTCCACCACTTCCTTTACGATCTCTGCGCGTTTTGCGGCCTGCCGTGGGTTTGGTTCACCAACCCCGTGTTCGACGCGCTCCACTATTTCTTCGCCGGCCTGTTCATTCTGCTCTCCGGCGTCAGCTCCAACTTTTCCCACAACAACGTCAGACGCGGGCTCAAGGCGCTCGCCATAGCGCTGGGTATCACCGCTGTGACATACTTCATGGGTCTGCCGATCCTGTTCGGCGTGCTGCACTTACTTGGAACCTGTATGCTGCTCTACGGCCTGACGCAGAAGCTGTGGCAAAAGCTGCCCGCATGGGGCGTTCCCCTGCTCTGCGCCGCCGGCATCCTCGCCACGGCGAAGCTCGTCAACGGCTATCCGACCGCGCTGCCGCATCTGTGGATGTTCGGGCTGACGACGCCGGAGTTTTTCTCTGCGGACTACTTCCCGCTGCTGCCGTGGCTGTTTATCTTTCTGTTTGGCACGTGGGCGGGGAAATACATCCGCGAGGGCCGCCTGCCGCAATGGTTCTATCAAGCAAGCGCGCCGCATCTTGCCGCCGTTGGGCGGAAAAGTCTGCTGATCTACGTCATCCATCAGCCGATCCTATACGGTTTGACGATGCTGATCCAATCGATCATCGACGCATGAGGAGTGTCAACCATGCAGATACAAGTAAAAAAACTGAATGAGCACGCCATCCTGCCTACCGCCGGCTCTGCGTTCGCCGCAGGATACGATCTTTACGCCTGTCTCGGCGAAGATGTAACCATTCCTCCTCATTCTACCGCGAAAATCTGCACAGGTCTGTCGTTCGCCCTGCCTGAGCATACCTTCGGTGCGATCTTTGCCCGCAGCGGTCTTGCGGCGAAGGAGGGCCTGCGTCCCGCCAACTGCGTCGGCGTCTGCGACAGCGATTACCGCGGTGAGTACATCGTCGCGCTGCACAACGACAGCGACGCGCCCCGCGTGATCTCTCACGGCGAGCGCATCGCGCAGCTGGTGCTGCTGCCGTACATTCCGATGGAGTTTGAGGAGGTCAACGCCCTTCCCGCTACCGAACGCGGCGCGGGCGGCTTCGGCAGCACCGGAAAATAACACGTAAAAAGCGCGGCAGCCGCCGCGCTTTTTACGTGTTAAGGCAGAAATCCTCCGTCCGCCGTCAAAACTTGCCCCGTGATAAACGACGCCTCATCGGAGGCGAGGAACGCCACCGCCGCGGCGATGTCCTCTGGGGTGCCGAGCCGTCCCAGCGGCGTCTGCGCCGCGAGGTCGCGAAGCGTCTCCTGGCCCAGCACCTGCACCATGTCGGTGTCGATGACGCCGGGAGCGACGCAGTTGACGCGGATGCCGGAGGGCGCCAGCTCCATCGCCAGCGAGCGTGTCAAGCCGATGATAGCGTGCTTGGTGCAGGAATAGGTCACCTCGCAGCTTGCGCCGTGCTGCCCCCAAATGGAGGATATGTTAATGATGCAGCCTGCCTTTTCATGGATCATGTGCGGCAGCACCGCCTGTATGGTGTGGCGCATACCGTTGAGATTCACGGCAAAGTAGCGCTCCCACAGCTCATCCGTCACATCCTGAAACAGCGCCTGCCCCGCGACGCCCGCGTTGTTCACCAGCAGTGTGACCGGCCCGAAAACATTCTCGACGGTCTTTACCATCGCGTCCACCTCGGCGCGCACGGCGACGTCCGCCTGAACGGCGATTGCGGCGCAGCCCTCCGCCGTCAGCTCAGCGACCAGCTCGTCCGCCTTATCCTTGCGCTCGTGATAATTGACGCCGACGGCGTAACCGTTTCGTGCCAATCGCGCGGCGACCGCGCGGCCGATGCCGCGGGACGCGCCCGTGACCAATGCAACCTTCTTCATGATTCTTCCTCCATCCGAATCAACAGCTTGAGCCGGTGTTCTCCTGTCACTCCGCCGACGTTCAGCGCGTAGCGGATCTCCGCCAGCGCGCCGCGGCGCTCCCGTTTGATCCGGAGAGCACGCGTCGTTACGCGGGCAGGAAAGCTTGCGAGTCCCGTTTCATACAATGAATCGTGGGGCGCCCCCAACGCGAAACGAAACTCGCTGCGCACCGCGCCCACGCGCGTCAGAATCACGTGATCCTCCGCAAGCGCGACCGTTGTGCGCACCGTGCCCATCTCCGCAGCTTCCGGTTCATCATAGATGAAGCGCAGAACATTGTCCGTCGTCTCCGCCTCGCCGCGCACGGTGCAGTTCATATTCTCCCGCGCGCCGTCAGGATAGTCCGTCCGGGCGCTGACTGTCATTTTAGCGTTTTCTCTCACAGCGAGCATGATACTATACCTTCCCGCATTTTCCTATAGCTTTTTCAAAATATTCTGCTATAATATTTTTCAAGACAGCAAACCGCACAAGGGGGCGAGCGCATGGAACTCAATCTGACGGATAAGCAATTCCGCCGTCTTCTCGATCTCGTTTACATCGGCAACTGGGTTATCAATTCCACCCGCGGGGACGACCGCATCCGCGACTACGACGACGTGGAGACCGCGGTCTTTTCTCACTGTCTTGATCAGGGCATGATCTCGCTGGTGGAAAGCTACAAGGGCGAGCTGATCCCATCCCGCAAGTTCGCAGACGGCGGCATCCACGAGGCGATCATGGCGTATGAGGATGCGATGTTTTTTGAGATCCTGGCGCAGGAGCTGGCGCTGCGCGACATGGACAGCGAATCCCCAACGCCCGAAAATTACGACGAGCTCTGCGAACGCATGGACGAATACCTTGGCGAGTTCGAGGAGCACGGAACGGATAACATCACGGTGGAGATGTAACGCTCATATATCAAATAGCAAATAGGTCTCAAAAGAAGGCGGCCGAACGGTCGCCTTCTTCTTATTCAATTGCTTTGGTCGTCCACTTGCCGCTGCGGTAGCGCGAGAAGAACACGATGCTGCGCACCGTCCAGTCGAGGATCGAGTGCGCCACCCAGACGCCAACCACGCCGTATCCCATGAGCTTGCCGAAGATGTACGCGAAGAACACGCGGCACAGCCACATGGTCAGCATACTGGCGACCATCGTGAAGCGCGCGTCGCCCGCAGCGCGGAGGAAGGTCGGGAACGAGAAGGACGGCATCCACAGGAAGATTGCCGCGATGCCGTGGATCAGCGCCACGATCACCGCAAGGCGCTCGCCCTCGGGCGAGACGTCGTAAACGCGCATGATGAGCGGCAACATCGCAATGATACCGAGGTTGACCGCCGCCATGAGCGCGTAACCCGCCTTGGTCAGCTTGCGCATATAGTATCGGGCGCCGTCATAATCGCCCGCACCGACGCACTGGCTGATGACGGTCGTCAGGCCGAGATTCAGCGCCTGCCCCGCAAAGCAGTGGAAGTTGCCCAGCGTGTTGCCGATGGCGTTGGCGACGATCGACGCCGTGCCGAAGGTCGAAATCAGACTGAACAGGATCAGCCGTCCGAGGTGGAACATTCCGTTTTCAATGCCGCTGGGGATACTGATATACAGGATGTTTTTGAGCAGCCGCGGCTTGTACTCGAACGCGCGGAGGTTTGAAAGGTGCAGCGGCAGCTTCTCGTTGAACAACAGCGCGAGGATAACGACCGCCGCCACCGTACGCGACACCAGCGTCGGGATGGCGACGCCCGCCACGTCCATGTGGAAGCCGAAGATCAGCAGCGCGTTTCCGCCGACATTGATGCCGTTCATCAGCAGCGAGACCTTGAGCGACACGTCGCTGCGTCCCATCGTGCGGAAAATTGCCGCGCCGCCGTTATAGAGCGCAATGCCGGGAATCGACGCCATGACGATGGTGTAATACTTGTTTGTCGCCGCCATAACGTCCGCGTCGATCTGTCCGAAGACCGTGGTCAGGATCAGTGTTTTGAACAAATAAAGCAGCGCAGCAAAGCACACCGAGGTCACCCCCAGCAGTGCGACCAGGTGCTGCCCCGCGTTGTTGGCGTTTTCCTTCTCGCGGCGGCCTATGTACTGGCCCGCCACCGCCGCGCCGCCCGCCGCCATGGCGGAGAAGATGTAGATCATCAGGTTGCTGATCGAATCGACCAGCGAAACCGCAGAGATCGCCGCGTCGCCGACGGTGGCGACCATCAGCGAATCCGCAAGGCCGACCGTAATGGCAAAAAACTGCTCGACGATCAGCGGTGCGATCAGCGTGACCAGCTCACGGTTGGAAAATTCGATTTTTGTTCCGCCAGCGAGGGCCGATGTTTTTTTCATATGTTACTCCAGATAAGATAAAATCGCGTCGCTCCATGCGGTCGTCAGCCGATCAAGCGTCCACTGCGCGTTGGCGGGGCTGGTGGAGGGCAGCAGGCCCGCATCGCGCCCCAGCTCGCCGCGCAGGAGGCGGTTATACCACTTGTACGACGTGCCGCCGTTGCAGAATATCGCGCGAATGTCTGCGCCGTCCAGGATCGGACGCAGGTCGTTCGGCACAACGTTCGTGATGCTCGCGTCGGAGGATCCGGCAACGTCGCAGCTTGCGATGGTATCCCACAGCGCAAGTTGGTTGCGCAGGACGAGTTCTTTCTTTTCCTCGATCGTCGTCGGGATCTCCTCGCCGAACAGAGCGGGCAGAACGCGCCAGAAGCGGTTTTGCGGGTGTCCGTAGAAAAACCTCTGCTCTCGCGACCTGACCGACGGGAACGAGCCGAGGATCAGCACGCGGGAGCTTGCGTCGTACAGCGGCGGGAATGGATGCGTCTGTGTTGTTTTCTCCATATCAGTCGTCGCGACAGATCTCGCATACGCCGTAGAGCACGGTGTCACCCTTGTCCAGCGCAAAGCCCTCCGCCTTCTCCACCACGCTTTTTAGCTGCTCCGCGCCATCGGAGTCCATGTGAAACGTGCGCCCGCACCGTTTGCACTGCAGGTGCAGGCTGCCCTTGCACGCATCCGCGTCGATAAACTGATAGTAAACCTCGCGGGCGCTGCCCCGGCTGGTGCGGCGCAGGCGCCCCTCCGCCTCCAGCTCGCCGAGGTTTCGATAAACCGCGCTGAGGCTCACGCCGTCTTCTCCGAGCGCCGCCGCGATTTCCTGCGCGGAAAGCAGTTCGTCATGATGACCGCTCAGATAATCCAGCAATGCTTTGCGCTGTCGCGTCATATATTTGGACAAGGTGTTCACCTCCGGGAATTGCGAGCGATTTGCAAATCAAGATAGCACTTGCTGCGGCTCCTGTCAAGTGACCAAGCAGGCAAAGCGCAGGAGTTCATGCCGAAAAAACGTTTGACACGCCTTCATGCGCGTCATATACTGAGTGCCAAATCGGGCGTGCCTGCCGGTGCGCCGAAAGGAGACGATAGGATTTGATACCGAGTTTTTCCGTTGACCACAGAGCCATTGTTCCCGGTATTTTTGTCAGCCGTGTGGATCAGGTCGGCGGCGATATGGTCACGACGTATGACGTCAGGCTGAAGCGACCAAACATAGAACCGGCAATCGACGTTGCGGCGATGCATTCGCTTGAACACATCATTGCCACTTTCCTCCGGAACGACCCCGACTGGAAGGATGAGATCATCTACTGGGGCCCGATGGGCTGCCTCACCGGTTTTTATCTCATTCTCAAGGGAAACCGTCCGCCTAGGGCGGTCTATGAACTGCTCCTGAGCGCTTTCCGCTCGGTAGAGACGGCGGAGAGCGTTCCCGGCGCCGCGGCGAAGAACTGCGGAAATTACCTCATGCACAATCTGCCGATGGCGAAATGGTACGCCGCGGAATTCGCGCGCTACCTCGCGTTGAACGCCGACAGGCCCGAAATCTTCGAGTACCCAAAAACGGAGCGTCTGGTAACGGATGATGGACAACAGTTCTACGATTCGTAAGGCGATGAAGCCTCACGCGACCTTCGGCGTCATCGGCGCCATGGAGAGCGAGGTCGCGCAGCTTCGCGCGGCGCTCAGCGGCGCCGAAACGCAGGAATATGCCGGTGTGACGTTTTATTGCGGCACGCTCGGCGCACATCGCGTGGCGCTGGTAAGGTGCGGCGTCGGCAAAGTCAACGCCGCCCGTTGCGCACAGATCCTGATCGACCGGTTCAGCCCCGATTACATCGTCAACACCGGCATCGCCGGCGGCATCGGCGCAGGGCTTTGCGTCGCGGACGTGGTCATCGGCACGGAGCTGGTGCAGCATGACTTTGACGTGCGGACGTTCGGCTATGCCCGCGGCAACATCTGCGATCCCGCGCACCGCAAAGATCCCACGGTGTTTTACAGCAACCCCGCGCTGATCGATGCCTTCCGCGCGGCGGCGGAGACGGTGATCGACCCCGCGCGAGTCAAGACCGGCCGCATCGCGACGGGCGACCAGTTCATCGGATCGCCCGAGGCGAAGCGCGACATTGCGGACACGTTTGGCGCGGTCGCGGCTGAAATGGAGGGCGGCGCCATCGCGCAGGTCGCGTCGCTCGCAGGCGTCCCGTTTATCGTGCTGCGCGCGATCTCCGACCTCGCGGACGGCACCTTTGCCCCGTCGTTCGATGAGTTCGAGCGGGAGACCGCCGACCTGTCGGCAAGCATCTTGCGAAAACTGATCGAGGGATAACGAAAAAGCAGCCCAACGGCTGCTTTTTCGTTATCCGAATACAATCCTTGCTACCTCGACGCTCGCTTTGGCGTCCCGCGCGTACCAGTCCGCGCCGATGCGCGCGGCGTACTCCGGCGTGACAACCGCGCCTCCGACGAAGATCTTGGGCGGATCGGGCAGCGCCTTGAGCAGCGCCACCGTTTCCTCCATGGCGGGCAGCGTCGTCGTCATCAGCGCGGACAGACCGACGAGACGGACGCCATGTTCCTTCACCGTCTCCGCGACGGTCTCCGGCGCGACGTCGCGGCCGAGGTCAAGCACGTCGTAGCCGTAGTTTTCCAGCACAGTCTTGACGATGTTCTTGCCGATGTCATGCACGTCGCCGCGGACGGTGGCGACCAGCAGCCTCCCCTTTTTGACGCTGACTGTTCCCTTGTTTGCCGCGCTTTCGCGGATAACTTCAAACACCGCCTGCGCCGACTGCGCTGCGGACAGGAGCTGCGGCAGGAATACCCTGCCTTTTTCGTATCCCTCGCCCACCTTGTCCAGCGCGGGAATCAGGTGCCCGTCCACGACGGACAGCTCGTCCTCGGTTTGCAGGACTTCCTTCGCCAGCGCCGCCGCTTCCGCCTTGAGTCCGCGGATGATGGCATCGTCCAGCGTCAGAGCCCCGCTTTGCGCGCTCGCTTCTTTTTTTGCCGAGCTGACGATATTACCCGGCCCCGCCTTGGGCGGTTCCCATCCGGCGAAGCGCTCGATATACGCGCGGCTCGCCTCGTCCTCGCCCGAGAGCACGCGGAACGCCGCCACGGCGTCCATCAGTTCCGTCTGGTTGGGGTTGAGGATCGGCAGCGTCAATCCCGCATGAAGCGCTTCGATGAGGAACGTCCTCGTAACGAGCGGGCGGTTCGGCAAGCCGAACGAGATGTTCGACACGCCGAGAACGGTTTGCAGCCCCAGCTCCTCCCGCACCATGCGCAGCGCCCGGAGCGTTTCGCGCGCCTGTTCCTGCTGTGCGGAGACCGTCAGCGTCAGGCAGTCGATCCACACGTCCTCGCGCGGGATTCCATAGGACAATGCCGCGTCGAGGATGCGCTTTGCGATGGCGAAGCGCTGCTCCGCTGTCTGCGGCACACCGGACTTGTCCAGCGTCAGACCGACGACGGACGCGCCGTATTTTTTGATGATCGGCAGAACGCGCTCCAACACCGCCTCGTCGCCGTTCACGCTGTTGACCGCCGCCTTGCCGTTATAGACGCGAAGCCCCGCCTCCAGCGCCTCGGCGTTGGACGAGTCCAGCATCAGCGGCAGGGATACGGCGCTTTGCAGGGTCTTCACCACACGGGGCAGCATCTCGGCCTCGTTCACGCCGGGGTAGCCCACGTTGACGTCGAGGATGTCCGCGCCCGCGTCCTCCTGCGCCACGGCGACGCCTGTGATATAGTCCAGGTCTTTTTCCAGCAGCGCCTGCTGGAAACGCTTTTTGCCCGTGGGGTTGATGCGCTCGCCGATCACGCGCACGCCCGTAAGCGGCAGAGGTCTGACCGGCGTGCAGACGAAGCTCTCGCGCCGCGCGGCATGGGGCGCGGGCGTTTTTCCCTTCAGCTCCGCCGCGACGAGGCGGATATACTCCGGTCCCGCGCCGCAGCAGCCGCCGAACACGCTGACGCCGGATTCCGCCATTGGCGCGAGCGCCGCGGCGAAGTCGGCGGGCGTCATGTCATAGTGCCCGTCCACGGGATCGGGAAGCCCCGCGTTTGGCTTGGCGATCACGGGCAGGTCGGTATTTTCGCACAATTCCCGCAGGAGCGGAGCAAGCTTGTCCGGTCCCAGCGAGCAGTTCAGCCCGATCGCGTCCGCGCCCAGTCCCGTCAGCGTTCGTGCCATCGACGCGACGGTGCAGCCGGTGAAGGTGCGCCCGTCGCCCTCAAAGGACATGGTGACCATCACGGGCAAATCGGTGTTTTCTTTAACCGCCAGCAGCGCCGCCTTAGTCTCGTAGAGATCGGTCATCGTCTCGATGACGGCGAGGTCGGCGCCCGCCTCCGCGCCCGCGACGGCGATCTCCCGAAACAGCTCGTACGCCGCTTCAAAGCTCAGCGTCCCCAACGGCTCCAGCAGTTCGCCCAGCGGCCCGACATCGAGCGCAACCAGCGCCTCCGTTCCCGCCGCCGCGCGCTTTGCGACGGCGACGGCGGCCGTTACGACCTCCTGTACGCTTTTGCCTGTCTTTTCCAGCTTGCGTGCGTTCGTTCCGAAGGTGTTGGTGTAAAGGATCTCGCTGCCCGCGTCAGTATACTCGCGGTAAATGCTCTCAACGAGGTCTGGATCGGTAAGATTCAGCAGATCGGGCATCGCGCCGGGCTTGAGACCACGGCGCTGCAGGACCGTCCCCATCGCGCCGATGAGAATTCGGTTGCGGCTGAAATCAAGTTTCTTAGACGGCACAGGTCGTCCCTCCCTTGCGGTATTCACATATTTCGCGCATCGCACAGTATCCGCAGCCGCGCACCCGCGCCGGCTGCGGCGTATCGGCAACGCCGATGACGGCGGTAACAGATTTTGCGGGGGTCATCAGAAAGCTGTCGCTCAGATGGATGCCGAGGCGGCGCTCCGCGTCCAACGCGCCCAGCACGGCAGGCTGCAGGGACAGCGGCAGGTCGCCGTAGCCGGGGCTGAATCGGTCGGTCAGGAACCGCGGCGCAAAGCGCTCCGCGATCTCCGCCTGCGCCATGTCGCAGCCCGTCTCGACCCACGCGCTGCCGCAGGCGTCAAGAATGGCCGCCTCGCCCATATCGCGGCGCTCCACTGCTTTGAGCCTCTGCTCAAACGCGATACCCAGCGTACAGCACAGGAGCACCGCCGTGTCGCACTCGTGCAGCATCTTCACCGCAAGATCCCCTGTCAGCGTCACGCCGCTGCCATCCAGCACGGCGCCCTCCGGCGTATGTATCAGCGGGAACGCACGGTAGACCCATTTGGGTGGCAAAGTCTCAGACAGCTTCGCCGCCGCATGCGCGACCTGCTCCCGCAGATCACCCGCCTCCCCTCGGACGCGGAGATAGCGCAATATTTCGTCAATATTCGGCTGCATCTGCGCGCCTCCTCCTTTGATTTGGCGCGATTATATCACAGCGAAATGCGCGCGTACAGTTTTTTTGGAGGATTTTATCATTGACAAGACGCAAAAACGCAGATATACTTCACTTTGTTAATACAATAAAGACATTGAAGGAGAATCCGCGTTTTCCAAAGCGCCTCAGAGAGTCGGCGGTCGGTGCGAGCCGATGCGCGGGATGAGCGCGGTCTGGCTCCCGAGTCGGTCTTGCAAAAGCAGCGGCAAGTAGTGAGACCCGGACGCCCCGTTACAGGCTGTGGATTTTATCAGGAATCCGAGAGTGGCTCTGTCCGCAAGGCCAGAGCAAGCAGGGTGGTACCGCGAATTGATTTCGTCCCTGAAGCCTTTGGCTTCAGGGATTTTTTCGTAAGGAGATGGCAATATGGAAGAAGTGCGCATCAGCGATGTGACCATGAAGACCCTTGGCGGTGAACTGTCGTTCCGCCAGAAGATCGAGATGGCGAAGCAGCTCGACCGGCTCGGCGTATCGGTCATCGAGCTGGAGGGCATCGAAAACGCCAAGGTAGACGCGCTGCGCGTCAAATCCGTCGCCTCGGCAGTGAAAAACGGTGTCGTCGCCGTACCCGCCGCGCTGTCCAAAGAGGGCGTAGACGCGGTGTGGAACGCGCTCAGGGACGCGAAGAAGCCGAGATTGCAGGTCGTCACGCCGACCAGCACAGTACAAATGGAATATCTCTGTCACAAAAAGCCGGATGCCATGCTCGCGCTGATCCGCGAGCTGACGGCGTACTGCCGCGAGAAGTGCGCAGACGTGGAGTTTGTCGCGGACGACGCCTCCCGCGCCGATCCGGAATATCTGCATCGCGCGCTCTCCGCCGCCATTGAGTCGGGCGCGACGACCGTCACGATCTGCGATAGCGCGGGCGCGATGCTCCCGCGCGAGTTCGCGGCATTCTTTGAAGGTCTTTACGAGGCCGTTCCTGCGCTGCGCGAGGTCTGCGTCGGCGTCGCCTGCTCGGACGCGCTGGCTATGGCGGATGCCTGCGCCGTCACCGCGGTTCTGCGCGGCGCGCGTGAGATCAAGGCGTCGGCGTATCCCGCCTACGGCATCTATCTCCCCAACATCTCCAAGGTGCTCCACGCCAAGGGCGAGGGATTCGGCATCCGCATCGGCGTACGCACGGTGGAAATGAAACGCGGCGCGGCGCAGATCGCGCGGCTGTTCGAGTCCGGGCGCAACACGCCCTATGACGGATTCGGCAGCGACGAGAACGCGGCGATGACACTCTCGTCGCACGACGACAAAGCCGCAGTTTTGCAGGCAGTCGCCAAGCTGGGTTACGATCTCAGCGGCGAGGATGAGACCGCCGTATGGGAGGCGTTTCAGCGCATTGCGGAGCGTAAAGAGGAGATCGGCGCGCGCGAACTGGACGCCATTGTCGCCTCGGTCGCCATGCAGGTGCCGGCGACCTACGAGGTCAGGAGCTATGTGATCAACACCGGCAGCGGTATCACCGCCATGGCGCACATCAAGCTGTCGAAAAACGGAAAAGAGCAGGAGGGCGTGTCGCTGGGCGACGGCCCGATCGACGCGGCTTTCCTCGCGCTGGAGCAGGTCACGGGGCGGCACTGCGAGATGGATGATTTCCAGATCCGCACCATCACTGAGGGCCATGAGGCGATGGGCGAAACCGTAGTGCGGCTCCGCTCAAACGGCAAGCTGTACTCCGGACGTGGCATATCCACCGACATTGTCGGCGCGAGCATCCATGCCTACGTCAACGCGCTCAATAAAATTGCTTATGAGGAGGGCGCGCAATGAAACTATCCTTTTCCACGCGCGGCTGGGGCTTCACATGGGACGAGGCGCTCGACCTCGCCGACGAGATGGGCTTCTCCGGCGTCGAGTTCTACAACGTTCAGACAGTCCCCGCCCTGACCGAGCGCGGCGGCCCGTTCCACAAGTACAGCGTCGCCGCCACCGTACGCGCTCTGCGCGACAGGCGGCTTGACATTCCTTGCCTCGATACGTCCTGCGATGTGTCCGCGGGTGCGAACTGCGTGCCGACGCTGACTGATCTGCTGACGCTTGCCGCCGAGGCGCGGGTGCCCTACGTCTCTGCCATCGCGCACGAGGACGATGAATCGCTGGTGCGCGAGCGGCTGGACAAGCTGCTGCCCATCGCCGAGGAACACGGAGTAACGCTGCTGCTCAAAACCAGCGGCATCTACGCCGACACCGCGCGTCTGCGCGCGCTGATGGACGACTATGCGAGCGATTATCTCGGCGCGCTGTGGCATATGCACCATCCCTACCGCGATCGCGGCGAGATGCCCGATACGACCATCAAGAATCTCGGCGCTTACGTCCGCCACGTCCACCTGCGGGACAGCGACGACGCGGAAACCTATAATCTCGTCGGCGAGGGGTCGCTTCCCATCCGCGAGCTGATGCGTGCGCTCGGCTCCATCGATTACGATGGATATATTTCGCTGGAGTGGAAGCCGGAGTGGATGCTCGACCTGCCCGACGCTGAGATCATCTTCCCGCACTTTGTCAACTACATGAGCCGCTTCGAGAACACACGCGGCAAAAAGAAGGGTTTGTACTTCAACCACGACGGTACGGGCCAGTTCGTCTGGAAAAAGGACGAGCTGATCCCGCTGACGTTCGCGCAGGTGCTCGACCGCATGGTGGAGGAATTCCCCGACCAGTATTGCTTCAAGTACACGACGCTGGACTATACGCGCACCTATGAGGAGTTCCGCGAGGACGTGGACAACTTCGCCCGCGCGCTGGTCTCCCTCGGCGTGAAAGCTGGCAGTAAGGTCACGGTCTGGGCGACAAACGTACCCGCATGGTACATCTCGTTCTGGGCGGCGGCAAAGCTCGGCGCAGTGCTGGTCACGATGAACACCGCGTACAAGATCCACGAGGCGGAATACCTGCTGCGCCAGTCGGACACCCACACCCTGGTCATGATCGACGGCTACCGGGATTCCAACTACGCGAAGATCATCGCGGAGCTCTGCCCGGAGCTGGAGACCACGCCTTCCGGCAAGAGCCTGCACGCCAAGCAGCTGCCCTTCCTGCGGCGGGTCATCACCGTGGGCTACCGGCAGAAGGGCTGCCTCACCTGGGAGGAGGCCCAGCTTTACGCCGCCCAGACCTCCGACGAGGAGCTGCGCAAGCGCGCAGCCGCCGTGGATAAGCACGACGTATGCAATATGCAGTATACCTCCGGCACCACCGGCTTCCCCAAGGGCGTCATGCTCACCCACTACAACGTGGTGAACAACGGCAAGGCCATCGGCGACTGCATGGATCTGAGCACGGCGGACCGGATGATGATCCAGGTGCCCATGTTCCACTGCTTCGGCATGGTGCTGGCTATGACCGCCTCCATGACCCACGGGGCGACCCTGCACCCCCTGCCCTACTTCTCCCCCAAGTCCAGCCTCAGTTGCATCAACTCCGAGCACGTCACCTGCTTCCACGGGGTGCCCACCATGTTCATCGCCATGCTGAACCACGAGGACTTCCCCAAGACGGATTTCAGCTACATGCGCACCGGCATCATGGCCGGGTCCCCCTGCCCCATCAAGGTGATGGAGGAGGTGGTGGAGAAGATGCACATGCCGGAGATCTGCATCACCTACGGGCAGACGGAGGCCTCCCCCGCCACCACCATGAGCCACACCACCGACAGCCTGGAGACGCGGGTGAACACCGTTGGCAGCCCCATCTTCGGCGTGGAATGCAAGATCGTGGACCCGGAAACCGGGGAAGAGCTGGGAGACAACCAGGACGGGGAATTCTGCGCCCGGGGTTACAACATCATGAAGGGCTACTACAAGATGCCCGAGGCCACCGCCAAAGCCATCGACGCCGACGGCTGGCTCCATTCCGGGGACATGCTGCGGCGGCTGCCCGACGGGAACTATAAGGTGACCGGGCGGCTGAAGGACATGATCATCCGGGGCGGCGAGAACCTCTACCCCAAAGAGATCGAGGACTTCATTTACACCCATCCCGACGTGGAGGACGTGCAGGTGATCGGCGTGCCCGACGCCCAATACGGCGAGGAGGCCATGGCTTGCGTCATCCCCCGGGAGGGCTCCGGCCTCACGGAGGAAGTGCTGCGGAAATACTGCCTGGAGCGCATCGCCAAGCACAAGGTGCCCCGCTACTTCCGCTTTGTGGATTCCTTCCCCATGAACGCGGCGGGGAAGATCTTGAAATACAAGATGCGGGAAGAGGCGGTGGAGCTGCTGAAGCTCCAGGACGCGGAAAAGATCGTGACGGCGTAAAAACGGCCGTGATACGGGCATCCCCGGGAACGCAGGCGTTCCCGGGGATGCGTGACTTTGCGGGGGGGCGGCGTTGTCGTTTGGGCGGCGTCGATGCGTCTCGGAT
>JBGVBS010000051.1:0-7447 GCA_045225715.1 Oscillospiraceae bacterium
GTTTGCTTCCGCCTTGAACCGCTCGATTTCCTCTGGCGTGAACGTCGTGACCGTTTCGCAGGTCGGGTGGTTTTCCTTTCCCTGCGCCGCGAGGAAGCTCGCCCTCTTTATCATCGGCGCCGCTGTCATCGGGTTCTTGGCAATCAGCTCCTGCTGCGTCAGGTAGCGGAAGTAATCGGTCAGCAGATTGTAAACTTTCTTGACCGTCGTGTAGGCGTAGCCCTCGTTCATCCAGTGGTTGAGCAGCTTGCGTATATCCGCCGAGGTGACGTCGCCGACCACCTTTTTTCCGAGGATGGGATAGATTTGGTGCTTCGCGGTGCATTCGAGCCGGTCATAGCTGCCGCGCTCGATGGACGGGAATTTGAAGACGCGGAGCCAGTTGCCCATGCTTCCTTCAAGCAGCTTCTTTGATTCATCGCTCTCGATGATCTGCTTCTCGAATGCGGCGATGTAGTCCGTCATCTTCTTATTGACTTCTGCCTTGGACGTGCCGGAGAAGCTCTTGCGTTTTCTTTCGCCGTGCTCGTCCATGTACCACACCACGCCCGCCCAGCGCCCGTCCGTGCGGACGAACGCGCTGCCGTTGGTAAGTAACTTTCTCTGTGCCATGCTGTTTCCTCCTCCGCTTTTTAACCACGAACAGTATCACAGAGAGGAGAAAATAGCTATCCTTAAAACCGTGAGTTATCAAATTGTTAGCATTTTAGTAGGGGGAGTGGGTGCGGGCTTCTGCCTGCACAACCGCCGCGAGCGGCGGCTGCACCTGACCGCCAAAGGCGGACAGGCGCTCTGCTTGCCTCTCTAAAAGAGAGATTTTCGCCCGTTGCTTTTTCGTAAACTTGCGTGAGGCAGTAGTGCGTTACCGAGGTCGGTCAAAATGGCGGAACGACGGGCAAAAACGTGCGTTTCGCATCGGAGCGACCGCACAGCTGCGAAAACCGGCGCGAAACGACTGCGCAATCCGCACCGACGAAAAAGCTAGCAAACCCGCTCCGCGACCCGCACTGCGGGACGCTGTGGTTCAAACCGGCGGCGTTTACGACGGCGGTTCTTTATCTTGTGCTTTTTTCGAATCGAAATCAGTGACTCTGAAACGCAACTTTTCCGGCAAAATGCACATCGCCGCAGAGCGGCCTTTTCCCTCTGTATTTGCCAAAAAGCGAAGCGGCAAACGCCGCTCCGCCGGGATGTTGTATCAGATCTGCATCAGCATATAGCGGGTGCAGAGGTAGACGCCGTTGTGGTATTCGTCGTAGGCGTCGACGTAGTATCGCGTGTTCGGCAGAGCGTGGACTGCCTTCGTAATTTCCTCCGCCCGCCACGGCCAGAACACGCCGGTGTAGGGTTCGTACTCCAACGGTATTTCCGTGTAGATTTTGAAGAGCGGTTTGCCGTCGCGCCATGCGTCCGGCTCGTTGCCGAGCGCGTTGTAGAGCGTGCGGATCATGCGACGTACCTCGTACACGTTCCGCACGAAGAGGTCGTCGCCGTGCTCGTCGTTGTAGTGCTTCACGACGGGCTCCGGCAACTCCAGCGTCGGGAACACGTTCCAGTCACACGTCGGCGTCGGGAGCGGGCCGACAGGCCCGTCCTGAAAGACGTTCGTATCCCAGCGCGCGACGTTCTTGATCTCGTACTCGGTTCCGTCATCACAGAGGATGACATCGCCGACCTGCGGGACGTATTGGCTGCCGTCGGTCGGCAACGACACCACCCGCGAGGAGCGCGCCGGAGCTTCCTCCATATATGGTTCGTCCGTTTTGATGCAGACCGTGTTCGTCATGGGATCGTACTCCACGGCGAACCCGACCGCTCTGCTGACGTCGCGGAGCTTGCAGTAGTTGTTCCCGCCGATGTTGTACGCTTCGATTTGCACCGGCTTGCCATCCACGACGATCTTCTGGCTGGACTGCTGTGCGGTGAGCACCGCGCCAACCGTGGGCGCTGCGATTGCCGTGCCGAAGATGATTCCCGACGCGACGAGCGCGGCCTCTCTCTTTCTTCTGCTGTTCATGCTGTGTTCCTCCTTTGCGTATGTTATGTAAACATAACATACGCAAAGAGCGGCCGGAAGTCGAGAAGAATCTTGCTGACGAAACGGAGAAAGACCGCTGCGCTTTTTGAAGTATTCTTTGCCTATGGCGGCTCATATTCTGAGCTGCTTTTTGCGGTCCGAGATTTGGACTGCTCGGCTTGAGGCGTTCGGCGTATCTTTGTTTTCAGCCGGGGCATTTTTACCCATCCCTTCGGAACGGGAGAGCGCACATCCGAGCACGTTTTCGCGCACGCGCCGAACACGGCGCTAACGTCCGCTTCAAACCGCTTTGCCGTGTCAGCACCCGCCGCGGAGCAACCGAGTCCAAAAATCGCCAACAACGGCGCGACAGGGGACAGTGAGGGAAAAAGAGCTGCCATACCGAGAAAAAGTGGTTGACATTCGTTTAACTTCGTGATATGCTCCCGTTAAACGGATGTAAACCAAGGAGGCGGCATATGAAGATTTCGCTGTCAAATATGGAATGGAAGCTGATGAACCAGCTCTGGGACGGCGCGCCGATGACGCTGATGCAGCTCACGCGCGCTTTGGAGGCCGATACCGGCTGGACAAAGCACACGATTATCACCATGCTGACCCGGTTGGAGGGCAAGGAGGCCGTGCGCTGGGAGCAGGTCGGGCGGACGCGGCATTATTCACCCGTGATCGCGCGCGAGGACGCGCGGCGCGAGGAGACCGCCAGCTTTCTCGACCGCGTCTACGGCGGCAGACTGGGGCTGATGATGAGCGCGTTGGTGGACGACCACGCGCTGACGAAGGAGGACATCGACGAGCTGTCCGAGATCCTGCGAAAGGCGGGCGAGGGCAAATGAAGGAGATGCTGATCACGTCCTCCGTCCTGATTGCTGCCATTGTGCTGTTGCGTTACATATTCCGCAACATGATATCCCGCCGCGCGCAGTATGTACTATGGCTGCTGGTCGCGCTGCGACTGTTGGTGCCCGCCAATCTGCCTGCGATCGAGCATAATGTATTGAGCGTGACGGAGCGGGCCAGCACACAGGTTGAGTTGTCTCTCACGGAGCGGCTTGATTCGACGATCCATCAAACCATGGAGAGTGCGGATGTGCTGGTCTCGCAGTATACAACGTCTGAAAGCCAGTCTGCAGGCGTGATTGGCGGAGCAGACGGACCAACGGAAATCTATGTTTCAGGTCCGTCTCTCTGGTTGATTTTTGCTCACTTTATCCACCGCGGTGGCATGGCGGTCATGGCGCTGTGGTTTCTCGCCGCCAACCTCCGCTTTGCCCGCAGGCTGCGCCGCACCCGCGTCCCGCTGGACGGCGTGGAGAGCAGGTATCCCGTCTATCTCTGCGACGACATTCCCTCCCCCTGCCTGTTTGGGCTGTTTCAGCCATCGATCTACGTCACCAGCGCGGCGGCGAAGGACGAAAGCCGCCTGCGCTATGTGATCGCGCATGAGGAGACCCACGCGCGGCACCTCGACCCGCTGTGGTCGCTGGTGCGGGGCGTGTGCCTTGCGGTCTGGTGGTTCGATCCGCTGGTGTGGCTGGCGGCGCACTGCGCCAAGGCGGACTGTGAGCTTGCCTGTGACGAGGGAACGCTTGCGCGGCTGGGCGAGGTAGAGCGCGTCCCCTACGGCGAGACGCTGCTCTCGCTGGTTCCGGTGCGGTGCGGCGGAAACCCGCTGCTGACCGCCACCACCATGACGGCGGGCAAGCGGCAGATGAAGGAGCGCATCCAGCGCATCGCGGAGCATAAGAGACCCCTCGCCATTGCCCTCGTTGTCGTGTTGGCGCTGACCGCCATCGTCTGCGCCGCAACGTTCACGGGCGCGGAACGGAACGGTTCCGACGCCGCCGAACAGATTGCGGCGGATTTGCCCATCGCTGTGGATGGGCAGTTGGACGGCGCGTATGCGAGCGCGGAGGACTATATCGACGCCGTGCGCGCGAAGATTACGTCCGCGACCTACTATGCCGCCGACGGCTCCGGCGAAAAAACCGCAAACGTGCTGGACACCCGTGTCGCGCTTCTGCAAAAAAGGGGCGAAGTGTCCGATCTCGTGCCCGACGGCAAATTGGAGCTTTACCGCTATAGGCTCGAAACCAAAATCGACGTGCCGCTCGCGGACGTCGCCCTCGCGGGCGGTATGTACGCCGCCGAAGACGGCTGGTGCGACCTTGAGGGGCAGGGCGGTCATGCGCTGATCGTTCTGCGCCGCGCCGACGGCAGCGCGGACGTGCTGCGCGACGCGCCGTGCAACGACGACATGGGCGGCATCTGGCATTACCAAGACAGCGAGAACGAGGCGCTCTACGACTGGGCGGTGCAATACTACGATCTTGATCTGCCGCTTTATTCGGTCGAGCTTTCGCTGGGCGGCGGGAACAATGTGCCCGCGAACCGCGTGGACGGAGACGGCTGGTACGTCTACATACCCGCGCGAACGTGGTGGTATCGCGCGGACGAGGGGGATACGGCACGCTGGTACTCGCGGTACAACACCGGCTCCACCATCAGTATTCGTGAAGCGTCCCGCGAGGAAATGACGGCGGAGCGCCCGCAGCTCGCGGCGGGACAGGCGGAGCGCTTCGTCGAAGCGCCGGACGGCAGGATCTGGTGCATCTGGACGCAATATGATCCATCGCTGCTTATTCGTTCGGACATGACCGGGTTGGAGCCTGCCGTGCTTGACGCGATGGCGCGGAGTTTTACCGTGATCGCCGACGCCTCGCCGCAGCAGACCGCAACCATCCTGCCGCGCTACGAGTATCAGGGCGACGACCCGTATCTCGCGGCGGTGTGTGAATGGAGCGTCAAGCGGGGCGAACAGGCGCGGTATCACGAGGCGCAGGTGACGATCCCCTGCCCGCTGATCGCGGACGTGGACGATTCCGACCCACAGGATATCCGCGTTTGGGGCAATTTCTGGAGCTTCAGCTATACGCCGCGCGCCACGACGCTCTTCTGCGTCAGCGGCGGCGAAAATCCGGGGCTGCTGCACCTGCGCGCGACGGAAGACGGCTATGAGGTGTTCGACGCGGAGCTGGTCGGGGACGGCGAAGCATACGGAAAGGATAGGCTGCGGATATTCGGCGCGCTTCGCACGATGAAGCTTGACGGCCTCGACAGAGAGGAGGTGCGCGCGCGGTACCTGGCGGAATATGTGCTGCAAAACGATCTGCCGTTTACACAGTATCAGGACTACGGCTGGGCGCCGGTGCGGATTCCGGGCGCGGCGGAGACCCCGGAGTCGGCGCAGCTTGCCCACTGTGCCGCGCCCTCCGGGTGGAGTGTCGACTACGATCTGCGCGAGTTCTCGCTTTACGACTCTGGGGAACTGGAGCTGTCCCTCGGCGGCGTGGGCGAATGGCGGGGGATCGGCGTTGACATAGAAGAGCATCCCTATACCGAAGCCGCCACGCTGACTGCCGAGCTTATGGAGCAGATGGAACAGCCGATGCGGACGGAGACGACCGTCGGCGCGGAAAACACCCCGGCGACGCTGCTGCGCGACGGCGCGAAGCGCGCCGAGGTCGTGCGGGACATCTATGTCGTGTCCCTTCCGGGCGGCGGGAGCATCTGCATCAGGGTAAGCAACACCTACTATAACGAATCGGGCGACCCGGTGGTTCCCTGCGCGGACGCCGTGCTTCATAAGACGCTTGCTACATTCCGGCTTACGGGCGGCTCCGCGGGCTCGTCACACTGACAGCGATCGACAGACCGGATGCTCCGCTTGCCTCCGCAAAGAAACACTTTTATTTTACATTTCCCTGTGGTATACTGAACGCGAAGAAAACGCGGAGGAGATGATGCTATGAGTTCCGTGGAGGCGACGATGTCCATGCTGGAGGCCATGCCGGAGGAGGCGCGGCTGAAGGTGCTGGAGTTCACCAGAAAGCTCTTTACCTCGGAGCGTCCCGCCAACCCGTATACGCAGTTGACCTCGGCACAGATCCTCGATGATTTGGAGGGATCCCGCAAGCAGATCGCGCGCGGCGAGGGACTCGATATGGAGGCTGCGCTGGACGACCTCGGGAGGAAACATGGTTTCGTATAAGGTCGTCGTTTCGCCCAAGGCGCTCGCGCAGTTGGACGATTATATCTCCTATGTGCATTACACACTGCTCAACCCGATCGCCGCGAAAAGCATTCTGAACGATGCGAAGGAGACACGGGAAACGCTTGCGAAGGTTGCGGGCAGCTTAAAGCTCTGCGACCATCCGACGCTTCACAAGCTCGGCTACCACGCCATTAAGTTTGAGAAGCACGATTACGCGATGCTCTACCGCGTGGAAGGCGAGACGGCGTATGTCGACGGCATCTATCACTTAATGCAGGACTACGAAAACCTGTTTGCTGCGGAGTTGTAGATTTTTGCACATCATCAAAAGAGCATCAAACCGCGGCGGACCGCTTGGCAAACGCGCAGACCTTGGCGCTGGCTGTTATGTCAACATCCCCTCCAAAACCGCGTGTCGAGAGTTCGAATCTTTCTGCCCCTGCCACGAAAATGCCTGATTTCGCAAGAAATCAGGCATTTTTCATACTTATCACGGATTAGCGTTTCTGCACTGACACCCAAATCTGCGTCAAATCGTCTATCTGATGCTGTTGGGTGCGAACCTTTCCGTTTGGTACAGCATCAAAAGAGCATCACAGCAGCAAGGGCTTTTGCGCCTCTGCCGCTGTGTTTTTTCTTCTCTGTGTTAGTCTTTCTTTGTTTACAGTTGCGCAATTTTTGCACTGCCTCACAACTCAAACCCTTCTGTGATCCCGCCGAGGCGCGCTGTATCTTTTTTGACGTAGTACATCTCTGTAATCTCCGTGGTTGAGTGTCCAAGCAGATCGGCGACTTGCCGGGGCGTTAGCGACTTGATCGTGCCGTCAGGCAGCTTGATGCCGTTCACGAGCGCTGTAGCGAAGGTGTGGCGGATCGAGTGCAGACCTTTCTGCTCAATGCCCGCCGCTTCGAGGATACGGTAGTAGCGGCGTCGGAAGTTTACTGGGCGCGTGTAGTCGCCGTTTTCGTCGGGAATCAGCGGCGCGTCCTCGCCGAAGTACCGCTCTGCACGCAGGTCGAGGATTGCGCCGGTTGCCGCCTGATTCAGCGGCACATCACGTTTGCTCGACGCACTCTTGAGCTTGCCGACCTTGACCTCTCTGCCGCTTGTGAACTCCGCACCGTTGCGCCGGGAGACCTCTTTCACGCCGCGCTGAAGGTGTAGCACACGGCGGTCAAGGTCGACATCGCTGTTGAGCAGACCGAGGACTTCGCCGGTCCGAAGCCCTGTGTTGAACATCAGCGTATATGCCGCTGCCTGCTGATAGACGCGCTCGCCGTTGCTCCATGTGCGGTTTGCTTCCGCCTTGAACCGCTCGATTTCCTCTGGCGTGAACGTCGTGACCGTTTCGCAGGTC
>JBGVBS010000052.1:0-65586 GCA_045225715.1 Oscillospiraceae bacterium
CCGCGGTAGAGCACCTTGACGATCTCCACGGTCTGCTTCTGCGAGACGGACATATCGTATATCTTCTGGTCGGGCTTGATGTCGAAGCCGTATTTTTCGCAGATCTCGCTGATCTTGGCGCTTGCCGCCTTGAGATCGAGCTTGCCCTCGCCCTCCAGGCCGAGAACGATATTCTCCGTGGCGGTGAACACGTCGACCAGCTTGAAGTGCTGGTGGATCATGCCGATGCCGTTGTCGAAGGCGTCCTTGGGGGAGGCGATCGTCACGGGCTTGTCGTGAACGTAGATCTGTCCCTCGTCGGGGAAGTAGATGCCGGAGAGCTGATTCATCAGCGTGGTCTTGCCGCTGCCGTTTTCGCCCAGCAGCGAGAGGATCTCGCCCTCATGCAGCTCCAGGTTGACGTGGTCGTTCGCCACGACCTTGCCGAAGCGCTTGGTGACGTTTTCCATCTTAATGGCGCAGGAAGCCAAGGCAATCATCCTTTCTTTTCGGAATTCACACGAGACAGGGGAAAGGTTTCGTTCTGATTATTCTATTTTAACAGAGAATGCCCCTGTTGTAAACAAATTTATTTGTTTGTCATCAAAAAATTTGTAAGGTTCCTACAAAAGGAAAGGGCTGCCCGGATTGGGCAGCCCTTTCGGAACAGGATCAGTTGAGCTCGGTGATGCCGTCGATACGAAGACCGAAGGACGGCGCGGAGATGAACTCGGACTCGTGATAGTAACCGTCCACGATACCCTCGTTGGTGTCGTTGTTCCAGTCGCCGTCGGAGTCGAAGGTGAACGCGCTGGTGACCTCGGCGCCGCCGACCGTGAAGGTCTTGGTGTCGAAGACGTGCAGGGTGCCCGCCTTGATGGCGTCCTCAGCGGCCTTGACGGCCTCAGCGGTGCCGGCAGCGACCTCGGGTCCAAGCGGGGTAATGGCGACAGCGCCGGCCTCATAGCCCTTCGCCCAGTCGGTGGGCAGCTCCTTGCCGTCCAGCAGGGTCTGGAACGCCTCGGTGTAGAACACGCTCCAGTCGTTGGTGGAGGAGGTCAGAGCCGCGGTCGGGGCGGCGGCGAGCATGTCGATGTTGTAGCCGACGGAGTAAACGGGCGTGCCGTTGTCCTTGGCGGTCTGGACAGCCTTGGGAGCGCCGGTGGAGTCGGCGTGCTGGCCGATGATGCAGCAGCCGCGCGCCATCAGAGCCTCGGCAGCCTTGCCCTCAGCCTGAATGTCGAACCAGGAGTTGGTGTACTGGACGTCCATGTGCGCCTCGGGGACGATGGACTTGATGCCCAGGAAGAAGCCGGTGTAGCCGGAGACCACTTCCGCGTAGGGATACGCGCCGACGTAGCCGATGTACGGATCGGAGACGAGGCCGGCATCCATCATTTCCTTGAGCTTCATGCCGGCGACGATGCCGCTGACGTAACGGGACTCAAAGGTCATATTGAACGCGTTATGGAAGTTGGCGAGGCCGGACTTCATGGCGGTGTCGCCGGTCATGGCGACGAACTGGACGTCGGGGTTCTCCTCAGCCGCCTGCTGGCAGTAGGTCTGATGACCATAGGAGTTGGTGATGACCAGCGTGCAGCCCTGCTCGACGCACTCGATGCACTTGTCGTAGCAGTCCTCGGTCTCGCCGATGTTGTAGAACCACACGATGTCGGAGTCGGCCAGGCCGACAGCCGCGGCGGCCTTACGGATGCCGTCGATGTGGGCGTAGGTGTAGCCCTCGTTCTCATCGCCGACGAGGACGACGCCGACCTTGAGCGTGGAAGCGGCGGCGGGCTCGGTGGCAGCCGGAGTGGTCTGCGCGGGCTCAGTGGCAGCCGGAGTGGTCGTCGCGGCAGGGGCGCTGGTGTCGGTGGTGGCAGTATTGCCGCCGCCGCAGGCCGCCAAAGCCAGCGTCATGACGAGCGCGAGGAACAATGCAAGGTACTTCTTCATAAAATCTCTCCTTTTCTCAGTTCCATTCGTGTTTTGATCGCGGAAGCGATCCCTCTTTCCACATGATAGCGGTTTTTACGCGAAAAAGCAAGCCTTAAAATCTGATTATTCAACAAGTGTTATGGGAAAAAACTGTGCAATACGCTGAAAATCAGAACTGCTTGCGAAGCTTGTCCGACGCGTCGAGCGCCATGAGCGTCTTGACGGGGTCCTTGACCTTGGAGAGGAAGATCATCGCGGCGATGATATAGGGCTTGTAACTCGCCTGCTTGTAGAGGGGCACGCGATAGCGGTCGAACACGGAATTGTCCACCTCACCCATCTCGCAGGAGAGGCCGCTGATGTCGGCGGGCAGGCAGTGCAGGTAGAGCGCCTTGCCGTCGCGGGTCAGCTTCATCATCTCCTCGGTGCACGCCCAGTCCTTGTGCTCGGCGTTCTGCGCCAGCAGCTTCTTCTCCAGCGCGTCGATGCCCGCCTTGTCGCCCGCCTGATAGAGCTTCGTGCGCTCCTCCATGGCGGCGAAGGGCGCCCAGCTCTTGGGATAGACGATGTCGGCGTCCGCGAAGGCTTCCTTCATGGAGTTGCACTTGCGATAGCTGCCGCCGGTCGCCTCGGCGTTCTTGCGGGCGATCTCCTCGATCTCCGGCATGACCTCGTAGCCCTCGGGATGGGCGAGCGTGACGTCCATGCCGAAGCGGGTGAACAGGCCGATGACGCCCTGCGGAACGGACAGCGGCTTGCCGTAGGACGGGGAATATGCCCAGGTCATGGCGACCTTTTTGCCCTTAAGATTCTCCACGCCGCCGAAATGATGGATGATGTGCGCCATATCCGCCATGCACTGGGTCGGATGATCCACGTCGCACTGGAGGTTTACCAGCGTGGGGCGCTGCTCCAGAATGCCGTCGCGGTAGCCTTCCTCCAGCGCGTCCATGAAGGTCTTCTGATATTTATGACCCTCGCCGATGAACATATCGTCGCGGATGCCGATGACGTCCGCCATGAAGGACACCATGTTCGCGGTCTCGCGCACGGTCTCGCCGTGGGCGATCTGGCTGACCTTCTCGTCGAGCACCTGCTCCTCAAGACCGAGCAGGTTGCACGCCGACGCAAAGGAGAAGCGGGTGCGGGTGGAGTTGTCGCGGAAGATGGAGATACCGAGGCCGGAGTCGAACACGCGGGTGGATTTGTTGCGCTCGCGCAGGTCACGCAGCGCGTCGGCGACGGCGAACACGGCGGCAAGCTCCTCGTCGGTCTTGTCCCAGGTCCAGTAGAAGTCGTTCTTGTACATGTTGTTGATGTGCAGCATTTCCAGCTGCCGCGCGAGCTCCATGGTCTTGCTCATTGGAATCAGCTCCTCTCAAATTTGTAAAGGGGTTTTACTGAATTTCGTTGCCAGTAAGCTCCTGACGGAAGCTCGTGGCGTTGCCGCTCTTATTCTCCGGCTTGTAGAGCGGGATCGCGGCGGCGTAGAGCGCGGCGCAGGTGACGAGGTCCTGCTTCCACGTGACCTCGTTCGGCGCGTGCGCCTGAGACTCGGCGCCGGGGCCGAAGCCCACGCAGGGGATACCGTAGCGGCCCTGAATGGAAACGCAGTTGGTCGAGAACGTCCACTTGTCGCACAGCGGGCGGCCTTCGCGGGTCTTCCTTGCCAGATCGTCGCTCCAGATGCGCTCCTCGCCCCAGAGCCCATGGTACGCGTCCACCAGCGCCTGCACGTGCGGCGCGGTCTCCTTGTTGATCCAGGTGGGGAAGAAGCACTCGGTCTTATAGACCTCGCCCGTCCACGCCGGACGGTCGTACCAGTACATGCTGACCTTGACGTCGTCGCCGTACTTCTTCACGGCGGGCAGGTCTTCGATCTCCTTGATGCAGCTCTTGTAGGTTTCGCCCGCGGTCATGCGGCGGTCGATGGAAATGGAGCAGCTGTCCGCCACGGCGCAGCGGGACGGGGAGGTGAAGAAGATCTCGCTTGTCGTGCAGGTGCCGCGTCCTAGGAAGCGCGCGTCTTCATAGTGCTCGGGATTGTACTTCGGGTCGAGCATCTTGACGAGGCCCTTGATCTCCACGCTGTCGTCGGCGGGGTTCTCATTGAGCGCGCGCACGTCCTGAAGAATGTCCGCCATCTTGTAGATCGCGTTGTCTCCGCGCTCCGGCGCGGAGCCGTGGCAGGAAACGCCCTTGACGTCCACGCGGATCTCCATGCGGCCGCGGTGGCCGCGGTAGATGCCGCCGTCCGTCGGCTCGGTGGAAATGACGAACTCGATCTTCTTCTGCGCCTCTTCGAGCGAGGCAAAGTCCTTGTTGGCGATGTACTGCCAGCACATGCCGTCGCAGTCCTCCTCCTGCACGGAGCCGACGATCATGAGCCTGTAGCCCTCGGGGATCAGGCCGAGATCCTTCATGATCTTTGCACCGTACACGGCGGACGCCATGCCGCCCTCCTGATCGGATCCGCCGCGCCCATAGATCTGGGTGTCGTTCTCCCAGCCCTGATACGGGTCGTCCGTCCAGTTTTTGATATTGCCGATGCCGACGGTGTCAATATGGCTGTCGATGGCGATGATCTTCTCGCCCTCGCCCATCCATCCGATGATATTGCCGAGGCCGTCAATGCCTACCTCGTCAAAGCCCAGCTTTTTCATTTCCTGCTCGATGCGCTTTGCGACGCCTTCCTCGCCGCAGCTCTCGCTGGGGAGGGCGATCATGTCGCGCAAAAAGCGTGTCATGTCGGGGCCATATGCCGCCGCTGCCTTGCGGATCGCTTCAAAATCCATGGGGATCATCCTCCTTATAGAATCTTACCCCTACATCATACCATAAGAATGGCTGATGTCAAACAAAAATTTAGAACCACTTAAAATATTTTTGAAAAACCATTGCAATTTACATGCTATTTGTATTAGAATAGTATCGACAGAATCAGAGGGAAGGCGATAGAGGGGACGAAGGTTCTCCATGGAAAGGAGGAGTGACCCATCGAAACGGCACAGCTCAATGAATTGCGTCAGATCGCAAAAGGAATTGCGGCGACGTTTGGAAGCAGCTGCGAGGTCGTGGTGCATGACTTGACCGGAAAAGGCACGGACAGCACGATCGTCGCCATCGAAAACGGACACATCACCGGACGGAAAGTCGGCGACGGCGCGTCACAGGTGGCGCTGGAGCAGACCTTGATGGCAGATTCACAGCCGCCCGACCGGCTGTGTTACCTGACCAAGACGCCGGACGGCAAGATCCTGAAGTCCTCCACCATGTATATCCGCGGCAAGCACGGCAAGGTCGCGGCGATCCTCGGCATCAACTACGACATTTCGGCGCTGCTGATGGTGGAGGGCGCGGTGCGCGAGCTGACCGCGGCGAAGGACGATACCGGCACCGGCGAGCCGCAGAAGATCGTCAACGTCAACGACCTGCTCGACGAACTGATCACACAGTCGGTCGCGCTGGTCGGCAAGCCCGTGGCGCTGATGAACAAGGACGACAAGATGAAGGCCATCGGTTTCCTGAGCCAGAGCGGGGCGTTCCTCGTCACGAAATCCGGCGACAAGATCGCGAAATACTTCGGCATTTCAAAATATACACTTTATTCTTATATTGACAAACAGGAGGGCAAGAACAATGGGAAAGATTGATCTGAGCATCAACAAGGAAGGCCTGAAGCACAATATCCAGAAGGCGAAGGAAAACAATATCATCATCCCGACCATCGCGCAGATGCAGGATCCGGAGCTGATCCCGGAGAAGATCAAGGACAAGCTGTCCAAGACCGGGCTGTGGGACGTCGATCCCGTCAACCTGTTCCGCATCAACTGGCACAACGAGGCGAAGGAGAGCGGCGGCCTGTATCAGAAGGTGCCCAACTACGTCGAGATCCCCAGCGCGCTGTCCGGCGTGAAGTGCCGCATCCTCGCCATGTCCGGCAAGTGGTTCCCCACGGGCTGCCACAAGGTCGGCGCGTCCTTCGGCTGCCTTGCGCCGCGCCTGGTCACGGGTCAGTTTGACGCGACCTATCACCATGCCGTGTGGCCGTCCACGGGCAACTACTGCCGCGGCGGCGCGTTCAACTCCAAGCTGCTTGCCTGTGACAGTGTGGCGATCCTTCCGCAGGATATGTCCAAGGAGCGTTTCGACTGGCTCAAGAGCATTGCGGGCCAGATCATTGCCACCCCGGGCTGCGAGTCCAACGTCAAGGAGATCTTCGACAAGACCTGGGAGCTCAAGCAGGATCCCAGCATGATGATCTTCAACCAGTTCGCCGAAATGGGCAACCCGCTGTGGCACTACAACGTCACCGGCTACGCGCTTGCCGAACTGTATGAGGCGGTGAAAAAGCCCGGCCAGCGCTTCGCGGGCGCGTGCTTCACCTCCGGCTCCGCCGGCACCATGAGCGCGGGCGACCTGCTCAAGGAGCGTTATCCCTACTCGAAGCTCGGCGTGGGCGAGGCGCTCCAGTGCCCGACCATCCTTGACAACGGCTTCGGCGGCCACCGCATCGAGGGCATCGGCGACAAGCACATCCCCTGGGTGCACAACGTCAAGAACACCGACATGGCGATCGCCATTGACGACGAGGACAGCCAGCGCCTGCTGCGCCTGTTCAACACGCCTGAGGGGCAGAAGTACCTCAAGGATTCGCTGGGCTTCAACGACGAGCAGATCGAGAAGTTCACGTGGATGGGCATTTCCGGCATCGCCAACGTGCTGTGCTGCATCAAGATGGCGAAGTATTACGAGCTGACCGAGGACGACGTCCTCGTCACGGTGCTGACCGACTCCGCGGTGATGTACAAGTCCCGCGTGCAGGAGCTCAACGAGATGCACGGCGCCTACAGCGTGTTTGAGGCGGAGAAGGATCACGCCCTGCACATGCTGGGCCTCAAGACCGACAGCCTGATCGAGCTGACCTACGCCGAGCGCAAGCGCGTCCACAACCTTAAGTATTACACCTGGGTCGAGCAGCAGGGCATGAACGTCGAAGACCTGAACGCCCAGTGGTACGACACGGCGAACACCTGGGACGCCGTCCACGCGCAGGCGAAGGAGCTCGACGAGCTGATCGACGCCTTCAACGACGAGGTGGGCATCCTCAAGGCGCTGTAAGAAAGAAAAACACAAAAGGGCGGGGCGCACGCCCCGTCCTTTTCAAAAGGAGAGCATCATGAAAAATGTCATCCACGCCAAGTGCGTCAAATGCGGCAGGACCTACGAGGCGACGCCGAACCTCACCAACTGCGAATGCGGCGGCATCCTCGACGTCGTGTACGATTACGACTATATCAAAAAGACGCTGACAAAGGAAAAACTGCAAACGCGCCCGCATACCATGTGGCGTTACCGCGAGCTGCTGCCGGTCGAGGAGGATACGCCCGACACACCGCTGCGCGTGGGCTGGAGCCCGCTCTATGAGGCCGACCGCCTCGGCGCGCTGCTGGGCGTCAAAAAGCTGTGGATCAAGGACGACGGGCAGAACCCCACCGCGTCGCTCAAGGACCGCGCCAGCGCCATGGCGGTCGCCAAGGCGAAGGAGGCGGGCGCGAAGATCATCGCCTGCTCGTCCACGGGCAACGCCGCGTCCTCGCTTGCGGGCAACGCCGCGGCGGCGGGTCTGCGCACCTTCATCTTCGTACCGGAGCGCGCGCCCAAGGGCAAGGTCGCGCAGCTGATGACCTTCGGCGCGAACGTCATCTCCGTGCAGGGCAACTATGAGGAGACCTTCGAGCTTTCCAAAAAAGCCATCGACAAGTGGGGCTGGTACAACCGCAACGCGGCGATCAATCCGTATCTGTCCGAGGGCAAGAAGACGGTATCGCTGGAGATCGCGGAGCAGCTCGACTGGAAGATGCCGGACTACCTCGCCATCTCGGTCGGCGACGGCTGCACCATCGCGGGCGTGTGGAAGGGTCTCAAGGACCTCTACGCCATCGGCTTTATCGACAAGCTGCCGCGCCTGATCTCCGCGCAGGCGGAGGGCTGCCACCCGATCAACCGCGCCATCGCGGAGAACAAGCCCTGGGAGCCGATGGAGGAGAACACGCTGGCGGACTCCATCGCCGTCGGCGTGCCGCGCAATGCGGACAAGGCGCTCATGGCGATCCGGGAGAGTAACGGCATCGTCGTGAACGTGACGGATGAGGAGATCATGGCGGCGCAGAAGCTGCTCGGCACGACCTGCGGCGTGTTCGGCGAGCCGGCGGGCGTCACCGGTACGGCGGGGCTCAAGAAGCTCTGCGAGCAGGGCGTCATCGGAGCGAACGACACAGTGGTCTCGGTCGTGACAGGCAACGGCCTCAAGGACGTGGCGAACGCGATCAGGTTCTGCGGCGAGCCGATGAAGCTGCCGAACGACCTCGACGCGCTGGTGTCGGAGATCGACCGCCGCGGTCTGAAAACGGAATAAAAGCGCATGAGAAAAGGCTCTCACCGATTCGGTGAGAGCCTTTTTGCCGGAGAGATTTACTTGACGAGGGAAGCGGTATCCATCGCGATCATGAGCTCCTCGTTCGTCGGGATGAGCAGCACCTTGACCTTGGAATCGGCGGCGGAGATCACGCGCTCCTCGCCGCGGACCTTGTTGGCGTCCTCGTCCATCTTGACGCCCATGAACTCGAGACCGGAGGCGATCGCCATGCGCTGGTCGGCGCTGTTCTCGCCCACGCCCGCGGTGAAGATGATGGCGTCCACGCCGCCCATTGCGGCGGCATACGCGCCGATGTACTTCTTCACGCCGTAGTTGAACATATCGACGGCGAGACCCGCGCGGAAGTTGCCCTTTGCGGCGGCATCGCCGAGATCGCGGAAGTCGGAGGAAACGCCGCTGACACCCTGCACGCCGGATTTCTTGTTAAGGATGTTCAGCATCTCGTGGATGTCCATGCCGTACTGGTTCATCAGGTACTCCATGATGCCCGCGTCGAGGTCGCCGGAACGGGTGCCCATCGGCACGCCGGCGAGCGGGGTGAAGCCCATGCTGGTATCGACGCTCTTGCCGCCGTCGATGGCGGTGACGGAGGAGCCGTTGCCGAGGTGGCAGGAGATCAGCTTCAGGCTCTCGATGGGCTTGCCGAGCATGTCCGCAGCGCGCGACGCGACGTACTTGTGGGACGTGCCGTGGAAGCCGTAGCGGCGGACCTTGTCCTTCTCATAATACTCATAGGGCAGGGCATAGGTATAGGCGACGGGCGGCATGGTCTGATGAAATGCGGTGTCGAACACGGCGACCATCGGGACGCCGGGCATGAGCGCCTGGCAGGCCTTGATGCCGATGATATTGGCGGGGTTGTGCAGGGGCGCTAGGGGGTTGCACTCCTCGATCGCCGCCATGACCTCGTCGGTGATGACGACGCTCTTGGCGAACTTCTCGCCGCCGTGGACGACACGGTGGCCCACCGCGTCGATCTCCTTCATGGAGGCGACGACGCCGTTCTTCGGATCGACCAGCGCGTCCAGAACGGTCTGGATCGCTTCGCTGTGCGTCGGCATGGCGACGTCAACGGCGTCCTGCTTCTCCTTGCCGGGGAGCTGGGGTTTGTAAGTGAACTTGCCGTCGATGCCGATGCGCTCGCACAGGCCCTTCGCCAGCAGATCGCCGGTCTCGGGATTGAGCAGCTGGTACTTCAGGGAAGAGCTTCCCGCGTTGATGACCAATACGTTCATGATAACCGTCTCCTTTGTTGCGCCGCTCTTGCCAAGCGGCAAAATATACGCTAGAATAACGTTTATAGTATAACAGATAGATGCTTCAAACACAAGTGGTTATTTTATGAGGACGTCATGCAAATTGCCGGAGTGATATGTGAATACAACCCCTTCCACACGGGACATGCGTGGCAGCTTGCCGAGCTGCGGCGGCGCGGCGCGGAGGCGGTGGTCTGCTGCATGAGCGGGAACTTCACCCAGCGCGGGGACTGCGCCATCGTCCGCAAGCATGTCCGCGCGGAAGCCGCGCTGCGCGGCGGCGCCGACCTCGTTCTGGAGCTGCCCCTGCCTTGGGCGATCTCATCCGCCGAGGGTTTTGCCGCGGGCGGCGTCGAGACGCTTGTCCGCACAGGCGTCGTGGACACGCTGGCGTTCGGCAGCGAGTGCGCCGACGCGGATCAAATCACGCGCGTCGCGGACGCCTTGGGGACGGACGGTTTTCAGACGGCGCTCCGCGCGGAGCTTGTCAAGGGGGATTCCTTTGCGGCGGCGCGGCAGCGCGCGGCGGCGTTGCTCTGCGGCGCGGACGCGGCGATCCTCTCCGATCCGAACGACATTTTGGGCGTTGAGTACGTCAAGGCGCTGAAAAAACTGGGCGCCGCTGTCGAACCGCTGGCGCTGCCGCGCGTCGGCGCGGCGCACGACGGCGGCGCGGGGGCGTACGCCTCGGCGTCGTATATCCGGTTGCACATGGAAAGCGACGGCACAAACTATCTTACGCCGGAGATGGCGGCGCTTTACGAGACGGAGCGTGCGGCGGGGCGCGCGCCGGTGATGATGGCGGCGGTGGAGCGAGCGATCCTCGCGCGTCTGCGCGGCATGACGGAGGCGGACTTTGCCCCATACGACGAGGGAGGGGAGGGACTGTACCACCGCGTTTACGACGCGAGCCGGAGCGCGACGGGCGTGGAAGCGCTGCTGGACACGGCGAAGACGAAACGCTACGCCCACGCGCGTCTGCGGCGGTTGCTGCTGGCGATCTGGCTCGGCGTCACGCCTTCGAAGCGGCTGGAGCGCATGCCGTATCTTCGCGTTTTGGCGATGAACGACAGGGGAAAACGCTTGCTGCGCGAGATGCGTAAGAAGGCGGAGCTGCCGGTTTTGGTCAAGCCTGCCGACGTGCGGGAACTTTTTACCGACGCGCAGCGTCTGATGCAAATGGAGGCGAGGGCCACCGACTTGTACGCCCTTGCCTACCCTGACCTCGCCCAGAGCGCGGGCGGCGGCGAGTGGACGACCAACCCGGTCATCTTGTAAGGAGACAATGCTATGAAAAGGATATTTGCCATTTTGCTGACGCTGTGCCTCGCTCTTTCCCTGTGTGCCTGCGCGAAGCGAGAGACACCGCCTGCCGCGCCAGAACCGGACGGCGCGCCTAGCGTGGAGCCGACGAAGCCGGAGGAGATCCCGCAGGAGTGGGACTACGACCTGACGACGGAAACGGCGTCCGAGGAGTACAAAAACGACGACGGCGTCCTGCTGGCGACGTGGAGCTATGAGCAGCCGATCCTGCAGTTGAAAAATGCGGCGGGCGAGACCTTTTTGGGCGAGCTGCCGATTCACGGCGTGACGGAGGAGCAGCTTGCGGTCTGCCGCGCGTTCAACGACGCGACTTCGGAGAGCGTCCGGGACGCTCTTGCCGGCTTTGAGGACCTGAAAGCGGGCGCGCTGGAGCAGTGGAACGAGATGGGTGAGGCGTATCGCGAGTCCTTTGCCGTACACGAGGAGGAGACGAGCGTCGCGGGCGTGTTCCGGCGCGGCGACCTGCTGGAGGTCGCGACGATGATGTACGGCTACTGGGGCGGCGTTCACGGCGGCACGGCGGTGCGCCATCTGCACTTTGACCTTGATGCGGGCGAGTTCTTCGCGCTCGGCGACCTGACCGACCGGGCGACGGAGCTGTACGGCGCCCTCGCGGACGAGATCCTCACCCAGATCTACGCGAGCGGGGAGTCGGAGTGGTATTTCGATGACTTTTACGAGACCATCCGCAATAAGGACGATTACAACGTCTCCTTCGGTGAAAACGCTCTGACCGCGTATTTCGACCAGTATGAGATCGCCCCCTATGTGATGGGGATACTGGAGTTTGAGATCCCCTATGCCAACATCGCGCAATACCTGAACGAACGCGGCGAGCGCCTGCTTCCGCTTTCGGACGAGGATCATGCGCTGGGCGATTTTTACGAGGCGCAGGCGATGTGGTCGTGGTTTGACGGAAATATGCCGTTTGACGACGCCGACCGCCGCGAGGCGCCTGCGCCGGACGGCGACTACGTCATGGAGTATTACCGGGTCGAGCTGCCCGGCGTCACGACGCTGGACGAGCTGCGCGGGAGGCTGCTGACGCGCTTTGCGGAGAATGTGGCGGATGAGCGCCTGGCGGAGGTCACCGGGGCGAAAATACCGCTGCTGCGGGAGTTTGATGGCGTGCTCTGCGTCCTGCCCGCGGGAAGGGGCGACAACATGATGATCGACTCCGTGGACTACCGCGCGGAGCTGGACAAGGACGGCTCGGGCGGCACGGTCTACGCGACGATCCAGTGGCGCGATTTTGACGACGCGACGGAGGACTGGGTGCTGACCGGACAGAGCGAACTGGCGTTTCCGTTCGTACAGACCGAGACCGGCGCGCGGTTCACCGAGTTTCATAGTATCTTCTGAGCCGGCGCATGGAGAAAAACGTAAGCTGTGAAGAACGGGAGAGCGTACACTCTCCCGTTCTTCACAGCTCTTTTCGCTGAGGATGACGTTATTTCAGAAGCAGCTCCGCAATCTGCACGGTGTTGGTCGCCGCGCCCTTGCGGATCTGGTCGCCGCAGCACCAGAGGTTCAGACCGTTCGGGCTGGTCAGATCCTCGCGGATGCGGCCGACGAAGACGATGTCCTGATCGGAGGTGTCCATGGGCATGGGGTAGACCTTGTTCTTGAGGTCGTCCACCAGCTTGCAGCCCGGCGCCGCCGCGATCAGCTCGCGCGCGCGCTCGACGCTGATCTTCTCCTTCGTGCGCAGCACGACGCTGACGCTGTGGCTGCGGAACACGGGCACGCGGACACAGGTGCAGGAGACGTTCATCTCCGGCAGGTGGAGGATCTTGCGGCCCTCGTTCTGCATCTTCATCTCTTCGCTGGTGTAGCCCATGTACTGCTCGCCGCCGATCTGCGGGATGACGTTGAACGCCAGCTGGTAGGCGAACGCATGCGGCTTAACGGTCTCACCCTTGGCGTAGGCGAGGGCCTCTGCCTTCAGCTCGTCAAGACCCGCCTTGCCCGCGCCGCTCGCCGCCTGATAGCTGGAGGCGATGATGGTCTCGACGGGGCTCTCCTTGGCGAGCGCCGCGATGGCGACCATGGTGATGATCGTGGTGCAGTTGGGGTTCGAGATGATGCCGCTGTGCCACTTGGCGTCCTCGGGGTTGATCTCCGGCACGATCAGCGGCACCTTGGGATCGAGACGGAACGCGCTGGAGTTGTCGACGAAGGTCGCGCCCGCCTTGACGATGGACGGCGCGAAACGCTCCGCAATGTCGTTCTCCGCCGCGCCGAGCACAATGTCCAGCCCGTCGAACGCGCTGTCGCTCGCCTCGACGATGGTCACGTCCTCGCCCTTGAACTTGATCTGCCTGCCCGCGCTGCGCCCGGAGGCGATGGGGCGGAGGGAGGCGACGGGGAAGCTGCGCTCCTCCAGGATCTTCATCATTTCCTGACCGACGACGCCCGTTGCGCCGAGGATACCGACCTTGACTTCCTTGCTCATTGCTTCTTCTCCTTTACATTTACAAAGCTGTTATACAGGACGCGGATCGCCTGTTCGAAGTTCTTTTCTTCCACGCCGACGATGATGTTCAGCTCGTCGGGGCCCTGGGTGATCATGCGCACGTTGACGCCGTTCTTGCCGAGCGCGGCGAACAGCTTGCCCGACGTGCCGAGGCGGTACGCCATTTTTCTGCCGACGGCGGCGACGATGGCGATATGCTCCGACACCGTTATGCTATTCGGCTTGAGCTTCTTCTGCAACTCGCCCAGCACCTCGTAGAGCCGGTTGCTGACCTCCGCGGCGCTGACCATCAGCGAGACGGTGTCGATCCCGGAGAGGATGAATTCGACGTTGATCTGGTGCTTTTCCAGCACCTCCATGATTTGCAGCAGGATACCGTGCTCGGACGAGAGGCTCGTCTTGGCGATTGTGATGATCGAGAAGCCCTTCTTGCCCGCGATGCCGGTAATGAAGGTATCGCTGGCGTCGGCGTCGTCGTCCACCTTCTCCATGATGAGCGTGCCGGGGTGGTCCGGCTCGTTGGTGTTGCGGATGTTGAGCGGGATCGCCTTTTCACGCACGGGGTAGACCGCGCCCTCGTGCAGCACCTGCGCGCCGACGTAGCTCAGCTCGCGCAGCTCGTTGTATGTGAGCTGGGTGATCGGCGCGGGATCGTCCACGATGCGCGGGTCCGCCATCAGGATGCCGGAGACGTCCGTCCAGTTTTCGTAGACGTCCGCGTCCAGCGCCGCCGCCGCCAGCGCGCCGGTGATGTCGCTGCCGCCGCGGGAGAACGTCTTGACGTGACCGTCGGGCATGGAGCCGTAGAAGCCGGGGATGACGACGCCGCGCCCATCCGCCGCCTGCCGCAGCGCCTCGTAGCTCGCTTCCTTGTCCACGCTGCCGTCGAAGCGGAACTTGATCCACAGCGCCGCGTCCACGAAATCGAAGCCGAGGTAAGCCGCCATCAGCTTGGCGGAGAAGTACTCGCCGCGCGAGGCGATCTCGTCGCGGCTGATGCCGCTCTGCATCTTCGTCCACAGCGCGTCGAACTCAGGATTGAGGTCGACGTCGAGCTTGCAGGCGCGGGCAATGTCGTTGTAGCGCCCGCGGATCATTTCAAAAATGTCCTCGCAGCTGACGCCGTATTTGATGTGCGCGGCGCAGAGATAGAGCAGATCGGTGATCTTGTGGTCGTCCTTGAAGCGCTTGCCCGGCGCGGAGACGACCACGACGCGGCGGGCGGGATCGGACTGGACGATGGCTTTGACCTTGGCGAACTGCGTCGCGTCCGCGCAGGAGGAGCCGCCGAATTTCACTACCTTTAGCATGGTTAGAACCTTCTTTGTACAATATACGGAAATGTGTCCGCGACGGAAAAACACTTGACTTTTCTGCGGAAACAATATAACATAGCAGCGGTGAAAATACAACCCTTGAAAAAGAAAACATGAAGCACAAAATTCGAGGGAAATTGCTCAAATATATTGGAGGAACTGCACAATGGAGTACCAAAGCACCCGTAATCCTGCGCTGAAAGCGTCGAGCGCGCAGGCGGTGCTGGACGGGCTTGCGCCGGACGGCGGCCTGTACAGCATGCCCTCGCTGCGCGAGATCGATTTCGATTGGAAAAGCGTCCTCGGCATGGACACACAGGGCATGGCGACCGAGATCCTGACCGCGCTGCTGCCGTCGTTCACGAAGGACGAGATGCGCGAGCTGGTGAAGAACGCCTATACCAACCGCTTTGAGACCGAGGATCTGACGCCGACCGTCGCCGTGGGCGACGATACCGTTCTGGAGCTGTTCCGCGGGCCGACGAGCGCGTTCAAGGACGTGGCGCTGTCGATGCTGCCGCAGCTGATGACCGCGGCGCGGAAGAAGTGCGGCGTGGACGATGAGATCCTCATCCTGACCGCGACCTCCGGCGACACGGGCAAGGCGGCGATGGAGGGCTTCTGCGACGTGCCGGGCACGAAGATCATCGTGTTCTATCCCGACGGAGGCGTGAGCGCCGTGCAGAAGGCGCAGATGGCGACACAGGCTGGCAAAAACACCTGCGTGTGCGCCGTGCGCGGCAACTTCGACGACGCGCAGACCGGCGTCAAGAACGTCTTTGCCGCCGTGACGGACGGCGGGCTGCTGAAAGGGAAGGGCGTGAGCCTGTCCTCCGCGAACAGCATCAACATCGGACGTCTCGCGCCGCAGGTGGTCTACTACTACCGCGCCTACGCGAACCTCGTCAACGAGGGGAAGATCAAGGTTGGCGACAAGGTGGATTTCTGCGTCCCGACGGGCAACTTCGGCGACATCCTCGCGGGCTTCTTCGCCAAGGAGATGGGTCTGCCGGTGGGCAAGCTGATCTGCGCCTCCAACGCCAACAACGTGCTGACCGACTTCCTCGACACCGGCCGCTACGACAAGAACCGCCCGTTCTACAAGACGGTTTCCCCTTCGATGGATATTCTGGTGTCCAGCAACCTCGAGCGCCTGCTGTACCTGCTCTCCGGCGACGCCGCGCTGGTGAAGTCGCTGATGGAGCAGCTCAAGACCGACGGCGTTTATCAGGTGCCCGCCGATCTGCTGGACAAGCTGCACGCCGATTTCTGGCAGGGCTACTGCGACGACGCGGGCACGAAGAACGCCATCGGCATGGTCTGGCGCGAGTACGGCTACCTCTGCGACACGCACACGGCGGTCGCGTGGGACGTGGCGCAGCAGTACAAGGCGGCGCATCCCGACCACAACCCCGTCATCATCCTCTCCACCGCCTCGCCCTACAAGTTCCCCGCGGCGGTGCTGGAGGGCCTCGGCCACAGCGCGAAAGGCGACGAGTTCGACGTCATGGAGCAGGTGCGCAACGAGACCGGCGTGCCCATCCCGAAGAATCTCACGGGCCTGCGCGAGCGGGAGGTGCGCCACAAGGACGTCATCGACCGCGACAAAATGCTGGATTACGTGCTGAATAAGGCGACACAGAAGGAGTGGTTTGCATGAATATCGTATGCCTCGACATGGAAGGCGTCATCACGCCCGAGATCTGGATCAAGTTCTCTGAGGTGAGCGGCATCCCCGAGCTGCGCCGCACGACGCGCGACGAGCCGGATTACGATAAGCTGATGAAGTTCCGCATGAACATCCTCCGTGAGCACGGTCTGGGACTCAGGGAGATCCAGGACGTCATCGCGAAGATCGACCCGCTGCCCGGCGCGAAGGAGTTTCTGGACGAGCTGCGCTCGATCACGCAGGTGCTGATCCTCTCCGATACGTTTGAGGAGTTTGCCAAGCCGCTGCTCAAAAAGCTCGGCTGGCCGACCATCTTCTGCAATTCGCTGGAGGTGGACGAGAAGGGGATGCTGACGGGCGTGAAGATGCGCTGCGAGAAGTCGAAGCTGACGACGGTCAAGGGTCTGCAAGCCATCGGCTTCGAGACCATCGCCGCGGGCGACAGCTACAACGACCTTGACATGATCCTCGCGTCCAAGGCGGGCTTCCTCTTCCGCACGACGGAGCAGATCAAGAAGGATTATCCCCAGCTTCCGGCGTTCGAGGAGTACGACGAGTTCCTCGCCGCGATCAAGGCGGCGCTGTAAACCAACAAAAAAGAGCGGCGGCGCCGCTCTTTTTTGTTGTCTCAGCCCTCTGCCTTGACCTTGATCCAGTACTTGCTCAGCTCGCGCTGGAGGGTGATGTTGTCGTGGAACATCTCGTCGTTCGCGCCGTCCGCGCGGGGGAGGTACGCCTCGTTGTCGGCGTAAAGCTCCGGATCGGTGCTCATCTCCTTGAGCACCTGCGCGTTGGGGGAGGCGTAGCCGACGGTGATCGCGTTGTCGTAGGATGCCTCATAGGTCAGCACGTAGTTGATGAACTCATGCGCCAGCTTGGGGTTCTCGGCGTTGGCGGGGATGCACATCGCGTCGCACCAGATGTTTGTGCCCTCCTTGGGCATGGAGAAGCTCATCTCCTCGTTCTCGTCGAGGATGACTGTTGCGTCGCCGCTGTAGACCACGGCGATGTCCTTTTCGCCGTTCATCATATTGTCGATGACCTCGTCGGTGACATAGACGGGGGACATGGTGTTGTTCATCTCGCGCAGCCACTCATAGGCGGCTTCGATCTCGGCGTCGTTCTCGGTGTTCATCGAGTAGCCCAGCGCCTTGAACGCCATCATGAAGCTGTCGCGCTCTGAATCGTAGATGTAGATGCGTCCGGCGTAGTCGGTGTTCTTCAGCACCGACCAGCCTTGAGCTTCGACCACGGCAGGATCGACGTTCTCGTGGTTGTAGACCAGGCCGACGCTGCCCCAGAAGTAGGGCACGGACCACTTGCCCTCGGCGTCGTAGCTGAGGCCGACGACCTCGTCCGCGAGGTTCGCGGTGTTGGGGATCAGGCTCTTGTCGATCTCCTGCAGGTAGTTGCCCGCAATCAGACGCTCGATCATGTAGTCGGACGGGATCAGCACGTCGTACTTGTCGCCCGCCTGAAGCTTGGTGTACATCATCTCGTTGGAGTCAAAGTTCTCGACGATGACCTTCACGCCGAACTGCTTCTCGAAGTTCGGGATCATCTCTTCGCCGACGTATTCGCCGGGCAGGTAAAGCTTGAGCACGGACGAGCCGTACTTTTCAACAGCTTCGCTTTCGCTCTGCCTGGGGGCATCGGCGTCGCCGGAGCTGCCGCTTCCGCCGCCGCAGGCGGCGAGCGTGAGGGCGAAGAGCGCGAGCAGGCATAGGATCAGTTTTTTCATGGTAGTTTCCTCCTGTAGTGGTGATAAACAGTCTTCTGAACGAAGCAAGTTACGGTTTGGCGCGGCGGCCGCGCTTTTCACGGATGACCGGCACGATGTTCACAATGCCGAGCGCCAGCGTGATGAGCAGGATGACGATGGTGGACAGCGCGTTGATCGAAGGGTTGACGCGTTTGGACATGGTGTAGACGAGGATCGAAATGTTGTTCACGCCGTTGCCGGTCGTGAAGTACGAAATAACAAAGTCGTCAAAACTCATCGTGAACGCGATCAGCGCGCCGGAGACGATGCCGGAACGGATCTGCGGCACGATGACGCGGGTCAGCGCCTGAAACGGCGTCGCGCCCAGATCGAGCGCCGCCTCAATGAGGTTCGGGTCGAGCGAGCGCAGCTTCGGCGTCACCGACAGCATAACGTAGGGGATGCAGAACATGATGTGCGCCAGCAGCATTGTGCCGAACCCCTTGCGCACCGCCAGCACGCTGAAGAACATCAGCAGGCTGATGGCGGTGACGATGTCGGGGTTCATGACCGGAAGGTCGTTGACGCGCTCGACGATGGCGGTGAGCACCTTGCTGGACTTCGACAGGCCGATCGCGGTGATGGTGCCGACGACGGTGGAGACCGCCGTGGCGATCAGCGCGATGAGGATCGTGTAGACCACCGCCTGCATCATGTTTGAGTCGGAGAACATCTTCTCATACCAGCGCAGGGAAAAACCGCTGAACTTCGTCAGCGAGCGCGAGTCATTGAACGAGAAGACGATGATGTAGAAGATGGGGAAGTAGAAGAACAGCAGCGTCAGCGCCAGAATGAGCTTTGCGCCGAATCCGGTTTTCTTCTTCTCGTCCATGACGCTCACTCCTTTCCGCTCGACGCGACGGACACGTCGATCTTGCGTGTGAAATACATCGAAAGCATGATGATGACCGCCATGATGAGCGAGATCGCGCTGCCGAAGTTCCAGTCGCCGGAGGTGAGGAACTGCGACTCGATGACGTTTCCGACGAGGACGTACTGTCCGCCGCCGAGCAGCTTGGGAATGAAGAAGCTGGACACAGCGGGCAGGAACACCAGCGTGATGCCGGACACCACGCCCGGCAGCGACAGCGGCAGCGTGACGCGCAGGAAGGTGTGCAGCTTGTCCGCGCCGAGGTCGGCGGCGGCGTTGAGCAGGTTCTTGTCCATCTTGTCGAGCGAGGTGTGGATCTGTAAGATCATGAAAGGGATGAAGTTGTACACCATGCCGAGGATGACGGCGAAGCTGGTGTAGATCATCTGCACGGGGCCGATGCCGAAGAAGCCGAGGATGGCGTTGAACACGCCGTCATCCTTTAAAATGCCCATCCAGGCGTAGGTGCGCACCAGCATATTGACCCAGGTCGGCATGGTGATCAGCAGGATCATCAGCGTGTTTCCGTGCCCGGGAAGCTGGGCAATGACGTAGGCGATGGGGTAGCCCAGCAGCACGCAGATGACCGTCGTGACCAGCGCGATATAGAGCGAGCGCCAGAGCACGGAGAGGAACACGCTGTCCGTGACGAAGCGGGCAAAGTTCTCAAAGGTGAATCGGAAGGTCAGCACGTCGTTGCCGGACTTCGTGAAGGCGTAAAGCACGATGAGCAGCATCGGCGCGACGATCATGACCGCGATCCACAACACGTAGGGGTAGGTCATGGAGCGGAACTGTTTCACCGGCGGCCTCCCTTCTTCATGACGTGAATATCCTCGGGACGGAAGATGAGTCCGACCTCGGAGCCTTCCTCGGCGGCGCGGGTGGTGGAGACCTTGTACTCGTAGCCCTCGGTGGCGAAGGTCACATCGTAGACGCCCGGGGTGATGGTCTCGGGGTCGAAGTCGTACTTGACGTCGGTGATCTCCACCTGCTCGCCCTCGCCCTCCAGACTCCACGCCGACGCGGTCGCCCACATCTTGAGGTCGGTATCGAGCGCCATGCTCTCCTGAATATCCTCGACCTTCTTGAAGAAGTTCATGGCGTAGATCTCTTCCTGATACACCGTGCTCTCCGCGCGGTTCGCCGTGACGACCATCGCCTTGACCTTGATGGAGGTGCCGGCGGCGGTGGAGAAGGTGACGCTGTACTCGCCGACCTCGGGCTTGATGTCGTACTCGACGGTCTTGATGGAAACCGGCTCTTCGGTCTTGGAATCCCACGCCTCGGCGGCGGCAAGCGCGATGACCTTGGCGTCGGTCAGCTCGCCCGCGTCCTCCACGTCGAGCAGGAAGCCGCTGGCGCTGATCTTCTCGCCCGCCTCGTCGTTGATGACGGGCTTGTCCTGCGAGACCTGCATCTTGACCGTGATGGACGTGCCCGCGCGGGTCTCGACGATCGTGTCGTAGTGCATGCCCTTGAAGAGCTGGGACTTCACGACGCCTTTGAGCATACCCTGGCCGCGCTGGACGATGTCCAGATGCTCCGGACGGATGACGACGTCCACCTTCTCGTTCGGCTCATAGCCGCGCGCCCTGCATGGGAATCTCTTGTCCTCGAACATCACAAGGTCGTCCTTGAGCATCACGCCGTCGATGATGTTCGTCTCGCCGATGAAGTTGGCAACGAACTCGTTGACCGGGCGGCGGTAGATCTCCGTCGGCGTGCCGATCTGCTGGATCTCGCCGTCCTTCATGACCACGATCTTGTCGGACATGGTCAGCGCCTCTTCCTGATCGTGCGTGACGAAGATGAAGGTGATGCCGACCTCCTGCTGGATGGATTTCAGCTCGTGCTGCATCTCCTTGCGCAGCTTGAGGTCAAGAGCGCCCAGCGGCTCGTCGAGCAGAAGGACGCTCGGTTCATTCACGAGAGCGCGCGCGATGGCGATGCGCTGCTGCTGGCCGCCGGACAGCTCCGTGACGTTGCGCTTGCGGTAGTCGCCGAGATTGACGAGGCGCAGCATACGCATGACCTTCTGCTCAATGACGTCCTTCGGCTCCTTCTTGATCGTCAGGCCGAAGGCGACGTTGTCATAGACGTTCATGTGCGGGAAAAGCGCGTACTTCTGGAACACGGTGTTGATCTCGCGCTTGTAGGGCGGGACGTTGACGATGTCCTCGCCGTCAAAGAGCACCTTGCCCTCGGTTGGCTGCAAAAAACCGCCGAGGATGCGCAGCAGCGTCGTCTTGCCGCAGCCCGAGGGGCCGAGCAGCGTGACGAACTCGTTTTCATAGATATCCAGATCAATGCCCTTGAGCACGACCTGGCCGTCCTCGAAGGTTTTGATGATGTTCTTGAATTGTATGAGCTTCTTTGCTTCTTCTGCCATGATTTCTCTCTCCTAAATCTAAAATATCAAAAGAGGGGCGGGGTGGAGACCCACAGCACGCGCGCCGTTGTTTTTTTCTCATTTTTCAGCGTGTGGAAGGTTTTCCCGTGGAGGTAGAACGTTTCGCCCTTGCGGAGCACGGCGCGCTTGTCGTCGTATTCCAGCACCACCGTGCCGTCCGCGACGTAGCCGAACTCTTCGCCGCTGTGGGGCGCGACCTCAAAGGACTCGCCGCCCTCCGGCAGCGTCAGCAGGATCGGCTCCATCTCGTTCTTCTGCGTGTTCGGCACGATCCAGCTGATCGTGCAGTCGTCGCGCTCGTCCACGAAGAAGTCGCTCGCGCGGAAGATGAACCGCTCGTCCTTGTCCTCCTGAAAGAAGTCGGCGAGGTTGGTGCCGAGCGCCTCCAGGATGTCGTCCAGCGAGTCGATGGAGGGGGAGGTGAGGTTGCGCTCCAGCTGTGACAGGAAGCCCTTCGTCAGCTCGCTCCGGCTGGCAAGCTCTTCCAGCGTCAGACCCTTCTGCGTTCGCAACTGTTTGATTTTTCCGCCGATATCCATGGGACACCTCGCTTTGTTTAATGATTCTAAACAAATTGTTTTGCAAATTTAACCGCCGCATATCATACAGGAAACTCGCTGAAAATGCAACGGTTAATAAAACAAATAGTTTAAAAAATCAAACTTTCTACAAATCAGAAAAACGGAGGCTCGTTTGAGCCTCCGTTTTGTCATTTTCGATAGCGTTACCCGAAGTATTTGCGCCGGAACGGCGGTGTGTCCGCCGCGAACTCGCGGCCGCGCAGATATTCGAGGATACCTGCGTCTGTGGGGAAGTCGAAGCGCAGACGGTGGGAGCAGAGCAGCTGCGCCGTCTCGCCGTATCTGCGGTTTGCCGCGCCGCTGCCGTACTTGCCGTCGCCGAGCAGGGGATGGCCAATATCGGCGAAGCTGGCGCGGATCTGGTGCGTGCGTCCGGTGAGCAGCTCGACCTCCAGAAGGGACAGAGCGTCTTTGACGGCGAGTGTATCGTAGAGCGTGACCGCGCTGCGCCCGTCGGGAACGGCGTGATGATAGACACGCATTTTGTTTTCCCGTTCGTCCTTGCGGAGGACGCATTCGATGCGGCCCTTCGGCGGATCGGGCGTGCCGAGGCAGACGCAGAGGTAATATTTGGCGATCTCGCGGTCCCTGATCTTGTCGTTGAGCACACGCAGCGCCTCGGCGTTCTTTGCCGCGATGACGATGCCGCAGGTGTTGCGGTCGATGCGGTTGCACAGAGCCGGCGTGAAGGCGTTTTCTTCCCGCGGTTTCCACTCGCGCTTCTGATAGAGGTAGGCGAGCAGGTGGTCGATCAGCGTCGCTCCGCCGGCGCCCTCGCCGCTGTGGCAGAGCATACCGGCAGGCTTGTCCAGCAGGATGATGTTTTCGTCCTCGTAGACGATGCTGACCTTCGGTGTGACGATGGTCAGATAGACGTTGTTCTCGTCCGGCGCGTCGAAGAACTCGTCGTTGATGTAGCACTCGACGAGATCGCCCTCGCAGAGACGCTGGTCCCGCGCGGCGCGCGCGCCGTTGACCTTGACGCGCTTGATGCGCACGTACTTCTGCGCCAGAGACGCGGGGAGCAGGGGGATCGCCTTGGCGAGAAAGCGGTCGAGCCGCTGGCCCGCGTCGTTTTTTCCGATGGCAAATGAGCGCATATCCCGCCTCCCTTTATGTTCTCCCGCATGGTACGGCAGGGCGCCGTTCCCTGATTTGAAGCGGTTTTGCTCTGTTCGGCGAGCCGCCGTCCCTTACAGATTCTTTCGGATCGTCAGGATGTTCTTTCCGCCTTCGTAGGCGTACTGTACGTCGTCCATCGTCCGCTTGACCAGCAGGATCCCGAGACCGCCCTCGCGCTGCATCAGCGCCTCTTCGCTCGTGTCGGCGTCTTCCTTCGCCAGCGGGTCGAACGGCTTGCCGCTGTCCAGAAACTGGATCACGACGCGAAGCGGGTCCTGAAGCACCTCGCAGCGGATCTCCGCCTCGCCCGCGGCGGAATGATAGGCATAGCTCGCGATGTTGACGAAGATCTCTTCTATCGCAAGCTCGATCTGCATCTGCGTGCCCATCGGACAGTCAAAAGGCTCCAGTTCCGCATCCACAAAGGAGGTGATCTCGTCCAAATATTGTGTATTTGCCGGTACCGTCAGGCTCTTCATGCGTCTTCCTCCGTTTCGGCTGCCGCATACTCATTTCAATTCCATATTATTATATCGTCGTATGTAAAAAAATCAAGTCTTACTGCAAACCGGACAGTTTATATCGATACATCCTCTTGATTATTCATGTGATTGGTGCTACCATATATCCAGCATTGGACTGATTATGATTGCAGGTATAGTAGAAGAGGGATGACTATGGTAGATATTGAGCTCAGAAAACACGAAAAAGCCGCGGAGCTGCCGCTTTCGGGCAGGATCGACTCCATCACCGCCCCCGCCCTGGAGAAATCGCTGCTTGAATCGGCGCAGCTCTATGACGATATGACGCTGGATTTCACGAAAGTGGCGTACATTTCCAGCGCGGGCCTGCGTACGCTGATGAAGCTGCACAAGACGATGCGCGGCAAGGGCGGAAGGTTCGCCATCAAAAACGTGAGCAAGGACGTGATGGACGTGTTCCGGGTGACGGGCATGAACAGCCTGATCGACATTCAGTGTGAATGACGGATGGTTTACATTTTATGAACGGGAGGAACAATATATGAAGTACGAAATCAAAGGCGAGCCGATGCCGGTCGTGATCTGCGAACTGGAGAATGGCGAATCGATGCTGTCCGAATCCGGCGCGATGAGCTGGATGAGCCCCAATATGCAGATGGAGACCGTCGGCGGCGGCGTCGGCAAGGTGTTCGGCCGCATGTTCTCCGGCGAGTCCATGTTCCAGAACCGTTACACGGCGAACGGACACGGCATGATCGCCTTTGCGTCAAGCTTTCCCGGTTCGATCCGCGCCATCGAGATCGACGCGGCGCATCCCGTCGTTGTTCAGAAGAGCGGCTTCCTTGCCTCGGAGCAGGGCGTGGAGCTGTCGGTCTTCTTCCAGAAAAAGGTGGCGTCCGGCCTGTTCGGCGGCGAGGGCTTCATCATGCAGAAGCTCAGCGGCAGCGGCACGGCGTTTGTCGAGATCGACGGCAGCGCCGTCGAATATGACCTTGCCGCGGGCCAGCACATCGTGGTGGATACCGGCTACGTCGCCATGATGGACGCGACCTGCAAGATGGAGGTCCAGACCGTCAAGGGTGTGAAGAACGTTCTCTTCGGCGGCGAGGGCCTGTTCAACACGGTCATCACCGGCCCGGGCCACGTCGTGCTCCAGACCATGCCGCTGAGCAGTTTTGCCGGCACGATCGCGACCATGATCCCCAAGTCCGGCAGCTGATACGGCTGAAAACGGCGCGATTTCTGTACGTTTTTTTCATAAACACGGGGCTGCGGCGCATCTTCGCCGCAGCCCCGTGCCTGCGATCGGAATCTGAAATCATTTTTTTAGAAAAAATGCAAAAAAATGTTTGACAACGCGGTAGCGCTTGCCTATAATATCAGTCGTGTCATTGTGAGGTGGATCATGCGTCTGGATGTCAAATCGATCATCAACACCCCCGGAGGCGGAATCGAGTTCAACGAGGAATTGGACTTCTCCGATGTGGACTTCGGCGGCGTGTGTCCGGCGGTTCGGCCCGTTTCAGTGGTAGGAACGGTGCGGAACATTGCGGGGATGCTTCGTTTGACGGCGGAGCTTGATACGATGCTATCCTGCGTGTGCGACCGATGCGGCAGCGCGTTTGACAAATCCTTCCACGTTTCGATCGAGCGGATGCTCGCCAGCGAGCTGGAGGATGAGGAGAACGACGAGATCCTGCTGCTTGACGACGGCGCGTTCGATCTGGACGAGCTGGCGCGGGAGGCTTATATCCTCAACATGGACACGAAAACGCTCTGCCGCGAGGACTGCAAGGGCCTCTGCTCCGGCTGCGGCGCAAACCTCAACGTTGAGGCGTGCCGCTGCAAGAAGGAGATCGACCCGCGCTGGGCGGCTCTGCAAAAGCTTTTGTAATTCAACTCGGTTCCATACCGGTTTTATCAAGGAGGTGTCAACATGGCAGTCCCTAAGGGGAAAGTATCCCGTGCGAGACGTGATAAGAGACGCAGCTCTCATTGGAAGCTGACGGCTCCGGAGCTGGTCAAGTGCCCGAAGTGCGGCGCGCTGCGTCAGCCGCATATGATGTGCCCGGAGTGCGGTACCTATAACGGCCGTACCGTTAAGGTCATCGAAGCGAAGACTGAGGCGGAATGATCCACTGCGAACAAAAGCACGGCTTTGCCGTGCTTTTTTCGTTGCTTGAGGTTGTGTTTTGAAAATAATATGGTATGATATCTAAATGAATTTTTATCATGGAGCGTGTCATGGAAGAACTGGAAAACAAACAATATGAAACTCAATCGGAGAAGGAGACGCCCGTTCCCGGCAGCGAGCTGTATGATTGGCTGCGTTCCTGCGTCTCCGCCGTGCTGATCATCGTGCTGATGTTCACCTTCTCCGTTCGCATGATGGGCGTGCAGGGGCCGTCCATGCGCCAGACCTTGCAACAGGGCGACCGGCTGCTGGTCATCAACGCGCCGCTGGCGGGCGAGTATCGGCAGGGCGACATCGTGATCGCGCGGAAGGATACCTTCTCCGACGATCCCATCGTCAAGCGCGTTATCGCCGTGGGCGGACAGACCGTGGACATCGACTTCGGCTCCGGCACCGTCTACGTGGACGGCGTCGCGCTGGAGGAGGATTATATCAACGACCGCACCTATACCGACGAGGGCACGTCCTTCCCGCTGACGGTGCCGGAGGGCTCGGTCTTCATCATGGGCGACAACCGCAACATGAGCACCGACAGCCGCGAGCCGCGCATCGGCACGGTGGACACGCGCTATCTGATCGGCAAGGCGGTGTTCATCCTTTTCCCGGGGCCCGACTCGGTCACGGAGAAGCGTGATTTCAGCCGCATCGGCGCGTTGAACTGAGGGTACGCCCATGCAGCTGGAGAGCTTAAGCTGGTTTCCCGGCCACATGACCAAGACCCGCCGCATGATCGTCTCGGAGATCGGGAATATGGACGCTGTCTGCGAGATCGTGGACGCGCGTATCCCCATGTCCTCCCGCAATCCCAATCTTGACGAGCTGACGGCGGGCAAGCCGAGGATCGTCGTCCTCAACCGCGCCGATCAGGCGGACCCCGACATGACCCGCCGCTGGACGGCGTGGTTCCGCGCCAAAGGCTATGCCGTCATCGAGGCGGACGCCAGAAGCGGCGCGGGGGTCAAACAGTTTGCACCCGCCGTTCGGACGCTGCTGCGCGACAAGATCGCCGCCTACGAGGCAAAGGGGCAGGTCGGGCGCGTGCTGCGCGTCATGGTGCTGGGCATCCCGAATGTGGGAAAGTCCACGTTCATCAACAAGGTGTCGGGACGCAAGACGGCGAAAGCCGAAGACCGCCCCGGCGTGACGCGGTCAAAGCAGTGGGTGCCGGTGGACAGGACGCTGGAACTGCTGGATACGCCCGGCATCCTCTGGCCGAAGTTCGAGGATGCGAGCGTCGGGATCCGGCTCGCCTTTACCGGCGCGATCCGCGACGAGGTCGTGGACATCGAGGAGCTGGCGATGCGCCTGATGGAGTATCTCGGCGCGCACTATCCTGCCGCGCTGACCGAGCGCTACAAGATCGCCGTCGAGGACGGCGAGGACGGCTGGACGCTGGTGGAGAAGGCGGGACGCAAGCGAGGCTTTCTCATCTCCGGCGGCGAGGTGGATACCGAGCGCATGAGCCGTATCCTGCTGGACGAATTCCGGGGCGGCAAGCTGGGACGCTTTACGCTCGAAGCACCGCCGGAGGAGAACGATGGCTGACCTGACTTATGAAAACGAAGCGCGCGCCGCGGGCTATGCGACGGTCTGCGGTGTGGATGAGGCGGGCGCGGGCCCGCTCTGCGGTCCTGTCTACGCCGCGGCGGTCGTCCTGCCGGAGGGCTGCGTCATCGACGGGCTGGACGACTCGAAGAAGCTGACGGAGAAAAAGCGCGAGGCACTGTTTCCTGTGATCTGCGAGATCGCCGTTTCGTATTCCGTCGCATGGGTGGACGAGAAAGAGATCGACGCGACGGACATATTGAGCGCGCGCATGAAAGCGATGCAGCTTGCCGTCGACGGACTTTCCGTCAAAGCGGACTATGCCCTGATCGACGGCAACCGCGACCATGGAAAAACCTCTGCCGTCGTGACGCCGCACCGCTGCCTCGTCAAGGGCGACTCCCTGTCGGCGAGCATCGCCGCGGCGTCGATCCTTGCCAAGGTGAGCCGCGACCGCTTCGTGGTCGAGGTGCTGGACAAACAGTACCCGCAGTATCAGTTTGCGAAGCATAAGGGCTACGGCACGGCGCTTCACCGCGCGTTGTACGAACAGTACGGGCCGTGCCCGGCGCATAGGATGACATTTTTGAAGAAGTGGGAGAAGCGGCAGACATGACGACGAAGAGCAGCGGCGACTGGGGCGAGGCGATGGTCGCGGACTATCTGCGCGAGCGCGGCTGCCGCGTCGTTGTATCCAAGTACCGTTGCCGCTACGGCGAGATCGACCTGATTGTTCAAGATCAGGAAACGCTGTGTTTTGTCGAAGTCAAAGTGCGCAGCAATCTGCGCTACGGCCTGCCGCGGGAGTACGTGACCTATGCCAAGCAGGAGAAGCTGCGCATGACAGCGGAATATTACCTCGCCACCCACGATACCGACGTGATCTGCCGCTTTGACGTGGCAGAGGTCTACACGGACAGGGAGCATACCCCGTCTGCGACGCGCATCGAATACATTGAAAACGCTTTTTGAGAGTGGGGGACAAGCCGGTGAGCAGCTATGGCGACAATATCCGCGTGACGATCTTCGGCGCGTCCCACGCGCCTGCCGTCGGCGTGACCGTCGAGGGCATCCCTGCGGGGGAGCGCATTGACGCAGAGCGCCTGCACGCCTTTCTCGCGCGGCGCGCGCCCGGCCGAAGCGAACTGGCGACGGGCAGAAAAGAGCCTGACGAGCCGGAGTTCCTCTCGGGACTTGCCGATGGCGTCACCGATGGATCGCCGCTGAAAGCGGTCATTCGCAATACGGACGTGAGACGGCAGGATTACGAAGCGATCCGGACGATCCCACGCCCTGGTCACGCGGACTACACCGCGTGGGTGAAATACGGCGATGAGGCTGACCGCTCCGGCGGCGGGCGGTTCTCCGGACGCATGACCGCGCCGCTGTGTATTGCGGGCGGCGTCTGTATCCAGCTTTTGGAAAAAGAGGGCGTTATCATTCGCGCCCGTGCCGTCGAGATCGGCGGCGAAACGGATCAGGCGGCGATGGAGGATGCCATCCGCGCGGCAAAAGCCGACGGCGACAGCGTCGGCGGCGTGGTCGAGTGCGTGATCGACGGCCTGTCCGCTGGCCTGGGCGACGCGCTGTGGGACGGACTGGAGAGCCGCATCGCGCAGATCGTGTTCGGCATCCCGGCGGTCAAGGGCGTGGAGTTCGGCGTGGGCTTCGCCGCTGCGCGGCTGCGCGGGAGCGAAAACAACGACGCGTTTGCTGTGGAGAACGGCAAAATCGTCACAAAAACCAACCATTGCGGCGGTATTCTCGGCGGGATCTCGACGGGTATGCCGCTCGTGTTCCGCGCCGCGTTCAAGCCGACGCCGTCCATTGCGAAGGAGCAGGAAAGCGTCGATCTGAGCACCATGCAGGAGACCAGACTGCGCGTTACGGGCCGGCACGATCCCTGCGTCGTTCCGCGCGCGATCCCTGTAGTGGAGGCTGCGGCGGCGATCGCACTGTATGACGCGATGCTGGAACGCAGAAAAGAAACGGTGTAGGGGAAATGGAGCTGCAGGGTTATCGAAGAGAGCTTGACCGGATCGACGGCGAGCTGACGCGCCTGTTCGCCGAGCGCATGGAGCTTTCGGCGCAGGTCGCGGCGTATAAGAAGGAACGCGGGCTGAACACGCTCGACGTGTCTCGCGAGGTGGCGATGTTCGCGTCCGTCGAAGCAAGTCTGCCGGAGGAGTTGCGAGGCTGCGGCACGGCGCTCTATACCTCTATTCTGGAGCTGAGCCGCGCGCATCAGGAGCGTGAATCCGGCGTCCTGCCGGAGAATATCGTGCTGATCGGTATGCCGGGCAGCGGAAAAAAGACCGTCGGCAGACTTGCGGCTGAGCGGCTCGGCCGCCCCTTCGTTAGCAGCGACGCGCTGGTCGAGACGATGACGGGCCGCACGATCCCTGACATTTTCGCAAGACTCGGCGAGGACGCCTTCCGCGCGCTGGAGACCCGGGCGCTGGCGCTGTGCTGCGCGCGCATGGGCTGCGTCGTCGCCACCGGCGGCGGCAGCGTGACCAGGCCTGAAAATCTGCCGCTGCTCAGACGCTGCGGCAGGATCGTCTGGGTGCGGAGGGAGATCGACGATCTGGCGAAGGAGGGCAGGCCGTTGTCGCAGTCCCGCGACCTGCGCGAGATGTACGCCGAGCGCGAGCCGCTGTACTGCGGCTGCGCCGAATTGACGATCGACAACGACGGGACCGTCGACGAGGCGGCGGAACAACTGATCGCTCTATTGACGTAAAATGAAGACGCCTGTGGCGTCTTCATTTTATGCCTTGACGCCGTAGGCGTCCATCGCGGCAAAGAGCCGTTCACGGTTCCCGGGCTGCATCGCGCAGAGCGGGAGCCGCAGCTCCTCCGTGCAGAGCCCGAGCCGCGCCATGGCGGTCTTGACCGGTATGGGATTGACCTCGCAGAACAGCGCGCGCAGCAGCTCCGTCATGCGAAGCTGCAGCAAGCCCGCCTTGTGCAGGCTGCCGGAGAGGGCGAGATGCGTCAGCTCCCGCATCTCCGCGGGGATGAGGTTTGCGGCGGTCGAGATCACGCCCGCGCCGCCGAGCGCCATGAGCGCGGCCGTATCCTCGTCGTTGCCCGACCAGACGGAGAAGTCCGCGCATCGGTTGAGCGTGTCCTGGATCAGCTGGAAGCTGCCGCTCGCCTCCTTGACGCCGCAGATGTTCGGATGCGCTGAGAGCGCGGCGTAGGTCTCCGCAGTGAACGATACGCCGGTGCGGGAGGGCACGTTGTAGAGGATGACGGGGATCTGTACCGCGTCCGCGACAGCGGTGTAGTGCGCGATCAGGCCCGCCTGCGTCGCTTTGTTGTAATACGGCGTGACGACCAGCACGCCGTCCGCGCCCAGCGCCTCGGCTGACCGTGAGAGCGCGACGGCGTGCGCGGTGTCGTTGGAGCCGGTCCCAACGATGACGGGAGCGCGGTGAGCCGCCAGCTCGACGCAGGCACTGATGAGGGCGCTTCGTTCCGCGTCCCGCAGCGTCGGGGCTTCGCCGGTCGTCGCACAGACGATCAGCGCGTCGATCCGGGCGTCCAGCTGCCGCGCGACGAGAGCGCGAAACGCGTCGAGATCGACGGCTCCTCCGCGGAACGGGGTGACGAGCGCCGTACCGCAGCCGATGAAAACAGGTTGTTTCGTGTTGTTCCCACCTTTCCAAAAACTGACATGGCATAATTGGCTGGTTTTTCTTGAAACACGTTGCGATTTCGGGTATACTGTCGGACAAGGGAGAGTGTTCCAATGAGAAAGCTTTATCAAACCATGCTTCTGAGCCTGCTGCTGTGCTACCTGTGCAGCGTCAGCACGCACGCTATGGAAAATTATATGCTCAAGGTCGGTGTGAAATACGGCTCCAATGCGATGTTTTCCGCCAACCTCCAAAACTACGACGGAGCGGGGCTGGGCTACGCCTTCGGCTACTTTGACAGTACCCGGTCGTTCGTTCCGCTGGGCGCGACGACGGGAGAGAACAAGATATCGGTCACCATCGACGACAACGTCTTTATCTCCGGCACGACCTATTATCAGTCCGACGCCAGCTACACGCAGTACATCGGCGCGTACCATTTGCAGTTGACGGATTCCTTCGATACCTATGAGGAAGCTGCGGAAACGGCGGCGCTCTATGACGGGGGCTTCGTCGCGTTCCTGACCGATCACTACGCCGTGCGCGTGGGCCAGTACCGCACGGAGGAGGGCGTAGCGAACGCTTTGGCTGCATGGAAGGCTGAGACGGAAGAAGGCGAAGCCGCTGCTGAAACTGCGGGTAAGCCGGACGTCGTGATCGTTTCGCCGAGCCGAACCGGCGTCATGGTGACCGTGACGGGAACCGATCGGATCCTGTTCTACTTCGACTGCGGCGGCCTGCGCTCGCTGGGGATCCAGCCGCAGACGATCTCCGGCGAGAAGCCGGTGACCTGGTTCAAGGGTTACCGCTACTACGGCGGCTTTGAGTACCAGCGTGTGACCGGCGGCAACATAAGCGTCATCAACGTCGTCAACATCGAGGACTACGTCAAGGGCTGCGTCGGCTGGGAGATCGGCAACGACAAGCCGCTGGAGGCGGTCAAGGCGCAGGCGGTCTGCGCGCGTACTTATGCGGCGATGCAGACGCGCCATCGCTCACAGGGCTTCGACATCTGTACGACGGACGACTGCCAGGTTTATCAGGGACTCGCATCGGCGAACGGTACGACCGACCGCGCGGTGGATGAGACGGCAGGCGTTTACATGTACTACAACGGCAAATACGCCGAAGCGTATTACTATTCCAGCAACGGCGGCGCGAGCGAGGACGTGAAGAACGTTTGGGGGAACGAGGTCGCTTATCTGAAGGGCAAGCTCGACCCCTATGAATCGGCGGTCGCCTCGCGCATCGGCAGCTACAACTGGACGGTTCGCTTCACGCAGAGCGAGCTGACCGCGAAGCTGAAAGCCAAGGGCATCAATATCGGTACGGTGAACAGCGTCTACATCAGCCAGTACACGCCGACGGGCAACGTGTATGCCCTGACCTTTGTCGGCTCCTCCGGCAGCAAGACGGTCTATCGCGAAGCCTGCCGCACGACGCTGGGGCTGCGCAGCCTTCGCTTTACCACGGTCGGGAACGATGTATCCTATTACATCAACGGCAGCGGCAGTTCTGTCAGCGGCATCCGCGGCGTCTATACCATCTCCGGCGGCGGAACGGTGTCTCAATACAGCGGCACGGCAGCGGAAACTTATGTCATTACGTCGAGCGGTACGGCGAAGCTGGAACGGGGAGCGCAGACGGCTGCATCCTCCGGCGTTTTTACCTTCACCGGCAGCGGCTGGGGGCATAACGTCGGCATGAGCCAGTGGGGCGCGGTCGCCATGGCGGAACAGGGATATGACTACCGCGAGATCCTGCAATTCTATTTTACGGGTGTTACGATTCAATGAAGACCAGTGATTTTGACTATGTCCTTCCGCCGGAGCTGATCGCACAGACGCCGGCGGAAAAGCGCGATTCCTCGAGGCTCCTGTGCCTTGACAAGGAAACGGGTGCGTATTCCCATCATCATTTTTACGATCTGCCGGACTTTTTGCGTCCGGGCGATTGCCTGATCCTCAACGATTCCCGCGTGCTGCCCGCGCGGCTGCTCGGACAGCGGCTGCCGGGCGGCGGCGCCTGCGAGGTGCTGCTGCTGATCGACAAGGGTGACAATGTCTGGGAGTGCATCGTGCGCCCGGGCAAGCATCTGCGTACCGGCGCGAGACTGCGCTTCGGCGACGGCGAGCTGACCGCGGAGGTGGCTGAGGTGCTGCCGGACGGCAACCGTCTGGTGCGGTTCTTCTACGATGGCATCTTCCTTGAGGTGCTGGAGCGCCTGGGCAAGATGCCGCTGCCGCCCTATATCAAGGAGGAATTGAAGGATCGGGAACGCTACCAGACGGTCTATTCGCGCGTCAACGGCAGCGCTGCCGCGCCCACTGCGGGCCTGCACTTTACGCCGGAGCTGCTGGAGACGATCCGGTCAAAGGGCGTAAAGCTTGGCTGGGTGACGCTGCACGTGGGGCTCGGCACCTTCCGTCCCGTCAAGGAGGAGGACGTCGAGGCGCATGAGATGCACAGCGAATACTGCACCGTACCGGAGGAGACGGCAAATCTCATCAACGAGACGAAGGCGAACGGCGGACGCGTGATCTGCGTCGGAACGACCTCCTGCCGCACGATCGAAAGCTGGGCGGGGGAGGACGGCACGATGAAGCCTGCCGCGGGCTGGACGAGCATCTATATCTATCCCGGCTACCGCTTCAAGGTCATGGACGCGCTCATCACGAACTTCCACCTGCCGCAGTCCACACTCCTGATGCTGGTATCCGCCTTCGCGGGACGCGAGCACGTGCTTGCTGCCTATGAAGAAGCGGTGCGGGAGCGCTACCGCTTTTTCAGCTTCGGCGATGCAATGTTCCTCTCGTGATTACACGGGTATACAGAGAGTAATATTGCTATAATCAGTGGGTAATCAGTGGAAAGCTGGGGAAAAACATGTTTGAAGTGATCAAAACGGAGGGAAAAGCGCGGCGCGGCAGATTCCGCTGCGCGCACGGCGGCGAGGTGCAGACGCCGGTGTTCATGAACGTCGGCACGCAGGCGGCAATCAAGGGCGGCTTGTCCGCGCTTGACCTGCACGACATCGGCACGCAGATCGAGCTGTCGAATACCTACCACCTGCATCTGCGCCCTGGGGACGACGTGGTGCGGAAACTGGGCGGGCTGCATCGGTTCATGCGCTGGGACGGCCCGATCCTCACGGACAGCGGCGGGTTTCAGGTGTTCTCGCTGGCGGGATTGCGCAAGATCAAAGAGGAAGGCGTGACCTTTGCCTCCCACCTCGACGGCCGCCGCATCTTCATGGGGGCGGAAGAGAGCATGCGCATCCAGTCCAACCTCGGCAGCGACATTGCCATGGCGTTTGACGAGTGCGTGGAGAACCCTGCGCCCTATGAGTACGCCAAGGCGTCCTGCGAGCGCACACTGCGGTGGCTGGAGCGCTGTAAGGCGGAGCACGACCGTCTCAATGCGCTGTCGGATACGGTCAACCCGGGGCAGATGCTCTTCGGCATCAACCAGGGTGCGACCTATCCTGATCTGCGCATCTGGCACATGCAGCAGATCGCGAAGATCGACTGCGAGGGCTACGCCATCGGCGGGCTTGCCGTGGGCGAGCCGACGCAGGTGATGTACGACGTCATCGACGCGGTGGAGCCGTATATGCCGGCTGACAAGCCGCGCTATCTGATGGGCGTCGGCACGCCGTCTAATATCATCGAGGGCGTGGCGCGCGGCGTGGACTTCTTCGACTGCGTCATGCCGGCGCGCAACGCGCGGCACGGCAAGCTGTTCACGTGGTCGGGGACGATCAACCTCAAGAACGAGAAGTATAAGCTGGACGAGAGGCCGCTTGATGTGGAATGCGACTGTCCGGTGTGCCGAAACTTCTCCCGCGCCTATCTTCGGCACCTGTTCAAGGCGGAGGAGACGCTGGCTCTGCGTCTGTCCGTTATGCACAACCTCTATTTCTACAACAAGCTGACAGAACGCATCCGCGACGCGCTGGATCGGGGCGAGTTTGCCGCTTTCCGCGCGCGCTACAGCGGCGCGCTGGACGAACGCGCGAGGGAATGAAAAATAGGGCTTGCGAAATGGCGCGGCGTTCGCTATAATATGCCTTGACTTTTGCAGAAAGGAACAGTTTTATTATGAATTCCAGCTTACTGATGATCGTCGTGATGATCGCGGTCTTCTACTTCATGCTCATCCGTCCGGAGAACAACCGCAAGAAGAAAGCGGAGGAGATGCGCAACAGCATCAAGAAGGGCGAGCGCATCACCACCATCGGCGGCATGAAGGGCAGAGTTGTCCAGGTCACCGACGACTCGATCGTGTTCGAGACCGGCGAGGATCGCGTCCGCATCGAGATCGCGAAGTGGGGCATCCAGTCCACCGAGTCGATGGAGGCGGCGCAGGCACAGCAGCAGGCCGGCGGCCTGTTCGGCAAGAAGGCGAAGGCTGCCGAGGAGAAGAAGGAAGAGCTTCCTCAGCCTGCCGAGAAGGAAGAAAAGGCCGACTTCGATCCCGAGATCAAGTAAATACCGCAACAAAGAAAGAACAGCTGAGGATCGGCTGTTCTTTTTTTGCGCGCCGGGGCATATGCTCGGAACAAACAGAACAGGGGAGTGGAGCTTTGAAGAAGTCTGCGAAACTGAACATAAAAAGAATAATGACCGGAGCTGCAATAGCGGTGGCGATTTACCTGACGCTGGCTGCGCTGCTTGCGTTGGCTGCGGAACGCGGGAGCGTGGGAGAGGAGGCGGTAAAAACGTGCGTTGCGCTGTCGGCGGCTTTTTCGGTACTGGTGGGTTCAAAAACGGCGACCCTGCGAGAGGAGGAGCCGGCGCTTGCGATCGCTCTGTGCGCGGCAGCGTTCGCGGCGACAGTGACGCTATGCGGTTTTTTGGCATACGATGGAATTGGCGCAAAAAGCGCGGCGATGCTGATACTGTATTCTGCGGCGGGCGCGCTCGGCGCGATGCTGACGGGGAAGAGAAAGGCAAAAAGGAAACGCCGTTCCCACAAGTGAACATAAAGAGAGAAACACGCACGGGAAAATCTGACGGTTTTCAGCAAAAAATGAGTTTTTGCAGATTGCACAAAGAAATAGAATCATCGCGAGAAACGTTGCGCTTTTTCCTGGGAACTGCATAACGTGTGAATATTCCAAATGTGGAACGGCGAAAAAGAAGGAGCACCACATCTTGTTTGGATTGGGAAATATGGGTGCTTTCGTTTGCGTGGTAAACATAATAAAATTGACATAATATTTTGACATAATATACAAAATTGAGAGAAAATTGCAATTTTGCTTGCGAAAAGAGTGCAAAAGTCCTATGATAATCGTTGCTGGCAGTGCTCTCTGTTTCGCATATTTTTGGCTTTTTTCACGCTGTGCGAGGTGAAACGGAAGATGTATGCCGTACGAAAGCTGTGCAAAATGACAGGGACTTTGCTTCCCCTGAATACATTGCTCCCGGCGCTTTTTTTGTTGATCGGTATTGTCAGCGGTTACGCTTGCGCCGGCCGTTTCGCTTTAGGCAGCGGAGCTGAATTACGGACATTTCTCGACGGAAGTCTGACGGGACCGGCTGCACGCCCGATGTCGTTTGACTTGATCGCGGAGACGCTGGTGTGCTATTTTCGCGCCCCTTTCTTTGCGTTTCTGCTTGGCTTCGCATCGATCGGGGTTGTGTGCCTTCCGCTTTTGTTTGCGGCGCAAGGGTTCGTCCTGTCATTTTCGCTTGTATCCTTTGCGGTTGCATTCGGACGCGACGGCTTTCTTTTCCTGATTGCGTTATTTGCGGTGCGTTTGCTGTTTGTTTTGCCGTGTACGTTCCTTTTGGGGTCTGCGTCCATGGAGAGGTCTTACGCTTTGGCCCTGTTGTCGCTCGGCGGAAAACGGACGAGGTCTGTTGTTTACGGCGCCGCTTATTGGTATCGCTGTTTTGCGTGTTGTGTGTGTCTTTTGATCGGTTCCGCGCTGGAGCTTTGGCTCGTGCCGCTCATGCTCGGCGCTTTGATGTGATTATACTTGAGAGGAGGGTGTTGCTTGGACCGGTATCTTTCTGCGTATCAGACATATCTTGAGACAGAGAAGCGCGCGTCTCAGAACACCCTCAGCTCCTATATGCGCGATTTGAACCAGTTTGCCGCATGGCTTGCCGAACACTCCTCCGAGAGTATTTCGGCTGTCACGCAGCCGACTGTCGCGGAGTACATCGAATGGATGAACGGGAAGGGAAAATCCGCCGCCACGGTGTCGCGTTCCATCGCTTCGATCAAATCCTTCTATCTGTACCTGCAGGGGAAGGGCGTCATTATGTCCAATCCGGCGAAGGGTGTTGCGACGAAGAAGGTCGAACGCAAGTTTCCGGACATTCTCACCAGCCGCGAGGTCGAGCTGTTTTTGGAGCAGCCTCAGTGCATCGACGCCAAGGGCTACCGAGATCATGCCATGCTGGAACTGCTCTATGCCACCGGCATCCGCGTATCGGAGCTGATCGCTCTTGACGTGAAGGACGTCAGTCTCAGCGCGGGCTTTATCCGCTGCGTCAGTAAAGGCAAGGAGCGCATCATCCCGCTTTATCCCGCCGCTGTGAGGGCGCTCTCCGACTATGTAAAGGATATCCGTTCTCAGATCATCGCCGATCCCGAGGAAAAGGCGCTGTTCGTCAACATGAACGGCGAACGTATGAGCCGCCAGGGCTTCTGGAAGATCGTCAAGCACTATCAGGAGACGGCGCAGATCAGCAAGGACATCACGCCGCATACGCTGCGCCACTCGTTCGCGGTGCATCTGTTGGAAAACGGCGCGGATCTCCGCTCTATACAGGAGATGCTTGGTCACGCGGATATCTCATCCACGCAGATCTACAGCCACGTCGTGAAAAAACAGCTCAAGGACGTTTACCAGCGCGCGCACCCCAGAGCATGAAAGACCGTTTCCCGAAAAAGGGGAGACGGCCTTTTTGTTTTGCCGCGAAAAGAAACGGATGTTCTTGCTTTTTGCGGCGGCATTTGATATACTGACGTCAGTATATCGTGGGAGGTGATGGGCTTGCGCATCCTGGGCATCGATCCGGGCATCGCCATCGTCGGCTTCGGGCTGATCGAGGCGGAGGGCGGACGCGCGCAGATGCTCCAATACGGCGCCGTCACCACCGAGGCGGGGCTGCCGCTTGCGACGCGGCTCTGGCAGATTGGCAATGACTTGGAGGAGCTGATCGCCCAGTGCAAGCCGGACTGCATCGCCATCGAGGAGCTGTTCTTCAACAACAACATCACCACCGGCATCGCCGTCGCGCACGGACGCGGCGTCATTCTTTACAGCGCCGAGAAGTGCGGTATCCCGCTCTATGAATACTCGCCGTCGCAGGTCAAGCAGGCGGTGGTGGGCTACGGCAAGGCGGAGAAGCACCAGGTCATGGACATGACGAAGCGGCTTCTCCGGCTCAAGGCGGTGCCGAAGCCGGACGACGCGGCGGACGCGCTCGCCATCGCGCTCTGCCACGCGCGCAGCGCCACGTCGCTGCTGGCGCGTGCGAATCTCGAAGCGAAACAGACGATCTGACGATCGCGGACGCATAAAGGAGTCAACCCTATGTTTTACTATCTCGACGGCACCGTCGCGCACATCGAGCCGTATCTCGCGGTCATCGACTGCGGCGGCGTGGGCTATGCCTGCAAGACGACGAACACCACGCTCGGTTCGCTCAAAAAGGGCGAGCGCGGACGGCTCTATACCTACCTCAACGTTGCGGAGGGCGTATTCGACCTCTACGGCTTCGCCACGCAGGGCGAACTGGGCAGCTTCAAGCAGCTCCTCGGCGTTTCCGGCGTCGGGCCGAAGGCGGCGCTTGCGATCCTGTCCTCCGTGACGCCGGAGGGGCTTGCCATGGCGGTCATCACCGAGGACGCCAAGACGCTGACCATGGCGCCCGGCATCGGGAAAAAGATCGCCCAGCGCATCATATTGGAGCTGAAGGACAAGATCGCGAAGGAACAGCCCGCGGACGGTTTTGTCCCCGCTGCCGCGACAGTCGCCGCAGGCGGCGGCAAGGCGGTCGAGGCGGCGCAGGCGCTGGCGGTGCTGGGCTATTCGCAGTCGGACATCTCCACCGCGATGAAGGGCATCGACGCGGACGCTCTGCCGCTGGAGGAGATCGTGCGTCAGGCGCTCAAGCGCATGGTCAAATGACAAACGGAAGATAAAGGAGCCGATCCATGAGCATCGATTTCGGTACCGATATTTACGAAGAGCCCATCGTGGCGAAAACCTTTCTGCAGGAGGACGCGCAGGAGGGCTCGCTGCGCCCCAAGACCCTGCGCGAGTACATCGGACAGGAGAAGGCGAAGGGCAACCTCGCCGTTTTCATCGAGGCGGCAAAAAAGCGTGGGGAATCGCTTGACCACGTCCTGCTGCACGGGCCCCCGGGACTCGGCAAGACGACGCTTGCGGGCATCATCGCGCAGGAGATGGGCGTCAACATCCGCATCACGAGCGGCCCGGCCATTGAGAAGGCAGGCGATCTCGCGGCGCTTTTGACGAATCTCAGTGAAAACGATATCCTTTTCGTCGACGAGATCCACCGCCTCAACCGTGCGGTGGAGGAGATTCTCTATCCGGCGATGGAGGATTACGCCATCGACATCATCATCGGCAAGGGCCCGAGCGCGAACTCGATCCGCCTCGACCTGCCGCACTTCACGCTCATCGGCGCGACAACGCGAGCCGGTCAGCTCTCCGCGCCGCTGCGGGACCGCTTCGGCGTTACGCTGCGGCTGGAGCTCTACACGCCGGACGAGCTGTGCAGGATCGTGACGCGCTCGGCGGGTATCCTCGGCGTCGAGATCGTGCCGGAGGGCGCGATGGAGATCGCGCGCCGCTCCCGCGGTACGCCGCGCATTGCCAACCGTATGCTGCGCCGCGTGCGCGATTTTGCCGAGGTGCGTGCAAACGGCGTCATCACACGCGCCGTAGCGGATGAGGCGCTGCAGGCGCTGGAGATCGATTACCTCGGCCTCGACCCGATCGACCGGCGGATGCTCGGAGCGATCATTGAGAATTACGGCGGCGGCCCTGTGGGACTGGAAACGCTGGCGGCGACCATCGGGGAAGAGTCGGTCACGCTGGAGGACGTCTACGAGCCGTATCTGATGCAGCTCGGCTTCCTGACGCGTACGCCGCGCGGCCGCTGCGTGACGCGCAAGGCGTATGAACACCTGGGCTTGTCAATTCCGAGCGGAATGTCAGACGGAAGTGAACAGTTGAGCCTGTAACCGGTTTAAACCTTTCAAATTTTAAGCAATTTTTCGAAATTATTTGTTCTTTTGCTTGACAAATGATTTTTCCTGCGGGTATAATGCGCTATGGTAATAAAGCATGAAACAATGCGCTCCTCCTATGATTCTCTCACGGATGAAATGCTGTGCGCATCCGCGCAGCAGGGGGACGTGGAGGCCGAAGCCGTTCTGGCGTCGCGTTATTACGCGTTGGTACGCGCCTGTGCGCGTCCGCTCTTCCTCGCCGGAGGCGACGGGGAGGATCTGATACAGGAGGGAATGTTCGGATTGATCCGTGCGCTCCGCGAGTATCGTGCGGACGGTTCGGCGACGTTCCGGACCTATGCGGAGGTCTGTATCCGAAACCAGCTCTTTTCCACATTACGTGCGGCGGCGCGCAATAAAAACGCTCCGCTCAACGATTCCGTTTCCTTGGATCACCCTTTCTTTGACAGCGATTCCTACGCCGTGAGTGCGTTTGACAGTTCTTCCACTGATCCCGAGCTTCTGATTGCGGATCGGGACTATGTGCGGAGCGTACTGGAGAGCACGACGAAGCAGTTGTCCGAGTTTGAGGCAAAGATACTGGGGTATTATCTGGACGGCCTGACCTGCCAGGAGATCGCGAAGGTCGTCAACAGGCCGCTCAAATCGGTCGACAACGCCGTGCAGCGCGTCAGACGCAAGATCGCGCGGCAGCTTGAATCCGGCGAGATCAGCAGAAGCTGAACGCATATATTTTTTCAAAATCAAAGAGAGGGCAAAAACATGTACGAAGACAAGACCTTAGTGTGCAAGGAGTGCGGCAACGAGTTCGTGTTCACCGCCGGTGAGCAGGAGTTCTATGCGGAGCGTGGCTTCCAGAACGAGCCGCAGCGCTGCAAGGCCTGCCGTGACGCTCGCAAGAACGCTGCCCGCGGTCCCCGTGAGTATTTCACGGCCGTGTGCGCTAACTGCGGCGGCGAGGCTCGCGTTCCCTTCGAGCCGAAGACCGACCGTCCGGTTTACTGCAGCGATTGCTTCGCGAAGATGCGTCAGCAGTAAGATGTGTTCGTAAAAAGGGGCCTGCGGACGCAGGTCCCTTTTTATTCGCCCGTTTTCGGCATTTTCTATTGAAATTAATCCGAAAATGGGGTAAGCTAAGGCTCACAGATCTTTTTTCGGAGGTATAACCATGGTAGAGATCAGGAAAGACACCGTGATCGGTGATATTCTGGATATCGCTCCGCAGACGGCGCCCATCTTCTTTTCCATCGGCATGCACTGCCTCGGCTGCCCGTCCAGCCGCGGTGAGACGGTCGAGGAGGCGTGCATGGTGCACGGCCTGACCGACGCGCAGATGGAAAAGCTGCTGGAGATCGTCAACGAAGAAGCCAACCGCGACTTCGACGAGGCGGCGGAATAAGGAAACGACAAGACGCATACGGGAGCCGTATGCGTCTTTCTGCGGAAAGAAGCAAATGAACGAAAAACAACTGCGCTTGCAACCGCGGCTGCAATGCATCGCGGACTGCGTGAGCAATGGCGCGCGCCTTGCCGACGTCGGCACGGATCACGGGTATCTGCCCGTATACCTGCTGCAGGAGGGCCGGATCGGATACGCCTTGGCGTCGGATATCAACGCCGCGCCGCTGGAGCACGCGCGGCGCACGGCGGCGGAATACGGTGTTGCGGAACGGATGGCGTTCCGCCTTTGCGCGGGGCTGGACGCTGTTTCGCCCGACGAGGCGGATACGGTCGTCGTCGCCGGCATGGGCGGCGAGACGATCATCGCCATCCTGAACGCCGCCGCGTGGGACTGGCACGGCAAAACGCTGCTGCTCCAGCCGATGACCAAGGCGGAGCTGCTGCGCCGCTGGCTGACAGAGCACGGCTTTTGCATCGTATCTGAGCGTCTTGTGCGCGATAAGGGTATGGTCTACGCCGTGCTGACGGTCACGGCGGGGGAGAGCGAGCCGCTGTCGAACGCGGAAGCGTGGTGCGGCGCCGGGCTGGAGCGAGACCCGCTGTACGGCGACTATGCCAACGACCGCATCGCCAAGCTGGAACGAGCCGCGGCTGGGCTGCGCTGCGCGAAGAACGCGGACGCCGCGCAGATCGCCGCACTGGAAGATGATGCGGCGGCGCTGCGGGAGAAGGTAAAGGAGTGGGAAGATGCCAACCGTTTATGAGATCGAGCGCTCGCTCTACGACTGGGCGCCGCGGGAGCTGGCGGAGAGCTGGGACAACGTGGGACTGCTGGTCGGCAGCGGCGCGCGCGAGGCAAAGCGCGTTCTGGTCGCGCTGGACGTGACCGAATGGGTCGCCGATGAAGCGATCGCGCGCGGCGCGGATCTGATCGTGGCGCACCATCCGGTGATGAACTGCCGCTGGCACGAGGTGCAGAGCGTCGTGGACGACAACGCGCAGGGCAGGACGCTGACCAAGCTGCTGCGAAACGACGTCTCCGCCATCTGCATGCACACGAACCTCGACGCGGCGGACGGCGGCGTGAACGATATTCTTGCGCGAAAGCTGGGCTTGCAGGAGCTTTCCATGCTCAATGAGGAAAAAATCGGGCGTGTCGGCACGCTGAATTGCGAAAAAAGTCTTGAAGAGTTCCTGTCGGATGTGGTACAATCTCTTGGTTGCAGGGGACTGCGCTACCGCGACGGCGGCAAGCCGGTGCATCGCGTCGCCGTGGGCGGCGGCGCCTGCGTCGAGTTCGTACCGAACGCGCTGGCGCTGGGCTGCGACACGTTCGTGACCGCCGATGTCAAGTATCACGACTTTCTGGACGCCGACGGCATCAACCTCATCGACGCGGGGCATTTTGAGACGGAGAACCCCGTCTGTGACGCCGTCTGCGCGTATCTTGCCGAGCGGTTCCCGCAGCTTGAGCTGTTACGTTCGACCTCTCATGCCGAGAGCGTCATCAAGTATTTCATGAAGTAAGGAGAAATCACCATGTCCGGACATTCCAAATGGCATAACATCCAAAAGACCAAGGGCGCGGCGGACGCGAAGCGCAGCGCGGCGTTCACCAAGATCGCCAAGGAGATCATCGTCGCCGTCAAGCAGGGCGGCAGCGGCGACCCCAACAATAACTCCCGCCTCGCCACCGTCATCGCCAAGGCGAAGGCGGCGAATATGCCGAACGATAACATCAAGCGCACGATCGACAAGGCGCTCGGCTCCGGCAACACTGACAACTACGAGTCCGTCACCTACGAGGGCTACGGCCCCTGCGGCGTCGCGGTCATCGTCGAGGCGCTGACCGACAACCGCCAGCGCACCGCGCCGGAGGTTCGTCACTACTTCGATAAGTTCGGCGGCAATCTGGGCGCGCAGGGCTGCGTGAGCTGGTCGTTCGACCGCAAGGGCGTCATCGTCATCGACAACGAGGACGGCGATTACGAAGAGGACACGGTCATGGAGGACGCGCTGGAAGCGGGCGCGGAGGATTTCGAGGCGGACGGCCCCGTGTTCGAGATCACGACCGACCCGGACGCGTTCCCCGAGGTCGTCAAGGCGCTTGAGGGCAAGGGTTACGTTTTCGTCAGCGCGGAGATCAGCATGGTGCCGCAGAACTACGTCACGCTCAAGACCGAGGACGACGTGAAGAATATGGAAAAGCTCATCGACTTCCTGGAGGACAACGAGGACGTGCAGAACGTCTGGCACAACTGGGAGCAGGAGTAAATCGATTCAACCTCATGATCGGAGGGGATGCCTGTGCCTGAAATAGCAAGATTCTATGGAATCGTCATTTAAATGTTTTTCAAGCCCAAGGAACACGAGCCAAGCCATATCCATGCCCTGTATGGCGAGTTTTTGGGAGAGTTCAACATCAGAACGATGGAAATGCTTCAAGGCGACCTTCCACCGAAAGCTCAGGAACTTGTGAGGGAGTGGCTGAAAATGCATCAGGGTGAGTTGCAGGAAATGTGGGACACGCAGCAGATCAAAAAGCTGCCGCCGCTGTAAGGGTGAATGAAATGATTCAACGAATCAGCGCCGTTACGCCGCTTTCAGATTATCGCCTTTCCGTCTGCTTTGATGACGGGAAACGGGTGATTTATGATGTGAAAGAGGATATGCATCTGCCGGGCTACAACGCTCTAAGAGATGTGTACGGGCTGTTCCAGCAGGTTCAACTCGACAAAAGCCGAACCTGCGTGTTCTGGAACGAGGACATTGATCTGCCGAGCGATGCGATTTATCAGTATGGCAAGGAAGCAGTGGATTGAGCCAAAAGAAGAAAAACAGACGCTTTACCGTGACTTGTTCGGTAAAGCGTCTATTTTTCTGTTTGCCTTTCGCATTCAAGAATGATATGATGATGCAGAAAAACAGGGGGGTGTTTCGGGTGAGGAAAATGCTTGCGCTGTTCTTGACAATCGCACTGTTATTGATTGCTACGCCGACTGTGTTTGCCGCAGACGTGAGCTATTCTGTCGGACAGAGTTACCATGGCGTGAACGGCATCAATATGGAATGGCACCCGAACGAATCTGTCGTACTTGTTTTCATCGACGACAGCTGGTGGGATCAGAACGAGATCGATACAGCCATATTTGCCCTGTATGAGGGCGAAAGCGGACGCTTATGCAATGTCAAAGCGGTCGCGCGACAAGAGGGCGAGATAACGGAGGAGCTTTTATGCCCGTCAGGAAGTCGTTTGATCTGCAAATTGTTCGGTGTGGATAACCAATACGCGCCTGTCATTGAGCCGGTTGTATGGGAAATCAGGGCAGACGCTTTGACCGTGACAGGGTACACACGGCAGGAGTTGGATGACGATACTGTCCGCTTTACGCTGGACTATGAAACAGACATTGCCGGTATGTGGATCAATGTATTTGACCCGCCGAATGGTGCGCATTTGTCGAATGACGACTTTTCCGAAACCGAAGTCGGAGCAAACCGCATAGTATTTGATGTGCCTCAATCCATTTTGTCTGAAATCAAAGGATTTACCATCAGTTTTCACCATGCTGATGGAAGGTCGTTCTGGGTCTATTATCCTTGGGAACAGACAAACGATGAGCCAACGTCTTTTACCCCGGAACACCCGACCGACCTGACCGCGTTTGGTGACCTCGACTTGCACCAATATCTGCTGTCACTGAATCCTGATGAGGTCAATCTTGGCCCAAATAAGGATGAACAGTATTCCAATTTCGATAGCTATTACTACGATACAAGATACCTCGAAGATACAATTGCCGACAAACTGAAAGAGATGTATCCGACTTTTCGGATTGTTAAACCAGCAGGAGTTGCAACGATGGAATTCTATGGAACAAGGGTTGAGACGTCGTACTATAATGAACACTTTTTTATTCATATCGAAACGTTTTACGGAGCTGGAAAGCAGTATACAATTTTTGGCTTTGAATTCTGATTTGGTACCAACAGAACACCCCCGCGGCGCGATTGCGCCGCGGGGGTCATAACATATGCGAGCAAAACGGTAAGCCGGGTTCTGTTTACGACAGTCATCTATCTAGCCGCCGCGTTGCCGCGGCGATCCAGCCACCTCGGGAGCGGCCGGGCAAGCCTTGAAGCCCCGGCTAGTAGGCTTCTGCTCCCATACCGGTGTTGCTCCGGATAGAGTTTACAGCGGCGGTCGCTTCCGCGCCGTCGGGTGCGCTCTTACCGCACCTTTCCACCATCACCCCGCAAACGGGGCAGTCTATTTCTGTTGCACTTTTCCTGAGATCGCTCTCGGCGGGCGTTACCCGTTATCCTTGCCCTGCGGAGCCCGGACTTTCCTCACGCAAGAGCCTTTCGGCTCCTGCGCGCGACTGTCTGTCTTACTCGCAGTTTTTATTTTAGTCCAAGTTCGATAAGCTGTCAAGGTGATAAATTCGATTGAATTTTTCCCAGAAATGAGGTATACTGCCAGCAAAACAACGTTTTCATGAGAGGAAGCACTTCCATGGATCTGCAACGCTATTTGGATTCTCTGAGAGGTAAGACTGTCGCGGTGCTGGGCATCGGCGTCAGCAATACGCCGCTGATCGAGCTGCTGTGCGGGAACGGCGCGCGCGTCACCGCCTGCGATAAAAAGACGCGGAATCAGTTGGGCGAGACCGCGGAGAGGCTGGAAGCGCTGGGCGCGGAGCTGCGCCTCGGCGAGGGATATTTGCAGGGCATTGATGCGGACGTCATCTTCCGCACGCCCGGCATGCGCCCGGACGTGCCGGAGCTGCTCGCCGCGAAGGAGCGGGGGAGCGTCGTCACGTCGGAGATGCAGGTGTTCTTCGAGGTCTGTCCCTGCCCGATCATCGCCGTCACCGGCAGCGACGGCAAGACGACCACCACGACCATCATCTCCGAGCTGCTCAAGGCGGCGGGAAAGACCGTCTGGCTCGGCGGCAACATCGGGCATCCGCTGCTGGCGGACGCGGGAAAGATCAAGCCCGAGGACTGCGCCGTGGTGGAGCTGTCCTCGTTCCAGCTGCTCGACATGACGCGCTCGCCGCACATCGCGGTGATGACGAATCTTGCGCCGAACCACCTCGACGTGCACCGCGATATGGCGGAGTACATCGCGGCAAAGGAGAACATCTATCTCCATCAGAGCGAGAACGACGTCGCCATCTTCAACCTCGACAACGACGTAACGCGGGAGCTGTCCGCCAAGGCGAAGGGCAGGGTGCGGCTGTTCAGCCGCCAAAGCGAGGTCACGGACGGAGCGTTCGTGCGCGGCGGCGCGATCTGGCTGCGAAGCGGCGGGGAGGAGCGCGAGATCGTCAGGACCGCCGATATCCTCATCCCCGGACAGCATAATGTCGAGAACTACTGCGCCGCCATCGCCGCGACGGACGGACTGGTGAGCGATGACGCCGTGCGTGAGGTCGCGCGGACGTTCGGCGGTGTGGAGCACCGCATCGAGCTGGTGCGCGAGCGCCGCGACGTGCGCTGGTACAACGACTCCATCGCCTCCAACCCGACGCGCACCATCGCGGGACTGCGCTCGTTCGACCGGAAGGTGATCCTGATCGCGGGCGGATATGACAAGCACATCCCGTTTTCGCCGCTTGCGCCGGAGATCGTGGAGCACGTCAAGCTGCTGATCCTCTGCGGCGCGACCGCGGACGCGATCCGTGCGGCCGTCACAGCATACGACGGCTACCGCGGCGAGCCGGAGATCGTCGAGCGCAAGACCTTGCGGGAGGCCGTTGACCTCGCGGCGGCGCGGGCCGAAGCGGGTGACGTTGTGACGCTTTCGCCCGCCTGCGCGGCGTTCGACCAGTTCGCGAACTTTATGGAGCGCGGCAAAGCGTTCAAGGCGATGGTTCGCGCCCTGCCGGAATAAGGGCAAGCCGGAAGCGCATAGTCTCCCGTGAGGTGGGGATATGCGCAGATATATGCACCGGCCGCTTTCGTGGAAGAATAAGCTGCTGCTCTGGATCGCGGCGCTTGGGTTTTGCGTTCTGGCACTGGCATTGGTCGCCATGTCGCACCTGCGGCCGATCCTGACGAGCCTCGCCACCGCGCGGGTGGCGAACACCGTGACGCGCGTGGTCAGCGCCGCCGTCAACGAGACGGTCTACGCGGGCGGCGTGGATTACGACAGCCTCATCTCGCTGGAAAAGGGGAACGATGGGCGCATCGTGGCAGTCAAGAGCAACATGGCGGCGTTCAACCGGCTCCAATCCGCGATCCTTACCGACGTGCTGGAGCGCATGGCGGACGTGGATACGCGCGAGCTGTCCATCCCCGCGGGGACGCTGACCGGCTCGCCGCTGCTGGCGGGACGCGGGCCGCTGATCCGCGTCAAAATGCAGTCGGTGGGCGCGCCGAGCGCGCACTTTGAGAACGAATTCACCGACGCGGGCATCAACCAGACGCGCCACCGCATCCTTTTGGTGGTGGACGTGTCGGTGGGCATCCTGCTGCCGGGCTTCTCGACGGGAACGCGCGTGAGCAACGAGTTCAACGTGGCGGAGACCGTCATTGTCGGCAGCGTGCCGGAGAGCTACACCTACTTTCACTCGGACAACATACAGGGAACGGCGGAGGAGTACGTTCTCAACGGATAGGAGAGAGACGATGGATTACAAGGCCAGAATCAAGGAACTGCGCGAGATCCTGGAGTATAACAGTAAGCTCTATTACGACATGGACGCGCCGGTCATGTCGGACTACGAATATGACCACCTGCTGCGCGAACTGGAGGACCTGGAGTCGGCGCACCCCGAGGAGGTCACGCCGGATTCGCCGACTCAGCACGTCGGCGGCACGGCGTCGAACAGCTTTGCGCCCGTGCAGCACGAGGTACCGCTGGAGAGCCTGCAGGACGTGTTCAACGCGGACGAGGTCGCGGAGTTTGACAAGCGCGTCCGCGAGCAGCTGGATGCCGTCGAATACAGCGTGGAGCCGAAGGTGGACGGGCTTTCCGTCGCCATCGAATACCGCGACGGCCGCTTCGTGCGCGGCGCGACGCGCGGCGACGGACGCACCGGCGAGGACGTGACGGAGAACATCCGCACCATCAAAAGTCTGCCGATGACGCTGCCGGACAAGCTGCCGCACCTGATCGTGCGCGGCGAGGTCTACATGGCAAAGACGACCTTCGCCGAGCTGAACGCTGAGCGCGAGATCACCGGCGAGCCGCTGTTCGCCAACCCGCGCAACGCCGCCGCCGGCTCGCTCCGCCAGCAGGACCCGAAGATCGCGGCGCAGCGGCGGCTGGACGTTGTGATCTTTAATTTGCAGCTTGCAGAGGGAAAGACATTCGATCGACACACAGACACGCTGGACTATCTGGTGTCACAGGGCTTTCCGACGATCCCGTACCTGCGCAGCGGCGAGCTGGACGGGGTCAACGCCGAGATTGTGCGGCTCAACGAGGAGCGCGCCGCGCTGCCCTTCGACATGGACGGCGCAGTTGTCAAACTGAATTCTTTGTCAGACCGTAATATCCTGGGCAGCACGAGCAAGGTGCCGCGCTGGGCGATCGCCTACAAGTACCCGCCGGAGCAGAAGCCGAGCAGACTGCTGGATATCGTCGTGCAGGTGGGCAGGACGGGCGTGCTGACGCCGAAGGCGGTGGTGGAGCCGGTGCGGCTTGCCGGAACGACGGTGACGAACGCGACGCTCCACAATCAGGATTTCATCACGGAGAAGGACATCCGCATCGGCGACACGGTCATCGTGCAGAAAGCGGGGGAGATCATCCCCGAGATCGTGCGCGTCGACTTCACCAAGCGTCCCGAGGGGCTGAAGCCTTATCACTTGCCCGACCGCTGTCCGGTCTGCGGCGCGAAGGTCGAACGGGACGAGGACGGCGTCGCCCTGCGCTGCACCGGCGCGGAGTGTCCGGCGCAGCTCCTGCGGTATCTGGAGCATTTCACCTCGCGCGAGGCGATGGACATTGACGGCGTCGGCCCCGCCGTGCTGCGGCAGATGGTGGAGGCCGGGCTGGTTCAGACCGCCGCCGATCTCTACAAGCTGACCGTACAGGACATCGCCCAGCTCGACCGCATGGGCGTGAAATCCGCGCAGAACGCGGTGGACGCGATCGAAAAATCCAAGAATAACGACGTTTCGCGACTGATCTGCGGCCTCGGCATCCGCCAGATCGGCGCTAAGGCGGCGCGGACGCTGGCGCAGCATTTCGGCAGCTTCGACGCGCTGGAGCGGGCGAGCCTTGAGGAACTGACGGCGGTGGACGACGTCGGCGGGATCACGGCGAAATTCCTGCGCGACTGGATGGACAGCCCGCAGTCGCAGGATCTGATGCGCCGCTTCCGCGAGGCGGGGGTCAATATGGACTGCCTCGACAAGCCGACGGACGACAAGTTCCGCGGCATGACCTTCGTGCTGACCGGCTCGCTGACGCGCTTTACCCGCGACGAGGCGACGGCGATGATCCAGCAGCGCGGCGGCAAGGCGAGCGGTTCCGTGTCGAAAAAAACGAGCTACGTCGTCGCGGGCGAAGCGGCGGGCAGCAAGCTGACGAAGGCGCGGGAGCTGGGCATCCCGGTATTGACAGAGGACGAGTTCCTTGCCATGCTGGACGGCGAAGCGGCCGAGAGCGGGCAGATCAGCCTGCTGTGAGGGAACTATGGAAATCTGTGAGGAGATCCGGCAGAAGCTGTTTGCCCTGCGGGACGAGACATACCGCGACTTTCAGAGCAAACTGATCCCGACCGTCGCGCCGGAACGCATGATCGGCGTGCGGACGCCCGCGCTGCGAACGCTGGCAAAGGAGCTTTTCAAGCGGGAGGACGTTGGCGAATTCCTGTCTGCGCTGCCGCACCGGTACTTTGACGAGGATCAGCTTCACGCGTTCCTCATTTCCCTGAACCGTGACTATTGCGCGACGCTCGCCGCCGTGGACGCGTTCCTGCCCTATGTCGATAACTGGGCGACCTGCGACCAGCTCTCGCCAAAGGCGTTTCGCAGGCGTCGCGCGGAGCTTCTGACGGAGATCGAACGCTGGATGGCGTCAGAGCATCCGTACACGATCCGTTTCGGCGTCGGGATGCTGATGCAGCACTATCTGGACGAGGATTTCCGGCCGGAGTATCTTTCCAGCGTCGCGGCGCTGCGGAGCGGAGAATACTACGTCAATATGATGATCGCGTGGTACTTTGCGACCGCGCTGACGAAGCAGTGGGACGCCGCGCTGCCGTATCTGGAGCAGGGAAGGCTGGACGTCCGGACGCACAACATGGCGATCCGGAAGGCGGTCGAGAGCTATCGCGTGCCGCCGGAGCATAAAGAATATTTAAAAACTCTGAAAACCAAAAATAATACTTGACAGCCCGGAACTACTGTGCTATAGTAACATCCGTTCCGAGCGGTTTGGGGGTTTAGCTCAGCTGGGAGAGCGCTTGACTGGCAGTCAAGAGGTCAGCGGTTCGATCCCGCTAATCTCCACCAAGTAAAAAGCCTTGCAACCAAGCAGGTTGCAAGGCTTTTTACTTTACACATTTTGAAGGGCAAAATCGGCGCGTGGTGGAATCTTGGTGGAATCCGTAGTAGATTGACATTTTGCTCGGCTTACAGCGGAGCAGTTCCGCTGACCATCGGCAGGCGAAAAACCGCGCTGTGACGCGGAAAACCGCACTGGAGGGCATCTCCGAATCGGTAAGGTGGTCAGTGGCAAAACTGATGAAGAATCGGTAATGCCGTCGGCACGCTTATGGCTAAGGAATCGGTAATTATGTCGCTGCATCTTCGGTTGCTGATTCGGTAATTGGTACATATTCCGAGAGTCGGGAAATCGGTAATGCCGTCGCGTACGAATGTTGAGTGAATCGGCAAATTGGATTGTACGCCTTTGAGAAATAATCGGTAATCGTGTCTCAAGGGCGCTGCCGATTGAATAGTCATTTTACGTCATGGAATCGGTAAAATCGACGGGGCGCACAGTCTGCCTGCCTCTGGCCGCTCCGGGAGTACGCAGCATCCGAACTGGTACATCGGTGGGACTGGTATGAGTTGCGGTGTGAGCACTTACAAATCGGACGTCATGTTTGGGTGCCTGCTTATTAATTCGTTTTCGATTGACACCATGATCTCGCTTGGCTGAACATTTAGCGCCTCGCGGAATCTGCCGCGACTATCGACGCTCCAAGGCGCTTGCTTCGTGCTATGAAATGAATGAATAACTTGCGAACAGGCTTGGCGAAAGGGTGAAAGTCGGAGATAATTGCGATTGACTGCTAGAGAGCGCGGAAGGTTCAGCGCGTCGTCGCAATCCGGGCATTGCAGCCAAAATTGGATTGAAAATTTTGTTTAATATTGATTCTTGAGTTTTAATCCGTGGCCTTATATACTGACTACAGTAATCTTTCCGGCGCACAGGTTGGTCGTCTGTGCGATTGGACTCTTCGGCAGGAGAGGAATCCTACGTATCGTTGCGAATCGCAAGGACCCAGCAACCACCGTCAGATTGACGGCAATTAAGGGACGCGGAAGCCCGATACACCCTTAGGGGGCGTATTGGGCCTTTTAATATAAAGGTATAAGCCAGGTCAGCACCTCAAAGGGAGTGCTGACCTGGCTTTTTTGCGTTTTCGATAAACGCCGCATCGAGGAGGAGGTGCAACATGTCAAAAAGGTTCGATAGGACGATTATCTATCAGGGCAAGACAATTATCCCAGACGTCACCGCAATCGTGACTGCAACGCACACTAAGCAAGGCAACATCCGGCTACGCGGACAGCTGCGCAACGCGGCGACGGGAGCTGTGCTGGAAAAGGGCACTAGCATAGCGACGTCCCCGGAGGAAACCCTCATCCGTGCGCAAGCGCTGGTTGTGCGTCTAGTGCAGAAGCAGAAAAAAAGAAACGAAAAAACTGCTAAAACACTGACGGGTACAGCAATTTTTTCAAGCGCATATGACGGTCTGACGGACAATGAGAAGATGGAGCTGTGTCCGGCGACATGGGGAGAAACTACCAGACGGCAGGCGCTTACGTATTTCGAGCGGACTGCGTTGCCCATCCTCGACACATATGGCGGCAGTATAACGCAGGCGGATGCGGACGATATTTTGGAGATTGTCCGAAAAAAAGCGTTTGCTAACACCCGCCGCGGAGAGAGTGAAAGCATCACAGAGGCCAAGGTTCGACAGCATGCAGTTGAATTCAACAGATTATATCCGATGTTCCGTCTGACGGTTGGGGAGGAACTGCTGCCAGAGCTAAAACTACCCGTGCCGTATCGGCAGCGGATGATCCGCAGTGAACACACCAAGGCGCTGCCGCTGGTGGTACAGGTCAAGCAGATCGCGTTATACTATCGACTGGCCAGCAATGGTCTCATGCTCGGCGCGGTGTTGATGAAGTTGGGTGGGCTGCGCACTGCCGAGGCCTGTGGGCTTCGATACAGAGATATAGAACTCTTTGAGGATTACGCGGTCATCTGGGTGCTTAGGCAGCTCAAGGATGATGAGCTGTCAAACGATCTCAAGCGCGACGACTCGTACCGTCCGGTCATTGTACCGCGGCTGGCGGTGGATTTGTTGCAGGTGCGGATCGAGTACCTCGTGTCTCTTGGCTATCAGCGGGATCAAATCGACGAAATGCCGGTTGTCTCCCGCTGGGATGACCCGACTCAATGGGCCCAGAAAGGCGATCTATCCGGATTTATCCGCGAAATCCTAAAGTTGCTCGGCATGACCGACGACGATTGGGATGCCGTAGGGGAGACGATGCGAAAAGAAAAGGACCTCGATGAAAGCAACAAACCGATCACCGACCCCAGCGCATATTTAGAGCGACGCAACAGCTGCTCAATGAACATCAGCGTGTGCGGCATCGACAGCGACCTTGAGGATTGTTTGGCAGGGCGCAAAATCTACTGCGGCAGCATCAAGGCGGAGCAGATTGATAACTATATACATAATAAAGATAAATGGCCGGAGATTGCCGCAAAGCTCGAGCGGCTCGTACTCGATCCGAATCATACGGCAAACCCGCTCTATCGTCCGATTCCGCTACGCAAGGGCGTCGAGCGTGTATTTTGCGATGCGCAGGCAGGCTTTACGTTTGTAGCGGAGGAAGATTGTGAGGTGGAAATCATAATCAGCACTACGGAGGCGGGCGACGCCGTGGTCGTAGAGGGTGATGCGCGATTGCTAAACGCTACTGCAGTCAGCAATCCATTCGTAGAATCCGGAGGCACCGTCATTGGAGCAGTCAAAAAGCGGGAGGAGTACGAGCGCTTGATTGCTGAGGCAAACGTCTTGGAGATCAGCACCCTACTGCCTGGATTGCCGCAGAGGCCTCAAGAGGAGCAACAACACATCGAACTGAAAGAAGGTGAAGGAAATGAATCCAACGAAGGACAGATACCATGAGAAGCTATTTCTCGGAATGAAGCAGCTTAACGACGGCGTGATGAAGGGGCTGTACAAGCTTGGCACAACCGGCTGTACAGCGTCATACAGCCTCGTTGACCAGCACTCAACCAAAGCACAGTACGCGGTGCGTGGAACCGTAAGCCTAAGGACGGAGGACGGCAGCGTTGCCAAGCTCACACCCGGCGCACAGAAGCGGAACAGAGAGGAACAATATAAACAGCGCTCGGCTGTCCGAAGGGCAAACCGAGCATCGAAAAAGACGGAGAACGAAGAAGTCACGTCGTATGAGGACGTCATCCAAGAGAACAAGCCGCGCTCCGACATTTTCGATCTTTCCGGGCGCATTGCAGTGAAAACCAAAGACGGGGAGAATTGCCGACGTGCGATCGCGGATAAGGCGTGGGCACTCTATCACAAACATGAGCGTCAGCTGATTGGCGCACCGCGGTTACAACGAACTGAGGAGATGAGCTATCAGGCGATATTATATCGCGACGAGCGCGAGTACATCAACAAGGCCAGCAAAACTGTGAGCGGACAAGATAAGCGCCGCCGCAGACTGGACAAGATCGCGCGAATGTTGGACGATACGCCGATCGAAAAGCTGAGCGAACGCCAAATGCGAACGCTCAGTCAGGAACTCGGCAAGAACTGGGTGGAGTATTATAAGGATGCCTCGGCACTGCTGGAATTTGCGCTGGATAAGCGCCACGACGGCGTGGGCTGCGACCCATTTGCGCGCTATCTGGAGCGGCATGCGCCGCGCAAAGAGAAGGATGCCGCGGCGCTCCAGGCGGAAGCGATCCGCCAGCGGACGCTGACGGTTGCCCAAGATGATGCGCTCCATGCACAGATTCTCGCGCGTCCGGATAATGGCGCACTGATCGGCGTGGCGCTGGTGCGCTGGGCGGGACTGTCGTCCAAGGACGCTTGCGAGCTGAGTCTGAGCGCCATCCAGCCAATGGCGGAGGCACCGGAGCTGATGTATATCGATTATCACATCGAAGAAAACGCCGGCGCAACACACAACTATTCTTTCCCGGCGCTGCCGCAGTTGACAGAGATCATCAACGCGCGGCGCGCGTATCTGTCGGAGCAGGGCATCAATGAGAACGGCTTGCGAGCGGTGTCGGCAGAGAGCGACCCGACCAAAGCGCTGCAGCCGAAAACGCTGACCGACACATGTCGCGGCGTTTTGATCGGTCTCGGCGTCGAGAGGAGCGCCGGCATCGGGCTGCTGCAGGAATCATACCGGCAGAATTTGCTGGACTGTGGCTTTTTAGAGGATACCGGCGCGTATTTGTTTTTGAGGCACATGTCGCTGACAAATCTCGTGCAGGCCGATCACTACCGCAGTTTTACTGATGATTCGGCTCGATACTATTTGGCGACGATGCTGCTACGGGCGCGGCCGAAGGTGAAGCTGGCGACAAAATCAACGCAAATCAGCAGGGCAAAGCACGACGGCAAGTTTGAGATATCCGCAACGCCGCACACCAACAAAGAAACCGTGACGCTGAGCGGCAGAGCCAAGTTCAAAAAAGGGCAAAAAATAACAGTTTTCGCTGACCACGGAGTAATGGGCAGCGTCAAGCCAATTGAACAGGAGGGAAAAAATGTATAACGAAGAATCAATTCTTTCTTTTTTCAACCCCAAAAATGCGGACTGCGAAGCGATTTATCGCTTCGCAATCCAGCTGGTCTTAGCATACGGCGCAGTATATCGCAGCTGCATATCTTTGGTGTGGGTGTGCATCAGGATAATGCTATGCAACTCGGACACCGCGGTAGCCACGATCGTCTGCAGGTTGTTTCAGTCGAAGACACCATATCTCTCTGTCCAAGAGTCTGTCTGTGTCAATCCTCTTCTGGCAAGGTATTTTGCGCAATCTGTTCTCAATTATTTAATATGTGAGGATCCGTGGAGACTCAACATTTTCGAATGGTCATACCTATACGTTGAAACTCAACTGCTGTGCTATAACTGTTTCAATAAGAGGGTCAGACGGGGTGTGCTGTCGGCGATCCAACAAGTCCGGGATAATATACTGAATTATGCGCGCGAAAGAGGACAATCGATTCGTATTGCGCTTAATCAAGCAATGATTCTTAAAGGCATTTTAGAAGAGGACGACGAACTGTGCTTTAGGAGGATCAATGAAAGTGTAGGCGATACAGCTGAAACATGTCTGCGACTCGCCGTAGCGCTTGCAAAAGCATATGAATTTTCAAATTTTGAATCTGATGCTGTGATCATTGAAACTGCCATAGGGATCCTCGGCTTGAACAAATCACCTGTGATATCGGCCTATCACCTTATCGAAATGATGCCCGAGATTTTTATCAAAACGAATGTGAACTGCGTGAATTCAAGTGACATAGACAGTATGAGCTTGGAGTACTTGCCGATTCTTGCCCCTTTTTGCGATAATGATCGCATGACCGACTGGGGCGAAAACCAGCAACTCGTCAATGCAGATATCCCTGTGATGGATGCTGTAATTTGGGTCGCGTATGCTTTGCACATGTCTCAATTCCGCACTTGGAACAGACAGTCATCTTTTGAGATTGCTGCTCCGAATATGGGCGCCGAGTTGTGTGCTCCACCAAAGACGATATGGGAGATTTTGTTCGATGTAACCGAAGACGGTGTATACGCTGCGATTGCCGACAATAATCAAATTAACTCGTTTTCGGTGCCATTCCCGGACCGCGCCGAAATGAGCACGACGGCTCTTATACATAGCATAGAGTTAATTCAGAGGCAGATATCGGATTGGTTTATCGTAAAGTACCTCGTCGTTGGGCAACCGACAATAGTTTACCCCGCTTGCTTTTCAAGCGATGAGGGCCAAGAAATGTGCGCTGCCTTCCAACAAATAGAGCAAAGTTCGATCGATGCTTTTTATCCGCAGGACAAGCATCTCGTGGCTGAGTATCGGCATGCCGATCATTTGCTGTCGCTTGCTGTTGCGGATAATATGGATCTGATGGATTCGTGCATGCATCTTATTATCTATGTGACGCCAAGTGAGGTCGAGGCTGCGCTCATTCGAATCAGTTCAGATCATGAGATATGGACCGGACTCTATACTATAGAGGAGTTCCATGCATGTTCTGTCCGCTACGAAGAGCTTGACAAGCTCGAGAAGTACATTTCCACCGTGTCGAGTCGTTATCCTGGTATAGCGGCTCTCATAGGGATCCGAGGGGGCAATACCGACCTCATCCGTGACATACTGCAGAGATACAACATCATCAGCAAAATCCTAACTGAGACCGATACAATCAAACATCTGAATAAAGGCACAGCGCGGATTTACTCCTACAATGCAGAGTGCGAGATGCTGAAAATCCAACGTTTTCCATCGGAATATCCAATTGAGGGTGCCTCTGACAGCATATAGGGATAATCACCAATTCATTTCGACTCGTCTGCATCGCTTTTTCTCGTTTTTTTCGTTTTATTTCAAAAGTACTGTAAAAAAAGTGGCATCTTGAGCTGCAAAGCAAAAATACTTGAGTTACAATACAAACATAGCGACGGGGACAAACCCCTCGCGAAACCCGAAAGCAAAGGAGCAGACCTTAAAAAGCAAAAAGTAGCAGCATACGAGGGCTGGAACCCCTCGTATGCCTGCGCGAATGAGGTAGCATTCGCACAGCAGCCTAGACTGCACTACAGGATTATTATATGCGATGGCATAGCGATATGCAAGAGCAAAAAAGCTGTAAGGCAATAATCCTTCGGAGTGCGGCAAAGACGGCGCTATGCGAAGTGCATCGCATAGCGTCTTTTTGCTGCAGGAAGGAGAAAGGAGGATTGCTTTACAGCTAATTTGCTTAAGGGTTCTCATCATTATGAAATGAAAAGGAGAATGCAATCATGCGTAACGAAATGCAAAAAGAGTATCTTACCGTCGCGGACGTGCGCGACTACCTTAATGTAAGCCTGACGCAGGCATACTCGCTGACTCATCGCAAAGACTTCCCGGTCGCCCGCTTCGGCGGTGCGATCCGCGTGCCGCGCAATGCTTTCCTGACGTGGGTCAATGCGCACACCTCCATGCCCGCCGAACTGACAGTTGCGTAAGGGGGGGCTTGATATGAGCGGAAAGAGAAGCCATGGTGAGGGAAGCGTGTGGAAGCTCAAAAATGGTACCTGGCGCGGCCAACTCATGGACGGTTACACTGAAGAGGGGAAGAAGAATATTGTTTGTTTATCTGGAAGCACGAAAGGGGAAGTGCTTGACAAGATGCGCCAATACCGCGAACAGATGGCGCAGCATGTACGCCCAAACCGCGAGATGACCGTCGCTGACTGGGGAGAGCAGTGGTATAGGGAGTATGAATCGCAGGTACAGCCGTCGACCTACGCCGGATATCGCTACACACTGGATATCATCAAGTCGCGTATGGGCAGCATGAAACTTTGCGATGTGCTGCCGCTGGATGTCATGCGCGTCCAAAATGCGCTCGCCGCGGAGGGTCGCAGCCTATCGCAGATTCGCAAAGTGCGCACAATGTTAATTCAGATGTTCGACTCTGCCGAGGACAATGGACTGGTTGCTCGAAATCCTGCCCGACGCGCCAAAACGCCGAAGGACAAGGACGGAACGATCTCCGCGCCTCGCCAGTGCAAGGACGCATTCACAGATCAGGAAATCCGTTTGCTCCGGGAACAGCTGCCAAAGAATTTACTCGGGTACAGCATCCGCCTGATGTTGGGGACGGGCATCCGTGTACAGGAACTGCTAGCGCTCAAGGCAGAGGATATCGCAGAGGACGGCAGCACTCTCAAAATCTATAAGGCGGTCAAAACGGTACACGGACAATCACGGCTCGGCCCTCCCAAGAGCAACAGCAGTTACCGCACCGTCCCGGTGCCAGAGACCTATCAAGACTCGGCGCGATACCTCCGCACCCATGGCGGCAAGACCGCCATCTGGCAGAGCAAGGGGGACGCATACAGCGTATCAGCGTTTCGTCAGCGTTATTATCGCGCTCTGAATCAGATTGAGGGCGTGCGTAAGTTAAGCCCACACTGCTGCAGGCACACCTATGTTTCGACACTGCAGGCTCAGGGCGTCTCCATCGAGCTGATTGCCCGATTGGCCGGTCACACCAAAATTGACACCACGGTGGGGTATACGCACACTTCAATGCAGACGCTGCGGGACGCGGCATCCAAGTTGGACAAAGATAAGGATTGAGAGGAGAGATGAAAATGGATGATTTATTCCAATATGATATTTGCTTTGCGCAGCTACCCCTCAAGGAGGGGAGCCACGTCCAAGGTGGACGCCGACCGGTCATCATCGTGTCGAACAATAAGGCAAATAAGTATAGTCCGGTCGTGACCATTGCTCCGTTGACCAGCCAGGTCAGAAAGCGCTTTCTTCCGACTCACGTGACTCTATTTGCAGAGGGGCTGTCAACGGTAAGCATTGCGCTGTGCGAGCAGTTGACAACCATCGACAAGAGCCAGCTTATTCGTAGGGTAGGCAATATCAGCAACCCCGCCGACCGCGCCGCGCTCAATCGCGCGCTGGCGGTGCAATTCGGCATGATGGCAGCATAAAAAAGGAGGAAAAAGAGATGCAAGAAAAGAAAAAAACACGCAAGGCTATGCAGGGCGAATATATCCTGGACGCACTCCGCAAGCATTTTTTGAACGGTGACAGCTATATCATTGCCGACGAGCTGTACAGACTTTGCAAGGAGAGCCGTAAGAATCTCAACTATGACGCTTTTCAGCGCGACTTTGCCTTTCTGATGCAGAACGGCAAGTTGCATCGCGAAGGACGTCGCCTGTACCTCTCGGGGACGTGGGCGCTTGAAGAAGACGCGGCTAAGCGCCTCGCCGAAGTGCTGGCAAGCAACGACCTAACGCCGCCGCCCATCCCCGAGGAGTTGACAGTCAAGGAGATCACCTTGCTCCCCGAGCAGCGGGACGCGATCGCAATGGCACTCTCGCACCGTCTCTCCATCATACTCGGTGGCGCCGGTTGCGGCAAGACCACGCTCATTCGCGCTATCGCCCAGTACGGAAAGAACGGTGTGCTTGCCTGTGCGCCGACCGGCAAGGCTGCGCAGAACCTCCGCGAACGCACGAACCTTGCTGCACGTACAGTCCACAGTGCCATTGGAAAGGGGTATGAGGAGGACGACGAACCGCTCCCGCCCGTCAAGTGGCCGTATATCGAGACCGTCATCATCGACGAGGCAAGTATGCTGTCCCTCGTACTGCTCGATGGCATTCTGCGCAAGATTCCGGAGACCTGTAGCGTCGTACTCATCGGCGACCCCAAGCAGCTCCTCTCGGTTGGGAGCGGCAACGTCATCAACGATTTGCTCGAGCTGGGTATCCCCAATGTTTGCCTGCAAACAAATCATCGGCAGGCGGAGGGTGCGACGGGGTTGCTTCACAATGTGGTTGAATTTGAGCGAATCAAGAGTCTGGAACAGTTGTCCGTAGACGACAGCTTCATACTGGAACCTGTCGATGACCAGCATCGGGCTGTAACTGCAGTCGCGGCGCAGGCGGTGCAGATGCTCGGCGAAGCGCAGAGCTTTCAGGTGCTTGCCTCCCGTAACGCCACGGTGAATGAATTAAATCGTCTCATTCAGCAGAAATGGAACCCTAAATGTGACGGAATGCAGAGCATCACCTATAAGGGAAAAACCTTCCACGATGGCGACAAAGTCCTCATCACAAAAAACGACAGCCATCGCGGCTGTTGGAACGGGGACATTGGGAGGCTTGTCATCACTGTCGGCGATGAGGCGACTGACGACCCAAACGAGTACCTTTACGGTGTTGTGCTGGAAGGGAACCGTTTTCCGTCCTGGTGCGGCACGGAAAGCCTCGAGCATTTGGAGCTAGGTTACTCTATCACCATTCACAAGGCACAGGGGAGTGAGTTTGATTACGTCCTGTTGCCACTAACAATGGATTCAGGACGCATGCTCTACCGCAATCTGCTCTACACGGCGGCCTCGCGCGCCCGCCGCCGTGTGACGATATACGGAAGTCGTAACGCCGTGGACATCGCGCTTCGATCGTACCCGCCGCACCGTCGCTCAATGCTGGTAGCAAAGACGCGAATGCGGATGGAGCGTCCGTGAGGAGGGACGCGATGGATTAAATGGGGGATTTCAGCATCATTGCTCGGTAGCTTACGCCAGTGGCGCAAACGGCACGGTCGTCACCAGCATCGTCGGCTTTATCGCCATCGGCAGACCGCTGTACTATGCCTGACTATGATTTGCGCCCCACCCGTTCCCTTGGCAAAGGAGCGGATGGGGCGCTTTTGCTTTGCTCAAAATCCTATTTGACCTCTTGCTCCAAATCCTTGAACAGTTCAGAGGAGAAAAACTCGGGCACGGTGATGTCCATGCCATCACAGAGCTTTTTCAGTGTCGATAGCGTAATACTGTGATTTCTGCCGCTGACAAAGTTGTTTACGGTTGACTGCGTGATACCGCTGACGATACTCAACCGATTGATCGTCAGCCCCTTTTCACGGCACAACTCCAACACGCGAGCCTTGACTGCTTCTCCGATGGTCACGGGCGTCACCTCTTTTCATGTCAGAGGATACCCGTTTGCACTTGAAAAGATTAACTCTATTGAGTTAAGGAAACACTGATTTAATCCACCCCAAACGAGGTCAGATATGATACAATAGAGGCACCAGAAAAGAAGGCGGTGCCCGACATGAAGCAGCAGACGTTCAGCGATTTTGAGTACAGCAACCGGAAGCGCAAGACCAAACGTGAGGAGTTCCTTGAGATCATGGATGAAATCATCCCCTGGGATGAATGGGTAGGCATCATCATGCCTTTTTACCCCAGCGGAAAGCGCGGTCGTCCGCCCAAGGGGATTTAAGTTATGCTGCGGATGTATCTGCTGCAAATATGGTTTAATCTGTCCGACGAAGGGACGGAGGATGCCATTTACGACAGCTATGCCATGCGGAAGTTCGTTGGGATCAACTTTCTGGAAGAAAACGTGCCCGACGCAACGACGCTGTTAAAGTTCCGGCGCCTGTTGGAGCAGCATGGCCTGAACAAGCTGTTTTTCGACGCCATCAACCGTGTGATGGTGGAGACCGGGCATATGCTCAAGGGCGGGACTGTGGTCGACGCAACCATCATCAATGCGTCCCCGTCCACCAAGAACGTGGAGCGATGCGGGTATAACCGGGATAAAAAAGAACCGTCGCACGAAAGCAGCATAAAAACTGAGGCTGATATGGGGAGGCGCCGTAGCGCCGCCCCGGGAAAGGAGAAGATGATGAATCCTGAAGAAATCGGGCTGAATATCCGTCGCTATCGGCTCAAATGCGGCTTGACTCAGGAGCAGTTGGCGGAGCTGGCAGACCTATCGGAAGGCTATATCCGTCAAGTGGAAATCGGAATAAAGACCCTCAGTCTGCCGGCTCTGTACCGCATCGCGGAAGCGTTGGACACGTCTGCACATGCTCTGTTAGCGTCAGAAGCTGACAGAGCATCTCGAGTGACATCATTGCTGATAGAGTGCACATCATGGGAGCAGGCCGTCATCGTTGACATCATTGATGCGGCGGCAGAGAGCCTAAGACGGCACCATGCGGCATAATAAATACCGGACAGTTCATCTGAGCTGTCCGGTATTTCTAGTGTGCCCGGCATGGGCAACGACTCGGTGGTGAAAGTCCACTACGGGCTCGGTAGCAGGAACCGTTAGCCAAGGGCAAGGGTGTCCGCTGCGAGGCGGAATCTGAAAGAAGCCGGAGGCAAAGTTCCGAGCTGACGAACAGAAATCGCATAGGAGGCTATATAGAGCGGATGACTCTGCTAGACAAGAGAAAGTCCAATGCTACCCGAAGCTCTCTACAGTAAATGCGGCAGCTACATGGAACGAAGGTCGTTGTTCTTACCCGGGGAGGTCTGCGGGATACGCTCCCGACAAGAGGCGTGAACTCGCCACAGGAGTAACCCACATCGCAAGGTGTGGCTGAACCCGCAGAAGTCAGTCTGGGCCATAGTATCGAAGAAGCCGTCGAAAGACGGCAGAGGAAAGGGCCCGGCGGTTATCTGAGAGACAGAGACTACCTACCAACCAGTGTTGAAGCACAGAACTCGAAAGAGGGTATCTGCCGGAGGATAGGCTGGAAGCCGAAAGTAGAGGGCAGAACCGCAGAGCTGTCGCGGATGGGTAGCCCAAGGCATAGGCACATCTCTCTGATAGCCGAACCGCCGCTTGCGAGAACCGCATGAGCGGTGGTGTGGGAGGACGGGGGTTAGTCACCCCCTCCTACCCGATCATGTGACGGATAGCGTCACTCTCAGCGTCTGGTTTATTGAGATTGCTGGAGGTAAGATGATTGTAAAATAATTATATTAGGAATGAGATTCTCCACATGTGTCTGGAGGACACGATCGCAGAGGATGAAAGATTGAATTGTAGCCATGACACGTCACTTCGGCTGCTGTCGGCAAGCAGCGCTTGGATTGTTCCATCCGCATGTGGTAAGAAACAACGGATGTGACCCGTTTGCATTGCGATGCAGGCGGGTCACATCCGTTTTCTACAAGGCATTCTCTATTACTGCAAGCTTTCGCAATCGCCATAAGCGTGGTTTCCTATCGCTGCCTCTTCAATCGCGCCGATGCCGGGGGCAAGTGCTGGCCAGGAATCACAGATTTGCACCTCAGAGAAATGGAGAAATGAGAGTGGAAACCTCGTGGAAGCGCGGAAAGAGTGTATGAGCCTGGCACATATGACGATTAAAAGGCTGACGAGGGGCAATCGAACGATGCAAAGAAGCCTAAGGAAGCAGGGCTTTCGACGGCCAGGCCTGCGGAGTAAAGCGGCCTTCCCATGGGAGCTGGCGGCAAAACCGCTTGACATGTGGATAGGGTAAGGGCGCGGAACGACTTTGATGCTGTTCCGCGCCCCTTTTCCTTGAGCGAAAACCGGAATAAGTCAATAAGGTTCAGCTTAAGCCTATCACGGTTCAATTCTAAATTTGAGTAGCATATAGGGCTCGATTTCGAGAACGGCTGCAATGTTGAAAAGCAAATCAAGTGAGAGTCCGCGACTCATTCCACGAGCCTCGACCGACGCTAAGTGCTGCCGACTGATGCCAAGCTCCTCCGCTAGTTGCTCTTGCGAGTAGCCTTTCTTCTTCCGATAGTAACCGATTGCGTATGCAAGGTTTTCCTTGCGTTCAGTATTGTCAAATGAACGCTCCATTTTATCACCGCCTATGGGTGTAGTTTACGCAAATTGCAGCGGCCGCGAAATAACTCCAAAAGCGGCATTGACGTGTTATACAAGACATAATATAATGATAGACGATTTTTGGCGTGAACTATACTGCATGAATGCAAAGGAAGTGATTGGCTGTGAGGACATGCTTCTTTATTGGGCATCACGACGCCCCAGAGAGCGTCCGCCCGCTGCTGGATGAAGTCGTGGAGCGAGATATCACGGATTATGGTGTTATGCGCTTTATCGTCGGACACTATGGCATGTTCGATGCAATGGCGGCGGGCGCAGTTATCCGTGCCAAGCAAACCCGCCCGGATGTTGAGCTTCTGCTCTTGCTACCCTATCATCCCGCGGAACGCCCCGTAAAACTGCCGCAGGGTTTTGACGGCAGCTATTACCCGGATGGCATGGAGTATGTACCGCGTAGGCTTGCCATCGTCCGTGCCAATGAGCATGTGATCCGGCATGTCTGTGACTACCTGATTGCCTACGACCGGTACCTTGCCACCAAGACGCACGATTTTGTAGAACTGGCATTGCAACGCGAGAAGAAAGGATTGATTCACGTCACGAACCTGGCTGAACTCGAAAACATCTGAAATCTGCATATACTAAGGTTTCCTCTATACTTGAGAGAAATGAATGGAGGGAATCTAAATGTCTCATGAAATCTATGGATATATCCGCGTGTCCAGCAAAGATCAGAATGAGGAGCGTCAACGCATCGCCATGCATGAGGCGGGTGTCGAGAACAAAAATATCTTCATGGACAAGCAGAGCGGCAAGAACTTCGACCGTCCGGGCTATCAACGCCTTCTGCGAAAGCTAAAGCCGGACGATACTCTGATAATCAAGAGCATCGACCGGCTGGGGCGCAACTATGATGAGATTTTGGAGCAATGGCGCGTCATCACAAAGGAGAAGCGCGCAGCAATCGTTGTGCTGGATATGCCGCTGTTGGATACCAGACAGGGGCGCGATCTCACGGGAACGCTGATCGCGGACATTGTACTGCAACTTCTGAGCTATGTTGCGCAGACGGAACGCGAGTTCATCCGGCAAAGGCAGGCCGAGGGCATCGCGGCAGCAAAGGCAAACGGTATCCGATTCGGACGTAGACCGAAAGAGCGTCCGATGGAGTTTGAAAGCGTCTGTGAGGAGTGGTTGAAAGGAGATCTGTCAGCCAGAGCTGCGGCACAGCGGCTCGGAGTGGCGCACAAGACCTTCTTAAGATGGGCACAAGCGCGTTGCTTTGAAAAAAGTACAC
>JBGVBS010000053.1:0-31559 GCA_045225715.1 Oscillospiraceae bacterium
CGCGCCGCGGCGCGAAGCCCTCTTTTCAACTTACAGCAAAATCATTAAGACCGGTATCACCACGAAGCTCGCCAGCGTGGAGATCGCGGCGCCGCGGGCGGCGAACCCGTCGTCCGCGCCGTACTGCGTGGCGGCGACGACGGTCTGCGTCACGGTCGGCATGGACGCCTGCACGAGGAAGGTGCTGCGCGCCAGCCCCTCGATACCGAACACGCCGCAGAATACGACGAAGATCGCCGGCCCTACCAGAAAGCGGCAGAGCAGCGCGACCGTCAGGTCGCGGTCGAGGCGCAGCTTGTCCCAGCCCATCTCGTAGATGATGTAGCCCGTCAGGATCAGCGCCAGCGGCGAGACGAGGTTGTTCATGTAGCGCAGGTACGACATCAGGAACGACGGCAAATGCACGTCCAGCAGCACGAGGGCGATGCCTGTCGCCACGCCCAGCACCGTCGGGGAGCGCAGGAAGGCGAGCGTCTGCCGCCACGAGCGCCGCCCCTCCGCCTCGCCGCTGCGGCGGATCAGCCACATGGCGAAGGTCTGGGTGTAGCAGGTGCTGGCGAACCAGAAGAACATGACGTAGGGCACGCAGGCGTCGCCGAACAGCTCCGTACACATGGCGTAGCCGACGAACATCGAGTTGGACAGGCTGCACATGACCATGAACACGCCGAAGCGCTTCTTCGGCAGCTTCAGCAGCCGCGCGAGCAGGTACGAGAGCGCAAAATTGATGGCGATGCAGACGTACGTCACCGCCAGCAGCGACGCCGAGCTGCCGAGCATTTCGCGCGTGAGGTTGTTGCGCAGACCGTAGATGCTCATGCAGGGCACGGCGAGCGAGAGCAGAAACTTGCTGAGAAAGGTCTTCGACTGCGCCGTCATCCAGCCCTTTTTGCCGCAGAACCAGCCGGTGGCGGTCAGCAGCAGGATGATCGTGACCGACGCCACGGAATGTAGAAAGCTGCCCATACCCTGTCCTCCCTGCGCTTCTTGCATCACGCGCCCCATCATACCGCGGCCGGGCGAAAAAAGCAACAGCCATTCCCGCGCTTTTCCGCGGAATATCCGCGCATTTTCCATAAAGTTATCCGTTTTCTATTGTGAAACGCGGCAGCGCGTGCTATAATTCTTCTGTTATGCCGCTCCCGCTTCGTGCCGAACGGAGGGGGCGCGATGAGGGCATATAACGTTGGAAGGAGACGTGAGATATATGAAATTAGGGATCGTGGGTCTGCCGAACGTCGGCAAGAGTACCCTGTTCAATGCGCTGACCGGCGGCAACGCCGAGACGGGCAGCTACTCCAACGCCGCCGCCAAGCCCAACATCGGGCAGGCAAAGGTGCCGGACGAGCGGCTGGACTGGCTTGCGGAGTATTATCATCCGAAGAAATACACCCCCGCCACCATCGACTTCGTGGACGTGGTGGGCATCAAGAAGGGCGGCGGACGCGGCAACACCTACTTGCAGACCATCCGTCAGGTGGACGCGCTGGTGCACGTCGTGCGCTGCTTCGAGAGCGACGAGATCTTCACCGAGCCCGCCGACGCCGTGCGCGACGCGGAGACGCTCAATCTGGAGCTGATCCTCGCGGACATCGAGCTGGTGGAGCGCCGTCTGGAGCGCGCGCAGAAGAACGCCAAGAGCGGCGACAAGCGCGCGAAGCACGAGGTCGAGATGTGCCCGAAGCTGCTGGCGCATCTGGAGGACGGCAAGCCCGCATCCTCCTTTGAGTTCACCGACGACGACAAGGACATTTTGCAGGACGGCGGTCTGCTGACCATCAAGCCCGTCATATACGCCGCGAACCTCGACGAGGACGGCATGGCGGACTACCTGAGCCACCCGCAGTTCAAGGCGCTCGCCGCGCTGGCGGCGGAGCAGGGCGCGGCGGTGCTGCCCGTGGCGGCAAAGTTCGAGGAGGACATCGCCGGCATGGAGCCGGACGACGCCGCCATGTTCATGGAGGAACTGGGCCTGACCGAGCGCGGGCTTGACCGCCTCATCAAGACCTCCTACGAGCTGCTGGGCTACATCTCCTTCCTCACCGCGGGCGAGGACGAGGTGCGCGCGTGGACGATCGTGCGCGGCACGAAGGCGCCCCGCGCCGCCGGCAAGGTGCACACCGACATCGAGCGCGGCTTCATCCGCGCGGAGATCGTCGCCTTCGACGCGCTCAAGTCCTGCGGCACGATGGCCGCCGCCAAGGACAAGGGCCTTGTCCGCATGGAGGGCAAGGAGTACGTCATGCAGGACGGCGACGTGACCTTCTTCCGGTTCAACGTGTAAGATAACAGAATAGCAGGGAGGACGCCCCTATGAAGCTCGACGCGAATAAGCTCAACACGCTGCGCACGCTGCTCGTCGGCCTTGCGTTCCTGTCCATCTGCGCGTTCTGGCAGATGTACGACAACGTGGTGCCGCTGATCCTGGGCGAGACGTTCCACATGAACGAGACCTTTACCGGCGCCATCATGGCGGCGGACAACATCCTCGCGCTGTTCCTGCTGCCCCTGTTCGGCTCGCTGTCCGACCGGGCGGACACGAGGATCGGCAAGCGGATGCCGTTCATCCTGTTCGGCACGGGCTGCGCCGTGATCCTGATGAACGTCCTGCCGCTGCTCGACAACGGCTACTACGCTGCGCCGGACACGTTCAAGACCGTGTCCTTCGTCATCGTGCTGGGGCTGCTGCTCGTCGCCATGGGCACGTACCGCTCGCCCGCGGTGGCGCTGATGCCGGACGTGACGCCCAAACCCCTGCGCTCGAAGGCGAACGCCATCATCAATCTGACGGGCGCGCTGGGCGGCATCCTCTACCTCGGCGTCGCGGCGGTCATGTACCCCAATTCCAAGGTGCAGGGGCTCGCGCATGTCAACTACCAGCCGCTGTTCATCATCGTCTCCGCCATCATGTTCCTCGCGGTGGCGGCGCTGTTCCTCACGATCAAGGAGCCGAAGCTCGCGGAGGCGAACCGCGCGCTGGAGGCGGAGCATCCCGAGTGGAACCTTGCCGAGGACGACGGCAGCGGCCATGAGGTGCTGCCGCCCGCCGTCAAGCGCAGCCTCGGCTTCCTGCTCGCGTCCATCGCGCTGTGGTTCATCGGCTACAACGGCGTGACGACCTGGTTCACGCGCTACGTCAGCGAGATCATGGGGCAGGGGCTCGGCGGCGCGTCGACCTGCCTGTTCATCGCCACCGGCGGCGCGATCGTCTCCTACATCCCCATCGGCCAGCTCGCGTCGAGGATCGGGCGCAAGAAGACCATTCTCGGCGGCTGTGTCGTGCTCTCGGTCTGCTTCTTCCTCGGCTTCGTGCTGACGACGACCTACCGCTCCATCAACGCCGTCATGTTCGTCGTATTCGCCTGCGTGGGCTTCGCTTGGGCGGCGATCAACGTCAACTCGCTGCCGATGGTCGTGGAGATGTGCAAGGGCAGCGACATCGGCAAATTCACCGGCTACTACTACACCGCGTCCATGGCGGCGCAGGTGGTGACGCCCATCCTCGCGGGCACGCTCATGCGCCAGATCAGCTACAAGGTGCTGTTCCCCTACGCGGCGTGCTTCGTGGCGCTCTCCTTTGTGACGATGCTGTTCGTGAAGCACGGCGACGCGAAGGTGGAGGCGAAGCGCGGCCTGTCCGCGTTCGAGGACATGGACGACTAAAACTCTGCGAGGCTTTTTATGAAAGTGATTCGATATGCCCATCGGGGTTTACATAATATTAAAGAGGGGATCCCCGAAAACTCGCTTGCCGCGTTCCGGCGCGCGGTCGCGCACGGCTTCGGCGCGGAGCTGGACGTGCATCTGCTCGCGGACGGCGCGCTGGCGGTGTTCCATGACTCCGACCTGAAGCGCATGACCGGACGCGAGGGCGTCGTCGAAGACCTGAGCGCGCCGCGGCTCGCGGAGTACCGGCTCGGCGGCACGGGGGAGACGATCCCGCAATTGTGCGAGGTGCTGGAACTCTTCGAGCGCGCCGCGCTGCCGCTGGTGGTGGAGCTGAAGTCCCACGGCGGCAACCACGACGCGCTTGCCGCGCGGACGGTGGAGGAGCTGGACAAATACGCCGTTCCCTACGTGATGGAGTCCTTTGACCCGCGCTGCCTGCTCTGGCTCAGGGAGAACCGCCCGGAGATCGTCCGCGGGCAGCTCGCGCAGGATTTCACCCGCCGCCCGTCCGGACTGGGCGCGGAGATGGACCGGCAGATGACCGAACTGGCGTTCAACGCCCAAACCGAGCCGCATTTCGTCGCCTACAACTTCGAGGACCGGGACGTTCCGGCGCTGCGCGGGATCGTCGAACGCGGCTTCCCGGACGTCTACTACTGGACGATCCGTTCGCCGGAGGATATGGCGAGCGCCGAGGCCGAGGGCGCGAGAGTGATCTTTGAAAATTTCATTCCATAAAAGGATACATACCGACAGATAAGGAAGTGACCCAATGGCAGAGACTACACCGAAACGGAAGTGGGGCGACCGCAGGGACGCGACGCTGCTCCACGCGGACTCCATGCACTTCGTCATGGGCGTCGTCTACCCCAACCGCCCCGACAACGAGGCGTATATCTCCGAGCGCATCGACCTGACCGCCATCAAGGAGTATCTGGCGAAGAAGAACTACGAGGGCATCGAATTCAAGTACACGATCTTCCACGTGGTCGTGACGGCGCTGCTCAAGACCATCACCCTGCGCCCGAAGCTCAACCGTTTCTACAAGAACGAGAACTATTACCAGCGCCATGAGATCACGGCGGGCTTCACGGTGAAAAAGCGCTTCGACGACCACGCCGAGGAGGGGCTTGCCTTCCTGCACGGCACGCCGGACGCCAACGTGGACAGCGTCCACGACCAGATCCGCGACTACGTGACGGGCTACCGCGGCGGGAAGCACGACGCCACCGGCGACGCGATGGATCTGTTCAACCGGCTCCCGCGCGGACTGAGCAAATTCATCGTCCACATCCTCATGTGGCTGGACAAGCACGGCTGGGTGCCGCAGAGCCTCATCGAGAACGACGCGAACTACGCCAGCGTGTTCATCACGAACCTCGGCTCCATCAAGCTCAAGTGCGGCTATCACCATCTGTCCACCTGGGGCACGACCTCGCTGTTCGTCGTCATCGGCGAAAAAAAGTGGTCGCCGGTCTACAATGAGCACGGCTTCGTGCGCATGACGGAGACGCTCGACCTCGGCCTGACCGTGGACGAGCGCATCGCGGACGGATACTACTACTCCAAGAGCGTGCGCCTGCTCAAGTACCTGCTCGAACACCCCGAGGAGCTGGAAAAGCCGCTGAGCGCGGAAGTCGACTACGAATAAGGAGAACCATACGATATGAGCGAGATCACCGCAAAAACCCCGTGGAAAGACCATCTGGGCGACGTGCCCTTCCGGCTGGACTATTTTGAAGGCTCCATGTTCGAGAAGGTGGAGGCGGTCGCCAGACAGTACCCCAACTACGTCGCCTTCGACTTCATGGGCAAGTCCACGACCTACCGCCAGCTCGTGACGGAGATCGAGCGCTGCGCCAAGGCGCTCAAGACCATCGGCATCCGCGAGAACGACAAGGTCACCATCGCCATGCCCAACTGCCCGCAGGCGATCTACCTGTTCTATGCCGTCAACCTCGTCGGCGCGGTGGCGAACATGATCCACCCGCTCTCCGCCGAGAAGGAGATCGAGTTCTACTTAAACGAGTCCGAGAGCGTGCTCGCCATCACGCTCGACCAGTTCTACGATAAGTTCGAGCGCATCCGCCAGAACACCAAGGTCGTCAATATCGTCATCGCTTCGGTCAAGGACGCGCTCTCCAAGCCCATCAAGGCGGGCTATATGCTCACCGCCGGACGCAAGATCGAAAAGATCCCCGCCGACGCGCCCGTGCTGATGTGGAAGCAGTTTCTGCGCCTGTCCCGCTGCTGCTATTACCAGAGCTACAAGGTCAAGCGCGCGAGCGACGACCCCGCCGTCATCCTCTACTCCGGCGGCACGACGGGCACGACCAAGGGCATCGTGCTGACGAACAGGAACTTCAACGCCCTGTCCCAGCAGATCGTGGCGACGAACCCGATGTTCCGCCCGGGCGACAAGATGCTCGCCGCCATGCCGCTGTTCCACGGCTTCGGCCTCGGCGTGTGCGTTCACTCGATGCTCGCCAGCGGCGGGCGCTGCATCCTGATCCCGCGCTTCACGGCGAAGAGCTACGCCAAGCAGATCGTCAAGTACAAGTGCAACTTCATCGCCGGCGTGCCGACGCTCTACGAGGCGCTGCTGCGCCTGCCGTCGATGGAGGGCAAGGATCTCTCCAGCCTCAAGGGCGTATTCTCCGGCGGCGACAGCCTCAGCATCGAGCTGAAAAAGAAGTTCGACAAGTTCCTCTACGACCACAAGGCGGTCATTCAGGTGCGCGAGGGCTACGGCACGACCGAGACGGTCACCGCCTGCTGCCTCACGCCGCCGCATATGCACAAGGAGGGCAGCATCGGCCTGCCGTTCCCCGACACCTACATCAAGATCGTCGAGCTGGGCACGGACAAGGAGCTGCCCTATGGCGAGGAGGGCGAGATCCTGCTCGCCGGACCGACCGTCATGAAGGAGTACATGAAGCACCCCGAGGAGACGGCGCAGACGCTCCGCGCTCACGCGGACGGCCTGACCTGGGTCTATACCGGCGACCTCGGCACGATGGACGAGGAGGGCTTCGTGTTCTTCAAGGGCCGCGCCAAGCGCATGATCATCTCGTCCGGCTACAACGTCTATCCCGCGCAGATCGAAAACCTGCTCGACGCCAACGAGCTGGTGCAGATGAGCTGCGTCATCGGCGTGCCCGACGCCTATAAGATGCAGAAGGTGAAGGCGTTCGTCAAGCTCAACCCCGGCGTTCCGGCGAACGACGACACCAGAAAGGCGATCCTCGACTACTGCGCGAAGCACGTCGCCAAGTACGCCATGCCCTACGACGTGGAGTTCCGCGAGGAGCTGCCAAAGACGCTGGTGGGCAAGGTGGCGTACCGCATCCTGGAAGAGGAAGAACTCAAAAAGCTCGGACAGACGAGCTGAAGGAGACGGGATATGCGCGCGAATGAACTGATCTCTGCGCTGCATCACGGAACATTCGACGAGCAGCTTCTCCCTGTGTATGGGGAGAGGCCGCTCGTCTCTGTTTATGGGCGCATCGGATCCGTGGTGAACGGCTTCTGCGAGCGCTTCAATCCGGAGCGCGTCCGCGAGCTGAGCGTGTTCAGCTCCCCGGGACGCGCGGAGCTGGGCGGCAACCACACCGACCATCAGAACGGCTGCGCCCTCGCGGCGAGCGTGGACATGGACACCCTCGCCTGCGTCGCGCGGCGGGACGACGCGGTGATCCGCGTTGTCTCCAAAGGGCACGATCCCGCGATCATCGACGTCAGCGACGATACCGTCCGCGAGGAGGAGCGCAGCCGCTCGCAGGCGCTGCTGCGCGGTATCGCGGCGCGGATGAGGCAGCTCGGCTGCGTCATCGGGGGCTTCGACGCCTACACGGAGACCAGCGTCCCGCGCGGCTCCGGCGTGTCCAGCAGCGCGGCGTTCGAGACGCTGGTCGCGCAGATCATGAACCAACTCTTCTGCGGCGGGCGCTTCGGCGCGACCGAGCTGGCAAAGATCGGGCAGTACGCCGAAAACGTCTACTACGGCAAGCCCACCGGCCTGCTCGACACGCTCGCCTGCGCGACGGGCGGCGTCATCGCCGTGGATTTCGTCGATCCCGCGCAGCCTGCCGTGGAACGCTGCGCGGTGGACTTTGCCAAGGCGGGGTACGCGCTCGTGATCCTCGACAGCGGCGCGAACCACTCCGAGCTGGACGGCGAGTTCGCCGCCATCACGCGGGAGATGGGCGCCGTGGCGCGGTACTTCGGCAAGACGGTGCTGCGCGAGGTGGACGAGGCGGCGTTTTACACGGAGCGCGGCAGGATCGCCGACGCCCTGGGCGAGCGTCCGGCGCTCCGCGCGGAGCACTTCTTCGCCGAGACCGAACGGGCGCGGGCGCAGTACGAGGCGCTGACGCGCGGCGACTTCGCGGCGTATCTCGCGCTGGTGCGGGAGAGCGGCGCGTCGTCGGAGACCAAGCTGCAAAACGTGACCGTCGACCGCCCCGACGGCGACCGGCTGCTGCGCGTCATCCGCCGCGCGCGGGAGCTGGCGGGGGAGCGCGGCGCGGCGCGCGTCCACGGCGGCGGCTTCGCCGGCACGGCGCAGGCGTATGTGCCGCTGAACGCTCTGGACGGCTTCGTCGCCGCGATGGAGGCCGAGCTCGGCAAGGGCCGCTGCCACGTCGTGCAGATCCGCGCCGTCGGCAGCCTGCAACTGATCTGAACATATCAAAAGAGACTGCAGCAAAATTCGCGCTTAGCACAACATTGTCATTGCGAACCGGTGCGCGCACCGGTGTGGCAATCCGTATTTCCCGCTTTTCGGGACGGGGGACGCGGATTGCCACGTCGGGCTTCGCCCTCCTCGCAATGACACCCTTTTGTGCATTCTGCGTATTTTGCTGCAGCCTCTATCGGTTTGCGCTTCAGCGCGGCACGCGGAGGATGATCGGCGCGCCCTCGCAGCGCAGCGCGCCCTGCGTCACGCGGACGGGCGAGCCGTCGACGAGGTTGACATAATTACCGTCGGGTACGCCGTCCGGCTCCACGGAGGCGGCGCGGGACTTGAGGCTGAACACGCCGACCTTTTTCGCCGCGGCATTCTCGCGCGTCATGACCGCGACGCCGTCCTCGTCCATTGCGCGGGCGGCGAAGGCGTCGTCCGCGTCCAGCGCGTCGCGCTTGATCGCGCGCAGCGTTTGCAGCAGCGGCGTGAGGTCGCGCCCCGTCGCGCGGTCGATGGGCTCGCGCTCAAAGAGGCTCGGCAGATGCGCGTCCGCCCACTCCTGCCCCGCGTAGAGCAGCGTCGTGCCCTTTAAGAAATAGAGCATGGCGGTGTAGTTGGCGAGGTCGCTCTCGCTTCGGACGAACGACGCGATGCGCGGCTGGTCGTGGTTTTCGAGGAAGCGCAGCTTGTCGTAGTTGGCGGGATACGCCCCCTCCTGCGCGTTCAGCGCCTCCGTCCACGCGCTCAGCGGCGCCTCGCCGCGCAGATACGCGTCGAACACCTCGCGGATGTCGTACTCGTACTCGACGTCGAACGCCTCGAACAGCGCCGCGTCGGTCGCGCAGTAGAGGCCGGCGCGCCGCATTTCCTCGCCGAAGCTCCTGTGGACGCTCTCGGCGAGCCAGACGAAGCCGGGATGCACCGCCTCCACGGCGGCGCGGGCGCGCTTCCAGAAATCCACCGGGACGAAGGATGCCACGTCGCAGCGGAAGCCGTCGACGAGCTGCGCCCACTGCGTCAGCGTCTCGATCTGGTAGTCCCAGAGCGCGGGGACGGTGTAGTCGAGGTCGATGACGTCCGTCCACTCGCCGACGTGGTTGCCGGGCGCGCCGTCCGGCTTTTTGTAGAAGAACTCGGGGTGCGTCTCCCACAGCACGGAGTCCGGCGAGGTGTGGTTGTACACCACGTCGATCATGACCTTCATGCCGCGCGCGTGGATGGCGTCGCAGAGGCGGCGGAAGTCGTCCATCGTGCCGTATTCTGGGTTGACGGCGCGGTAGTCGCGGTTGGCGTAGGGACAGCCGAGGCTGCCCTTTTTGCCCTTCACGCCGATGGGGTGGATGGGCATAAACCAGACGTAGTCCGCGCCGAGCGCCCGGATGCGGTCGAGGTCGGGGACGATGGCGTTGAACGTGCCCTCCGGCGTGTGCGCGCGGACGTAGACGCTGTAGATAAGCTGCTTTTGCAGCGCGGGATCGGTGTGGTCTGCCATAAGGTGGTTCCTCCCGTTTGAAAGACTTGCCGCCGCGCTCAGCGGGGCGCGAAGGTGCGGTGCAGCTCGTGCTTCTTGATGACGCACATTTTGTCCGTGCAGTTCTCACAGGCGAGGAAGGCGTTCGTCTCCTCGACGAAGCGCTCGGGGTGGCGGTAGTACGTCACCTCCCACAGGACGGTGCAGACCAACGCGAGGCCGACGAGGCTCCACGACCAGAAGTGCGGGATGAACACCAGCGGCGTCGCGATCATGATCGTGCCCCAGGCGAAGATGCGGCAGGTGACGCAGCACTTGTTCTTCATCACCAGCTTCTGGAAGGGGCAGTAAAAGATGATGCAGATGAGGTCGGAGAGATAGTAGAACGTCGCCAGCAGCACCATGGACGGCACGCCGATGATCCCGCGCAGATACAGCACCCAGAAGATGAGGTTCAGCGCGATCCACAGCAGCGCCACGCGCGTCGCGCCGAGGTCGAGGCGCGTCAGGTGCAGGCGGAGGCGGAAATCGTCCGCCAGCGTCTCGATCCTGTCAAAGTGTTCCGGGAACTGCTTGAGGCAGCCGCGGCTGACACGGGAGTGGGGCGAGAGCTGGAGCGCGAAGGAGACGAGAAATACCAGCCACAGCAGGTTGATCGGGTGGAACAGCTCGCGGTTTCGCGTGAAGTCCAGCGCCGTCCGCCGCGTCAGAAAGGCGACGAACACGCTCAGCAGAACCAGCGCGCGGAACGTGAAGCGCAGCAGATAGGAGCGCAGCATTTTGGTCGCGTGTTCCGTAAGATCACCTCAATTCATCGCTGCCGCGTTCAGCTCGAACAGCTCGTCGATGCGCGCCCGCAGGGCGGGATGCGCGGCAAGCGCGGGGTCGTCCGCGATCAGCCGCTCCGCGGCGGCGCGCGCCTCGTGCATCAGCTCCAGATCGCAGGAAAGGTCGGCGACGCGCAGCGACGGCAGGCCGTGCTGGCGCGAGCCGAAAAAGTCGCCGGGGCCGCGGAGCTTCAGGTCTTCCTCCGCGATGGTGAAGCCGTTGTTGGTCTTCGTCATCACCGCGAGGCGCTGTTTGTTCTCCTCGCCGCGGTTGTCGGAGATCAGGATGCAGTACGATTTGTGCCGTCCGCGCCCGACGCGCCCGCGGAGCTGGTGGAGCTGGGACAGGCCGAAGCACTCGGCGTTCTCGATCAGCATGACCGACGCGTTCGGCACGTCCACGCCGACCTCGACGACCGTGGTGGAGACCAGTATGTCGATCTCGCCGGAGGAAAAGGCGCGCATGACCGCGTCCTTCTCCTTCGGCTTCATCTTGCCGTGGATGGGCGCGACGCGCAGATCGGGGAACACGTCCTTTTGCAGCTTCTGGGCGTAGGCGGTGACCGCCTTGCGCTCGTCGGGCAGCTCGTCGTTCTCCGCGACCATCGGGCAGACGACATATGCCTGCCGCCCCTCGGCGATCTGCTTGCGCAAAAAGGCGTAGATGCGCTCGTGGTAGCCCGAATCGACGGCAAAGGTGTCGATGGGCTGCCGCCCGGGAGGCAGCTCGTCGATGAGCGATACGTCGAGATCGCCGTAGATCATCAGCGCCAGCGTGCGCGGGATCGGCGTCGCGGACATGACCAGCAGGTGCGGATTGTCGCCCTTCGCGCCCAGCGCCGAGCGCTGGTCGACGCCGAAGCGGTGCTGCTCGTCCGTGACGACGAGTCCGAGGTTTCGATACGTCACGTCCGGCGTGATCAGCGCGTGGGTGCCGATGGCGAGCGTGATCTCCCCGTCGGCAAGCTGCGAGAGGATCGAGCGGCGCGTCTTTGCCGTCGTTGCGGCGGTCAGCAGCGCGCAGCGCACGCCGAGTCCCTCCAGCAGCGGGGCGAGCGTCTTGTAATGCTGCTCCGCCAAAATCTCCGTCGGCGCCATCAGCGCCGATTGCAGTCCGCTCTGCGCCGCGTACCAGATCGCGGCGGCGGCGACCATCGTTTTGCCGGAGCCGACGTCGCCCTGCACCAGGCGGTTCATCGCCCGCTCGCCGCGCATATCGCGCAAGGCGTCCTCGATCGCTCGCTTCTGCGCGTTGGTGAGGGTAAACGGCAGCGCGGCGTAGAACGGTTCGAGGGATACGTCCTCGCATTTCTGACCTCTGACCGCGCCGCGCCGCTCGCGCAGCAGGCGCAATCCGAGCGTCAGCAGGAACAGCTCCTCGAACACCAGCCGCCGCCGCGCGACGGCCAGCGCCTCGTCGTCCGCGGGGAAGTGGACGTTCTCGTAGGCGTAGCGGACGTGGCAGAGCCGGTGCGCCGCGCGCACGTCCTCCGGTAAAAAATCCGTCAGGTCGTCGGCGCAGGCGTCGAGCCCCTGACGGATGGAACGGTACAGCAGAGTCTGGCTGACGCCCGCCGTCAGCGGATAGACGGGCATGATGCGCCCCGTGATCTGGTTCGCGCCGACCGGCTCGAACAGCGGGTTCGTCATTTGCCGGCGCAGAAGGCTTCCCTCCGCCTTGCCGTAGAAGACGTATTCCTCGCCGGTGTGGAAGCTGTTTTTGAGATATGCCTGATTGAAGTATGTCAGGTCGAGCGCCGCGGACTCGTCCACGACGCGCAGCTTGACGAGGTCGAGCCCCTTGCGGATGTGCGAAAGCCGCGGCTCGCCGGCCACGACGGCGCGGACGCAGGCGGTTTCGTCGGGCACGAGGTCGGCGATGCGGCGGTACGCGCGCCGATCCTCATAGGCGCGGGGAAAGAAAGAGATCAGCGCGCGCAGATTGTCGATGCCCAGCTTTTGCAGGCTCTTCGCGCGCTGCTCCCCGATGCCCTTGATATAGCGGACGTCCGTCAGCATATCTGCCATGGGCTTATTTCTTTACGTAGTCGATGTACTGGAATTTGAGCCCGTTTTCCTCCAGGATCTCGCTTTCGCTCTCCCGGCGCCAGTCGGGGTGGTTGTCGAGGTTGGGGAAGAAGCTGTCCGCCTTCGGCGCGGCGAAGACCTTCGTCACGCACACCTTGTCACAGTAGGGGAGCAGCAGGGTGTAGATGCTCGCGCCGCCGATTACGACGCCGTCCGGCCCCGCCAGCGCGAGCGCGTCCTCGCGGGTGTGGGCGAGCTCCACGCCCTCGATGGGCTGCTCGCTGCGCGTGAGCACGATGCTGCGCCGATCCGGCAGCGGCTTGCCGCCGGGGAAGGTCTTGAGCGTGCGGGAGCCGAGAATGACGGACTTGCCGACGGTCAGCGCGCGGAAACGCTTCATGTCGGCGGACAGACGGAACAGGAGATCGCCGTCCAGGCCGATGCCCCAGTTTTCACTGACACAAACAACTGCTTGCATGGTTTCTTCCTCGTTTCTTAAATCGCAATCGGAATTTTATCCTCGAAGGGGGAGTACTCATAGCCCTCGAGCTTGAAGCTGTTCTTCGTGAAGGCGTAGAAGTCCGTCACGTTCGGATCGACGCTGAACTTCGGCGCGGGATACTCCGGCTGGGCGAGCATCTTTTCGATGACGGGGATGTGCCGGTCGTAGATGTGGCAGTCCGCGATGACATGCACCAGCTCGCCCGCCTTCAATCCGCTGACCTGCGCGAACATATGCACCAGCACGGCGTACTGCACGACGTTCCAGTTGTTCGCCGCCAGCATGTCCTGCGAGCGCTGGTTCAAAATGGCGTTGAGCGTGTCGCCGCTGACGTTGAAGGTCATCGAGTACGCGCAGGGGTAGAGCGCCATCTCGCTCAGATCGGCGAAGTTGTAGAGGTTGGTGAGGATGCGGCGGGACGCGGGATTGTGCTTGAGGTCGTACAGCACGCGGTCGACCTGGTCCATGTCGCCCTCGGGATAGTGGTGCTTGACGCCGAGCTGGTAGCCGTACGCCTTGCCGATGCTGCCGTTCTCGTCCGCCCAGGCGTCCCAGACATGGCTGCCCAGCTCGTGGATGTTGTTGGACTTCTTCTGCCAGATCCACAGCAGCTCGTCCACCGCGCTCTTCCAGTAGGTGCGGCGCAGCGTCAGGATCGGGAACTCCTGCGAGAGGTCGTAGCGGTTCACGACGCCGAATTTCTTGATCGTGTGCGCGGGTGTGCCGTCCTCCCAATGGGGGCGGACGGTCAGGTTATCGTCCCTGACGCCGTTGTTTAAAATGTCCTCGCAGGTCTTGCGGAATACTTGGTCGGCGTATGCCATGATGCGTGTCCTCCTGTTTTATCGTATCTTGCAGCCCGCCGCGCGGAGTGCGCCGAGCGCCAGCTCCAGCGTCGGGTCGGTGGCGGGATAGTCCAGCTGATAATGCGTGAAAGCGCAGGGCAGCTCCGTGCAGCCAAGGATCAGCGTCTCCGCGCCCCGCGCAAGCAGCCGCTCGCAGGCGCGGCGGAACGGCGAAACGTCGTAGGCGGGATCGCCCGCCTTGACGCCCTCGTAGACGAGCGCCATCACCGCCGCCTGATCGTCCGCTTCGGGGGTCAGCAGCGCGACGCCGCTGTCCGCAAACGTTTGCTGATAGATGCCGGTCTGTATCGTGCCGTCGGTGGCGAGCAGCCCCGCCGTCTTCACCCCGCGCGACATGAGCGCGTCGCGGGTCAGCTCGATCATGTGCAGCACGGGCGCGTCTACGCTCGCCGCCACGCCTTCGTAGAAGCCGTGGGCGGTGTTGCAGGGCATGACCAGCAGCTCCGCGCCGATGGAGACGAGCCGCTTCGCGCTCTTGACAAGCTCCGGCGTGGGATCGGCTCCGCCGTGCAGCAGCGCCGCCGTGCGGTCGGGGATGTCGGTGTTGGAGTCGATGACGACGCGCGGATGCTCCTGATCGGTCGCGGCGTCGCAGCGCTCGACCATCTTGCGGTAGAGATCGACGGTGGCGAGCGGCCCCATGCCGCCGATGATGCCGATGACTTTTTTGCTCATTTACTTCGCCTGATCCGCCGCGATGATGAGCTTGAGCGCCTCGACCGCGACCTTGACGGCGGCGGAGGTATCCTCGCTCATGTCCTGATCCAGTCCCGCCTTTTCGCGTTCCTGGTTCCACACGACGTGGAAGCAGGAGCCGCAGCGGACGTGCAGCGCCGCGGCGACGACGAACAGCGCCGCGCTCTCCATCTCGCTCGCCTTGACGCCGAGGCGCTTCCAGCTCTCCCACTTTTGCAGCAGCTCGTAGTACACGGGGCTTGCCTCGGGGCTGTGCTGGCCGTAAAAGCTGTCCTTGCACTGCACCACGCCGCTGTGGGTCGTGTAGCCCAGCGCCTTCGACGCCTCCACCAGCGCGGCGGTGATGCCGAAGTCGGCGACGGCGGGGAACTCGATGGGCGCGTATTCCATGGACGTGTGCTCAAAGCGGATCGCGCCGGTGGCGACCACGATGTCGCCCGACTTCACGTCGAGGTCGATGCCGCCGCAGGTGCCGGTGCGGATGAACGTGTCCGCGCCGAGCTTGTGCAGCTCCTCCATGGCGATGGACGCGGACGGGCCGCCGATGCCGGTGGAGCATACGCTGACGGGCACGCCGAGCAGCGTGCCGGTGTAGGTCGTGTATTCGCGGTTCTGCGCGACGAGCTTCGCGTTGTCAAAGTACGCGGCGATGGACGCGCAGCGCCCCGGATCGCCGGGGAGGATGACGTAACGGCCCACCTCGCCGGGGGCGCAATGGATGTGGTATTGACGTTCCAGCTCATGCATGACGATAACCTCCCATCATTGGATATGCTCATTATAATAGCGCCGCGCGGAGATTGCAAGAGCGAAAGCGTCCCCTTGCGTTTTTGCCGCGGGGCGGTTATACTGTCGGCGGGTGATGGATATGAGCTACAATACGATCCTTTTTGATATGGACGGCACGGTGCTGGACACGCTGTACGACCTGTGGGCGAGCACCAACTTCGTCCTGCGGGAGCTGGGGCGTCCCGAGCGCACGCTCGACGAGATACGCTCCTACGTCGGCAACGGGGCGGCGAACCAGATCCGCTGCGCCATGCCGGAGGGCAGCTCCGACGCCGAGCTTGCCGACGCGCTGGGGCGCTATCAGGCGCACTATGCCGCCCACTGCCGCGAGCATACGAGACCCTACGACGGCGTGACGGCGATGCTGGAGACCCTGAGCAAGGCGGGAAAGCGCCTCGCCGTCGTGTCCAACAAGCCCCAGCGGGCGGTGACGCAGCTCAGCGACGAGCACTTCGGCACGCTGATGCGCGTCGCCATCGGGGAGACGCCGGAGCGCCGCCGCAAGCCAGCGCCGGACACCGTGGAGGCGGCGCTTTCCGCGCTGGGTGCGCCGAAGGACGGCGCGGTCTACGTCGGGGATTCCGAGGTGGACGTCGCCACCGCCGAAAACGCGGGGCTGCCGCTCATCGCCGTGAGCTGGGGCTTCCGCTCGCGCGAGCAATTGACCGCCGCGGGCGCGCAGACCATCGTGGATACGCCGGCGGAGCTGCTGGCGCTGTGCCTGTGACGCGGAAACGGCGTTGAACAGCGTTGAACAGTGTTGAACAGCGTTGAACAGACGATAACAAACGAACGATACCAATACCGATACCGATACCAATACCGATACCGATACCAATACCAAAACCGATACCGATCTCTAAGAAAAGCGAGGAAAAGAAAGCCGAAGGACAAATCGTGGAAAAACCTGTGGAAAACCGATGCGCGCAAGAAAAAGCGCCGGCCTTGCGGTCGGCGTTTCTTCGTTATTCGGGGTAGTGTCCCAGCACCTTGCCGATCGTGCGAAGCCGGCTCTCGTCGGCGATCACGATGTCGGCGTACTTCGGGTTCAGCGAGCGCAGGAGCGTCTGCCGCGCGGCGCGGTCGGCGATCAGTTTTTTGCAGTACGCCTGTCCGTCGTAGACGAAGACGCCGAGGTCGCCCGGCTCGACGGCGGGCGTCGGGCGCAGGAACACCGTGCAGCCGTTCGGGATCTCCGGCTCCATCGAGTCGCCCGAGATGCGCACGCCGAACTCCGCGCCCTCCGGCGCGAGCGCGGCGGGGTACTGCTCCACCGTGAAGTCCGGCGCGTCGATGTAGTTGCCGAGGCCCGCGGCGGCGGGCTGGTCGTAGACCTTGAGCTCCACGAAACCGTCGCGGCGCCGCTTCGCCTTGGGGAAGGGGATCACCGCCGGCGCCTCCGGCTCCGTGCGGACGTAGCGCCCCGCCGCCACCAGATCGGCGGTGTAGTCGATGACCTTGTCCTGCCCCGCGTCGTTGAGCTTTCCGAACGGCTCCGCCAGCGCGGCGAGCTTGCGCGGCAGCGCGGGCGCGCCGTCGTCGATGCCCAGCAGGTACGCCACCGTGACGCCCAGCTGCTCCGAGAGCAGGTCGAGCCGGTCGAGCGGGATGTTGGTCACGATGCCCGTTTCGTACTTGAAAATCGTCTGCTTCGTTGTGTTGCAGAGCCTGCCCAGATCCTCCTGCGTCAGCTTCAGCGCCTCTCGCGCGGCGCGGATGCGGTCTCCCATCGTCATGGCGGTAGCCCTCCTTTGTTTCGGTAACCTCACTCTAGCACAAAATTTTCAAAAAATCAAGAAAAATGACTTGACAAGTCATAGAACAAGTGTTATACTTTCATCAACTTAAAAAGTTACCGACGAACGACAGGGGAAACGCGAATGGCGGGAAAGCTGCCTGTATGTTTCGATTTTCTATATTTTTTTGCGCCATAAATAACTTTATAAGTGATTTTCGACGCAAAACAGGATGATTGGTAACGGAGGAGGCGAACGCATGGCGGAAAGAAAAAAGAGATCCGGGACGCAGATGACGCAGGACGACGTGATCCGGCGCTATCTGGAGGTCTATCAGCGATGTATTCAGGAGGAGCCGAAGTCCTTCGACGCCAAGGGCGCGCTCAGCGCGCTCGACCAGATCAGCCGCATCCTCGGCGTGGACGTGCCGAGCCGCGCGGCGGACGCCGACGGCAACCGCGTCATCCTGACGCTGGGCGACGGGGTGGGAGACCGTGGCGATTGAGCTGGCGATCCCGCCGCCCCAGCCGAGGCAGGAGCTGTTCTTCGCCGCGCGGGAGCGCTACGTCTGCTACGGCGGGGCGAGGGGCGGCGGCAAGAGCTGGTGCGTACAGCACAAGGCGGTGCTGATGGCGGCGCGCTACGCGGGTATCCGCATCCTGATCCTGCGCCGCACGCTCGTCGAGCTGCGGGAGAACCACATCCGTCCCATGCGCCGCCTGCTGCGCCGCGCGGCGGAGTACCGCGCGACGGACAAGACCTTCGAGTTTCCCAACGGCAGCGTCATCGTCTTCGGCTACTGCGACAGCGAGAGCGACGTCGACCAGTACCAGGGGCAGGAGTACGACGTCATCTTCCTGGACGAGGCGACGCACTTCACCGAGTACCAGTACGCGACGCTGACCGCCGCGCTGCGCGGGGCGAACGACTTCCCCAAGCGGATGTACCTGACCTGCAACCCCGGCGGCGTCGGCCACGCGTGGGTCAAGCGGCTGTTCATCGACCGCGATTTTCGCGCCGGCGAGCGCCCGGAGGATTATGTGTTCATCCCCGCGAAGGTGACGGACAACCTGATCCTGATGGAGAAGGACCCGGAATATGTCCGGCGGCTGGACAACCTGCCCCACGGGCTGCGCGAGGCGTGGCGCGACGGGAGCTGGGACGTGTTCGCGGGGCGGTACTTCACCGAGTGGGACCGGGACGTCCACGTCTGCGAGCCGTTCCAACCGGGCGCGTGGTGGCGCTGGTACATCACGCTGGACTACGGGCTCGATATGCTTGCCGCGCTGCTCATCGGCGTGGACGAGGCTGGGCGCGCATGGGTCGTGGGCGAGGTCTACGAGGGCCGCGACCTCGGCGCGGGGCACGACGGGCTGATCGTGTCCGAGGCGGCGGAGGCGGTGAAACGGCTGACGGAGGGGTATCATATCACGGCGTATCTCGCGCCGCCGGACCTTTGGAACGCGCGGCAGGAGACGGGCAAGAGCGTCGCCGACATCTTCGCGGAGCGAGGAGTGTATCTGAGCAGGACGGGCAACAGTCGCGTGGACGGTTGGCTGGCGGTGAAGGAGTGGCTCAAGGTGCGCGAAGGGGACGGCGGCGAGCGAAGCCCGAGGCTGAGGATCTTTCCGAACTGCCGCAATCTCATCCGCACGCTGCCGCTGCTGCAATACGACCCCCAGCGCCCGAACGACGTGGCGAACACGCCGCATGAGCTGACCCACGCGCCCGACGCGCTGCGCGGCTTCTGCGTCTACTGGACGGCGAACGGCTGCGCGCCCGCCCCGCCGCCGCGCGTCAAGCTGATCGATAAGCTGGAGCCGCGGGACAAACGAAAACGGAGAAGGAGACGGGAGGACGGATGACGGCGACTGAGTTTCTGGCGCGGTAATATTTTATACAAAAAGTAACTTAAAAAGCTACAAAAAGGAGAAAAACCATGAAATTCTTCAAACGAACCCCAACGCCGGAGGGCTATGAGCGCGGCCGCGTGTACGACTACGCCACGAGCGAGGGGCGCGTCGCCACGGCGGAGTGGCTGTTCCAGCAGGCGAAGGACGAGCGCGCCGTCCGCGAGGCGGAGTGGCGGCGCTTCAACGACTATTACATGGGCGCCCACGACGCGGCGCGGGAGATGGCGGACGCCTTCGTCGAGGCGGGGCTGCCGTGGACGCCCGCCTGCGTGCCCGACCCGTACATCATGGTCGAGAGCCAGATCGAGCCGGAGATCCCCGTGCCGGAGTTCCACGGGCGCGACGACGACCTCGACGGCGTAAAGGCGAAGGAGCGCGAGCTGGCGGTGCGCTACCTGATCGAGGAGAACCGCCTGAACGATCTGAACACCGCCAACGAGCGCCGGCTGCGCAAGCTCGGCGACGCGTTCTGGAAGGCGTACTGGGACGAGACGATGCCCTGCGGCGATCGGCGCGGCAACATCCGCATCCGCGACGTGGCGGTGCAGGATATCTACCCCGACCCCACGGCGGGGCCGGAGGGGCTGCAAAGCGGCGAGTACGTGTTCTACCTCTACACGATGCACAAGCTGAAGTTCTGGCGGCTCTACCACGACGCGCTGACGCGGCAGGACAAGGCGCTCGACGACGTGGTGGGCGCGGCGCAGTACCGCGAGGCGGACGACGTGCTGGAGCCCTACACCCAGTCCACCGCGTCGCGCGACGACCTGGTGCAGGTGATGGAGTTCTGGTACCGCCAGCCCTTCGATACGAAGGAGGCGCGCTCGGGCAGCGTCGCGTGCAGCATCCAGGCGGGCGGCGTGGAGCTCAGGCACATCCCGAATTACTGGGTGAAGCTCGGCGCGCAGTGCGACCTGTTCCCCTTCGTGCACTACTGGTGCATCCGCGACGAGACGCAGTTCTGGAACCGCAGCGAGCTGGAGCCGATCCTGCCGCTGGTGGACGCCGCCGACCGCGAGCTGGCGACGGGCCTGTTCAACGACGCGATGACCGCGAACGACGTGGTCGTTCTGGAGGAGGGCGCGCTCGCCCCGGGCGAGGAGTTCACCAACGTCCCGGGCGCGGTGGTGCGCGTCAATCAGGGGCGCGCCGGCGGCGTCGCGCGGCTCGGCGGACTGAGCGACGGGGTCAGGAGCCTCAACATGGTGGGCTGGCTGCAAAACCAGATCCAGCGCGCCAACAGAAACTATGATTCCAACAACGGACAGGAAACGTCCCGCGTTACCACGGCGAGCGGACTGATGCAGCTCCGCGCCGACGCGCAGACGCAGCAGAAGATCAAATCCGCCGACCGCAGCGCGGGCTTCTGCCGCCTCTACGAGCTGCTCGACAAGCTGGCGCTGGAGTATTTCGACGACGACCGCCTGCTGTTCCTCGGCGCGAAGCAGAGCGGCGAGGCGGGCGAGAGCGTGGTCTACAACGGCGCGAATTACGCGCTTGCCGCGCCGGAGCTGCGCGACCCGCTCACCGGAGAGATCGTCAGCGAGCGCCGGATCTACTACCCGCGCGTGGATGTGACCGTGAGCGTGGGCACGGGTATCGGCAGGAGCCCCGCCGCCACGGTGGAGGTGCTGGAAAAGCTGATCGCGACGAAGGTGACGGCGGACAACTGGAAGCTGCTCGCCGCGGAGCTGGACTACCTCGACATCCCGCAGAAGCAGGAGATCGTGAGCGCGTGGCGGGAGAAGTTCGAGGCAAACGAGGTCGATCCGCCCGACGCATCGGGCGAAGCGATAAATATTTAACGAAGGAGGATAACGAGATGGATCAGGAAAACACGGCGGCTGTGGCCGCGGAGCCGTCCGAGGGCACGGCGCTCGACGAGCTGGCGGCGGAGAAGAAGGCGAGGCTGGACTTCGCCATGCGCGACCTGGACGCGTTTCTGGAGCGCCACCCGGACGTGGACGCGGAGAGGCTGATGGGCAATCGGGGCTTCGTCCGCTTCTGCGGCTCGCGCATGGGAAAGGAGTACCTCGCCGACCTGTACGACGACTACATCGCGCTGGTCAACGAGGCGGGCGCGGCGGCGGTCGCGCGGATGCGGAGCCGCAGCGTGCGCTCCACCGGCGGCGGCACGGCGGGCGGCGCGCTGCTCACGCCGGCGCAGAAGTACGTGCTCGACGCCTGGAATACGGAGCACCCGGAAATGGCGATGACGGCGAAGGAATTCCTCGGTCGATGACGCCCCTTGCCTTCCCCTTGAGGGGAAGCCGAGACTCATCAGTCAAATCAGAAAGGAGATTTTATCATGAAGTTTTATCAGAAGCTCGACGGCGGCGTGCATGTGTCCGCCCGCGAGTATGACGTGGCGTACAACGCCGACATCAAGGAGGGCCAGCTTGTCAAGCTGAGCGGGGGCAAGGTCGTGTCCGCCGTGGCGGCGGAGACCGGCGCGCTGCTCGGCGTCGCCGCCGAGACCCACAGCGGCAGCGCGGACGCGCTCGACCCGCGCGCCGACGGCACAAAGCTGCTGGTCATCGACGATCCCGCCGCTATCTACCAGTGCGCCGCGCCGCAGGTGACGGCGAGCGGCGGCAGCGCCACCACGCTGGTGTTCACCGCGGGCCAGTATTTCGCCGCGGACGATTTCAACGGCGGTTATGTGAAGCTGGTCAGCAAGGGCAGCGGAAGCACGAACACCGACGCCGTCGGCACGGTGCGCGCGATCAGCGACTACGCCGTGACCGCCTCGACCTCCGGCACGTTCACGATCGCCAGCGGCGGCACGCCGAACAGCGGCGACGTCTACGCCGTGTTCCCGCCCGTGGGCTTTGCCAAGGGCAATCTCAACAGCGGCAAAAGCGGCCTTGTGCTCAGCGCGAGCGCCAGCCTGCCCGTCCGCGTGATCGGCCACGATCTCGGCTTTGACAAGATCAACGTCATGATCAAGAAGCACGCCTTCGGCGTGGACGCCTGACGGCTTCGACGCATAATCAGAAAGGAGATTTTACACTATGTCCAATACCGCATGGAAGACCGACAACTACAAGTTCGTCGGCAAGGCGTTCGACTACGCCTACGCCAACCGCATCGGCAAACTGCTCGCCATCCTCGGCGTCGCCAGCTCCAACTCCATCGACTACGAGCTGACCGGCTCCGGCGGCTACGGCGAGATGCCCGCCTACGACGGCGAGAACCTCAATGAGGGCGCGAAGAAGCGCGGCTTCAAGACCATCATCACGCCGGAGGAGTTCTCGCTCTCCGAGTCCGTCGGCTACAAGCAGGCGAAGATCGACAAGAGCGGCGAGTGCTCCCGCGTCGGCAAGATGCTCGGCAACAGCGCCGCGATGACCGTCTATATGCACGCCCTGCGCATGTTCGGCAACGCCTTCGACGGCAATTACAAGGGCGGCGACGGCAAGAGCTGGGCGGCGACCGACCACCCCGTCGCCTCCAAGGGCTCCTCCGGCAGGACGTTCGTCGCCGACCCGGAGAGCGGCACCTACTCCAACCTCATCACCTCGACGCTCTCCGTGAACGCCATCACCGCCGCGCAGAGCATGGCGGGCCGCTTCACGACTCCCGACGGCCTGCCGCTGCTGGCGGACATGAACCTGCTGCTCGTGTCCCCGGAGCTGGAAGCAGAGGCGAAGAAGATCTGCGGCGACAACGGCAAGTTCCGCCCGACCAACAACCCGGCGGACGACTCCAACGCAGCCAACCCGCTCGCCGACCTCCGGTACATGGTCATCGGCGGCGGCAGCGATGGCTTCACCGCCAAGCAGTGGGCGATCTGCGACCCCAAGCTGATGCGCGAGATGGTCAAGCTGGTGTACATTACCCGTCCTACCGTCATGCAGACTGCGCTCGACAACCCGCTCAAGGATCTCTACACCGGCTATGTCGACTTCGGCTGCGGCTGGGGCGACGGCAGGCAGATCATTTTCTCGAACCCTGCGTAAGGTTTCGTTTGAGAACCGCTTTTTTGCCCGCGGGGCAGCTCAAAAAGTTACCCCGCGGGCGCGGAAAGAAAAAGAAAGGGGGAAGCAAGCCATGTATAGCAGACTGATCCGAGCGCAAACCAGCGAAGCGTTTGCGCGAGGAAGAGGCGGAGCAGCGGAGCGAACGAGCGCTCGCGCTTGCGCGGGTGCGAGCGATACGGAGCTTGCGACGACGATATGACATTGGGAGAAGCGAAACGCAAGGTGCTGATGCTGCTCGACGAGTATTCGAGCGGCGGGGCGCTCACGCCGGACGCCGACGTCGACGCGAAGATGAACGACTTCTTCGACATGGCGCAGCGCGACGCCGCCGCGTGGCAGCCCATCGTGCGCCGCGCCGCCGTCACGCTCGACGGCACCGGAAGCCAGACGCTGCCGGAGGACGTGGAGCGCGTGATCCGCATCCGGAAGAACGGCGTCCGCGCCGCGCGGTACGAGGTCGTGGACGGCAGACTGCTCTATCCGGCGGGCGACACGTCTGCGCTGACGCTGGACTACATCGCCGCGCCGCAAAAGATCACGCCGGAGACCGGCGACGGCTATGAATTCGAGGTCAGCGCCGAGGCGGCGAACTGCCTGCCCTTCTTCGTGGCGTCGCAGCAGCTCATCGCCGATCTGGCGGTGGACTACGGCGCGTTCTACAACCTTTACCTCCAGATGCGCGCCATGCTCCCGCGCTCGTCCGTCGGCGGCGGGAGCGTGAAGCAGGGGCTTTACAGGGGGTAGGCGTATGTCGAAAAAACGCGGTGTGACGATACGCACGAAGAAATACGACCGCTTCCGCGGCGTGGATTTCTCCACCGATCCCGCGCTGGTGGACGACACGCGTTCCCCCTGGGCGCCGAACATGGTCGCCGACAAGGGCGGGATGCCGGAGAAGCGCCCGGGCTGGCGCACGGTGGAGACCTTTGAGAGCCGCGTCAACGGGCTTTACGACGCCGTGTTCGGCGGCGTGACCCACCGCCTCGTCCACGCGGGCACGAAGCTCCTGCGCTGGTACGGGGACGGCGAGACGGAGCCGGTGACGCTGGCGACCGGCCTGCCGGACGAGCGCAGCACGGCGGTCTATATGGGCGGGAAGCTCTGGATCTTCACCGGGGGCGGGCTGTACCGCTACGACGGGACGTCCGCCGTGCGCGCCTCGGACGTCGCCTACGCGCCGCTGACGGTCATCGCGCGGACGCCCGCGGGCGGCGGCGTGAACTATGAGGCGGTCAACCTGCTCAGCGGCGCCCAGCGCGTCCGCTTCCTCGCCGACGGGAGCAGCACGGTCTACTGCCTGCCCTATGCGGGGCTGGACAGCGTGGACGCCGTCACGGTGAACGGCGCCGCCCTGACGAGCGGCTGGACGGCGGATCTGACGGCGGGCACCGTCACCTTCTCATCCGCGCCTGCCGCGCCCGCCGCGGGCGCGGAGGACAACGTGGAGATCGCGTTCACCAAGACGATCTCCGGCTGCGCCGACCGCATCGACAAATGCCGCGCGGCAATCGTCTGGGGCGTCGGCGCGGCGAGCGACCGCATCGTGGCGACGGGCAACCCCGACTATCCGAACTGCGACTACATCTGCGCCTACGCGGACGGGACGTACTGGCCGGACACGCTCTACGCCGTCATCGGCACGGACGAGACGGCGATCCTCGGCTACCGCCGCCTCGGCGAATATCTCGCCGTCGTCAAGGAGGACAACGGGCAGGACTCCACCGTGTTCCTGCGCTCCGGCGCGCTGGACGCGGACGGCGAGGCGACGTTCCCTGTCAAGCCCTGCCTCGCCGGCGCGGGCGCGGTGACGCGCTTCGGCTTCGGCAACATCGGCGACGAGCAGCTGATCCTGACCGGCAGCGGCGTATATGCCCTGACGACCAACAGCCTCACCGCCGAGCGCATCGCGCAGAACCGGAGCTGGCGCATCGACCCCAAGCTGACCGGAGAGGATCTGTCGGAGGCGGTGTCGTGCGGCTACGACGGCGCGTACCTCATCTTCACCGGCGGGCGGGTCTACGGCCTCGACGGACGGCAGCCGCGCGCCTATGCCTCGCGCAACGATACGAGCTTCGTCTACGAGTGCTTTTACTGGGAGAACGTTCCCGCGCGCTGCGTTCAGCGGCGCGTCGACGGCGGCGCGGAGTCGCTGTGGTTCGGCACGGCGGACGGGCGCGTGTGCCGCTTCAACACCGACGTGGAGGGCATGGCGCGCTACAACGACGACGGCGCGGCGATCGAGGCGGTCTGGGCGACGCGCTCGGACGACGACGGCGACCCGATGATCCGCAAGACCCTGCTCAGGAAGGGAAACGCCGTGACCATCAAGCCCTACACGCGCTCCGGCGCGAAGATCCTGTTCCGCACCGACCGCGACGCGGTGGCGTGGCAGGCGGCGGCAGGGGAGATGGACATCTTCGACTGGGAGGACATCGACTTCGCCCGCGTTACCTTCCAGGCCAACGACGGCCCGTCGGAGATCCCCTTCGGCCGCGCGGTGAAGAAGTACAAGCGGCTGCAGATCCTGGTCAAAAATGACGCCGTGAACGAGGGCTTCGGCGTCTACGCCATCGTCAAGCACTTCGCGGCGGGAGATTTTGCGAAACAGTAGAGGGAGGATGATTTATGAGTATATCTGATTACAAGCTGACCGACGCCGCCATCGCGCAGAAGGGCGTCGTCGCCGCGCCGGACAAGCTGACCGGTACGGCGGCGCAGAACAAGGCGGTGTTCGACCGCCTGATCCGCGAGGCGGTGAAGGAGCTGTTCAACGGGCTGATCGACGTGCTCGCGAGCGAGGACGGCGCGGCGGAGCTGGGAACGAGCGCCATCTCCGGCGTGACCGGCGGCGACGTGCAGACCGTGCTGGGCAGCCTCAAGACGCTGCTCGACACCAAGAGCGCCAGCGCGGACGTGACGGCGGCATTGGCGCTCAAGAGCGACAAGTCCGTCACCGACCTCCACGTCAAGAGCGTGAGCTTCGACGCAGCAACCGGCGTGTTCACGTTCACGCGCGAGGACGGGAGCTACGTTGCCGTCGATACGGCGCTGGAGAAGGTCGCGACCAACTGGGCGTACGACGCGGACACGCAGAGCCTCGTGCTGACGCTCGCGGACGGCTCGACGCAGAGCGTCCCGCTCTCCGCCTTCATCACGGAGACGGAGTTCGCGGACAGCAGCCAGATCGACTTTTCGGTGAGCAACCACGTCGTGACCGCGACGGTCAAGGCGGGGAGCATCACCGACACGATGCTCGCCTCCGCGCTGGTGACGCAGCTTCAGGGCTATGTGAGCGACGCCTCCGGCTACGCCGCCGACGCGCTGCAATACAAGAACGCGGCGGAGGGCTATCGGGATACCGCCAGCCAGAAGGCGACGGCGGCGGCGGGGAGCGCCGCGGCTGCGGCGGCGTCCGCGACGGCGGCGGAGGGCTACAAGAACACCGCCGGCCAGAAGGCGTCCGACGCCGCGGCGAGCGAGGCGAACGCCCTGTCGAGCAAAAACGCCGCGCTCGCCGACGCGATCCTCGCGGAGAGCTACGCCAGGGGCGGCACGGGCACACGCGCGGGCGAGGACACGGACAACGCGCTCTACTATAAAAATCGCGCGGCGCAGATCGTCGGCGGCGACTACGCGACGAACACCGACGTCGCCAACGCGGTCTCCGCGCACGACGGCGGCGTCAGCGCCCACAGCGACATCCGCACGGCGCTGAGCACGCACACGGGGAACGGCGACGTCCACGTGACCGCCGCGCAGAAGAGCGCATGGAGCGCCAAGCAGAACGCGCTGACCTTCGATTCGTCGCCGACGCAGAACAGCACGAACCCCGTGACGAGCGGCGGCGTCTACACCGCCATCCAGAGCGCGGGCAAGACGCCCTACGTCCACAGCTTCGCCGCGAACGACTGGACGGCGGGCACGAACGAGACCACCCTGACCATCGCGGCGGCGACGCACGGGCTGACCGGCTCCGGCGTGCTGGCGCAGTTCCTGCACCTCGTCAGCGGCAATTACGTCGCCGGCACCTGGGCGTGTCAGGAGAGCTGGGCGGAGATCAACGCGAGCACGCACGTCGTCACGCTCCACGGCCCCGCGACGGCGTACGCGGGCAAGGTCGTGCTGTTCGGGTGAGATATTTCGGAGGAGTTTTTCGGCACGCGCATGTCGCGCCGAAAAACGATCCGATTCATTTGCGCCTGCGGGCGCAACAACAGGGAGTACACAATGAGCACGATGAAGGAAATGGCGGCGGAGTACCGCCGCGAGTCGGCGCGTATTGCCATGCGCATCGAGGAGAAGAAGGCGGCGGGCGCGAATCTGTGGGAGATCGACATACTGGAGACCATGCTGCGCGAGATGCGCGTCAAGCAGCGCGTGCTGGACGGCTATTACGAAGCGCCGCGCGAAAAGAGCATCACGATGTCGCGCGCCTACGCGCCGAACCGGAGCCGGAAGGATGACGGTTGAGGAGATCCTCGCGCGCAAGCGCGAGCTGCTGGACGCGCGGCGGACGGAGACGGACCGGTTCAGCCTGTTCTTTCTGAACGAGGAGCTTGCCGACCTTAACGCGCGGCTCCGCTCGCTCCGCCGCGGCACGCAGGCGCAGGGCGCCGTGCGCGGCGATCCCGCCATGGACCGCGCCCAATACCTCGAATGGCGCTCGTCCGAGCGCGACGGGGAGATGGACGCGGCGCGCGCCGCCTGTCTCGATACGCTGCGCCGCAGCGCGGAGGCGCTGACGCCAAGGCAGCGGGAGCTGTTCGAGGCATGGCGCTCGGGCGAGCGGGTGACGGCGCTGGCGGAGCGGTACGGCGTGGACAAATCCACCGTCAGCCGGACGCTCACGCGCTGCAAGGCGCGGCTCCGCGCCGAGGCGGAGAGCCGCGCGGGCGCGCTTCGCTTGCCGGACGGCGCGGCGCTCGACCTTGCGGACGCGGAGACTGCGCGCGTCGTGCTATCGTGCCTCACGAGCCGACAGGCGGTGTGCCTGTACCTTTACTACGGCGAGTGGCTCAGCCTGCGAGAGTGCGGCGAGCTGCTGGGCGTCGACCATGCGGCGGTGCTGCGGACGGTGCGGCGCGGGCTGCGCGCGATCCGGGACACGCTGCGCTGCGGCGCGTTCACGCTGGAAAACGCCGACGCGCTGGGCGACCTCGCCTACGCGCTCTACGTCGAGGCGGGGATGCCGGACGAGCTGCCGGAGGAGCCGCCGAAGGCGGCGTGGGCGCGGCGCAGGCTGAAGCGCGGGACGCCGGTGAGAAAGGCTGGCCCATCGGCGAAGCGCGACGTCCGCGCGTCGGACGTCCTGCCCGGCCGCGCGCCGCGCCGCCCGCCGGAGCGACCGATGGGACGGCTGCTGGCGCTGCTGTACGCGCTGCGGCGCAGGGGGCCGCTATACCGTTATCTCACGCGGCTGTTTGAACGGATCACGAAGAAGAAAAGGGGGAACAGGACATGAGCGAGACCATTCTGGTCGCCCTCGTCACGGGAGGGCTTGCCCTGGCGGGCACGTTCCTCTCCAACCGCAAGAGCGCGGCGCTGATCGCCTACCGGCTGGAGCAGCTCGAAAAGAAGGTGAACCTGCACAATCAGGTCATCGAGCGCACCTATCGGCTGGAGCGGGAGAGCGCCGTGCGGGCGGAGCAGATCGAGGTCGCGAACCATCGGATCGCGGATCTGGAAAGGAAGCTGGACACATGAAAGAGAAGATCATCGACCGGCTGGCGTCGGTCAAGAGCATTGTGACGGTGGCGCTGACGGCGGTGTTCGCCTACCTCGCCGTCACGGGCGCGGTGGACGGGACGGAGTTTCTGACCGTTTTTACGGTCGTCGTCTCGTTCTACTTCGGCACGCAGGCGCAAAAGCGCGAGGCGGAACGGGAGGGCGCGCATGGCGACGGGGCTTGACGTGCTGACCGCCGCGCGCTCGCAGCTCGGCACGAAGGAGTCGCCCGCGGGGAGCAACCGGGTGAAGTACAACACGTGGTACTACGGGCGCGAGGTCAGCGGCGACGCCTACCCGTGGTGCATGGCGTTCGTGCAGTGGTGCGCCATGACGGCGGGCGCGAGGCTGCCGTACAAGACCGCGTCCTGCGGGGCGCTGCTGCGCTGGTACCGCGCGCATCAGCCGGATTGCATCGTCACGGAGCCGAGGGCGGGGGACGTCGTCATCTTCGACTTCCCCGGCGGCGCGGCGACCGACCACTGCGGCATTTTCGAGGCGGCGCGGGGCGATACCGTGACCACGATCGACGGCAACACGGGCGCGGGGAACGACGCCAACGGCGGCGCGGTGCTGCGGCGGACGCGGAAGAAGAGCGCCGTCGCGGCGTACATCCGGCCGCGGGAATGGGAGGAGACCGAAATGAAACGCTATCAGACCATCGAGGAGATCGAAAAAGCCGCCCCGTGGGCGGCGGAGACCGTGCGCAGGCTGACGGAGCGCGGGGCGCTCCGCGGCGGCGGGAAAGGGCTGGATCTCAGCGAGGATATGCTCCGGGCGTTCGTCGTCAACGATCGCATGGGGCTGTACAAATGAAGGAGGAAGGACAATGGCAATCGACCTGAACAGCATGAGCGACAGCACGCTGCGCTCTCTTGCGGCGCAGAATTCGACGGACTGGTTCAACGCGGACAAGGCGACGCAGAACGCGCTGCACGCGCAGAACGTAGAGATCAACCGCATCCTGGACGAGCGAACCGGCAGCACGAGCACATACGACGCGCCGAGCGGCGTATGGACGGTGACGGAGGGAACGAAGAGCGCGGCGCAGACGCCGTCGCTGATCGACGAGTACCGCAGCGTCATCGCCGCGCAGAGCGCCGCGCTGGCGGAACAGCGCTCGGCGCAGGAGGCGGCGGTGCGGAAGGCGGTAAACGCGCTGGAGGGGCAGAGGGAGACGACGGAGGCGCAGTACGGAGACCTGTTCCGCCAGCTCTACCTCGACAAGATGAACAGCCAAAAGAATATGGACCAGCGTCTTGCGGCGCGGGGCGTGAGCGGCGGGGCGGCGGAGACGACGCGGCTGGGCTACGACACGGCGTATGAGGACGCGCTGCGGCAGGGAGAGCAGGGGCGCATCAGCGCGCTGAACAGCATCGACCGCGCGATCACGGACGCGCGGCTGAGCGGGGACGCCGCCTCGGCGGAGGCGGCGGCGCGGGCGGCGCAGGAGCAGACGAGCGCCTACGCAGACGCGCTGAAGTACCTCATCAACCGTCAGGATGCGATCGACGCGCGGCAGGAGAGCTACGCGCGCGAGGACGCGCAGCGCGCGGCGGCGTACGCGCGGGAGCAGGAGCGTCAGCGGCGCGAGGACGAGGAGAAGGAGGAAAAGGCGAAGAAGCCGACGCTGACGGTGGCGCAGGTGAACGCGGCGCTCAAGGCGGGCTACCGCACCGACGCGGTGCTCGCGGCGTACGAGTACTACTACGGCCAGCCGTATAAAGGTTGAGGCGGGCGTATGGCGCTTTCCGAGTATGACAAGAAGTATCTGGACAAGCGGCAGCAGCAGGCGATCCGGACTTACACGGCGCAGTATGAGCGCGCGGTGCGGGAAGGCAACCAAAAGGCGGCGCAGGCGGCGCATGAGGGCGCGGAAGCGGTGCGCCGCCGCGCGGGGTACTCTGGCGGCGCGGCAGGCGGCGGGTATATCACGCCGTCAAGCGCGCAGTCAGCGCCCCTGACCACGGAACGCGCGGACGAACTGGACAAGCTGCTGACGCCCAGCCCGACGCGGCAGAACCGCGTGCCCATATCGCGCGCCATTGAGCAATCCAACGCGCGTATCCTCTACGACAAAGCGTATAACGACGTGAAGGCGGACAAGCGCAGCGTGAACGATATCTATTCCAACGACTTCGCGGCGCGCGAGGCAGCGCGTCGGCGCCGTGAGGACAACGAGAGGCGATTGCAGGAAAGTGAAACGCTCATGCGGCGGCTGGGGCTTGGCGACGAGCTTGCTCCAAACCTTGGGGAACGGGCGAAGGACACGCTGACCGGCGCGGGCAAGCTGTATGGAGCGCAGGCGGTCGGAGCCACGGAATGGGCGGCAAACGCTGAGGAGGAATATCAGACCGCGCGTGAGGCGGCCGGTATCCCCAGTGAGGGTTACAAGGAGGGCATAAACGCTCGCGTATGGAACGGCGACCCGACGGCGTGGAGTGCTCGGAGACAGGCGCAGTATTATCAACAGCTTGGCAGCCTGTTGAAAGCAAGCGGCGAGGCGGATGTGGCACGGGCAAAAAAAGACGCCGACGCGGCAGGTCGGCTCGCCGTGGATACCGGCGTGGAACTGTTGCAGATGCTCGGCGACAAGGCGCTCGGCGCGGCAACGGGAATTGGAGCGACGCCATTTCTGGCGCTCCGCACGTTCGGCGACGCCGCGCAG
>JBGVBS010000054.1:0-61580 GCA_045225715.1 Oscillospiraceae bacterium
CATGGGCGCTGACGGCAAGGTCATCTCCGCCAAGGTCATGGAGCTGCCCGCCGACGCGCTGCCCTCCGTGGTGCGCTGCCTCGCCGGTCTCGTCTCCAGCGTCCTGCCCGCCGCGCTCGGTCAGCACCTGCCTCTGGTCATCGGCGTCCTGTCCGTGCCTCTGGCGCTGGCGTTCGACACCGACAGCTATTTCTACGGTATGCTGCCCGTCGTCATCTCCATCGGTCAGGCGTTCGGCGTCGAGGCTCTGCCCATCGCCATCGCCATGGTCGTGTGCCGCAACTGCGCCACGTTCATCAGCCCGATGGTTCCCGCCACGCTGCTGGGCACCGGTCTCGCCGAGGTGGACATCAAGGATCACATCAAGTCCGCCTTCCTCTACGTCTGGGCGTTCTCCATCCTCTGCATGGTCTTTGCCGCCATCATCGGCATCATGCCCATCTAATCTTCATTCAAAAAAGGTCGCTGCTTCAGCAGCGGCCTTTTTTGTTCAGAGTTCGCTGCGCTTCCCGCACGCCGACGGCGCACGGTCGCTCCGCGCAGGGTGAAAAAACTGACGCGCATGTCGTCGGTTTTTTCCATCCGATTCATTTGCCGCCTGCGGGCGGCAAACTCTGCGGGCTTGTCCCGACAAAAAAGAAGTCTTTGGTCTTTCCGAAGGCTTCTTTTTGTGTTATCATAGCACAAAAGGAGAGTGATCCCCATGTCCGATACGCTGACTGCGATCTCCCCCCGCGATGCGCGCGCGCAAAAACAGGTGGACGCGCTGCTGGAGCGCGAGGGCATCCGGCGCGACGCGCACCTCGACTACACCTGCGGAATCTTTGACGACGACTGGAAGCTCATCGCCACCGGAAGCTGCTACGGCTGCACGCTCCGCTGCTTCGCCGTATCGGACGAGCATCGGGGCGAGGGCCTGCTCAATCAGGTGGTGTCTCATCTGATCGAGGTGCAGCTTGCGCGGGGCAACCGCCATATCTTTCTCTACACCAAGCCGCAGAGCGTCCGGTTCTTCGGCGATCTGGGCTTTTATGAGATCGCCCGCACTGGGAACGCGGTGTTCATGGAGAACCGGCGCGACGGCTTCGCGTCCTACTGCGACGCGCTGGAGCGCGCGGGCGCGGGCAAAACCGCGGCGATCGTGATGAACGCCAACCCGTTCACGCGCGGGCACCGCTACCTCGTCGAGAAGGCGGCGCGGGAGAACGACCGGCTGCACCTGTTCCTGCTCAGCGAGGAGGCGGGGCCGATCCCGTTCGCCGTACGCAAAAAGCTGGTGCGCGACGGCGTCGCCGACCTGCCGAACGTCGTGCTGCACGAGTCGGGGCCGTACATCATCAGCTCCGCCACCTTCCCCAGCTACTTTTTGAAGGACGGCGACGACGCCATCCGCGCGCAGGCAAAGCTGGACGTCGCCGTGTTCGGCAGGATCGCCGCGGCGCTGGGCGTCACGGTGCGCTACGTCGGCGACGAGCCGACGAGCCGCGTCACGGCGCTCTACAACGAGATCATGGCGGCGGAGCTGCCGAAGCTCGGCGTGGACGTCGTCATCGTGCCGCGTTTGGAGACGGACGGTCGCGCGGTCAGCGCCAGCACCGTGCGTCAGGCGATCCACGACGATGCGCTGGATTCGCTCGCCGCGCTGCTGCCGCGCACGACGCTGGACTATTTCCGTTCTCCCGAGGCGGCGGAGGTCATCGCCGCCATCAAAAAGATGAACGATCCGAGGCATTATTGAGATGGAAATCAGAGAAGTCACGCTGGAAGAGGTTCTGGAAGCACGCGAGAACCGCGTCAGGGAGCAGGATCGCCTGCTGGCAAAGTACGGCATGCCCGTGATCTCGTTTACCATGAATATCCCCGGCCCCGTCAAGGACACGCCGCTGATCCGCCGGGCGTTCTTCGCCGGACGCGAGATGCTGAACGCCGCGGGGCTGGACGTTCTGGAGGAGCGGGAGACTCTCGCGCCCACCGGCTGCGAGTGGCGCTGCGCCGTCAAAGGCGGCGCGCCGGACGTCAAGCGGCTCTGCGTCGCCATCGAGGACGCGACGCCGCTGGGGCGGCTGTTCGACATGGACGTGCTCTCCCCCGACGGTGCGAAGCTCGACCGCGAGGCGGTGAACGGCGGCGAGCGCAACTGCATCGTCTGCGGTGCAAAGGGGCGCGGCTGCGCCTCGCGGCGCGTCCACAGCGTGCCGGAGCTGCAGGCGGCGGCGCAGCGCATCATGACGGAGCATTTCGCCGCGTCTGACCGTGGCGAAGTCGCGTCGCGGGTGACGAAAGCGCTGCTGGACGAGGTCCGCACCACGCCCAAGCCCGGTCTGGTGGATCGCGCCAACAACGGCAGCCACCGCGACATGACGCTCGCCACCTTCGAGCGCAGCGCCGAGGCGCTGGCGCCCTACTGGGCTCGGTGCTTTGCGCTTGGCCGCGCGAGCGCCGCCGAAGCGCCGGAGGCGACCTTCGCGGCGCTGCGTCCGGCGGGGATGGAGGCGGAGCGCGCCATGCTTGCCGCCACGGGCGGCGTCAATACGCACAAAGGCGCGATCTATACGCTCGGCGTCATCTGCGGCGCGCTCGGACGCCTGTGGCGCGCGGACGCGCCCTGCCGCGACGTTGACGCGATCCTGCGGGAGTGCTCCGCCATGACGAAGGCGGAGACGGACGCGTATTTCGCCGCGCTGACGCCGGAAACGGCCAAAACGGCGGGCGAGCGCTTCTATCTGCAATGCGGGCTGCGCGGCATCCGCGGCGAGGTCGCGGACGGGCTGCCCGGCGTGCGGGACGCCGCCCTGCCGATGCTCCGCCGCGCGCTGGACGAGGGGTACTCCCGCAATGACGCGGGCGTTTACACCCTGCTCGCGCTCATCGCCCGCGGGACGGACACGAATATGCTCTCCCGCGGCGGCGCGGATACGGCGGCGGAAGCGGCGCGGGAAGCGGCAGCGCTGATGGAAGACGACTGCTTCCCCACAATGGACGCGGTCGCGCAGCTTGACCGGACGTTCATCGCGCGCAACCTCTCCCCCGGCGGCTGCGCAGACCTGCTCGCCGCGGCATGGTTCCTGTTCGATCTTTGATCCACATAACAAAACGGCTTCTCCGACGATCGGAGAAGCCGTTTTGTTCTTTCATCGCTTTATCTGTCGCACCAGGCAATGGCGCTCTCGCTGGCGACGCGGCCGAAGACCACGATGTCCGTCACCGCGGTGCCGCCGATGCGGTTGCCGCCGTGGACGCCGCCGGCGACCTCGCCCGCCGCGTACAGGCCGGGGATCGCCTCGCCCTTGGTGTTGATGACGCGGGCGTTGGGGTCAATGTGTATGCCGCCCATCGTGTGGTGGATGCCCGGGGCGATCTTGATGGCGTAGTACGGCGCCTGGCTCAGATCGGCCTCCATGCCGGTGGTGCGCCCAAAGTCAGGATCGTACTGATCGGCAACGTACTTGTTCCACTTACTCAGCGTGTCGGCGAGCGTCGCGGGATCGATGTCAAGCAGCTCGGCAAGGCCCTCGATGGTGTCCGCCTGCACCGTGATGCCGGTGGAGACGTACTTTTCGATCGCCTTGAGGCCATCGCGCAGATGCTGGTCAAAGATGATGTAGGCATAGCTGCCGGGCTGCTCCAGCTCGCCGGCGGAAACCACGTCACGGGTCAGCAGCTCGTCGATGAAGCGCTTGCCCTCCTGATTGACGAGGATCGCGCCGTCGCCGCGCACGCCCTCGGTGATGAGCATGCTCGTGCTCTGCTCCACGGTGGGATGGAGCTGGATCTGGTCGATATCCACGAGATCCGCGCCTACGGCCTCCGCCATGAGGATGCCGTCGCCGGTAGCGCCGGTGACGGCGTCCACGTTGGGGCTCTGCGCAGCCATGATGCGCTCGCCCAGCATCTCCACGGCAAAGGAACCGATGTTCTCGGTCTCATGGTCGCCGGTAATCTCGATTGCCTTGAACTTCTTCTCAGACACGGCGAACTGGACGGTCACGTCTCCGCCGAAGCCCTTGGATGTGCCGGTGTAGCTTCCGGGGATGAACAGGTCGCCGGGCGCCGCCTTCGGCTTGGAAGCGGTCTCCTGTCCGAGCGCCTGCGCAAATGCCGAGCCGGCCGCCTCAAGGACGGCGTTGCTGGTAAACGTCGCGCCGGAGACTGCGTCCACCTCCGCGACCTGCGCCGTTTCTTATTTGCGGTTGCCGTGGCAGCCCGCGCACCCGGCGCAGGAGCCGCAGTTTCCGCCGCAGGAGCGCTTTCCCCGCTTCCTGTCGCGGTAAAGGGAAAAGGAGATGAACATGATTATGGCAAGTAAGATGAGACCGACAAAAAGCGTACCCACGGAAATCGCCCCTTTCTGAACAGCGTTTTTGTTGTGATGATTACGCCATCTTGACGTTTCTGGTCAGCCTGCTTGCTTCCTTGTACGGGCGGAACAGCAGCCACAGGAAGCATGCAATCAGCGCCACGGCGAGAATCGTGCCGAGGATATTGCCCGTACCCGCCGCCATGCTGCCGAGCTGGTAGACAACGAACGCGACGACGTAAGCGAAGCCGCACTCGTAGCCGATGGCGAACCACGTCCACTTGCGGTTGTTCATCTCGCGCCTGATCGCGCCGATGGCGGCGAAGCAGGGCGCGCAGAGCAGGTTGAAGATCAGGAAGCTCATGCCGGACGCCGCCGTGAACGCCGCAGCCAGCGCCGCCCACGTGGAGCCCTCGCCGCCGTAGAGCACACCCATCGTGCCGACGATGTTCTCCTTGGCGACCAGGCCCGTCACGGACGCGACCGCCGCCTGCCAGTTGCCCCAGCCGAGCGGCGCAAAGATCCACGCCACCGCGCCGCCGATCGCGGCGAGGATGCTGCTGCTGATCTCGTCCTCTTCCAGCATCCCAAACGCGCCGTCCGTCCAGCCGAAGCGGCTGAGGAACCAGATCACGATGGTCGAGAGCAGGATGATCGTGCCTGCCTTCTTGATGAAGCTCCATCCGCGCTCCCACATGCTGCGCAGGACGTTGGTGAGCGTCGGCCAGTGGTAGGCGGGCAGCTCCATGACGAAGGGCGCGGGATCGCCCGCGAACATCTTCGTCTTTTTGAGAATGACGCCGGAGCAGATGATCGCCGCCATGCCGATGAAATACGCGCCGGTGGACACCCACGCGCTGCCGCCGAAGATCGCGCCCGCAATCATGGCGATGAACGGCACCTTCGCGCCGCAGGGGATGAAGGTCGTGGTCATGATCGTCATGCGCCGGTCGCGCTCGTTTTCAATCGTGCGCGACGCCATGATACCGGGAATGCCGCAGCCCGTTCCGACGAGGATGGGAATGAACGACTTGCCGGACAGCCCGAAGCGGCGGAACACGCGGTCAAGCACGAAGGCGACGCGCGCCATGTAGCCGCTCGCCTCCACGAACGCCAGCAGGAAGAACAGCACCAGCATCTGCGGCACGAAGCCCAGCACCGCGCCCACGCCGCCGACGATGCCGTCGAGGATCAGGCCCTTGAGCCAGTCGGCGCAGCCCACGGCGTCGAGCATCCCCTCGATGATGACGGGCACGCCGGGCACCCATGTGCCGTAGTCGGCGGGGTCAGGCTCTTCGAAGCCGTTTTCCTCGAAGTACGTCACCGCGTCGCGGTAGGACATGGAGTTGATTGCGTCGTTGTCCTCCGCCCAATCGGGAACGGCGTCATAGTAAACAGTGATTTCGCTCTGTTCGAGCGTTTCCTCGTCCTCGACGGTGTAGGAAACCGAGGCGTCGGGGGATGTAAAGGCTTTCAGTTCCTCGACGTCCGCCTCCTCGTCGAAGCCGACGAAGGCGTCGATCGCCTGCATCGCGGCAGTGTATTCCTCGCCCGCCTCCTCCGCCTCGGCGGAGCCTATGCCGAAGAGATGGAAACCGTCGCCGAAGAGTCCGTCGTTCGCCCAGTCGGTCGCGCTCGCGCCGACGGTGACCATGGCGAGGTAGTAGATGGCGAACATCACGACCGCAAAGATGGGAAGTCCCAACCAGCGGTTCGTCACGATCCTGTCGATCTTGTCGGACGTACTCAGTTCGTGCGCGCCTTTTTTCTTGTAGATGCCCTTGAGCAGGTCGGCAATGTAGAGGTAGCGCTCGTTGGTGATGATGCTCTCCGCGTCGTCATCCAGCTCGCGCTCCGCCGCCTCGATGTCGGTCTTGATGTGCGCGAGCGTGTCGGCGGGGATGTTCAGCTTTTCGAGCACCTTGTCGTCGCTCTCGAAGATCTTGATGGCGTACCAGCGCTGCTGCTCCTCGGGCAGGCCGTGCACCGCCGCCTCCTCGATGTGAGCAAGCGCGTGCTCCACGGGGCCGGAGAAGGTGTGCATCGGCACGGTCTTGCCGTTCTTTGCCGCTTCGACCGCCACCTCCGCCGCCGCGTCCACGCCGTCGCCCTTGAGCGCGGAGATCTCGACGATCTTACAACCGAGCTTGCCGGCGAGCGCGTCGATGTTGATGCTGTCCCCGTTCCTGCGCACCACGTCCATCATGTTCACCGCGATGACGACGGGGATACCCAGCTCCGTGAGCTGGGTGGTTAAGTACAGGTTGCGCTCCAGGTTCGTGCCGTCCACGATGTTGAGGATGGCGTCGGGGCGCTCCTCGATCAGGTAGTTGCGCGCCACGACCTCTTCCAGCGTGTACGGGGACAGCGAGTAGATGCCGGGCAGGTCGGTGACGGTTACGCCGTCGAACTTTTTGAGCTTGCCCTCCTTCTTCTCGACCGTCACGCCCGGCCAGTTGCCGACGAACTGGTTCGAGCCGGTCAGCGCGTTGAACAGCGTCGTTTTACCGCTGTTCGGGTTGCCCGCCAGGGCGATTTTATAATCCATGATGCTCTCCCTTCTTGATAGCAGCCGCTAACTCACGTTCAAAAAAGAAGCGCCGCGGCGCATTGATCTGTTTTGGAACTTATACTTCGACCTCGACGTTCTCGGCGTCCGCCTTGCGCAGGCTCAGCTCGTAACCGCGTACGGTCAGCTCGATGGGGTCGCCGAGCGGCGCGACCTTGCGGACGTAGACCTCGACGCCCTTGGTGATGCCCATATCCATGATGCGGCGCTTGACCGCGCCCTCGCCGTGGAGCTTCACGACCTTGCAGGTCTGCCCGATTTTGACCTCTTTCAGATTCGTCGTCATGCGATTTCCTCCTAAACCATGATTTTCTTCGCTAATTCTTTGCTGATCGCCACGCGGGACTCCTTCACCTTGACGATGACGTTGCCGCCCAACGCGGCGACGATCGTGACCGGCGTCCCCACGTTGAAGCCGAGGTCCGCGAGGTGCTGTTTGACCTCCGCCGTGCCACCGACCTTGCGCACGATGTTTTCCGAACCCGCGTCCGCCAGGATCAACGGCATCATTGGCGCCCCCTCTTTCTTTGTTTGTTTATGCTAACATCAGGCCAAAAAGAAATTAGCACTTGCTAACTACATGCAGTATAGTTAGCAAGTGCTAATTTGTCAATAGTTTTTTACATAGATTCCTCTGATTTCCGCTTTCCCATCACCGGCCCAGACGTTTTCCCTTCAGGCGCCGTCGCCGGCGCGGCCTTATGCGTTTTCACTCGATGATCGTCAACCCGCTCCGCTGATCCCGAAGATACGCCAGCAGTTCCTTTTCGTAACGGCGGCTGACTGAGAGCACAAAACCGCCGCCGTCCTTCGTCACGAAGCAGATGCTCTCGCGGAACACGCGCGCGAAGGCGACGTTGTCCCAGGCGGCGCGGATGCGCTGCGCGCCCTCCTTGTCCAGCTCCACGCCCTCGTCGTCCAGCGTGAGGACGCTCGAACGCCGGTCATTCATCAGCGTACGGAGCATCTGCCGGAGATTGCGCAGATACAGGGCGCTGAACGCGACGTCGACCGCCAGCAGCACCAGCGCGGCGGAACGCAGCGCGTCCCAGCCGTCCAGAGCCGTCAGCGCCGACATCAGGATCAGCAGCGCGCCGCAGAGGATGATGTTGCCGCGCAGGGACTGAAACATATCCTTCAGCCTGCGCGTCGGTTTTTTCAGCAGAGCGCGGTACTGGCATGCGGCGTTGACCGTCTCGCGGTAGAACGCCTCGCTGCCCGGCTCTCTGATCTCGATCCGCATGGCGCTCACCTGACGGTGACCGTCGCCTTGCCGGTCATGTTGTGATTGGTGACGTAAACGGTGTAGAAGCCCGGCTCCGCCGTGAACGACGCTTCGCTCTTGCCCGTCAGGCCGGTCTCGCCGAAGGCGCCCTCGCCCGTCATTTCCTCGGCGGTGGGCAGATTTTCCACATCCATCGTCTCATACGCCGCCGCGGCGTCCTCATCCGCGCGGAAGACGATGTCAAAGCTGCCGCTCCCGACGGCGTACTTCACATGGATCTTCTGCCCCTCGCCGACGGTGAGATAGCCCGCGCCGCCCTCAAAATCGCCGCTGTTGATGTAGACGGTGTTTTTGCCGGGCTGCGTGGTCACGCCGATGATGTCCGTGCCGCGGATCGCGAGGCGGTAGCCCACATAGCCCGCCGCCGCGACGACGAGCGCGATGATTACGATCAGAATGGTTTTCTTTTTCATGGTTTATTTCTCCTTTTACCGTTTGCTATATGAGACGCATACGATCTCCAAAAAGTTCCCTGCTCATTGCATCCGCCGCAGCGTCTCGCGCAGCAGCGCGTAGACCCGGGCAGCGGAGGCGGCGTCCAGCTTTTCGCGCGGGGAGTGGACGTCGTACAGGTTCGGGCCCAGCGAGATCGCGTCGAGCCCCGGGATCTTCGAGACGAACAGCCCGCACTCCAGCCCGCCGTGGGTGGCGTCCACGCGACCCTCGCGCCCGGCGAGGCCGCGCCAGACGTCCAGCACCAGCGGACGCAGGACGCTGTCCCGGTCATACGCCCAGCCGGGGTAATCCCCGCGCTCGCTCACGCTGCCGCCCGCGCCCTCCGCGACCGCGCGGAGCAGGCGGCGCAGCCGCTCCTTCTGCGAGGCGGCAGCGGAGCGGACGGAGTATGTGTAATGCAGGGCATCGTCCTCCAGCGCGATCACGCCGAGGTTGAGCGAGGTCTGCACCAGTCCCGTGAAGTCGGGGCTCATCTCCTGCACACCCTGCGGCAGGATGAACAGCGCGCGCAGCAGCCGCTCCGTATCGACGGCGGAGAGCGCCGCGTCCGCCGTCGCGCCCGTGAGCGTCAGCGTCAGCCCCGGGTCGGTGACGGCGTACTCGGCGCGCAGGGTCTCCCCGAAGCCGCGGACAAACGCCTCGAACGCCGGTGCGCGTTCCGCCGGTACGGCGGCGAGCGCCGTGCAGTCACGGCAGATGACGTTGCTGAGCTGCCCTCCGCGCAGGCCGGAGAGCCGCAGCTCCGGGCAGACGTCCCGCGCCATGAACAGCGTGCGGGAGAGCAGCTTCGCAGCGTTGCCGCGGCCCTTGTCGATCTCCACGCCGGAGTGCCCGCCGAGCAGTCCCGAGAGCGTCAGCGTGTAGACCGTCTCGCCCGCCAGCGGCTCGCGTTTCGCGGGCAGCACGGTGTCCACCCGCACGCCGCCCGCGCAGGAAACGGTGAACACGCCCTCATCCTCGGAGTCGACGTTGATGAGCCTGCGCCCCCTGAGGTCGGAGCAGTCCAGCGCGAAGGCGCCGACCATGCCCACCTCCTCGTCTGCGGTGAACACCGCCTCGATGGGCGGGTGCGGCAGCGCGGCGTCGTCAAGGATGGCGAGGATCATCGCCACGGCGATCCCGTCGTCCGCGCCCAGCGACGTCCCGTCCGCCCAGACATACGCCCCGTCGGTAACGAGGTCGATCGGTTCCCTCGCCATGTCCTTCGGGCAATCCTCCGTCTTAGCGCATACCATGTCGAGGTGCCCTTGCAGGATAACCGGCTCCGCGCCCTCATAGCCCACGGAGCCGTCCTTCCAGATAATGATGTTGTTCGCCGCGTCCTGCCGGCAGCGCAGGCCGCGCTCGCGCGCGAAGGCGGCGCAGAGATCGCTGACCGCCTTCGTGTTGCCGCTGCCGCGCGGCACGGCGCTCAGCCGCTCGAACCACGCAAAAACGTCGCGCGGCTCCAGATCAGATAATACACCCATTGTTGTTTACTTCCGTTTCTCCAGCGCGGGCAGCAGGTAGTCCCGATAGATGAAGCTCAGGATGGCCGCGCCGGGGATCGCCAGCAGCACGCCGAGCACGCCGAACATATTGCCGCCGACCACGACGGCGATCAGGATCAGCAGGCCCGACACGCCGAGGGCGTTGCCGAACAGCTTCGGCTTGATGATATAGCCATCCACGAACTGGAGCCCCAGCGTGAAGGCGATGAAGATCAGCGCGTGGATGGGATTTACCAGCAGCAGGATGAACGCGCCGATGACGCCGCCGATGATGGGGCCGAAGGTCGGGATCAGATTGGTCAGGGCGACGACGACGGAGATCAGCCCGACGTACTGCATCCCGCAGAGCGCCATGAACACCGCGTTCGCCGCGCCGACGATGACCGATTCCAGCAGGCTGTCCACAACGAAGCTGACGAGGATGGCGTCGCAGCGGCGGAAGAACTCAAAGAGCTTCTCCGCCCGTTTCTCCCGCAGCAGTGCGCGCAGGAGGCGCGTTCCCTCCGCCTTGACCGAGGACTTCGCCATCAGCAGATACACCGAGAGGATGAGGGCGATACCCCAGGTGAGGGCGCTCTTGCCTGCGCCGGCCGCCGCGCCGAGGATCCTGCTCAGATTCTCCTTGAGGAAGCTCATGGCCTGCCCCGTCACGTTTTCGGACAACTCGGCAAACTTATCGGGAGCGAGCGGCGTATCCTCCAGCGGCAGCCCGCTCGACGCGAGCCAGTCCCGCAGCGAGGCGGCATAGGTCTCGACGTTGCCGGCAAAGGTGGCGATGCTCTGCGCCAGCTGCGGGATCAGCATGCCCAGCAGCAGCGCCAGCAGCAAAAATGCCGCCACCAGCGCGAGAAAGACCGACAGCGGCCAGCGCACCGCCTCCCGACGGACGCCGCGCAGGGACTTTTGTTCCAGCCAGCGCGCCAGCGGGTTGATGAGATAGGCGAGGATGCAGCCGAAGATCACCGCGCGGAAGTAGCCGATGAACGTGCCTACCGCTCCGGCGACGACGCCCAGATGCGTCAGCAGCACGTAGAACGCGACGCCGATGCACGCGGCAACCGCGCCCGGATACCATTTTCTGTCACGAAACCGTCCGTTTCCCATGAGACATAGTCTCCTTGTCGATCATATTTGTCTCCATATGTTAGCACAGAGCGCCGCGGGATGCAAGCCGTTTCCCTTTCGCCTTGACTTTTGGCGGCAAATCGGACATACTGGCGCCATGACGTATTGTGTGAGGACAAACGCATGAACATTCAGATCTTCGGCGCGAAGAAGTGCTTTGACACGAAAAAAGCGGAGCGGTACTTCAAGGAGCGCCGCGTCAAATACCAGATGATCGACCTGCGGGAGAAGGGCATGAGCCGCGGCGAGCTGCAAAGCGTCACGCAGGCGGTCGGCGGGTTGGATCATCTGCTCGACCCCGACGCGAAGGACACGCAGACGCTGGCGCTGGTGCAGTACCTCGTCCCCGCGGCGCGGCTGGACAAGGTCTTCGAGAACCAGCAGCTCATCAAAACGCCTGTCGTGCGCAACGGCAGACAGGCAACGGTGGGCTATTGCCCCGATGTTTGGAAGACATGGGAATGAGAGAGATCATCGGGATCACCGATTTTGACGCGCCGGAGCTGGACGTCTACGCCCGCCTCTCGGAGCGCGAGCTGCTGCGGCACGACGCGCCTCTGGAGGGACTGTTCATCGCGGAAAGCCCCAAGGTCATCGAGCGCGCGCTGGACGCCGGGTATGAGCCGCTGTCGCTGCTGCTGGAGCCGAAGCACATCGAAGGCGAGGCGCGGGAGATCGTCGCGCGCTGCGACGTGCCGGTCTATACCGCGCCGCTCGACGTGCTGACGCAGCTCGTCGGTTTTCAGCTCACGCGCGGCGTGCTCTGCGCCATGCGCCGCAAGGCGGAGCCGTCCCCGGAAGACGTCTGCGCGGACGCGCGGCGCGTCGTCGTGCTGGAGGACGTGATGAACCCGACGAACGTCGGCGCGATCTTCCGCAGCGCGGCGGCGCTCGGCATGGACGCGGTGCTGCTGACGCGCGGCTGCGCCGACCCGCTCTACCGCCGCGCGGTGCGCGTAAGCATGGGCAACGTGTTCCTGATCCCGTGGACGCGCGTGGACGCGGACTGGAGCGAACGGCTGCGCGCCCTCGGCTTCAGGACCGCCGCCATGGCGCTGACGGACGCCTCCGTCCCCATCGGCGACGCGGCGGTGGCTGCGGAGCCGCGGCTCGCCGTCGTGCTCGGCACCGAGGGCGACGGCCTTGCGGCGCGCACGATCGCGGACTGCGACTACACCGTGCGCATCCCGATGTCGCGCGGCGTGGACTCGCTCAACGTCGCCGCCGCGAGCGCGGTGGCGTTCTATGAATTATCCAAACAATAAGAGCCGCTTTCGCGGCTCTTACGTTTTATGCAGGTTCAGACAGCGCATCGAGTTGACGACCGCCAGCACGGTGACGCCCACGTCGCCGAAGACGGCGAGCCACATGGTCGCCATGCCGAGCGCGCCGAGGATCAGGATGAGGAACTTGACGGCGAGCGCGAAGGTCACGTTTTCGCGCACGATGCGCATGGTCTTGCGCCCGATGCGCACGGTTGCGGCGAGCTTGCCGAGGTCGTCGTCCATCAGCACGATGTCCGCCGCCTCGATGGCGGCGTCGGAGCCGAGGGAGCCCATGGCGACGCCGACGTCCGCGCGCATGAGCGCCGGCGCGTCGTTGACGCCGTCTCCGGCGAAGGCGACCTTGCCCTGCCCGCTCTCGCGCTTCAGGATCTCTTCGAGCCGCGCGACCTTGTCCGCGGGCAGCAGCTCCGCGTGTACCTCGTCCACGCCGAGCGCGTCGCCGACGGCGCGCGCCGCCGCCTCGCGGTCGCCGCTGAGCATGACGGTGCGCTTCACGCCCGCCGCCTTGAGCGCGCGCAGCGCCTCCGCCGCGCCCTCCTTTGGCGAATCGGCGATGACGAGGCAGCCGAGATACGCCCCGTCCCGCGCGACGTGGATCACCGTCCCCGCCTCGCCGCAGGGTGTGAACGCGACGCCGTGGCGCGCCAGCAGCTTATCGTTGCCCGCCAGCAGCTCCGCGCCGTCGAAGCGCGCGCGGACGCCGTGTCCGGCGGTCTCGCTCGCGTCCGTGACGCGGGAGAGGTCGGGGGCATCGCCGTAAGCGGCAAGGATCGACCTTGCGATGGGGTGGTTCGACGCCGCCTCCGCGCGCGCCGCGGCGCGGAGCAGGTCGGCTTCCGAAACGCCGTCGGCGGGAAGCGCCTTCGTGACGCGGAACTCGCCGCGCGTCAGCGTACCGGTCTTGTCGAACACCATCGTGTCGCACTCCGCGAGCGCTTCCAGATAGTTCCCGCCCTTGACGAGCACGCCGAGCCGCGACGCCGCGCCGATGCCGCCGAAGAAGCCCAGCGGCACGGAGATCACCAGCGCGCAGGGGCAGGAGACGATCAGGAACACGCAGGCGCGGTGCACCCAGCCGCCGAAGGGCTGGTGCAGGATCAGCGGCGGCAGGAGCGCCAGCAGCGCCGCCGAGACCGTCACGGCGGGCGTGTAGACGCGGGCGAAGCGCGTGATGAACTGCTCCAGCCGCGCTTTCTTCTCGCTGGCGTTTTCCACGAGGTCGAGGATACGCGCGACGGTGGATTCCTCATACGCCTTGGTCACGCGCACGCGAAGCGCGCCCTCGCCGTTGACGCAGCCGCTGAAGATCTCGTCCCCCTCGCCCGCGCGGCGCGGCACGGCTTCGCCCGTCAGCGCGGAGGTGTCGAGGAAGCTCTCGCCCGTCAGCACCACGCCGTCCAGCGGGACGCGCTCGCCCGCTTTGACGACGATGACGCTTCCGACCGTCACGTCCTCGGGATCGACCTCCGCCACGCCGTCCTCCGTTTCGAGGTTGGCGTACTCCGGCGCGATGCTCATCATATCGCTGATGGACGCGCGCGCCCTGCCGACGGCGACGCTCTGGAACAGCTCGCCCACCTGATAGAACAGCATGACCGCCGTCGCCTCGGGGTATTCGCCGATGGCGAAGGCCGCGATGGTGGCGACCGCCATCAGAAAGCACTCGTCGAACGCCTGGCCGTGGATCAGATTGACCCACGCCTTTTTCAAAATGTCCCAGCCGATGACGAGATAGGGCGCGACGTAGAGCGCCAGTCTCGCCGCCATCGGGAGCGCGAGCGCGCGGTCGACGCCCCATACGGCGGCGTAGAGGGCCATTGTGACGAGGATGCGCGCGCGCATCCTCTTTTGCTTCGCCGTCATGCCGTGATGACCGTATCCGGCTCGATCTGCTTTGCTTTCTTCACCACCGCGTCGAACACCTCGTCGAATCTATCGTCCGCGGCGGCAAGCGTCAGCTTCTGCGTCATGAAGTTGACGGACACCTCGTCCACGCCGTCCAGCTTCGACAGCGCGTCCTGCAGCTTCTGCGCGCAGTTGGCGCAGTCGACCTCGCACTTGAATTTCTTCTTCATGAGAAACGCCCTCCCTTTACTCTCTGATGTGCTCAAAGCCCATTTCCAGAATGAGGCGCACGTGGTCGTCGGCGAGCGAGTAGTACACGACCTGTCCCTCGCGGCGGAACTTGACGAGGTTCGCCAGCCGCAGCGCCTTGAGCTGGTGCGACACCGCCGACTTCGTCACGCCCAGCAGCGCCGCCAGGTCGCAGACGCAAAGCTCCCGCAGCTCCAGCGCGTGCAGCAGCTTTGCCCTCGTCGGGTCGCCGAAGAGCTTCAGCAGCTCCGCGAGCCGCACATATTCCTCCGCGTCGCTCAGCTTGGCGCAGACCTCCTCGACCGCGTCCGCGTGGATGACCTCGCCCTCGCAGAATTCGCAGCGTTCCGTATCGACCATGATGCGTTCTCCTTTCGATGAATAGTTAAGCAGTTGTTCAATTATTGTGATTGTAGAGCATGAAGGAGGATTTGTCAAGGGGTTTTTCGTGCCCGCGTAAAAAAGAACGCTTTCGCGGCAGTCCGCAAAAGCGTTCTCCTTTATAGAAGTTGATAACGTCCTCAGGTTTTGAAGTTCTCCGCGCACTCCGCGAGGCGCTCAATGATCCTGATGCCCTGCGGGCAGGCGTCCTCGCACTGGCCGCAGGCGATGCAGGCGTCGGCGACGCTGCCCTTCTCCGCGAGCGCCGCGTAGTCCTTTGCCCCGTGCTCGATCTGGCCCCAGATGAGCTGCTTGTTGCGCGCGGCGAAGATGTCGGGGATGGGGATGCCCTGCGGGCAGCCCTTGGTGCAGTAGCGGCAGGCGGTGCAGGGGATGTGCTCGATCTTGCCCAGCGCCTCCTGCGCCGCGCGGATGGTCGCCTGCTCGCTCTCGTCGAGCGGCTTGAACTCGCGCATATAGGAGAGGTTGTCCTCCACCTGGGCGATCGTGGACATACCCGACAGCACCGTGATGATGCCGTCGAGCGAGGCGGCAAAGCGGATCGCCCACGACGCCATGGACGCCTCGGGATCGGCGTCGCGCAGGATCTGCTGCACCTCCTTCGGCGGCTTGGCGAGCGCGCCGCCCTTGACCGGCTCCATGACGACGATGGATTTGCCGTGTTTCCGCGCGGTCTCGTAACAGCGGCGGGAGGCGATCTTGGCGTCCTCCCAGTCAGCGTAGTTGAGCTGGAGCTGCACGAACTCCGCGTCGGGGTTCTTTGTCAACAGTTCGTCGAGCAGCTCCGGCGTGCCGTGGAAGGAAAAGCCCCAGTGCCGGATCGTCCCCGCCTGCTTCTGCTCGCGCACGTAGTCCCAGAGGCCGTAGTCGTCGTAGAGCTTGTAGTTGTTGTTCTGGATGGCGTGGAGCAGGTAGTAGTCCAGATAGTCCGTGCCGAGGCGCTTGAGGCTGGTTTGCAGCTCCTTCTTCGCCTCGTTGACGCTCAGCTTGCCGAGCCACGCGTTGAGCTTGCTGGCGATGGTGTAGCTCTCGCGCGGGTGCCGCTCGACCAGCGCCCTGCGCGTCACATCCTCCGAGCCGAGGTAAACGAACGCGGTGTCAAAGTAGGTCATGCCCGCGTCGAGGAACAGATCGACCATCTGCTTGATCTGCTCGACGTCGAAGGCAAGCAGCTTCTTGGGAAGCCGCATCATGCCGAAGCCCAGCTTCGGGGTCGATTCGCCGAAATAGCGCTCCATACCGCACCTCCGAAAATTGATTGTGTCCAGTATATCGCGCCGTTTTCCCCCGCGTCAAGTGTTTTCCCTGCTGATCGGATGACGGATAAGCAGCTCGCGCAGCGCGCGTCCGTTGAACGGGATCAGCGGGTAGAGGTATCCCCTGCCCGCGATGGGCTTGTTGGTGGCGAGCAGAACGAGGATAAGCGCCGTGCCGAGCGCGAGGCCCAGCCAGTCCAGCGCCCCGACGAGGAGCAGGAGCATCAGGCGCAGCAGCTTGAAGGCGTAGCCCAGCTCGTAGCTCGGCTGGGCAAAGTTGGCGACGGCGACGAACGCCATATACGCCAGTACCTCCGGCACAAGCCAGTGCGCCTGCACCGCGAAGTCGCCCAGCACCAGCGCCCCGATCATCGAGAACGAGTTGGAGAATACGGGCGGCGTGTTAAGGCTGGTCAGCTTGATGAGATCGACGATGAACTCCGCGAACAAAAGCTGCACCAGCAGCGGCACCTCATAGTCCTCCGCGATGGCGAGAAAGTGGAGAAAGCCCTCCGTCGCCGCCGTCTTGACCAGCGCGTACCAGACCGGCGTGATGAACAGCGTCAGCAGGAACACGACGCAGCGCAGGATGCGCAGGTACGAGCCGATCAGCGGCGGGAAGCAGAAGTCGTTCGCCTCCTGCACAAAGTCGAAGAAGCTCGTCGGCAGGATCATGGCTGCGGGCGAGTTGTCCACCAGCAGGACGATGCTGCCCTCCACGACGCAGGCGGTTGCGACGTCGGGCCGCTCGGTGTAGCGCACGTTCGGAAACGGGTTCCACCATTGGGGCTTCATCATCGCCTCGGCGACGCTCTCCTGCCCCATGGACACGGAGCGCACGTCGATGGCGTCCAGCTTGCATCGCACCTCCTCGAGCAGGTTGCGGTCCACCCTGTGCTCAAGGTAGCACAGCACGACGTCCGCGCGGGAGCGTTCGCTGATCTGGAATCCCTCCAGCGTCAGGCGCGGGTCGCGGATGCGGCGGCGGAGCAGAGCGGTATTCACAACCAGCGTTTCAATGAACCCATCGTGCGCGCCGCGTAAAACTTTGCCGGACGCCGGCTCGTCCACGCCGCGGGCGGGATACTGCTTCGCGTCAATGAGCGCGCACTCGCCGCAGCCCTCCGCCAGAAGCAGCGTCTTGCCGAGGAACACCGCCGTGACCGCCTTCTCCACGTCGCCCTCCGCGTCCGTCTCGCCGAAGGTGATATAGCGGTCGATGAACTCCCGCATCGTCGCCGCGTCCGCGGTGGAGCGCAGCGACAGCAGATGCGCGAGCACGCGCTCGATCACCGCGTCGTCGCCGTAGCCGTCGACGGTGTAGACGCGGCAGCGCCGCCCGCCCGCGCAGAGGTCGCGGGAGACCAGGTCGTAGCAGCGCCCGACGCCGAGCAGGGCGTCCAGCCGCGCGGCGTTTTGGTCGAAATCGTCGGTCAAGCGCATAAAACACCCTCCGGAACACCAGTTTTCCCTAGTATTTCCGGAGGGTTCTTTCTTATTCCCAACAGATCGGCTTCACTCCGCCAGCTCACGCACGACGCGCTCCGTGCAGTCAATGAAGCGGCGCAGCATCCGCGGCGCGTCGTCCAGCGAACGCACGGCGATCCCCAGCTCGCGGGAGGCGGAGGGCTCAACCGGCAGCGTCAGCACGCGATCGGCGCGGCCCTTGAGCGTCAGCTCGGTCATCATGCTGATGCCGAGCCCGTGCTCGACCATGCTCACCACCGTCGCGTCGTCCACGACCGTCGGCTGGATGTTCGCGTGCACGCCTTCGCGGTCGAAGATGCGCAGGATGTCCTTGTCGAAGCCCTGCGCGGGCATGAGGAACGCCTTGCCCTCGAACTCGTGCAGCGGGAAGCTCTCGCGTCCGCCGGTGGGATAGTCCCTGGGCAGCACGGCGTACATCGTGTCGTCCTTCAGATGCACCCAATCGTAGGGCCCCGGTTCCTGGCGGCTGACGAAGATGACGTCCATCTTTCCCTGCGAGAGCAGCTTGTAGGGCGCGTCCACGTGATCCGCCATGCGGATGTCCACGTCCACGGTGGGATTCTCGGCGCGGAACGCCTGGATGATGGCGGGCAGCCAGTGCATGGCGAGGCTGGCGTAGGCGGCGACGTGGATCGTCTCGCTGCGCGTCGCGGAGAGCTGCGCCACCGTCTCGTCCAGCGCCGCGCCCGCACGGAGGAATTCGCGCATCAGCGGGGCGAGCTTTTCACCCTCGTCCGTCAGCCGCACGCCGTGGCGCCCGCGGTCGAGCAGCGGGAATCCGATCTCGCGCTCCAGCGAGTTCATCATGTGCGTCAGCCCCGACTGCGTGTAGCCCAGCACCTCTGCGGCGCGGGTGAAGCTGCCGAGGTCGGCGGACATCAGCAGCGCTTCCAGCTTCTTGCTCTCCATAGCCAATTCTCCTGTTCCATGAGAGTTTGTCATGATAATATACGTTATGTTAGACGCTTTCTCAGAAAATGTCAAGAGCGGCTTCCCCATTCGGGAAAGCCGCTCCTGACATGATACAATTTCTTTACAGCGCCGCACTGAACGAGCGGCACAGCAGCTCCTGCCCAAGGCGGGAGGGGTGGATGCCGTCGGCGCAGAGCAGCGCTTCGCTCGCTCGCGCGTCCTGCAAAAAGGGACGGCGCAGGTCGATCAGCGGTACGCGCTCCTCGCGCGCGACCTGCTCGATCAGGCACGAATAATTCTCCTGCCAGCGGTAGATGCGCTGCACGTCGCCGAGCCAGCGCAGGATGTTCTCCCGCGACAGCCCGCCGCGGCAAAGGAAGCCGAGGTACAGCTCCGCATCGACGGGCGGCAGCGAGGTCAGCACCGGCGTACGCCCGCTGCCGCGCAGCAGCGCCACCGCGCGTCGCAGGCCATCCGCGAACTGCGCCGGCGGGGTCCTGCACTCGTGCGACGCGTCCGGCGCGTCGGAGACCTCCGCCCAGTCGAAGTCGCAGTCGTTCCCGCCAAGCTCCAGCAGAGCGTATTCCTCGCCCTCCGCCTCGGTTTCGGTGTCCTTTTCGATGCGCGCGAGCGCCTTGGGCAGCGTGCAGCCGAAGCGTGAGCGATTCGTCACCCGCAGGCCGAAGCGCTCAGAGAGCTTCTGCTCCCAGCTTCGATCGAGCACATACTTTCCGTTTTCATACAGCACGCCCTTGAGGATCGAATCCCCGTAGACAGTCACGTTCATACGCTCACCGCCTCATCTAGTTTCTGATACTAGATTAAACCATTTTTGCCTCTTTGTCAAGCGGATGTCAAAAATAATTCTTGTAATTCCCGTCGGGGTTTGGTAGCATAACAGGGAAAGGTCGGTGACGGTCATGGAGGAAATTTTGAAGGAGGTCTGCGCGCAGGTCGCGGCGCAGCGTCTCCCGCGCTGGGAGGAACTGCCCGATTTTGAGCTGTACATGGATCAGGTACTCTCGCTGATGGAGCGCTATCTCGGCAGCTATCCCGGTTTCGACCGCAAGGGGCTGACAGCGTCGATGGTCAACAACTACGTCAAGCTCGGCGTCATGCCGCCGCCGGTGAAGAAGAAGTACACCCGCATCCACCTCGCGCACCTCATCATGATCTGCCTGCTGAAGCCGGTGCTCCCCATCGACCTTATCAAGCGGCTGATCCAGAGCTCCGCCGGCGAGACAGACGGCCGCGCGGACTACGACTGGTTCTGCGGCGAGTTCGAACGCTCGCTCCAAAGCGCGGCGGACGACATCTCCGGCGACGCGGGCGTGATGAAGCTCTGCCGCGCGGCGCTGCGCGCGCAGGCGGAGCAGGCGCTCGCGCTCCGGCTCTACGGTGCGATGTTCCCCGAGCCGGAGAAAAAAGAGAAGAAAGAAAAAAAGTGAAGGGCGCGTCACCGCGTCCTTCTTCGTTTGTAGATCTGCGTCATCCGCTCCAGCGCGAGGTCGTAGGCGAAGAACACCGCCGCGCCCAGCAGGATCGTCGTCCACAGGATCGCCTTGGACGCCGCAGCAAACTCCTCGACGAGCGCCGCGATCTGCAAGACGTACAGCAGCAGCGCGTACACCGCACCGACGGCGGCAACGCAGAGGGCAAGCTTTGCCGCAAGGCGCAGCAGCCGCGGGCGCAGCGCGTCGAATCGCGGTTTGAGCAGCGGGTAGTAGCCCAGCGCCGCGTAGAGCAGCGCCGCCTCCTTGTCCGCCGAAAGCAGGAGCGCCAGCGCCGCCGAGACGAACCAGCAGCCCCAGGCATAGCCCGCGCGGCACTCCTCCCGCGCAGCGACCAGCGCGGCGGAGGCGAGCACCGGCGCGGCATAGGTCGCCAGCGGCACGATCCCGCCGAGCATCAGCAGCGCCGCCGCCAGCGCCGCCAGCACGCTCGCAAGCGCCAGCTCGTGGGTCTTTTTTGTCACGTTTTCGCCTCCTGTCTGTTGTATCGCTTTGCAATATTACTATCTGTATCGTTATATTGCCGCAATTCGGGATAAGTCCCTCCGGCAACCATAGTATACTACCATCCGCGCCGCAAGAAAAGTCCTGTGTTTTTTCGCCGCCCCCCTTGACAAAACGGTTCCTTTGTGTTATTGTACTAATCACTTAATACAATAACGCAAAGGAGGGAGCGGATGGACTGGACATTTCGCGCGGACGCGCCGATCTACACCCAGCTTTGCGAGCGCCTGACGCTCGCCATCATCTCCGGCGCGTTCCCGCCGGGCGGGCGGCTGCCCGCCGTGCGTGAGCTGGCGCTGGACGCGGGCGTCAACCCGAACACGGTGCAGCGCGCGCTCAGCGAGCTGGAGCGTCAGGGGCTGGTCTACAGCCAGCGGACGGCGGGGCGCTTCGTCACCGAGGACGCCGAACGGATCGCAAGGGCGCGGGAGCGCATCGCGGAGGAGCGGGCGCGCGCCTTCCTCGACGCGATGGAGAAGCTGGGCTGCGACCACGCGCAGACGGTCGCGCTGCTGGAAAAACTGAGAGGAGAGATGGACAAATGAGTGTGATTCTCGAATGCAGGGCGCTCAGGAAGCGCTATATCACGAAGGAGGCGCTCGGCGGGGTCGAGCTGACGCTGGAGCCGGGGCGCATCGTCGGGCTGCTGGGCCCGAACGGGAGCGGCAAGACGACGCTCATCAAGCTCGCCTGCGGACTGCTGACGCCGTCGGGCGGCGAGATCCTGATCGACGGGCGCAAGCCCTCGCCGGAGACGAACGCCATCGTCTCGTATCTGCCGGAGCGCATCGCCCTGCCGCTGTGGATGACGGCGGCGCAGGCGATGGACTTCTACGGCGACTTCTACGCCGACTTCCGCCGCGACGCGGCGGAGGACATGGTCGAGCGGCTGAAGCTGGAGCGGACGCAGACCATCCGCGCGATGTCCAAGGGTATGCGCGAAAAGCTCCAGCTGATCCTGACGATGGCGCGCGCCGCGAAGCTCTATCTGCTCGACGAGCCGATCGGCGGGGTCGATCCCGCGACGCGGGACTATATCCTCAAAACCATTCTGACGAACTACAGCGAGGACGCGACGGTGCTGATCTCGACGCACCTGATTTCCGACGTGGAAGCCGTGCTGGACGAGGCGGTGTTCCTGCGCGAGGGCAGCGTCATGCTGCACGAGAGCGTGGACGCCATCCGCGAAACGCGCGGCAAGAGCGTCGATGAGCTGTTCCGCGAAGTGTTCGCGTACTGACGGGAGGGAGAAGCGATGCTGGGTACATTGATGAAGCATGAATTTCGCGCCACGGGGCGCGTCGCTCTGCCGCTGTGCGGCGTGATGCTGGCGCTGTCGGTCGTCGCGGGCATGGCGCTGCGTTTTTACGAGGCGTTCCCGCGCGCGGTCGGGTGGGTCGGCACGCTCTACGGCGGGAGCGTCTTCGCCGTCGCCGTCGGCGTCTTCGCCGTGCTGATGCAGCACTACAAGCGCAACCTGCTCGGCGACGAGGGCTATCTGATGCGCACGCTGCCCGTCAGCGTCCACGAGCTGCTGCTTTCAAAGCTGCTCGCCGCGCTGTGCTGGTACGTCGCCGCCGCCGTGCTGATCGCGCTGTCCGTGTTCCTCGTCGGCGCGCTGTCCGCTGAGTTCCGCGACGTGCGGTTCGGCGATTTGTGGGACGCGCTGCGCCGGCTGTTCTCGTACCGCGACGCGGGTCACTGGGTCGCCTTCCTGCTCGGCACCGTCGGCGCTCTGTCGCTTATGACGCTGCTGTTCTACGCCGACTTCACGCTCTCGCAGACCTTCCGCAAGCACCGCTTCCTGTATCACGTCGCGGCGGTGGTGATCTTCATTGCGCTGCTGCGGCTGACAGGCTCGCTCAACGCCCTGCTCGGTCGCGCGGCGGGAGACGTCGGCGTCACCGGCGGTATGCCGTGGCTGTGGCTCGCGGAGCTGTACGTCTCCGTCGCCGCGCTGTACTTTCTGACGTGGGCGGCGCTCAAATACCGCCCGAACCTCGAATAAACGCCAAGCGCCGCCGCAAGGCGGCGCTTGCGTTTGCAGCGCACATAGGCTATAATGAAGCCGCATACCCTATCGTGAAAGGAGACACAACCATGCAATTCAAATACGACCCCGCCGCGGGCGGGTTCCAGGTCAACGTCAACGCCGCGCCGCGCAAGCCTCGCAAGCCGCGCAAGCCGATCGGGAGCAAGGGCGCGCGCGTCGCGATCAACCTCGGCGTGACGCTGCTCGTCGCGCTGGTCTACTTCTACGTCAGCCTGCCCGCGATCAACCTGCACGCCGAGGAGTTCTACGGTTTCATCTTCCTGCTCTGCCTCGTCTACTGCGGCTGCGCCATGCTGACCTCCGGCTTTCAGGGCGAGGGCGCGAAGGGCTACTTCCAGTTCGTCAGGAAGCAGTGCAAGATCCCTGCCATCCTCGCGCTCGCGCTGCTCGTCGTCGTGCTCGTCGGCGCGCTGACCTCGTGGGTCGTGCTGCGCGCGAACTCGTACCAGAAGCTGCTGACCGTACAGCCCGGCGACTTCGCCGCCGAGGTGGACGAGATCAGCTACGACCAGATCCCGATGCTCGACGGCGCCAGCGCCCAGCGCCTCGGCGACCGCAAGCTCGGCGAGCTGGCGGACATGGTGTCCCAGTTCGAGGTGGCGGAGGACTACACCCAGATCAACTATCAGGGCCGTCCCGTGCGCGTGACGCCCCTGCGCTACGGCGACATCATCAAGTGGTTCAACAATCGCTCCGCCGGCCTGCCCGCCTACCTCGTCATCGATATGGTGACGCAGAACGTCGAGGTCGTGCGCCTCGGCAGCGAGGGCATGAAGTACACGACGGCGGAGCATTTCTCCCGCAACCTCTACCGCCACCTGCGCTTCCGCTATCCCACTATGATGTTCGACACGCCCATCTTTGAGATCGACGAGGACGGCACGCCCTGGTGGGTCTGCGCCAAGCGCGAGAAGACCATCGGCCTCTTCGGTGGCGACGACAACCGCGGAGCGGTGCTGGTCAACGCGATCACGGGCGAGTGCGCGTACCATGAGCAGGTGCCCGCCTGGGTCGATCATGTCTACTCCGCCGACCTCATCATCCGGCAGTACGATTATTACGGGCTGTATCACAACGGCTTCTTCAACTCCATCCTCGGCCAGCGCGACGTGACGCAGACGACGCAGGGCTACAACTACCTTGCCATCGGCGACGACGTGTGGGTCTACACCGGCGTCACCAGCGTCGGCGGCGACGAAAGCAACATCGGCTTCCTGCTCTCCAACCAGCGCACCAAGGAGACGCATTACTATGCTGTGGCAGGCGCGGAGGAGTTCTCCGCCATGGGCAGCGCCGAGGGGCAGGTGCAGCAGATGCGCTACGCCGCCACCTTCCCGCTCCTGCTCAACATCGCCGACCAGCCGACCTACTTCATGGCGCTCAAGGACGCCTCCCAGCTCGTCAAGATGTACGCCATGGTCAACGTCAGCCAGTACCAGATCGTCGCCACCGGCTCCAGCGTCATGGACTGCGAGGCGAACTACCGGAGCATGCTCGCCAAGAACGGCCTGATCTCCGACGCGCAGACCGAGGTCGCGCCCGCCTCAGAGGCAGCAGAGCTGCATGAGCTCAGCGGCGTGATCGGCGAGATCCGCAGCGCGGTCATCGACGGCAACACATATTACTATCTCTACCTGCACGAAGTGCGCTCGCCGTCCAGCAGCGTCGGCATCGTCCGCGTCAGCGCGGCAAAGCTGCCCGTCGCGCCGCTGCTCTCCGTCGGCGACGAGGTGACGGTCGCTTACCGCGACGTGGACGTGGCGCAGTACTGGGTCGACGCGTTCGACGTCGGGATCCGCTGATCCGGCTCCATTATGACGGCAATATTGCAGGACGTTATGTCAACATGACAGTCGTCCTGCAATATTTTTCATACTTGTTATGAAAATATGGAAAGTTTGTTGTTTGGTTTTAGGCGCAATGCACAAAAAAGCTAAATAATTTTCTGGCGGCCTGTCCATTGAGAAAAACCGCATTCCGTGTTAATCTATGGGCAGGATGGAACGAACCATCGATCCCTTGTATTTGAGAAGGGTAAAATTGAAGGAGGTTGTTTCCCATGAACAAGTATATTGAGCGCGTACTGGAAGAGACCCGTGCCAAGAACCCCAACGAGAAGCTGTTCCTGCAGACCGTTGAGGAGGTTTTCCTGTCCGTTGAGCCGCTGATCAACGCTCACCCGGAGTATGAGGCTGCCTGCATCCTCGAGCGCATGGTCGAGCCCGAGCGCGCCATTGAGTTCCGTGTTGTCTGGATGGACGACCAGCTGAAGTATCATGTCAACCGCGGCTATCGCGTGCAGTTCAACGCCAGCCTTGGCCCGCACAAGGGCGGTCTGCGTTTCGCTTCCAACGTGACCCTCGACACCGTGAAGTTCCTCGGCTTCGAGCAGGTTTACAAAGATGCTCTGACCTGCCTGCCCATCGGCGGTGCCAAGGGCGGTTCCGACTTCGATCCGCGCGGCAAGAGCGACGGCGAAGTCATGCGCTTCTGCCAGGCCTATATGACCGAGCTCTATCGCCACATCGGTCAGGACATCGACTGCCCGGCCGGCGACGTGGGCGTGGGCGGCCGTGAGATCGGCTACCTGTACGGCCAGTATCGCCGCATCATGGGCAACGCGGAAATGGGCGCCATGTCCGGCAAGGACGTCAAGACCGGCGGCTCCATCCTCCGTCCCGAAGCGACCGGCTACGGCGCTGTGTATTATCTGCTCAACGTCCTCAAGCACGACGGCCTCGACATCGCCGGCAAGAAGCTCGCGATCTCCGGCTTCGGCAACGTGGGCTGGGGCATCATGAAGAAGGCCGCTCAGCTCGGCGCGAAGGTCACCTACTTCGCCGGCCCGGACGGCTACATCTACGATCCCGACGGCGTCGCCACCGAAGAGAAGCTCGACTTCGTGCTCGAGATGCGCGCCAAGGATCCGATGCACTGCAAGCCCTATGCCGAGAAGTTCGGCTGCCAGTTCGTCGAGGGCCAGAAGTGCTGGGGCGTCAAGGACGTCGACGTCTACATGCCCGCCGCGATCCAGAACGACGTCACGATGGAGTGGGCGAAGAAGATCGCCGAGTCCGGCGTCAAGTACTACATCGAGGTCGGCAATATGCCCACCACGAACGATGCGCTGGAGTTCCTGAAGACCCAGAAGCACATCCTCATCGCTCCGTCCAAGGCGGTCAACGCCTGCGGCGTGTCCGTCTCCGAGCTCGAAATGGCGCAGAACGCCGAGCGCGTGTACTGGTCCGCTGAGGAGATCGACGCCAAGATGCAGAGCATCATGAACGGCATCTATGACGCTTCCGTCAAGGCTGCCGAGAAGTACGGCCTGGGCTATGACCTCGTCGCCGGTGCGAACATCGCCGGTTTTGAGAAGGTTGCCGACGCCATGCTGTGCCAGGGCATTTTCTAATCCGGTACGCCAAATCAAACAGAGAAAGAGGCTCGAAAGAGCCTCTTTCTTCTTTTTCGCAAAATATATTTGTAAACAATTTGCGAACCGCTTGCAAAATCGAAATCAACAGAGTACAATACGTCTGCTCTTTCAAAATACGATATTGTAAAAGGAAGCGAATACCATGGCTAAAATCGACATCATCTCCGGCTTTCTGGGCGCTGGCAAGACCACGCTCATCAAGAAGCTGCTGGAGGAAGCGTACAAGGGCGAGAAGATCGTCCTGATCGAGAACGAATTCGGTGAGATCAGCATCGACGGCGGCTTTTTGCAGGGCACCGGCGTGCAGATCAGCGAGATGTCCAGCGGCTGCATCTGCTGCTCGCTGGTCGGCGATTTCGGCGAGGCGCTCAAGGACGTGCAGGCGAAGTTCAGCCCCGACCGCATCGTCATCGAGCCGAGCGGCGTCGGCAAGCTCAGCGACGTGATCCGCGCGGTGGAGGACGTCGCCGCCGAGGACAAGGACATCGTGCTCAACAGCTTCATCACCGTCGCGGACGCGAGCAAGTGCAAGGTCTACATGAAGAACTTCGGCGAGTTCTTCAACAACCAGATCGAGCACGCGGGCTGCATCATTCTCTCCCGCACGGGCAAGATGACTGAGGAGAAGGTCAACGCCGCTGTTGCGCTGCTGCGTGAGCACAACGCCACCGCAACCATCATCACGACGCCGTGGGATCAGCTCGACGGCAAGCAGATCCTCGCGTCCATGGAGCGCACCAGCGCCGACTTCATCCACGAGCTGGAGGAGCTCATGGAGCACGAGGAGTTCGACGACGAGGAGTGCGACGATCCCGACTGCTGCTGCCACCATCACCACGATCACGATGAGCACGGCGAGCATGAGCATCATCACCATCATCACGACCACGACGACGATGACGACGATCATGAGCACGAGCATCACCACCATCATGACCATGATGATGACCACAATCACGAGCACGAGCATCATCACCACCATCATCACCATCACCATGGCCACGACGCCGACGAGGTGTTCACCTCCTGGGGCGTCGAGACGCCGAAGAGCTTTCCCGCCAGCGAGATCGAGCGCATCCTCACCGCGCTGGATTCCGGCGAGTACGGCAAGATCGTGCGCAGCAAGGGCATCGTGAACGGCGGCGACGGCAAGTGGCTGCACTTCGACTACGTCCCCGAGGAGCACGAGGTGCGCGAGGGCGCGGCGGACGTGACCGGCCGCCTCTGCGTCATCGGCGGCGAGCTGAAAGAGGACAAGCTCAAGGAACTGTTTGGAGTATAATCTATGGACATCCCTGTTTACGCCGTCACCGGCTTTCTGGACGGCGGCAAGACCAATTTCATCAACGGCATTTTGCAGGACGGCTTTGCCAAAAAGGACAAGACGCTGCTGATTTGCTGTGAAGAGGGCGACGAGGAGTACGACGTCGACGCCATGACCAACGTCAAGGTCGAGATGATCGACGAGATCGAGGGTTTCACCAAGGCGGCGCTCAAGGCGCTGGAGAAGAAGCATCATCCCCGCCAGATCCTCATCGAGTACAACGGCATGTGGCCCTTTGAGCAGCTCAACGAGCTGCCCGCGAACTGGATCCTGTACCAGATCATGAACTTCGTCTACGCGCCGAGTTTTGACGTCATGGCGCGCAACATGGGCCAGCTCATGATGGAGAAGATCAAGAACGCCGATATGCTGGTGTTCAACCGCGCCACCCCCGCCGTGGCCGAGGCGCTGCGCAAGCGCAACCTGCGCATGGTGAACCGCCGTGCCGACATGTACATCGAGTATGAGGACGGCAACAGTGAAAACTACCTCACCGGCGACGAGTGCCCCTTCGACGTGACGCAGCCCGTCATCGACATCCCCGACGAGGACTTCGGCGTCTGGTACGTGGACGCGATGGATCATCCCGAGCATTACGACGGCAAAAAGCTGCGCATGAAGTCGATCATGTGCCACTCGAAGAAGTACCCCGGCACCTTCGTCCCCGGCCGCTTCGCCATGGTCTGCTGCGCGAATGACACGCAGTTCCTCGGCGTGGTCGCCCGCGGCGACGCGCTGGCGCAGTACAAGAACCGCGACTGGATCGAGTTTACCGCCACCTGCAGAAAGGAATACTTCGAAGCCTATCAGGGCGACGGCCCCGTGCTCTACGTCGAGGACGTGAAGCCCTGCGAGCCTCCGAAGGAAGAGGTTGTAACGTTTTGATTGTGAAAAAACGACGGCTGGTCAGCCGTCGTTTTTCATTGTCTGGTACGCCTCGTCGAAGCGTCTCTCGCGATACGCGGGATCATAGCCGAAGTATTTCTCAAACACGACGAGCTCCACTGCCGCGCCCACGGGCGTGAAGCCGTATGCCGCCGCGCGGTCGAGGCCGCGGGCGTTGTCGCGGGAAAGCTCGACGCGGAGCGTTTCGCAGCCCAGCGGGCGCGCGTAGGAGATCGCCTGTCCCACCAGCCGGACGCCGAGGTTGCGGCGCAGCGCCGCCCCATCGAGGCGGAATTCCGTGATCTGCGCGGTCGTGCCGCCGAGCGGCTCGATCGCCACAGCGCCGACACGCTCGTCCTCCCGCATGACGATGAAGCGCCCCTTCTTCGCCTCGTCCGGCGCGAACCATACCCCCGGCTCCAGGCCGCCCTTGGTCTTCGTCCAGAGCTGCTTGTGGAGCGTCGTCAGCTCGTCGGGCAGGTGCGCCGCGTCGTCGCGCCATAAGACGCGGATGCCTTGCTCGTCGCACTCCAGCTTCGTCACCGCCGTGTTCTCCGCGTGTCCGGTCTTGTCGATCTCCGCAAGGCTCATGCCCTGCAAGGTACCCACCAGCGTCCGCAGCGCCATGCCGTGCGACACGGCGGCGACGGTCTCGCCGGGATGCGCCGCCACGATGTCGCGCAGCGCGGCGAGCATCCGGTCGCGCACGCCCTGTATCGTCTCCGCGCCCTCGACGCGCCACGCGCTGAGGTTGGAGTTGAACGCCACCAGCCGCTCCCGATCGAATTTGCCGAGCCACGTCCAGGTCCTGTCCTCCCACGGCCCGACGCCGACCTCGCGCAGCCGCGGCTCAATGCGCAGCGGCAGGCCGTGCGTGCGCGTGACGGCAAGCGCCGTCGTCTGCGTGCGCGTCAGGTCGCTTGCGTACACAGCGTCGAAGCGTACGCCCTCCAGCCGCTTTGCCAGCGCCGCGATCTGGCGGTAACCGTTGTCGGTGATGGTGCTGTCATAGTGTCCGTGGCAGCGGCGGCAGAGGTTGCCCTCCGCTTCCGCGTGGCGGATCAGATAGACGGTCGTCATGGCGGTCGCTCCTTTTGTTGTCTGATTTGTTTTATTATAAAGGACGCGGCGCAATTTGGCAACAGGCGCGGCGTATGTTTCGCACAGGATCGGGTATACTGAGCGTGTGGAAAAAGGAGTGTGATGAAATGAAAACCACCTCATTTCTGCGCGGGATCGGCGCGGGCATGGTCGCCGGTGCGGCAATCGGCGCGATGGCGGCGATGAAGCGCGACACGATGCGAACAGGCGTCGGCCGCGCGATGCAGCAGGCAGGCGCGGCGATGGACGATGCGCTGTATCAGCTCTGGCACACGATGCGCTGAAAAGAGGGACGCGAAAAAAGCGTCCCTTTTTTGTATTTTGTGCTTGACTTTCTTTCGCCCGTGCCATATAATACCCCTTGCTGTTGAGCGCGGATACGCAGTGGTATCGAAGCGGTCATAACGAGCACGACTGGAAATCGTGTGTGGGTCAAAAGCCCACCGAGGGTTCGAATCCCTCCCACTGCGCCAGCAGAAGCCCCGAAACCAAACGGTTTCGGGGCTTTTTGCGTCTGTGCGGAATTGGCATGGGCGGGTACTCCCCTCCCAATGAGTACGATTGGCTCGGTCATTAGTAGTTAAATCGCCATGGGCGCTTTATCAGCATCATTGCCGGGTTCGCGCCTATTTTGCGAAATAGTCGTCAAACAGTAGTCAGAGGGGGTGCTGATCACATTTCAGCAAATGACATCTTGGCAGAATCTTGGTGGATATCGTCAGAAACGGCCGGAGCCGGCAGATCGATCATCTGTCGGCTCCGGTATTGTGTTGACGTTCCAGAAATTGTGACAGCATACGGGACAGGATGAACGCCGTCGCGTATTCGTCGTCCTGCCAGATGCGCTTGGTATGCGCCTCGGGACACAGGCGCAGACAGGCATAATCCTCGTCCGTTCCCGTGACCTGCGAAACCATCACGGATTCCAGTCCCAATCCCGTAAGCGCCCCATACAGGGCGTGGCAGCGCCGCTTCATATCGTTGAGATCGAAGACGGCGTAGACGCCCTGCGGCATAGAATCGTCCATGCAGCCCGTCATCTCGATGAGCATACCGTTTTCCGCGTCCGTCAGCCGCCCGTCTCTGCTGAGGCACAGCAAACGGTTCAGATGCAGATTGTCCCGAAGCGGCTGGAACGCGTGAAACAGCTTGAGTCTGACCTCGTCCGCGCTGTCAAACCCCTCCGCCATGGCGCGGAAGGTCTCGTAAAGGCTGCGTTTGGAAAGCGTTGGGATACGAAGCTGGTCGTGCTTGGCGGCAACGTACATGATGAAGCAGTTGCGCCCCCTGGATTTCCCGCGGTAAAGCGCCTTGTCGATGCGCGCGAACAGGTCGTCAAACTCTACGGCGTCACCGGGATAAAAGGCGCTGCCCAAGGTTCCCGTAACGAACAGGGAGAGGTCGTCCAGCTCGATGGTCTTGCGCAGCACCCCGCCGCTCTGGTACATCCTCATGAAAAACGCGTGAACGTCTTCATACGCAGTGCTTTTCAGGTAGACGATCAGGAACTCATCTCCGCCGAAGCGGCCGACGACGCCGTCGCTGCCCAGAAACGCGCGCAGATCGGACGACACTCTCGAAAGCACACGATCTCCGATCTAGTGACCGTAGTTGTCGTTGACGCTTTTGAAGTTGTCCAGATCGAGAATACCCAGCGTAAACGGCGTGCCCTGCTGGATCAGATCGCGTATGAACACGAGGATATAGGGACGGGCAACCACGCCGGTCAGCGAATCCAGGATCGTTTCGATCGGCGCGAGGCTCAGTGTTCCGGCAAAATACGAATGGATGGAAAGGGATTCCGCGTCATACATGGCACTCACCGCCTTTCACGTCCGGCGTCAAAGCGCCGCCTTGAGTTTCTCGATCATTTCCGCGTATTCCGCGTCGGCCAGAAGGGTCTTGCCCGGGTTCATCTCAAACACGCCGCCCCACTCGTAACCGTCCTTGTACTTTGGCACCAGATGCATATGCAGGTGGCAGCCCGTGTCGCCGTAAGCGCCGTAGTTCAGCTTGTCGGGATGGAACGCCGCGTGGATCGCCTTCGCCGCGCGGTTCACGTCGGCGAAGAACGCGTCGCGCTCGGCGTCGCTGATGTCCACGATCTCGCTGACGTGATCCTTGTATGCCACGATGCAGCGTCCGGGATGGCTCTGCTCCTTGAACAGGATCAGCGTGCTGACGCTGAGGTCGCAGACGTAGATGCCGAACTTGTCCAGCAGCTCGCCGCGCATACAGTACGCGCAATTCGTGTCTTTCATAGCACAACTCCGTCCTTAAAGATGGATATTTCACGCGCGCCGTGCTGCTCCGCGCGGGTCTGCGCGCCGGAGGCGACGGTAAGCACATAGTCCAGCAGGCGGTCGCCCGCATCGTCGAGGCTCTCGCCCTCCGCCACCGTACCGGCATTGAAGTCGATCCAGTTGCCTTTCTTATGGTAAAGGGCGGTGTTGGTCGAGATCTTGACCGTGGGCGCAGGAGCGCCGAAGGGCGTGCCGCGGCCCGTGGTGAACAGGATGATGTGCGCGCCCGCCGCAGTGAGCGCCGTGGAGGCGACAAGGTCGTTGCCCGGGGCGCTGAGCAGGCTCAGGCCCTTTTTCTTCACCGCCTCGCCGTAACCCAGCACGTCGGTGATCTGCGCGCTGCCGCCCTTCTGGACGCAGCCGCAGGACTTGTCCTCCAGCGTGGTGATGCCGCCCGCCTTGTTGCCGGGGCTGGGATTCTCGTAGACCACCTGCCCATGGCTGACGTAGTAGTCCTTAAAGCCGTTGACCATGGCGACCGCGCGGTCAAACACCGCTTCGCTCTCACAGCGGGAGAACAGGATATTCTCCGCGCCGAACATCTCCGGCACCTCGGTGAGCACGGTCGAGCCGCCGAGCGCCACCAGACGGTCGGAAAAGCGTCCGACGGTCGGGTTCGCGGTGATGCCGGACAGACCGTCCGAGCCACCGCACTTCATGCCGACGACCAGCTCGGACGCGGGGATCGTCTCGCGCCGGAACTGTCCGGCGTAGTCCGCCAATTCCCTGAGCAGCGCGGAGCCCGCCTCGATCTCGTCCTCGACCTGCTGGCAGACGAGGAATTTGACGCGGTCGTCGTCCCACTCGCCCAGCTCCGCCTTGAACTGCTCCTGCGTCAGATTCTCGCAGCCGAGCGACAGCACCAGCACGCCGCCCGCGTTGGGATGGCGCACCAGCGCGGCGAGCAGCTTGCGCGTCTGCGCATGGTCGCCGCCCATCTGGCTGCAGCCGAAGGGATGGCCGTAGTAGTACAGGCCGTCGATGCTGCCGCCGACAAGGTGCTGGTTCTCGCGCACCAGCGCCGCGGCGATGTTGTTGACGCAGCCCACGGTGGGGATGATCCACAGTTCGTTGCGCACGGCCGCCCTGCCGTCGGCGCGGCGGTAGCCCTCAAAGGTTCTGGGCGCGACGGTCGGCAGCGGATAGGTCTTGTGGTCATACACGTACTCCGCCGTCTCGGACAGGCCGGTGCGGACATTGTGGACATGTACCCACTGCCCCGCCGCGATGTCTGTCTTGGCAAGCCCGATGGGGTTGCCGTACTTGACGACGGGCTCGTCCTTGGCGATGGCGCGCAGCGCCAGCTTGTGACCGCGCGCGACGTCCTCCGCCGCCGTGATGCTGACGCCGTCCACGACGACGGTCTCGCCCTTTTGGATATCCGCGAGCGCGACGGCTACGTTGTCGGCGGGATGAATTTTGATTAGTTTCACGCCAAACACTCCTTTATGGCTTCGTACATACCGACGGTGCGGATGCGCGTCAGGTCGGCGGCGACCGCGTCGGTGAAGCCGTCGATGGAAGCAAGCGCGCCGTCCCACATCTGCGCGTTGTTCACAACTGCGGCGGCGAGCGCCTTGGCGTCGTCGATGTCGGCAGTCTCTTTATAGAAGTCAAGCACCCACTGGTCGTCGCGCACCGCGCTGCCCGCGCCGCAATAGAACGCGATGTAGGCGGCGAACGAAAAAGTCAGGCACTTGGGCAGCTTGCCCGTGCGCTTGACGTACTCAACGACGCTGGGCATGACGCGCGCCTTCCACTTCGCCGTGGAGTTGAGCGCGATGTCGGTGAGGCGGTGGTCGATGTAGGGGTTGTTGAACCGGTCGATGACCGCGCCGGCGAAGGCGTCCAGCTCGTCCTTCGGCAGGTCGAGCGTGGGGATGATCTCGTCGAAGATCGCGCGGTTCAAAAAGGCGCGGATCGTCTCGTCCTCCATGCACTCGCGCACGATCTTCCTGCCCGCGAGGTACGCGCCGAGCACCATGGACGTGTGCGCGCCGTTGAGGATGCGCACCTTACGCTGCTTGTAGGGCGTGACGTCGTCCACGATCTGGATGGGCAGCCCCGCCTTCTCGAACGGGAACTCGTCACGGATGGACTGCGGGCCCTCGATGACCCACGCGGCGAAGACCTCGCCGGTGTCGATCAGCTTGTCCTCATAGCCCCACTTCTCGCACAGCGCCGGAGCCTCCGCCTTGGCGCCGCCGGTGACAATGCGGTCGACCAGCGTGGAGCAGAAGATATTCTCGCTCTCCACCCATGCGGCAAAGTCGCTCTCCAAACCCCAGAGGTCGATGTACTGCCTGACGCACTTCTTCAGCTCGTCGCCGTTGTGGTCGATCAGCTCGCAGGAGAGGATGATGAAGCCCTTGCCGCCGAGCGTCCAGCGCTTGTGCAAAAACGCGGTCAGCTTTGCGGGGAACGCGGCGGGCGGCGCATCGTCCCGCTTGCAGGCGGGGTCGAAGACGATGCCAGCCTCAGTGGTGTTGGAGATGATGAAACGCAGGTCGGGATTCTTGGCGCAGTCCAGCAGGACGCTCCAGTCGCGCTTGGGATCGAGGCAGCGGGACGCGCAGGAGATCACGCGCGTGTGCTCGACCGCCTCGCCGTTCTCACGGCCGCGCAGGATCAGCGTATACAGCCCCTCCTGCTGCGTGTAGAGGTCTGCGGAATCAGGATGGCCGCCGCGCGGCTGCACCAGCACGACCTTGGCGTCAAAGCCCGCCTTCTCGTTCATCTGGTCGATGAAGTCCTCCACGAAGGCGCGGAGGAAATTGCCCTCGCCGAATTGCAGGATGCGCTCCGGCGCGTCCTTGAGCAGGTAGCCGGAATAGCCCAGCCGTTCCAGCGTTTGATACGTCAGTCTTTCCATAATTCTCGCCTCACAGTCCGAAATAACGCTTGGCATTGGTATAGCTCACGCCCTCGACGATGCGGCGCAGCGCGGCGTCGTCGTTCGGGTACTCGCCGTTCTCGACCCAAGAACCGACGAGGTTGCACAGGATGCGGCGGAAATATCCAAATAGTTGAGGTACTGCGGGACGATACCGGCGGCGAACCACATCGTGAACACCAGGAAGAAGTTGAACGCCTTGCGGAACAGCAGGCGGCGCTTGGAAAGCGCGTAGGCGCCGAGGATGGAGTACAGCAGCGCCCATACCGTGCCGTAGAAGGTGATGAACAGCGTGTTCGAGTAGGCGTTCCAGAACATGTTATCGCTGAACATACGCTTGAAGGCGTCAAACTGGAGCTCCTTCGGGAACAGGACGATCTGGCCGTATTCCACAGCCGCGCGGCCGCTGATGGCGGCGGAGATCGCGTAGACGAAGGGATACAGGCACGCCAGCGCGAACACGGCGAGGAGCGTGTAGCTGATGATCTTGACCGCCCCGACGCTTGCCTGCCCCATCGACGTCCAATGCTGAAGGACCCAGAACACGGGGATACGAAAAACGAACACGAGGGCAAAATTCAGTACCAGCGTCAGGCGCGTCTCCCCCAGTCCGTAGAGCAGCGCCAGCACCGCGGCGTTGACGCCGAGCGGCGCCGCGCCGAACGCCTCGTACCGGTAGACCAGCACGATCATGTCGTGGAACGCCGGGTCGCCGCTGTCAAACAGCCGCGCCAGCGCGTCGAGCTGCCACAGCTCAACGCCCGTGATGACGACGCTCATCACAACGTTGATGACGAGCGTCGCGTAGAACGCGTCCAGCACGCGGCGGTATTTCCCCGCGCCGTAGTTCTGGCTGATGACGGCGCACGCGCCCTCCTGATAGCCGTTCTGCGGATTCGTCGTGATGCCGCCGAGATTGTTGGACACGCCCAGCGCGCCGACCATGTTCGCGCCGTAAACGGTGCTCATGGCGTTGACGACTGTCTTGCCGAAGGCGAAGAGCGCTTTTTCGAGGATCACCGGCGCGGACTGCGCCAGCATCGGGCGCGTGGTCTCGCGATCCATCGACACCGCGGCGCGGGAGAAGCTGAACGCCTCGTCCGCCTTGAGGCTGTTTTTCGCGGCAAACACCAATAGCGTCAGTTGTGAGATGAGCGACGCGACCGCGATCATCACGAGCCCGCTCTCCAGCACATAGACGAACAGCGCCGTCAGCCCCAGCTTGACCGCGATGACGAGGAAGTTGAGCAGCATGATGCGCCGCGAGTTTCCGCGCGCGCGCTCGACGGCGATGTAGACGTTGTTGAGGAACTTCACGACCAGGTCGACCAGCTCGACGATGAAATACTGCGCGCCGACGGCGATCAGCTCCTCCGGCGTCCCGGCGAGTCGCAGGAAGCTGTTGGTGAACGGCGTGATGACCGCCAGCATCGCAAGCCCCACCGCAAGGCAGATGACGTACAGGCTGCTCACGCGCCTGCGCACCAGCTGGAAATCTCCCTCGCCGTAGGCGCGGCTGATCTGAATGCCCGCGCCCACCGCCAGTCCGCCGCCCGCCGCCGAGAGGAACAGATTGAGCTGCGACAGGTACGCCACCGCGGAGACCGACTCCGCGCTGATGTGCGACGCCATCATGGTGTCCAGCACCGTGAAAAGCATATTCAGGCCCTGATACAGCGCCAGCGGCGTGCCGACCGCCAGCACGACCTGCCACATCGGCGCGTTGAGGCTGCGTTCGAGAAAGCGTCGATCCTTTTCCGTCAATTCAGCTTTCATCACACGGCTCCTCTTTGTTCTCCATGTCCGGCAGGGGCAGAGACAGCGCGCGCCCTCCGGTGCTTTTCGATTGTATCCCATGATCCCGGCTTCCGCCATTCACAAAGCGGCTGCAAACATGGAGAGATCGGCTTGAAAAGTCTGCTTCAAGCTCATCATCGCCGCGGATCGGAGAGCCGCTTTCCCCTGTAAGGCAAGCAGGACGCGCGGGCGATTCCCGCGCGTCCTGCTGGTGATTGTATGGTGTATCCCAAACCTTTTGAAAACGGCGCGAACCCGCATCAATGCCGGGCTCGCGCCGTTTTCGTAAAATAGTAGTCAAGCAGTAGTCAGCACATCTACGCAATGAGATACCCTCTCACTCAAGCCGCATATCTTCTCTCTGCGATCCGGAGGTTTTATCCGGTCGCAGCCTTCATCCATGCATTATGCGCGCCTCAGGTTCCGCTCGCGCCGTAGTTGGACAGCACACGCGCAGAGGGGTCGTTCACGTTGCAGCCCTTCCAGCTCTTGTTCGGCATCCAGAAATCGACGATCATCTCCGCCTGTCCGGGATAGTATTTCTCGAACAGCTCGCGGTAGAGCAGGGATTCCTTCGTGAACGGCGTCGCGTGGGCGTACTGAGCGCGCTTCGCCTCGAATTCCGCGTCGGTGTAGTACGCCTCCGCGTACTCCTTAAGGTCGTTGACCATCGAGTGCCCCACCGCGTCGGAGAACGCCGCCTTCTCGCGCCAGAGGATCTCCTCGGGCAGGATGTGATCCGCCTCAAAGGCGTGGCGCAGGAGATACTTGCCCTTGTTGTAAACATTCATCTTCAGCGCAGGGTCGATCGCCATGACATACTTCACAAAATCGAGGTCGCCGAAGGGCACACGCGCTTCCAGAGAGTTGACGGAGATGCAGCGGTCGGCGCGCAGCACGTCGTACATATACAGCTCGCGGATGCGCTTTTCCGCCTCGCGCTGGAACTCCTCCGCCGAGGGCGCGAAGTCGGTGTACTTGTAACCGAACAGCTCGTCGCTGATCTCGCCGGTCAGCAGCACGCGGATGTCGGTCTGCTCGTGGATCGCCTTGCAGACGAGGTACATGCCGATGGAGGCGCGGATGGTGGTGATGTCGAACGTCCCCAGCAGGGCGACCACCGGCTCCAGCGCCGCAAGCACGTCGTCCTTTGTGATGATGACCTCGGTGTGCTCGCTGCCGATGAACTCCGCCACGGCGCGGGCATATTTGAGGTCGATGGCGTCGATGTCCATGCCGATGGCAAAGGTGCGGATCGGCTTTTCGCTCTCGCGCGCGGCGATGGCGCAGACCAGCGAGGAATCCAGCCCGCCGGAGAGCAGAAAGCCCACCTTCGCGTCCGCGACGAGGCGCTTTTGAACGCCCGCCACCAGCTTGTCGTGGATGGTTTTGCACACGGCTTCCAGCCCGTCGGAACAGAACGTGTCCACTTTCGCAATATCGTTGTAGCAGACGAACTTTCCGCCGCGCCAGTAGTGTCCCGGCGGGAAGGGCTTGATCTCCGCACACAGCCCCACGAGGTTCTTCGCCTCGCTGGCGAAGACGATCGCGCCCTTTTCATCGAAGCCATAGAACAGCGGGCGGATGCCGATGGGGTCGCGGGCGGCGATGAATTCGTTCGTCCGCCCGTCGTAAAGGATCATGGCGAACTCCGCGTCGAGCATCGGGAACATTTCGACGCCGTGCTCGAACCACAGCGGCAGCAGGATCTCGCAGTCCGATTCGCTGACGAAGGAGTAACCCTTTTCGATCAATGCCTGACGCTGGGCGGCGAAGCCGTAGACTTCGCCGTTGCAGATGGCGTAGCTGCCGTCCCGCTCAAACGGCTGCATCCCCTCGGGGTGCAGGCCCATGATGGCAAGGCGGTGGAAACCCAGCAGCCCGCCGCCGGTGCGCACGACGGCGCTGTCGTCGGGGCCGCGGGAAACGGTGCGCGCGAAGCACTCCTGAAACGTATCCAGCGGCGCGGATGCGTCGCAGTAACCCATAATGGAACACATGGTTTTTCCTCCTTTTTATCGCACGCTGAACAGCAGCGCTCCGTAGGTCGGGAACGGCCAGTAATCTTTCGCGGTGATGGTCTCCGCCTCGTCGCAGACGGCGCGCAGCTCCGCCATGCGCGGCAGCACGATGTCCCGGATGGTGAACGCCTCGTTGACCGATTCCTCGGTCTCCTGCACGGCGAGCATGGCGCGCTCCAGCGCAGCCGTTTTATCCGCGATGCAGTCCGTCAGGCGGGAGAGCCGCTCTACGAGCTTTGTCTCGTAGGCGCAGGCAAGCTCCGGCGCAAGCGAGCGCTTCTTCCCCGCGCTCTCCGCGGTCACGGCGGCAAACGCCTCCACTGCGGGCAGAATCTCCTGTCGCGCCATATCCGCCATGGTCGCCGCCTCGATCATGATGGTCTTGCTGTAATTCTCCAGCATGATCTCGTAGCGGGAGCGCAGCTCGCCCTCGGAAAAGACACGATGCCGCGTCAGCAGGTCGACGTTCTTCTTTTTGACCAGCGAGGGGATGCAGTCCGGCGTGGTGCGCAGCTCAGAGAGTCCGCGCTTGTCCACCGCCTCGCGGATCCACGCCTCATCGTAGCCGTTGCCGTTGAAGATGATGCGCTTGTGCGCGGCGATCGCCTTCTGGATGAGCGCGTGGAGCGCACCGTTAAAGTCCTCCGCGCCCTCCAGCTCGTCGGCGTACCGGCGCAGGGACTCTGCCACCGCCGCATTGATGATGGTGTTGACCGTGGCGATGGACTGGGACGAGCCGACCATACGGAATTCGAACTTGTTGCCCGTGAAGGCGAACGGCGAGGTGCGGTTGCGGTCGGTCATGTCACGGGCGAAGCGCGGCAGCGCGTGTACGCCCAGCTTGACGACCGTTTTCTCCGCCGCGTTATACGGCGTGTCGGTCTCCAGCGCCTCCAGGATGGCGGTCAGCTCATCGCCGAGGAAAATGGATACGACGGCGGGCGGCGCTTCGTTGCCGCCGAGACGGTGGTCGTTGCCCGCCGTGGCGACGGACGTGCGCAACAGCTCCTGATACTCGTCCACCGCCTGCACCACCGCCACGAGGAACAGCAGGAACTGCGCGTTCTCGTGCGGCGTCTCGCCGGGGGAAAGCAGGTTCACGCCGGTATCCGTGGCGATCGACCAGTTGTTGTGCTTGCCGGAGCCGTTGACGCCCGCAAAGGGCTTCTCATGCAGCAGACACACCAGACCATGCTTCGCCGCCACCTTCTGCATGATCTCCATCGTCAGCTGGTTCTGGTCGGTGGCGAGGTTGGTGGTCGTGTAGATCGGCGCCAGCTCATGCTGGGCGGGCGCGACCTCGTTGTGCTCGGTCTTGGCGTAGATGCCGAGCTTCCAGAGCTCCTCGTTCAGTTCCTCCATATACGCCTGGACGCGGGGCTTGATGGTGCCGAAGTAATGGTCGTCCAACTCCTGCCCCTTGGGCGGCTTCGCGCCGAAAAGCGTGCGACCGGTGTAGATCAGATCGCGCCGCTGTTCGTATACCGACTTGTCGATGAGGAAATACTCCTGCTCCGGACCGACGGAGGTGGTGACATGATTCACGCTCTCATTGCCGAACAGCCGCAGTACGCGCATCGCCTGCTTGTTGATCGCCTCCATGGAACGCAGGAGCGGCGTCTTCTGGTCGAGCGCCTGCCCGCCGTAGGCACAGAACGCCGTGGGAATACAGAGCGTTTTGCCCTTGATGAAGGCGTAGGAGGTCGGATCCCACGCGGTATAGCCTCGTGCCTCAAAGGTCGCGCGCAGGCCGCCGGAGGGGAAACTGGAGGCGTCCGGCTCGCCCTGGATCAGCTCCTTGCCGGAGAACTCCATCAGCACGCCGCCGTCCGGCGCGGGAGAAATGAAGCTGTCGTGCTTCTCGGCGGTGATGTCGGTCATGGGCTGGAACCAGTGCGTGAAGTGCGTTGCGCCCTTCTCCAGCGCCCAATCGCGCATTGCGTCCGCCACTGCGTCGGCGACGTTGGCGTCCAGCCGCTCGCCGCGGCGGATGGTCTGCTTGAGCGAGTGGTACACATTCGCCGAAAGGCGCGCCTTCATCATGCGCTCATCAAACACCATACTGCCGAAATACTCGGGAACACCGGACATACAGATCACCCTTTCGTTTGAAAATAAAAAGAGAAGGCGCCTCAGAGAGTGCAAAAACTCTCTGAGACGCCTTTGTCTCAACGGGGGCAGTATAAAACGGTTCGTCGGAAATGTCAACCGTCAAATTCCATCAATCGCACGAATGATTTCTATCGATTTTTGTAAAAACGGCATTGACAGTCTCCCGCGTCCTGTTGTATTCTTTTCCAGTATTTTTGAATTCTACCGCAGGGAGTGACGATTATGAACTATACGGCGCAAGAGGTTCGGCAGTACGTGGAGCAGGAGGATGTGAAGTTCATCCGCCTTGCGTTTTGCGACGTGTTCGGGCGGCAGAAAAACCTTGCCATTCTGCCATCTGAGCTGGATCGCGCGTTTTCCTACGGCATCCCCTTCGACGCTTCCGCCATTCCGGGCTTCGGCGGCGAGGTGCGCTCCGACCTGATCCTGCATCCCGACCCCGCCACGCTGTCCAGCCTGCCGTGGCATCCCGAGAACGGGCGCGTCGTGCGGATGTTCTGCTCCATCACCTACCCCGACGGCTCGCCCTTCGAGGGCGACTGCCGCGCCCTGCTGCAACGCGCGGTGGAGGACGCGGCGCGCGCGGGGCTTTCCTTCGCCTTCGGCGCGGAGATGGAGTTCTATCTTTTCAAAACCGACGAGAACGGCGAGCCGACGAAGCTTCCTTATGACCGCGCGCACTATATGGACATCGCGCCGGAGGACAAGGGCGAGGTCGTGCGCCGTGAGATCTGCCTGACGCTCTCGCAGATGGGCATTCAGCCGGAGTGCGCTCACCACGAGGAGGGCCCCGGGCAGAACGAGATCGACTTCCGCTACTCCGCCCCGCTCTCGGCGGCGGACAACGCCATCACGTTCCGAACGGTGGTCAAGACCATCGTGGCGCGCAACGGGCTTGCCGCCGACTTTTCGCCCAAGCCCCTGCCCGACGAGGCGGGCAACGGAATGCACATCAACTTCTCCGTCCGCGCCGCAGACGGGGCGGATCACCTGCCCTGCGCCATCGCGGGCATCATGGACAAGGTTCGGGAGCTGACGCTGTTCCTCAACCCGACGGAGGAGTCCTACCGCCGCCTCGGCAGCAACAAAGCGCCCGGATACGTCACATGGTCGAGCGAGAACCGCTCCCAGCTCATCCGCATCCCCGCCGCGCCGCAGGAGCACTACCGCGCGGAGCTGCGCTCGCCCGACCCGACGGCGAACCCCTATCTTGCCTACGCGCTGCTGATCTACGCGGGGCTGTACGGCATTGAAAACGCCCTGCCCCTGTCCGAGAGCGCCGACGTCAACCTCTACGCCGCCGACGCCGAAACGCTCGCGCGCTACCGGCACATTCCCGCCACGCTGCGTGAGGCGATTGCCGCCGCGAAGGGCAGCGCGTTCATCCGGGAGCATATCCCGGCGCTGATCTTATCCGCCTACACCGACCGCTGACGGCAGCCGCGAAACCACGGAAAGGAGGGAGTACATGGTCTTTCAGGAACGCACCTACGCCGTCCTGATCGTCTCCGCGTCGGAGCGCTTTGCCGCGGCGGCGCGCGCCCTGCTCCCTCCGACGGACTACTACCCCGTCGAGACGGCAAAGAGCGCGGGCGAGGCGCGGCGGCGGATTCTAGAAACGTCGTTCGACCTCCTGCTCATTCAATCGCCCCTGCGCGACGAGTTTGGCAGCCGTTTTGCCGCGGACGTCTGCCGCAGCTCCGGCGCAGGCGTACTGCTGTTCGTCAAAAATGATGTCTACGACGACGTGTACGCCGAGGTGACGGAGGCGGGCGTCATGGTGCTGGGCACGCCGGCGTCCACGCAGATGGTGGCGCAGAGCCTGCGGATGCTGTGCGCCGCGCGGGAGCGGCTGCGCCGCATGGAGGAAAAGCAGGCGACGGTCGAGGAGAAGATCGAGGAGATCCGCCTCGTCAACCGCGCCAAGTGGCTGCTGATCGAGCGGCTGCAAATGACCGAGAGCGAGGCGCACCGCTTCATCGAAAAGCAGGCGATGGATCTGCGCCTGAGCCGCAAGGCGGTCGCGGAAAACATCATCCGAACGTATTGACTTTTGCGGCAGGTTGTAGTATCGTACATTCCGTTGAACAAAGGCGTTCATTTGGGGACAAGTCTCCCCAAATGAGCGCCTTTTATTTTTGTATGGAAGGTGAAAACCATGACGAAGTACATTTTTGTGACCGGCGGCGTGGTGTCGGGGCTGGGCAAAGGCATCACGGCGGCGTCGCTGGGGCGGCTTCTGAAGGCGCGGGGGCTGAAGGTCGCGGCGCAGAAGCTCGACCCGTACATCAACGTCGATCCCGGCACCATGAGCCCGTATCAGCACGGCGAGGTCTACGTCACCGAGGACGGCGCGGAAACCGACCTCGACCTCGGGCACTACGAGCGCTTCATCGACGAGGACTTGAACCGCTACTCCAACCTCACCACGGGCAAGGTCTACTGGAACGTGCTCAACAAGGAGCGGCGCGGCGAATACCTCGGCTCGACGGTGCAGGTCATCCCCCACATCACCGACGAGATCAAGGAGTTCATCTACCGCGTCGGCACGCACTCGGACGCGGACGTGGTCATTACGGAGATCGGCGGCACCATCGGCGACATCGAGAGCCAGCCCTTCATCGAGGCGGCGCGGCAGGTGTCGCTGGAGGTCGGACGCGAAAACAGCCTGTTTATCCATGTGACGCTCGTGCCGTTCCTCAAGGGCTCGAACGAGCATAAGTCCAAGCCCACGCAGCATTCGGTCAAGGAATTGCAGGGCATGGGCATCCACCCCGACGTCATCGTCCTGCGCAGCGACGAGCCCATTGAGGACGAGAGTATCTTCCGCAAGATCGCCATGTTCTGCAACGTAGAGCCGGACTGCGTCATCGAGAACCGCACGGTACCCTGCCTGTACGAGGCGCCGCTGATGCTGGAGGACGCGAACCTCTCCGGCATCGTCTGCCGCAAGCTGGGGCTGGACGCGCCGCCGCCCGCGCTGGACGAATGGCGCGCCATGGTGGAGCGCATGAAGCACCCGACGCGCACGGTGCGCGTCGCGCTGGTGGGCAAGTACACTCAACTCCACGACGCCTATCTCTCCGTCATGGAGGCGCTGCACCACGCGGGCAGCGCGCTCGGCGCGGCGGTGGACATCCGATGGATCGACTCGGAGCGCCTGACGCCGGAAAACGTCTCGGATGCGCTCGCGGAGGCGGACGGCGTCCTCGTCCCGGGCGGCTTCGGCAACCGGGGCATCGAGGGCATGATCCTTGCCGCGCAGTACGCCCGCGAGCACCAAAAGCCCTATCTCGGGCTGTGCCTCGGGATGCAGATCGCGGTCATCGAGTTTGCGCGCCACGCGGCGGGGCTCGCCGACGCCAACTCCGGCGAGTTCGACGAGCTGTGCCGCCACAAGGTCATCGACTTCATGCCCGGGCAGAGCGACACCATCGACAAGGGCGGCACGCTCCGTCTCGGCAGCTATCCCTGCGAAATCGCGCCGGTCACGCTGCTCTCACGCTGCTACGGCGCGACGGAGATCACGGAACGCCACCGCCACCGCTACGAATTCAACAACGACTACCGCGACGCGCTGACGGCGGCGGGGTTGACGCTCGGCGGCGTATCGCCGGATGGGAAGCTCGTGGAGGCGGTGGAGCTTGCCGACCATCCCTTCTACGTCGGCGTGCAGTACCACCCGGAGTTCAAAACCCGCCCCAACCGTCCGCACCCGCTGTTCCTCGGACTGGTACGCGCGGCGTACGAGCACCTCGACCGCGAAAATGTTCCAGAGGATGTTCCTGATACAATAGACTCATGACGAAGAATAGCAGCGTTGCTGGTTGTTAATCAGCAACGCTGCCTTTTTAAGAATAATGGCAATATAGTTGTACTGTGCGTCGGGAATAAATAATGACACGGAATATTAAAAAATAATGACACAAAACCAACGATAGTTCGTCAAAAAAATATCAATTTAAATATAATGACGCAAAAAACCGTGCTCTTGGGTTTTTGTATTGCCTATTGCATGTGCTTTCGTCTTCACGTCACGACCAAGGTTTTCGATTATCTTGATCACTGCTCCGGAGAAACTGAGATAGTTATGACATAAGTCTCATTTTCATGATCTGCACATTGATAGGTCAGCTCAATTTTTCCGTTACCAAGATTTTTTCTGGTCGGTTCGCCAAACGTATGGCCTTTCGGCAGCACGATTGGAGGCTGACCACCGCTGTCGCCACTGTCGCCACCGGTGCTGCCGCCACCGCCGTCGCCAGAACCGCCACCAGTTTCGCCGCCGGTGCCGTCACCAGTTTCGGCATCGGTTTCGCCGCCGGTGCCGTCGCCCTTTTCGGCGTCGGTTTCGCCGCCGGTGCCGTCGCCGTTTTCGGCGTCGCTTTCGCCACCGGTACTGTCGCCAGTTTCGACGCCAGTCTCATCATCGGTCTCGTCGTCAGTTTCGATGGGGTCATCATCGGTATCGTCGCTGGTTTCGCCGGTGTACTCAGCGCTACTGCCGTCACTGTCTCCGCTGCTGCCGCCGCCACTGTCGCTGCTGTTTCCGTCCGCACTCTCGAAGTCGCTGTTTTCAATCGGCGTGTCGTTACGGCTCTCCACGTTCTGTGTCTCCTCTGTTTTCGTTCCCGCGGGTTCTACGATTTCGACAACAGCGGCCGGTGGGTCGGGAAGGTTGGTCCTTTCCGCATTACGCGCTTCGACCATTGTCTGATAAGAATTCGTTACAATGACCGCACCTGCAGCCATACACACCGCCTGCTGCACAAGACTTTTCGTCAAGCTCTGCATAGCGCGGCTGTCAAAGCGATTACCACCGAAGTTTTGTTCCTCGCTGTGCCGGTCTCTCCGATCATCGGACTGCTGCGTCATCATATCCAGTGTTTCAGAACAATTGATATATTCCTCAACCTCTTGACTCGAAAACTCCGGAGGGTCCGCATGCCTTTCTCTTTTGAGGTGTGAGTTAAACTCGTCTTCGGCGCCGCGTGTTTCTGCCCCAATGATATTCGTTATAGAAAGATCATTGAATTGGTCGATTCTCATGACACGCGTCTCCTTTCGTGGTCAAAGTCATCGTGACCGGGCTCTTAGCCGACCTTGATTTCGTTGTCTTCAAAGAGCAGCTTTAATTCACGGTTTAAGTTGCGTTGAATGTAGTACTTGTTGTTTTCCTGGCAAATTGCCACAAAAGCGATCCATTGCAGCCCCCAGCCGTCGATCGAAGACAGACCGATATAGAAGGGACCCTGGTCGATTTCGGGGTACCGCTCCTTCCAGCTTTCCATGTTCGCGTTTTTTATTACCTCTTCCACGCGGTGTAAGGATTCTGACTTGCTGATGGGAATGCTGCAGATCGCGTAGGAGGAGCGATTGGTCATATTGACAAGCGACCTGATGCTGGAATTGCGAATGATCTTGACATCGCCGCCCTGATCCTCGATTTGCGTGGAACGGACGCCAATGGAGAGGATGGTGCCGCGAAAACCATCCGCCACCACGATGTCGCCCACGTCAAAGAGGCGTTCCGCAATAATGAATGCTCCCGCAACGATGTCCTCGATCAGACTTGTCACGCTGAGGCCCAGGATCAGGCTCAAAATACCGAGACCGGCCAGCAGCTCCGTTGTGTCCACGCCCAGAGTGCGGAGGATCAGGAACACCAGCACAAGTGCGGCAACAAACTTGACCACGCTGCCGAGCAATTCGATGAACGCGACGCCCGTCCGCTTCGTCAGGGTCTTGCTTTTTGCCAGCATGGAAATGATCGCGCAGAGAATCGTACTGACCGTCAGCGTCACGATTACGATACTGATGATCCGAATCAGGCGATTCGGGTTTTCCGCGTCCGAAAACACATTCATACTGAGCAGAAACTCGCCGCCCTCGGGGAGGAAATACTTTCCGAAGAACAGCAGCGCAAAATACACCGCTGCGATCGCCGCCAGTACCGAGCGGAACATGATCCCTCCGGCAGTTGGTTTTTCCTTCTCTTTTTTGCTTACGGAACTGAACCCCTTCGTCTGGATCAGTTTCTCCAGTTCGCTCTTGTCGATCTGATTGACGCCTTCCACACTCATCTTTGTTTCCTCCTGTTTTAGTTTTTAACCCGAAGCAAATCCACAACCTGCGTCAAGGTGTTCCCGCGGGAACCATGACAGTAAACGTCAGCGTTTGTGCTTTTCCGTCTTCGTTCCAACTCGCGGTCATGTCGTACGTCCCTGCCGGGACGCCGGTGAAACTGTAGCTTCCCTCGCCGTTCGTCACTGTGCTGGACGCCGTTTTTTGGATGCTGTTTCCTGCAAGCGAGAAGCTGACCGCGCCGGTGAATGATCCGAAATTGAGGGTTCCGGAAACCGCATACGTCGGCGTGAACCCGATGGCGTAGGTGGAAAACTGGTTCGCGTAAATAAAAACGAGGTTATTTTCCCTGTCGAGCCGATATGTGCCGTCCGCCTTTGTAGTGGCCTCGGTGAGCGCCGTGGCCGACGTGCCGTGATAGCGGTAGACCTTCACCGTGGTCTGCATCTTCTTCGAGAAATCATAGGGAACGATAATCTCCAGCACCGTACTCGTATCTGTCAACGGGGATTCTGTGCCGTCCACAGTCTTTGTAAGGGAGATATCGATATATTCCAGTCGCATGCCCTCCGCCGCAGTCTCGATTGCCGCTGAATCTGCCGCTTCGACTTCGGTCTTGTCCTTCTTGTCCACGGTCATCGTCACGGTGACCGACGCGCCCTGCGCGCCGATCTGCTCCGTCAGCTCATCCAAACCGCCGACCATGACATTCGGCGTATCGTCTCCGGTCACCTCCAGCACCGAGTTGACGCTTGCAGAGGGCATCACGATATGAACCTGCTGATCCGCGCGCAGCGTCACCAGCTCGGTCCTGGTCTTGCCACCGTGCTCCGCGACGATGTTGTAGATACCGTCCGGCGCGGAAAAGCTGAACGCACCGTCATCATTTGTCGCCGTGACGGCGAGCTTCCGCTCTCCCTGCACAAGCCGGACGGTCGCTCCGCTGATGGGAGCATTGTCGCTCTCCTGCTTTACTGTACCCGAAGCCGTATGCACCGGCTTGGTCGTCCACTGGGCGTAGAGGGTAAGAGGGGCTGTCAGCGTAACGCTTGCTCCGTCCGCATAGGGCGTTCCGGTGCCGTCCGCGCCGGTGTTCCAACCCGCAAAGTTGCAGCCCGCACGGGTAAAGGTGTTTGCCGTCAGCACAGCCGCGGCGTTATGGGAGACGGTCTGCTCCTCCATCGCGCCCGCGCCGCCGTTTGCGTCAAAGGTCACGGCGTAGGTGTTGAGCGTCCATTTGGCGTAGAGGGTGGTGTCGGCGGTGACCGCCGCGTTGAAATCAAATGCGTTCGTACACTCCGACTCCGTGTACCAGCCGCCGAAGGTATAGCCGGTTTCCGTTGGGGCTGCGGGGGAAGTGATCACAGAGCCGCCGGGCACCATCAGGGAGTCCGGCGCTGTGCCGCGGCCGTTGATATCGAAGGTCACGGTGACCGGCGTGCCGAGGAACAGCTGACCGTCCGCGTTTTTGCCGACCGCGTAGCTACTGTTGTCGCTCACGAACTTGGTCGCGTCGTTGAAGGACGTGTCGGTGCTGTCGGTGAACGCGCCGACGCCGACATTCGGAATTGTCATGCCGATTTCGGCGCCATCCTGCAGCGCACCGACAATCGCTATCACTCTGCCTATGTTGTACACATTACAGGGCGTTCCGCCTTCAAGAATATAGCCTGTACCCGTATTACTGACGGTTCCGCCTTTCACGTTGTCCTTGACAACTGGCGCTCCGGAGAATTTCGGCGGCGCATAGTTACTCCCGATACCGCCAATTGCGCTGCCGGTGTTATATTGGATACTGCCGCCGCTCATGGTGAAATTGGCAGAATCGTCTCGCAGGAGAACGCCGCCGGTATCTCCGTTGCACGCATTATACCGGATAGCGCCGCCCGACATTTGGAAGGTTGCTCCACCCTTAACAGCGACACCCGCTCCGTTACGCGTTGCTCGGTTGCCTTCAATCGCGCCGCCCGTCATATGGAGGGTTGCACCGCTCACGACATAAACGCCGCCGCCGCAGTAGGCGTTGTTGTCCTTGATCGTACCGCCGTTCATAGTGAGTGAACCGCCGTTGATCAGCACGCCGCCGCCATAGGGGTAACCATCGACCATTGTGCCCGTGCCGCCGGTGATGTAGCCGCCGGTGAAAGTCTGTGTATTGTGCGCCCCGTTGGGGTCACTGTCGTTCAGCGTCAGGCTCGCGCCGCTGCCAACATGGATAACGCTGCCGCTGCCGGTCATCCTGATCCCATGCCCGTTGAGGTCGAGGGTCTTGGTGCCGCTGACGCTGATGGTGCTGCTAATCGTCACGTCGGAGAGCAGGGTCAGCGTACTGTCGTCCGCCCACGCGCCCAGCGCCTCGGCAAAAGTGGTGTACTCCGTCGTTGTGCCGCCGCTCGTCACACTGGCGGCGGGCGGGACGCGGAGCTCCAACTGGCCGCTGCTGTTTTGGAACACCGCGTAGCCCGCGTCGTCGCTCACGAATTTGGAGGCGTCGTTGAAGGATACTTTATCGCTTGCTGTGTTCGTAAATACGCCGGGCGTTTTCATCGTCACGCCGATGGGCGTGCTGTTGCTCAGCGTATCGGCCACAATGACCGTATTGCCCGCTACCAAACACAAATTGTCCGCGCCGCTTTTTCGCAGGTTGTCTTTGATTTCCACGGAACCGGACAGATTGAACGTCATACCCGAGACCAGAACGCCGCCGCCCGATTCCGTGCTGCCGTCACAGTAGTTATTGGTGATGGCGCCGCCGGTAACGGTCAGGCTGCCGTAATTCCCACAGTCGGTGTGGATGCCGCCGCCGTTCTTGCTGGTGCAGTTATACTGAATCTTGCCGCCGTTGACCGTGCCGCTGCTGGCATTGATCATGGAAAGGCCGCCCCCGTACTTGCCCGTGTTGCCGATCAGCGCGCCGCCGTTCATAATGAATGTGCCGCCCAGCTCTTTGAGGGCGACGCCGCCGCCGTGATTCGCGGCGTTGTTGCCGATGACCGTACCGCCGTTCATGGTGAGTGAACCGCCGTTAACCACCACGCCGCCGCCCCTGTCGTTCGTGTCGCCGCCGGTGATGTAGCCGCCGGTGAAAGTCTGTGTGCCGTTGGCGTCATCCACGACCGCAAGACCCGCGCCATTGGATTTCGGGCTTTCAATCGTATATTTGTGCTCCACGCTGGGGTCACTGTCTTTCAGCGTCAAGCTCGCGCCGCCAACATTGATAACTCTGTCGCTGCCGGTCATCCTGATCCCATGCCCGTTGAGGTCGAGGGTCTTGGTGCCGCTGACGCTGATGGTGCTGTCTGTGGTCACGTCGGAGAGCAACTTGAGCGTTGCGCCGTTCGCCGCGCCGCTCCACGCGCCCAGCGCGGCGGAAAAGGTCGTGTACTCCGTCGTCGTGCCGCCGCTCGTCACGCTCGCGGCGGGCGGGACGGGAAGCGCAAAGGTGTTGTCGGAAAACACAACCTTGCTCAGATCAAGCTTTAAAGCGGGGCGGACTCCGTATTTAATCCACACATTGCCGGAAACGCTGTTCACGACGCCGGTATTGCCGTTCACGCGCTCCGCACTGCTATCAGTGCTGCCTGGCGAGCAGAGCCACCAATCGTTTGAATAAGCCTCGGATGCTTTAGAGCATTTCAGCACATCTGTACTAAGAATGTTTGCTTGATCCTTTGTAAGCAGGAACATACCGCTTCCGTTGACCGCTGCCTTTGCATCTTCTGAGATATGTTCCGTATACCAACTGTTTACGAAGCTCTCCACCATAGAACCGCTATATGTATTATCATCGGGCTCATTTGGATTAAACTTTGATGCGCCTACACATTCCTTTGTAAGCAGGGTTACTGAACTATCGTCGTAATCGATAAGATACCAATCCTTACTGTCAAACTTTACTACGTTTATTGTGTTTTTTAGGCCTGCATACGCAGGCGTCTCATCGCCTGCCAGTGCCGTCAACCCCATCCCCGGCACGAATCCCACCATCAGCGCAAGCGCCAGCGCGAGGCTCAGCAGTTTCCTTCCGACTTTTCCTGTTTGCTTCATCTTCATCTCAGCCCCCACTTTTTCGCTCGCAAGGCGGATCGGCCACGCGCCGCCTTGCGCATTTGGGAGAGGTTTATATGCATAAAAACGCCATATTAAGTATTATAGCAAAAAAAGACGAGATTTCAAGAGCTTGCGTCGGTGAAGTTTGTGTCAAGTGCGCGTTGGCGAGCATCCCGAATGGTTGAACCTGTCAAGAAAAGTGCAGAGCGAAAACCCACAAAATGACTTGCGCGGTCAGGCGGCATAGCCGAGGGCGGCGATACGAAACACTGCCGGAGGCAGTCCGCCCGGGTTCGACGTGTAGACCCGGTATTGGTTGTAATAAATGAAAACGTAGCGGAACACCAGCGTTTTCACCTCATCCATCGCCATGCGGTAGGTCGGGATTCGGTAGAGAAGCTCCTTCTTGAGCGTGGCGAAGAAGCTCTCCATCCGCGCGTTGTCATAGCAGTGTGCGACGCCGCTGAGGCTCTGGGGATCATCCTCGCCACCGGCGTTTACATGGTTCTTCGAAATTGCGTCGGCACACTTGCCGCGCCCTCGGTGGATGTGACCGCGACAGCACTGACCTGCGCCCTCGCCGCAATCTACTTCGGTTCAAGGAGGCTCACGAAAAAAGGCATATCGCCCATTGCGCTGATCGGGCTTTCCGCCTTGTCCGGCATTTTGATTTACGGCTGGTACTGAGCGCACATCGCCGATCGTGGCCAATCGAAGTCAAATTTGAAAAACGAATCAGCAACAATTTAGTTCAAAACCTCGCCAAAACAATCTGTTTCGACGAGGTTTTGGTATGCCCGACAGGATTCGAACCTGCGACCTTGTGAGTCGGAGTCACACGCGCTATCCATCTGCGCCACGGGCACATATTCGGTTGACATCCGGGATAGTATAGCAGACTTTTTTCTGGAAGTAAAGCAGAATTTGGCGAGAAAAAAGATTGTTAAAAAAGTTGACAAGTCCGCCCGGATACCATACAATAAGCCTTAATAACGCAAGAGAGAAAGAAGACGCCGTTATGAAGAAGCAGCACATCTCCGACGCAGTGATCCGCCGTCTCCCCCGTTATTACCGCTATCTGGACGACCTGCATTCCCGCGGCGTGATTCGCATTTCGTCGAGCACGCTCGGCAAACGCATGGGGCTCACCGCTTCCCAGATACGGCAGGATCTGAGCTGCTTCGGCGAATTCGGACAGCAGGGTTACGGCTACAACATCATGGAGCTGCGCGCTGAGATCGGTCACATCCTCGGCGTGGATGAACCGCGGCGTCTGATCATCATCGGCGCGGGCCACCTCGGACACGCGCTGCTGCAAAACTTTGACTTTGCGCAGGGCGGTTTCGCGCTGGATACCGCTTTTGACGTCTCCCCCTCCGTCATCGGCACACAGATCAATGGCGTTGACATTCGCTCCATGGGCGAGCTGGACGCCTACTGCGCCGCAAACCGTCCCGCCGTCGCCGTGCTGACGGTGCCAAAATCCGCCGCGCAGGAGCTTGCGGAACACCTTGTCGATCTGGGCGTGGAGGGACTTTGGAACTTCACCAACGTGGAGCTGGCGGTGGATGAAAGCGTGTTCGTCGAAAACGTTCACTTTGCCGACAGCCTGCTCACATTGAGCTACCGTATCTCCAAACGATCCGATTCAGGAAAGGACTGACTATGAAAAAACGTTTCATTCTGCTCTCGCTCCTGCTCGTCGCGGCGCTGCTCGCCGGCACCGCTGCCGCCGCGGGCGGAGACGCGGGCGACCCGCTGGTCTCGCTGGATTACCTGACCAAGACCTTTTCCGCCAAGGCAGAGCAGGCGGCGCAGGATAAGATCGACGCCGCAGGCAGCGCCGTCTATGAGTCGGCGCTGGCGCAGTGGCGCGTGGCGCTTGGCGCCGCGGAAGACATGCAGCACGTCTCCGACTGGACGGAGGCACGACTCAAACACGGCGACATTCTCTCCGGCGCTACCGGCACGGAGATCATGCTGCTCGCGGGTGAGATGTCGGTGCAGTTCAGCGCCGGCGCCATCGTGGACGCGACAGAGGGCAACGCAAAACTGACCTCCGGCAGCGAGCTGAAAGCGAATCATCATTATATCGTTGCCGAGGACACGGCCGCGCTGTTTACCGTCATCTCCCGCACGGCGGTACTGGATTACCGCGGCGACTATCACCTTTCGCTTTCGAATGCGACGACGGATTACAACGCAATGGCGTCCGCGCTCAAGGCATTGGATCTGTTCAAGGGAACGGACACAGCCTACGGCGAGGGATTCGACCTCGAATTGCAGCCCACGCGGATTCAGGCGCTCGTCATGCTGATCCGCCTGCTCGGCGAGGAGGATGATGCGCTCGCTTGCACCGCTCCCGTGACATTCAAGGACATTCCCGCGACATACTGGGGCCGTTCCTACATTGCTTACGCGGTGGAAAAGGGCTACACAAACGGCGTGGAGGACAATCAGTTCGCGCCCAACCGCATCGCCACTACCCAGATGTACATCGAATTCGTGCTGCGCGCGCTGGGTTACAGCGACACCACGCAGTCGGACATCTCCGACGCGGCGCAGCGCGCGCTGACCGCCGGCGTCATCACGAGCGGCGAGAAAGCGGTATTGGAGGGCACGACCTTCCTGCGCGCGGACGTGGTCTACCTCTCCTGGTACGCGCTGGAGGTACCGGTGGCGCAGAATATGCAGCCGCTGCACACGAAGCTGGAGAGCATGGGCGTTTTCACCGCCGCAGACTATCGGAGCGCAAAAAAGCTTGTGACCGGCGCAAGGCTGTAGCACGTTCCGCGCCGCGGCGCATACGATGAAGTGAGGCTTGCAATGCCTCGATCTTCATAGGAGGTTGCGCCATGTATAACAACAATAACTGCTGCTGGATCCTCATTCTGATCCTCATCCTGTTCTGCTGCAACGGCAGCGGCTTCGGCTGCGGCTGCAACGGCGGCAACGGCGGCTGCGGCTGCTGATCCCCACGCGATACACAAGGGCTCCGCGCTTCTGCGCGGAGCCCTTTTCCCTGTTATTGCGTCAGATCTCAACGTCCTTGTCGCCTTCAAAGCGCTGCTTCGTGTGCAGGATCAGAACGTCGCCCTCCCTGAGCCGCGTCGAGCCGCGCGGGATGATGACGTTGCTCCCGCGCCGGATCATGACGATCATCGTCTGGCGCGAGAGATCGAGGTCACGCACGAGCTGCCCGTTCCATGGGCTCTTTTTCAGCAGCACGACCTCCTTGAGCCGGATCCTGGTCCGCTCCCGCGCAGGCTCCACACCGAGCACGACGGTGTCCCCGTCCATGAGCGGCAGATCGCCCTTCGGGATCAGCACCTCGCCGTCGCGGTGGACGGCGGCAAGGATGACGGTGCGCGGAATGTGCAGATCCATGACGCGCTTGCCGACCCATGCGTCGTTCTCGCCGAGGCGGAACTTGATGAAGCGCACGTCCTGCTCCTTTGCCTCCGTCGCGTTTGCCTCGATGCGGTCGTACTGCTCCACGAATCCGGCGCTGATGATACCGGTGGGGATGGCGACCATCAGCACGCCGAGAAACGTGATGATCGTGGCGAGCACGCGCCCCAGCGTCGTGATGGGATAGATGTCGCCGTAGCCGACGGTCAGCAGCGTGGACACCGACCACCAGATGCCGGAGAAGGCGTTCTGGAACACGTCGGGCTGCGCCTCATGCTCCACGCTGTACATGCAAAGGCTCGACCCCAGCATCAGCACCACGATGATGAACACCGAGGACAGAAGCTGCTGCTTCTTGCTGACAATGACCTCAGCGATGGCGTTGAGCGAATCGTAATACGCCGTGATACGGAACAGGCGGAAGATACGCACGACGCGGAACATGCGGAACGCCACAGCGCCCGCAGGGAAAAACACCGGCAGGTAGTACGGCAGGAAGCTCAACAGATCGATGATGCCGGTGAACGAGAAAATATACCGCAGCAGGGAGCTCGCTTCCGTCTCCTCATTGTAGATGTATTTTGCCGTGAACAGCCGCAGAGCATAGTCCAAAGCGAAACAGGCAACGGTAAAATGCTCAATGACGTCGAACCACGTGCCATAGGCGGCGTCCAGATCGTCGAACGTGCTGAGGATGGCAACGGTCAGGTTGACGATGATCAGCGCCGTGAGCAGGAAATCGTAGCCGCGGCTGAACCAGTCGTCTGACGAGCCGATCTCAATGACCCGCGCGATGCGGCGGCGGTTGTTATCCAGTTTTGTGTTCTGTTTGTTCATACGTCACATCCAGACGGCAAAGATGCGCAGGATCGGCTCGGCGATGCGGCGATACCATTTGCGTCTCCCCCACTCCTCAGGCGTGACGAGGTGGCTCTGCGCCGCGATGTCGTCCATGTCCTCCAGCACGTTTTCGATGACGGCGGAGCCGTAGAGCAGCACGCCGCATTCAAAGTGGAGCTGGAAGCTGCGGTAGTCCATGTTCACCGAACCGATCATGGCAGCCTCCCGGTCTACCATGACGCACTTCTGGTGCAGGAAGCCCGGCGTATAACGGTAGATCTTTACACCGTGCGCCATCAGCTCGCCGAAGTAGCTCTCCGCCACGAGGTCGGTGTAGCCATGGTCGGGCACAGCGGGCAGCATCAGCCGCACGTCCACGCCGCCGTCGCCCGCGACGCAGAGCGCGCGCAGCGTCTCGCCGTCGGGAATGAAATACGGCGTTGTAATGTACAGAAAACGCCGCGCGTTCGTGATGAGCTGCATATACGCGTCCTCGGCCGGGTTGTCGGGATTGTTGAGCGGCCCGTCCGTGAAGGTCTGGCACCAGCCCTCGGCGCGCGTGTCGCCGTGCGGGCGGTAATAGTCGCGCTCATGGTGCGGCTCGCCCTGAAGGAAGCGCCACATATCAAGGAACGCCGCCGTCAGCCCCCACGCGCCGTCGCCCGTCAGCCGGACGCCGCCGTCCTTCCAATAGCCGAAGCGTGTGATGATGTTTGCATACTCATCCGCAATGTTGACGCCGCCCGTCCAGGCGTACTCGCCGTCCACGCAGGCAATCTTGCGGTGATCGCGGTAGTTGAAATAGAGGCGGTTAACGTAGCGGTGCACGGGGTTGAACACCACGACCTCCACGCCCGCTTCGCGCAGCGCCTCAATGGTCTCGCCGCGGAAACGCTTGATGTTGCCGAAGTCGTCGAAGATGATCCTGACCTCCACGCCCGCCGCCGCGCGCTCGCGCAGGATGGCAAACAGGCGGTCCCAGACCTTGCCCTCGGCGAGGATGAAATACTCCAGAAAGATGAACCGCTCCGCCTTGGCGCACTTGTCCAGCAAGTCGTCCAGAAACGCCTTGCCCTCGGAGAAGTAGGCAGCCTCCGTGTTCTGATACACGGGAAAACCGCGGCGGCGCAGGCTGTTCATCAGGCGCGCCCAGGTCGGCATCGCCCGCGCCATCTTATCGGCGTTGATCTCGCCGCGCATCCGCACGCTCTCCGGCTCCTCGGCGGGGCGTGGCACCGCGCGGCGCAGCCGCCGCTGCTCCGGGCCGTAGCCCCAGAGCAGGTACAGGATCAGGCCCACGACCGGCACGGTCAGGATCAGAATGATCCAGGTGAACTTATACATCGCGTCGCCGCGGCGGTTGTAGATCTTCACGGCGGCGGCGAGGCCCGCAAGCTGAAGCGCCGCGTAGACGATGGCGGCGTACTGCCGCAGGAGATAGGCGAGGAGGACGACAAGGCCGATCTGGAGCGCAAGCAGGAGCACGGCGAGCGCAATGCGCAGCGCCGCCGCGATGCGGCGTTCGCCTCTCTGCTGCTCCCGGTTGGTCTTCATGCGTCCTCCCCTCCCTTGTTTCGTTTATTTTCCGCTGTTTTCGTGCAGCAGTTCCGAACGGATGTCGAAGAGCTTCTGAGACAGGTCGACCTTATAGGCCTGCGGATTCTCAAAGCGTCTGTATTCCTCCCAGAGCGTATCGACCTGCTCGGCGCAGTACTTTTTGATCTCGTCGAGCGACGGACGCTGATAGACCAGCTTGCCATCCTTGTAGATGGGAACAAGCAGCTCCCGCGCCTCGAAATTGTAGACCGTCTTGCGCTTCCATGTCGCCTCGGGATCGAAGATCTCCAGCGTGTCGCTGTCGTCCACGGTCTCGTCATAGACGGTGAGGTAATCCGCGATTGCCTTGCCCGTGTCGCGCCCGATGAAGCGGTACAGCTTCTTGAAGTGCGGAATGGTGATCTTGCCCACGTTCTCGCTGATCTTGATCTTGGGAGTGACCGTACCGTCCGCTTCCTCCACGGCGACCAGCTTGTAGACGCCGCCGAATACCGGCTCGCTCTTGGCGGTGATGAGGCGCTCGCCCACGCCGAACGAGTCCACCTGCGCATTCTGGAGCCACAGGTCGCGGATCAGGTACTCATCGAGCGAGTTGGACGCCGTGATCTTGCAGGTCTCCCAGCCCGCCGCATCCAGCATTTTACGCGCTTCGCGCGTCAGAAATGCAATATCGCCGGAGTCGAGGCGGATGCCGCACTTCGTGATGCCCTTGGGTTTGAGCACTTCGTTGAACACGCGGATGGCGTTGGGGATACCGGACTTGAGCGTGTTATAGGTGTCCACCAGCAGCGTCGCGTTGGTGGGATACAGCTCGCAGTAGGTCTTGAACGCCTCGTACTCGGAATCAAACATCTGCACCCAGGCGTGCGCCATGGTGCCGAGCGCCGGCGTGCCGTAGAGCTGGTCGGAGATCGTGCAGGCGGTGCCGACGCAGCCCGCGATATACGCCGCGCGCGCGCCGTCGATGGCAGCGGCGCTGCCCTGCGCGCGGCGGGAGCCGAACTCCATGACCGCCTTGCCCTTTGCCGCGCGGACGATGCGGTTCGCCTTGGTGGCGATCAGGCACTGATGGTTGAGCGTCAGCAGGGTGAAGGTCTCGATGAGCTGCGCCTCGATGGCGCGGGCGCGGACGACGACCAGCGGCTCGCGCGGGAAGACGGGAGTGCCCTCAGGGATCGCCCAGATATCGCCGGTAAACTTGAAATCGCGGAGGTATTCCAGAAACCTTTCGCTGAACAGGCCTCTGCCGCGGAGATATTCGATGTCCTCCTCCGTGAAGTGCAGATCCTCGATGTAATCAATGAGCTGCTCCAGGCCCGCCGCGATGGCAAAGCCGCCCTTGTCGGGCACGGAGCGGAAAAATGCGTCAAAGTAGGTGATACGGTCTGCCTGACCGCTCTCAAAGTAACCGTTCGCCATGGTCAGCTCATAGAAGTCGCAGAGCATGGTCATGTTCAGCTTTTCATCCGTTCTCATGGTCGCAAGACCCTTCCTTGTTTTCCGGCACAAAGATTTATGCCTGTAATGCCCCCATTATAGTCACTCCTCACATATAAAGCAAGTGCTTTCGACGTTTTGCTTTGTCCCCTTTGGGTATTCTGCTCCATTCACACGGAAAATTTTCGTGAAAAACGCAGAAAAATTACTTGACAAAGCGGGTTCGCATCGTTATACTAGGAAAGCCGCTTTGAATGGGCCGAAAGCGTCGGCGTCCGCCGGCCGCCCCCGACAGCGAGTCCGTAATAAAGGAAAGAGGTGCAACACACACATGCAGGCTATCATCGTTACCGGCGGTAAGCAGTACAACGTCGCGGAGGGCGACACGCTGTTTATCGAGAAGCTGCCCGTCGAGGCGGGCGACGAGGTGACCTTCGATCAGGTGCTCGCCATCGTCGACGGCGAGAACACGACCTTCGGCGCTCCCACCGTGGAGGGCGCGAGCGTCGCGGCGAAGGTCGTCAAGAACGGCAAGGGCAAGAAGATCCGCGTCTTCAAGTATCTCCCCAAGAAGGGTTACCGCAAACGCCAGGGTCATCGCCAGCCCTACACCAAGGTTGAGATCGCCAAGATCAGCGTCTGATGACGACGGTCAGGTTCTTTACCGAGGGCAAGCGCATCACGGGCTTTGACGTCTCCGGCCACAGCGGCTGGGCGGACGCGGGCAGCGACATCGTCTGCGCCGCCGTCACCAGCGCGGTCAGGCTGACGGAAGCCACGATCAACGACATTTTTGGCTTAGCCGCCAGTGTCAGGGTGCGCGAAAAATCCGGCTCCATCACGCTCCGCGTTCCCGGCGGGCTTTCCGATCGGGACGAGCACGCGGTACAGGGTCTCCTGTCCGGCCTGATGCTCTATTTCTCGGAGCTGCACGACGAGTATCCGGACAACATTGAAGTTCTGGAAGCGTAAGCTTCTGATTCTACAGAAAGGATGGCACCGAATCATGCTGAACATCGGTCTTCAGTTCTTTGCTCATAAAAAAGGTATGGGCTCGACCAAGAACGGCCGCGATTCCAAGTCCAAGCGCCTTGGCCTCAAGCGCGCCGACGGTCAGTACGTCCTCGCGGGCAACATTCTCGTTCGTCAGCGCGGCACCCACATTCATCCCGGCGTGAACGTCGGCATCGGCTCCGACGATACCCTCTTCGCCAAGGAGAGCGGCGTGCTCCGTTTCGAGCGTCTCGGCAAGGATCGCAAGCAGGCTTGCGTGTATCCCACCGAGCAGTAAGAGAGTAAAAACCCCGAGCTGACGCTCGGGGTTTTTTCAACGCGCACTTACCACAGGAGGTATCCCCATGGCAGCATCATTCATCGACACCGCGCGCATCAGCGTGCGCGCCGGCAAGGGCGGCAACGGCGCCGTCGCCTTCCACCGCGAGAAGTACGTCGCGGCGGGCGGCCCCGACGGCGGCGACGGCGGCGCGGGCGGCAATATCGTTTTACAGGTGGACGACAATATGTCCACACTGATGGACTTCCGCTACAAGCGCAAATATATCGCCGAGAACGGCATGGACGGCCAGGGCTCGCGCAGGAACGGGCGCGGCGGCAAGGCGCTCGTCATCCGCGTGCCGCGCGGGACGCTCGTGCGCGACGCGGAGACGAACGAGATCATCAAGGATATGTCCGACAGCGAGCCGTTCATCCTCTGCAAGGGCGGACGCGGCGGCTGGGGCAACGCCCACTTCGCCACGCCGACCCGTCAAGTGCCGCGCTTTGCCAAGGCGGGGCTGGAGGGCGAGGCGCACGACGTGATCCTGGAGCTCAAGCTGTTGGCGGACGTGGGCCTGATCGGCTTCCCGAACGTCGGCAAGTCCACCCTGCTTTCCGTCGTGTCCAAGGCGCAGCCGAAGATCGCCAATTACCATTTTACCACGCTCTTCCCCAACCTCGGCGTCGTCTATGTCAATGAGGAGACGAGCTTCGTCCTCGCGGACATCCCCGGCATCATCGAGGGCGCGAGCGAGGGCGCGGGCCTCGGCCACGACTTCCTGCGCCACGTCGACCGCTGCCGCCTGCTCGTTCACGTCGTGGACGTGTCGGGCAGCGAGGGGCGCGACCCCGTCGCAGACTTCGACGCGATCAACGCCGAGCTGGCGCAGTGGTCGCCGGAGCTGGCGACGCGCCCGCAGATCGTGGTGGCGAACAAGACCGACATCATGGAGGATGAAAGCCTGCTCGAAGCGCTCCGCGCCCACGTGGAGCCGCAGGGCTATCCCCTCTTTGCCCTCTCCGCCGCGAGCCACACGGGTACGCGCGAGCTGGTGCAGACGATCGCGGCAACGCTCGCGGAGCTGCCGCCGGTGACGGTCTATGAGCCGACCTTCGTGCCGAAGCCGCCCGTCATCGAGGCGGACGAGCCGCTGGAGATCGAGGTCGAGGACGGCACCTGGTATGTCGCGGGCAAATGGCTGGAGCGGCTGATGGCGAACGTCAACTTCTCCGACTATGAGAGCCGGATGTTCTTCGACAAGGCGCTGCGCGACAACGGCGTGTTCCGCCAGCTGGAGGAACGCGGCATCCGGGACGGCGACACGGTCGATCTCTACGGCCTTCAGTTTGAATATCAAAGGTAACAAAAACAGCGGCATTTGCCGCTGTTTTTGTTACCCGATAAACGCCTGCGTCCAGTAGTTCCCCTCCGCGACGTAACCGACGCCGATGCGGGTGTACGAGGCGTTCAGGATATTCGCGCGGTGGCCTGACGAGTTCATCCACGCGCTGACCACCGCCTCCGGGGTCGCGTAGCCCATGGCGATGTTCTCCCCCGCCGTGCGATAAGGAAAGCCGAAAGACTTCATCATCTGGAACGGCGTGCCGTAGGTGGGGCTGTTGTGGTCGAAGTAACCGTTGTCGCGCATATCCCGCGACTTGAGCCTCGCGAGATCGGACAGGCTCTCGTCTTCGGTCAGCGCCGCGAGACCGTACTTTGCGCGTTCCTCGTTCACCAGCCGTACGACCTCGCGCTCATAGGCGCGGACGGACGATCCCGCGGCGGGCGTTTCGGTCACGGCGTTCTGTTCGGCTCCTTCCGGCTGTTCGGGCGGATGGGGCTGCTCCGGTTCCGCAGAAGGCTGCTCCGGTTGTTCCGTTTCTGCCGGCGTTTCCGTCGGCGCGGCAGGTTTCTGCGCCAGGCGTACTTGCAGCAGAGCGCTCCAATCCGGCTGCGCAGTCCCGTTGCAGCCGCCCTCACAGCGGCGCAGGAGCTGTTGCAGCAGCTCGCCGGCGCAGATGTTTTGCGTCGGGCAAGCGCACGCGGCGTAGGTCGGCAGGCTCAGCGACAGTGCAAGAGCAAGCGCAAGAATCGTGCTGGTAAGTTTTTGTTTCATCGGTATTACCTCCCTTTCGCGTCAAATTGTAACCGCTCTGTAACCGTTTGACAATGCAAAGAATCTTCCATATCCGGGAGGTTTTTCCAGCGCCGCGAAGAAAAAACCGACGGTCTCACACCCAATGTCAGAAAGATAATATAGCGAAGCCCTCTCGTCACATTTTTTTAGTGACGGGAGGGTTTTTTTTAAAAAAGGCTTGACAAATA